>CBDDLT010000021.1:0-215501 GCA_965230755.1 Saprospiraceae bacterium | reverse complement strand
TCCACGCCCGTACAACATGTAACGCGTGCGTAGAAGCGTGCCCGGTATTAATTAATCCTCTGGATACCATACTGAGATTGAGAAGATATGAAATTTTGAGTCTTTCGGAAGGGCCTAAGGATTGGTTGCCATTGTTTAATAGTATTGAAAATAGTGGTAGTGCATGGCAGATTAATAAGTCGAGGATTGATTGGGTGAACGAATAAGAAATAATTATGAAAGTAAGAACATACGCTGAATATATCGCTGATGGACAACAGCCTGAAATACTTTTTTGGGTTGGTTGCGCGGGTTCCTTTGATGCTCGAGCGCAAAAGATAACTAGGGCATTTGCTCAGATCTTAGAATCAGCAGAAATCTCTTATGCTGTATTGGGCAACGAAGAGAGTTGTACCGGTGATCCGGCAAGAAGAGCGGGCAATGAATTTTTGTTTCAAATGAGTGCACTTCAAAATATTGAGACATTGAAGATGTATGAAGTCAAAAAAATCGTTACCACTTGCCCTCATTGCTTTAATACACTTAAAAATGAATATCCCGTTTTGGGAGCACATGATTACGAGGTAGTCCATCACAGCCAATACTTAAGTGACTTACTGAAGGACCAAAGAATAAAGGTGGACGGAAACTTGAATGATGTAACCTATCACGATTCATGTTATTTAGGTAGAATCAATGGTGAATATGAAGCCCCTAGAGATATCTTAAACTTCCTTCAAGTCAATATTAAAGAAATGGGGAGAAGTAGATCGAATGGTTTGTGTTGTGGTGCCGGTGGAGCTCAGATGTTTAAGGAGGATGAACCAGGCAATAAGAGGATCAACACTGAGCGTGTCGAAGAGGTAATTGAGACTGGATCTAAAGCTGTAATTGCCAATTGTCCATTTTGCATCACCATGCTGGAAGATGGCTTAAAAGCGAAGGAAAAGCAGGATGATATCATGGTTATGGATCTAGCTGAACTCATTGTGGATCGAATGGTCAAATAATTATTGACCTCTTATCTGATCAATGCATTAATGAACTTTTTTCTTTAAAAACTGGTTTTGATTGCTGAAACCATATTGTAAATATCAGGGAATGGAAACGAAGACAATCATCAATTTACAAGATATACGCTTACCACGCGGATATAAATTATGGCATTTTGTTTCTGACAGAAAGTGGACTCCTGCAGAGATCGAAGAAATGGATAAAATTGTTGTTCGCTTCTTGGCTTCTTGGAATGCTCATGGTCGCGCATTATCTGCGCAGCGTTGGTGGTTCATGGATAATATATTGAGCTTGGGAAATGAAGTATCTAAAGGACACAGCTCGGGATGCAGCATAGATAGTATGAAGGCCTTTGCCAATGATCTTTCTAAGCATTTCAATTTTAATTGGCAGCCCAATAATCTTCTTTATTGTGTAAAAAATACAGAGTTGACAGGAATGACCAAAAAAGAGTTTAAGGAGGCTTACGCTAAGGGTGAAATTTCCAATGATACGGTTGTGTTTAACTCACTTCTGATAGACACGACTAGCTCAGAAGAAAATCCACTCTTCCCTAAGTTAAGCAATTCATGGCATTTTAAGTTAGTGTAATCATTGGCTATGAGCCTAAAGAAATTTTTGGTATACGATCAGATGTCTCTTTCAATTAGAAAGGAAACTATGCAGTTGGATGCGGAAACGCTGAAAGGTGTACTTGATATCCATTCGAAACAGGACTTGCTCATTCAAAGTATCGAGTTCGAATTCTATGAAGACTACAAGAGAGGGTGGTGGAGAAACAAAAAGACGGATAGGTATGTACTGGCCAAGAAGGACTATAAGGTCGAAATCAAATTGAACAGTGACAATGACTATTCCTTTAAATTCTCCATGGACTACAAAAAATTAAAAAGTAAGATAGAGGAAAGTTCCAATTCTTTTGTGGGTGACCAATTGGTCAAAGGCCTAAAAGTCCTCGGTAATGTGTATTCCGAATATGAATTAATAGTAAAGGTTAAAATCAAAGGGTCGCCGCTTAAAATAATACACAAGCAGACCTTAGAGCTATAGAATTAGTTTTCTTTTATATTTTGCTCAAACTCCTTCAAAATTTCCTCCTCAGTTTTATCGATGTTGTCCAAAAGGAATTGTGCGTCTTTGGCAAATCCGTTTTCGGGATATTTTCTCAAAACTCTTGGTATAAAGATCGAGCTGATTCTTTGTCCTTGACTACATTTTCCAGATGAAAAGCCTTTAAGAACAAAGCCTGTTGACCTTCTTTAGAGTCAGGGTACAAGCGAATGAGCAGATTGAAAATATCCAACAACTCTTCGTTATTGACGATGGATCTGGCGAATTCCGATGCTCTGTCCAAATAATGTCTTGATTTTTCGTCTTGGGGTCTTAAACTGGCATTGACCTGTGATAAAAACACAAATTGATTAGCCGTCACACGATCCACTTTTACTTCGCCTTCTTCTTCATAAAGTGCTTTGGATTCTATACTGGCCAATCCTTCACTTATCCCTTTAAAACTATCTCCAATATTACCATTCAATTCATCTTTCTTGGGATGATCCGGATTCTTTGCCAGAAGAACGGCACTTAAAAATTCTGCAGCTTGGGGACTTTTTACCTTAACCTTATACGTGTTCATTAGGACATAAAGTGCTTTTTCAGACCATTCAGAATCACCATAATCAATAACAATATCCTTAAATACCCTGGTGCTTTCTGAAAAACTTCTATTTCTATCTAAAAGTAATCCATACTCATACATTAGTTCAACTTTCGAATCAGCACCGTTTTGATCGTCTTCGACAAAAAGTCGGACCTCTTCTTTAAGGGTTCTGAGCGAGTCTCTCCCTAAATTTGAATCCCCATTTTGAACAATTGACAACAAAGAAGTATTTTCTTTCTGTTCAGTTGAGCAAGAGGAAAACACCAATGCTATAGAAACAAATAATAAAATAAGGTAATTAGAGGATTTCATATTTATAATGTTTTCTAATCTGAAAAATTCGAATGAAAAATAAAGTTACATCATTTTCCACATTAAAAAAAAGCGATAAATCATTAATTGTCTTTTGGTTTAGAAGAGATATTAGACTAATTGATAACCATGGACTGTTTGAAGCGCTGAAGCAACAACACAGCGTATTGCCTATTTTTATATTCGACACCCATATATTATCCAAACTTGAGGATAATGATTCCAGGGTCAGCTTCATACATTCGGAGTTAAGCCAATTGCAGAAAAGATTAGAAAGCAATGGTGGTAGAATGGCCATTTTCCTCGGTGAGCCCAAGCATGTTTTCGAATCTTTGATTGAAGATCATTCTATACAAGCTGTTTATACTAATGAAGACTATGAACCTTATGCTTTGCAAAGGGATCAAGACATAGCTGATCTATTGAGCTCAAATGGGGTAGAGTTCAAGCAATTTAAGGATCATGTAATATTCCATAAGAATGATATTCTTAAAGACGACGGAAGTCCCTATCGAGTTTATACACCGTATTCAAAACGGTGGAAGCTGCAGTATCAGACCACTCAAATTGATCATTCATATCCATCTGAGCAGTATCTCTCTAACTTGACAACTGAAGAAGATTTTGAAATAACTCATTTTCCTTCCTTGAAGGAAATTGGCTTTGTTCAAGGCAGATTTATTGCTCCCTCTAAAAAAATCTCCACAGATAGAATTTCCAATTATCACAATACAAGAGATATCCCATCAATAGATGGTACTTCACGATTAAGTGTGCATTTGAGATTCGGTACAATTAGTGTGCGAGAGTTGGTTCGCTTCGCATTTTACCGCAACGAAAAGTACCTCAATGAACTGATCTGGAGGGAGTTTTACTCGATGATTTTGTTCCATTACCCATATGTCGTAGATGGACCATTCAAAAAGGAATATGGAGTTCTCAAATGGAGAAATAATGAAGAGGAATTCGAAAGATGGAAGGAGGGAAACACCGGAATACCGATGGTCGACGCTGGAGTTAGAGAATTGAATGCTACTGGCTTTATGCACAATAGGGTTAGAATGATTGCCGCTTCTTTTCTCTGTAAAAATCTATTGATTAATTGGCAATGGGGAGAACAGTATTTTGCGGATAAACTGATGGATTTCGAACTGGCTTCCAACAATGGAGGTTGGCAATGGGTTGCTGGTACTGGTACAGATGCATCACCGTATTTTAGGGTTTTTAATCCGATGACCCAGCAAAAGAAATTCGACCCTAATGGGGAGTATGTAAAAAAGTGGGTTCCGGAAATAGACTCTTTAGATTATCCCGCTCCTATGGTTGATCTCAAGGCTTCACGCTTGAGATGTCTCGAAACATATAAAGGTGTGAAATAAAAAAGGGTGATCTATAAAGACCACCCTTCGGTATAATTTTAGTTGGAAATTATTCGCTAAACTATTAACGCCAGAATTTCAAAGCTTTAATAGTAATCGGTCTCATTCCAGGTTCTTTTACTTTTACAAAGTACATTCCTTCAGGCCAATTCTCCGTATCGATTAACTCCCTGTAAGTCTCTTCTCCAATAATCTTAGATATCAATATCTTACCTTCCGCATTGTAAACCACATATTCTGTACCCTCTTGAAGGTTATTAACAGAGCTCAGGATCAAGTGGTCTCCAACGATCGGATTTGGAGATAAGAAAATGCCATTGTCTTGATCATCCTGGATTACAACTTCAGCTATATTACTATAAACAGTTGTTCCAAAAGGATTAATCATTGTTATTCGATACTGATTAACTCCATAACTTGGAGAATAATCATTTGTAATACCAAATGCAGTATTAGAATTGGTCATTTCCATGAACTGATTGATTTGTACAAATGAGTTACCTAAGTCATCAGAACGCTCAACAATAAATTGTACATTATTCTGAACACTAGATGCTTCGTAATTAATTTGAACTTCATCATCATTCACCAAATTGGCATCAATCGTAATGGCCATTAGCATTCCTGCACATTCATTTGGATCATTAGAAACATCCACAGTTAATTGATCTTGAGCAGTACAGCCAAATCTATCTTCAACTTCAAGCGTAATGGTATGAGTACCTGCAGTAGCCCAGCTAACTTCTGCACTACTTCCTGAAACATTCACCTCATTCGAACCAGGAACGTTCCACTCGTAAGATACGATGTCCGCATCCGTAGAAGCCTCAAGTTGAGTGAAATCATTAACACAATACTCAGTTTCAGTATTCAGAATATTAGCTGTAGGATCATCATGGACTCTCTTAACAACCATATTGCTTTCCACATACTTTGTACAATCTTCTCTTCTTACGCATCGCATGAAGTAAGTTGTTTGATCAACTTGTGAAGGGTCATAACTAGAAGAATTGCTTCCAGGTATCGGAGTCCAAGTAGATGATGCACTTGGCGGATCATCAGTTGTGAATATCCATAGATACTCAAGACTACCGCTTCCACCAGTTGCTGGATTGACTTCTACAATCTCAGAAGGATCAAAAGATCCACAGTTGGCTTCACTATAACCTATAACTCCCGCTCTAACTATATTGTCGCATTCGTTATCACATCCAATAGTCTCTTTTGTAACTCTATTGGAAGCTGCAAATGGTACAGCACATCCTTTTATTCTCGCTAATCTTACATAGTAAGTAGTGTATACAACTACAGAAGGATCATAAGACTCTTCTACAGCACCAGGAATTAACCTCCATTCAGGAGAATTAACATCGAATGGAATATTGATGAAACTTCTGTACCATCTAAATTCGTATTCATCGCTACCAAGTGGTGCAGTTGAAGTCATTGGCTCAGGATCAAAGAATGCTTGACATCCCATCTCATCGTCACCAATAATTCCTCCGTCCTGAAGTTCGCGACAATTGTCCTTGATACCGGCATCCCAGCTCAAGTCATCATCCTGTCCTGAAACAACATCAAAGCTGATTGTTTCACCATTTACACCCAATACATCACTGTCTGTATCATCACCACCAACATCAGCCAATGTAAACATTGTATTTGCAGGAAGTGAATTAGGATCGAATAGGATTCTATAAGTTCCAGGCCTAACATTCGTAAATAGATAGTAGCCATCAGAATCTGTCATGGTCGTTCTTTCGATTACATCGTCTGCAGTTCCAAAAATTCCATCTGGTCCGGCACTTACTAATCGAACAACAAAATCTTCGACTCCATCTTCATCATTATCCTGAATGCCATCCTTATTATCGTCGAACCATACATAGTCTCCAATATTGACAGTCTCAATGATTCCCGCATCGATATCAGGATTATACTCTCCTTCTGTCAATGTAAAGCTTGGAGTACTTCCATCGCCTTGATCTGCATCACTATCTACATCTTCTCCACCAATACCAGGATCAGTAAATTCAGTTCCGTTTGGTTTGATAAATCTGATGCTATAATCACCAGGTTTTACATCGAACATGTACATTCCAGTGTCATCAGTAGTAGTAGATAACATCACAGAATTTCCGAAAATATCAGTACCGCTAATCTCTACCTCTACACCTTCAACTCCCGGCTCTCCTAGATCCTGCTGTCCGTTACCATTCAGGTCTTCCCAAACAAAGTTTCCAACTTTAGCAGGATTGGTTACATGTACTTGTGAAATACATCTACAACCGTTGGCATCTGTAACTATCAAATAGTAAGTTCCAGATGATACATTATCAACAATTCTGGTATCAGCTGTCATTCCACCGCCATATTCCCAGTTGTAAGTATATGGAGACTCTCCTCCCGAAACAATGGCCTCTATCGCTCCATCACTACCATTTCTAGTAGAAATCATTCTGATTACTTTAGCATTACAGATCAGTTGATCGTATTCTTCTAATTCACCATTAAGAACAATTTCACAATCATTGGCATCAGTTACGGTAACTGATATAGGACCAGCAGATAAGCCATCTACCCAGTAAGCTCCAGTATTGTTTCTGCTCCACTCGTAATTATACGGTGGTGTACCTCCAGAGACATTTGCTCTAGCTTCACCATTATCGTCATTACATGTTGGATCAGTAATATCTAAATCTCCAGTTAATCGATCTGGTTGTTCAACATCAAAGCATCTTTCTGCAGTACAGTCATTTTCATCAGTCACAGTAACACAATATGTTCCCGCAGTAAGATTACTTCTATCTGCTGTTGTAGGACCATCGCCCCACTCATAATCGTATGAACCCGTACCGCCGGTAACAGTGATGTCAATACTGCCATCATTTTCACCGTAACAAGATACATCCGTTACATCACCTCTTATTCTAATCAAATCAGGCTGCTCCACTTCGAAGCATCTTTCCGCAGTACAGTCATTCTCATCCGTAACAGTTACACAGAAAGTACCCTCAGTTAAGTTATTTCTATCCTCAGTAGTAGGACCATCGCCCCACTCGTAATCATATGAACCAGTACCACCAGAAATGGTGATATCAATACTACCATCATTTACATCATGACAAGTAGGATCAGTTACTACACCATTAATAATGATCTCATCCGCTTGCTCTACATCGAAACATCTCTCTGCAGTACAGTCATTTTCATCGGTAACAGTCACGCAGTAAGTACCAGTAGATAGATTATCTCTATCTTCAGTAGTAGGACCATCAGCCCACTCATAATCATAGGAGCCAGAACCACCAGAAACAGTGATATCAATGCTTCCATCATCACCACCGTAACATGAAACATCCGTTACATCACCGTCGATAACGATTGCATTAGGTTGTTCAACCTCGAAACATCTTTCTGCAGTACAATCGTTTTGATCCGTAACTGTTACACAGTAAGTACCAGCAGATAGATTATCTCTATCCTCAGAAGTTGGCCCATCGGCCCACTCATAATCGTAGGATCCAGTACCACCGGAAACTGTGATGTCAATGCTACCGTCATTACCATCATGACAAGAAACATCAGTAACATCGCCAGTTATTCTAATTATATCAGGCTGTTCCACATCGAAACATCTTTCCGCAGTACAGTCATTTTCGTCTGTAACAGTAACGCAATAAGTGCCCGCTGTCAAGTTATCTCTATCTGCAGTAATAGGACCATCAGCCCACTCATAATCGTAAGAACCAGTACCACCAGAAACGGTGATATCAATACTTCCATCATTACCATCATGACAAGATACGTCAGTAACATCTCCGGTAATTCTGATTACATCAGGCTGTTCTACTTCGAAGCACCTTTCCGCAGTACAGTCGTTTTCATCCGTAACGGTAACGCAGTAAGTACCGGCAACTAAGTTATTTCTATCAGCAGAAGTAAGTCCGTCTGCCCACTCATAATCGTATGAACCAGTACCACCAGAAACTGTAATATCAATACTGCCATCATTACCATCATGACAAGAAACATCTGTAACATCTCCATCGATAACGATTGCTCTAGGTTGGTCTACTTCAAAACATCTTTCAGCAGTACAGTCGTTTTCGTCTGTAACAGTGACACAATAAGTGCCTGCTGTCAAGTTATCTCTATCCGCTGTTATAGGACCATCCACCCATTCATAATCGTATGAACCAGTACCACCAGAAACAGTAATATCAATGCTACCATCATTACCGTCGTGACAAGAAACATCAGTAACATTTCCATCGATTTCCAATTCATCCGGTTGCTCTACATCGAAACATCTTTCAGCAGTACAGTCATTTTCGTCTGTAACGGTTACACAGTAAGTACCTGCAGATAAATTATCTCTATCGGCCGTAGTTGGCCCATCAGCCCATTCATAGTCATATGCACCAGTACCACCAGAAACTGTAATTTCAATACTACCATCATTACCATCGTAACAAGATACATCGGTTACATCACCGGTAATTCTGATTAGATCAGGTTGTTCCACTTCGAAACATCTTTCAGCAGTACAGTCATTATCATCCGTAACAGTTACACAATAAGTGCCCGCAACCAAGTTATTTCTATCTGCAGAAGTAGGCCCATCAGCCCACTCATAATCATAAGTACCAGTACCACCAGAAACGGTGATATCAATGCTACCATCATTTCCATCATGACAAGAAACATCAGTAACATCTCCGTCTATTTCTAGTTCGTCAGGTTGTTCCACTTCGAAGCATCTTTCCGCAGTACAGTCATTTTCATCCGTAACGGTCACGCAGTAAGTACCTGCCACCAAATTATCTCTATCAGCAGAAGTAGGTCCGTCAGCCCATTCATAGTCGTATGAACCAGTGCCACCGGAAACAGTGATATCAATGCTACCGTCATTACCATTATGACAAGATACATCAGTAACATCTCCGTCAATTTCTAGTTCGTCAGGTTGTTCCACCTCGAAACATCTTTCAACAGTACAGTCATTATCATCCGTAACGGTTACACAGTAAGTACCTGCCACTAGATTATTTCTATCAGCAGAAGTAGGTCCGTCTGCCCATTCATAGTCGTAAGAACCAGTACCACCAGAAACGGTGATATCAATGCTACCATCATTTCCATCATGACAGGAAACATCAGTAACATCTCCGTCAATTTCTAGTTCGTCAGGTTGTTCAACCTCGAAACATCTTTCAGCAGTACAGTCATTATCATCCGTAACGGTTACACAGTAAGTACCTGCCACTAGATTATTTCTATCAGCAGAAGTAGGTCCGTCTGCCCATTCATAGTCGTAAGAACCAGTACCACCAGAAACAGTGATATCAATACTACCATCATTGCCATCATAGCAAGAAACGTCAGTTACATCTCCATCTATTTCAATTGGATCAGGTTGTTCTACTTCGAAGCATCTTTCAGCAGTACAGTCGTTTTCATCTGTAACAGTTACACAGTAAGTACCTGCCACTAGGTTATTTCTATCAGCAGAAGTTGGTCCGTCAGCCCAAGCATAATCATATGAACCAGTACCACCAGAAACGGTGATATCAATGCTACCATCATTTCCATCATGACAAGAAACATCAGTAACATCTCCGTCAATGATTATTTCATCTGATTGATCTACATCAAAGCATCTCGCTTCGGTACAGTCGTTATCGTCAGTAACTGTGACACAATAAGTTCCAGCAGTTAAATTATCTCTATCAGCCGTAATAGGCCCATCAGCCCATTGATAATTGTATGGAGCTGTTCCACCAGAAACAGTAACGTCAATACTTCCGTCGTCACCTCCATAACAAGAAACATCAGTAATATTACCATCAATCTCTAACTCGTCAGGTTGCTCCACCTCGAAGCATCTTTCAGCGGTACAGTCATTCTCATCAGTAACTGTTACGCAATAAGTACCAGCAGTTAAGTTATTTCTATCAGCGGAAGTAGGTCCGTCAGCCCATTCATAGTCGTATGAACCAGTACCTCCAGAAACGGTGATATCAATACTTCCATCATCACCGTCGTAACAAGAAACATCCGTAACATCTCCATCGATTTCGATAGGATCAGGTTGTTCAACTTCGAAACATCTTTCAGCAGTACAGTCGTTTTCATCAGTAACTGTCACACAGTAAGTACCAGCAGTCAAATTATCTCTATCAGCCGTAGTAGGCCCATCTGCCCACTCATAATCATAAGCACCAGTACCACCAGAAACAGTGATATCAATACTTCCATCATTACCGTCATGACAAGAAACATCAGTAACGTCTCCATCAATGACTAACTCATCAGGTTGCTCCACTTCGAAACATCTTTCTTCGGTACAGTCATTCTCATCGGTAACCGTAACGCAGTAAGTGCCAGCAGTTAGATTATCTCTATCAGGCGTATTTGTACCATTTTCCCACTCGTAATCATAAGTGCCAGTACCACCAGAAACAGTGATATCAATACTTCCATCGTTGCCATCGTGACAAGAAACATCAGTTACATCTCCATCGATAACAATAGGATCAGGCTGTTCCACTTCGAAACATCTTTCAGCAGTACAATCATTTTCATCAGTAACCGTCACACAGTAAGTACCAGCAGTTAAATTATCTCTATCGGCGGTATTCGTACCATCTTCCCACTCATAATCATAAGCACCGGTACCACCAGAAACAGTGATATCAATACTTCCATCATTACCGTCATGACAAGAAACATCAGTAACGGTTCCATCAATAACTAACTCATCAGGTTGCTCCACCTCGAAACATCTTTCAGCAGTACAGTCATTTTCATCGGTAACGGTCACACAGTAAGTGCCAGCAGCTAAATTATCTCTATCAGCTGTATTTGTGCCATCTTCCCACTCATAATCATAAGTGCCAGTTCCCCCAGAAACGGTGATGTCAATACTTCCGTCATTGCCATCGTAGCAAGAAACATCTGTTACATCGCCATCGATAACAATAGGATCAGGTTGTTCCACTTCAAAGCATCTTTCTTCTGTACAGTCATTCTCATCGGTAACCGTAACGCAGTAAGTGCCAGCAGTTAAATTATCTCTATCGGCCGTATTTGTACCATCTTCCCACTCATAATCATAAGTGCCAGTACCACCGGAAACGGTAATGTCAATACTTCCATCGTTACCGTCGTGACAAGAAACATCGGTTACATCTCCATCAATAACAATCTCCTCAGCTTGTTCAACTTCGAAACATCTTTCAGCCGTACAATCATTCGCATCAGTAACAGTTACACAATAAGTGCCGGCTACTAGATCAACCTGCATATCAAGTCCGTCAGTTAATGGGTCCTGCCAATCAATTTCGTAAGTAGGTGTTCCACCGGAAATAAAGAGAGTAATAGTACCATTATTTCCGTCATGACAATCAACATGCCAAATAGACCCTTGAATAACAATAGGATCAGGTTGTTCAATTTCAAAACAACGCTCAGCACTACAATCATTCTGATCCGTAACAGTTACACAATAGGTACCTTCAGTAAGGTTATTTCTATCAGCAGTAGTAGGTCCATCTTGCCATTCGTAATCATATGGACCGGTGCCGCCAGAAACAGTGACATCAATGCTGCCATCATTGCCATCATGGCAAGAAACATCAGTTACATCACCGTCTATTTCAAGTTCGTCAGGTTGTTCTACCTCGAAGCATCTTTCAGCAGTACAATCATTCTCATCTGTTACAGTAACACAATAAGTTCCTGCAGTTAACGAGAATAGATCTTGTACCGTAGATCCCTCACTCCACTCATATTCATAAACACCAGTTCCGCCAGAAACGGTAATATCAATACTTCCATCATTGCCATCATAACAAGAGACATCAGTAACATTACCATCGATTACAATCTCATCAGGTTGCTCAACTTCAAAACATCTTTCAGCCGTACAATCATTCGCATCAGTAACCGTAACACAATAGGTCCCTGCAACTAAATCAACCTGCATGTCAAGTCCATCTGTTAAAGGATCTTGCCAATCGATTTCATAAGTTGGTGTTCCACCGGAAATAAAGAGAGTTATAGTACCATTATTTCCATCATGACAATCAACATGCCATATTGATCCCTGAATAACAATAGGATCAGGTTGCTCTATTTCGAAACATCTTTCGGCCGTACAGTCATTTTCATCAGTAACTGTAACACAATATGTACCTTCAGTAAGACCTGTTCTATCTTGAGTAGTTGGCCCATCTTCCCATTGGTAATCATAAGCACCAGTACCGCCAGAAACAGTGATGTCTATACTACCATCATTGTCATCATGACAACTAACGTCATTTACATCACCATCAATAATGATTTCGTCAGGCTGTTCCACATCGAAACATCTTTCAGCGGTGCAGTCATTTTCATCGGTAACCGTAACACAATATGTACCTTCAGAGAGACCTGTTCTATTCTGACTAGTAGGTCCGTCTTCCCACTGGTAATCGTATGCACCAGTGCCACCGGAAACTGTTATGTTAATCTCACCATCATTATCATCATAACATGTAACATCCGTAACATCTCCATCGATTTCTAACTCATCAGGTTGCTCAACATCGAAACATCTTTCCGCTGTACAATCATTTTCATCAGTTACGGTTACACAATATGTGCCTTCAGGAAGATCTGTTCTATCTTCAGAAGTAGGCCCATCTGCCCATTGGTAATCATAAGTACCAGTACCACCGGAAACTGTAATATTTATGCTGCCATCATTTCCATCATAACAGGAAACATCATTTACATCACCATCTATTTCTATTTCGTCAGGTTGCTCTATATCAAAACATCTTTCCGCAGTACAATCGTTTTCATCAGTCACTGTCACACAATACTGCCCAGCGTCAAGATTGTCAATGTCTTGAGTGGTTTGACCATCAGGAGACCATTCATAAGTATAGTTGCCAGTACCACCTGAAACAGTAATATCAATACTACCATCATTTCCATCATAGCAGCTTACATCTGTAGCATCTCCATCAATGATGATTTCATCTGGCTGTTCAACTTCAAAACAATCTTCTATCCTACAATTATTTTGATCCGTTACGGTCACACAATACTGTCCTGCCGTAAGGCCTGTAATTTCTGAAGTCATCTCTCCACCAGGAACCCATAAATAAGTATATGGAGTAGTACCACCGGAAACAGTAAGTGAAATGCTGCCATCATCTCCATCATAACAGGAAACATCGGTTACATCACCATCAAGATCTAAGGCATCTGGCTCGAAGATCTCATAACATGCCTCACTTTCACAATCATTGGCATCCGTCACGGTAACGCAGTAAGTGCCAGCTCCTTTTCCAATAAGGTCCTGAGTGTTTTCACCGGTATTCCAGATATAGGTATAAGGATCAACCCCACCAGAAACTTCGATATCTACAACACCAAAGAGACTCCCGTTACAGGGTAGTAATACATCATTACCAGTAATCATTAATTCATCTGGCTCAGTAATCGTAACTGAACCAGTTTTTTCACAGTCAGCTACATCAGTTACAGTATAATCATACGTGCCAGGAGAGAGTCCATCTATTGTTCTTGTAGTCTCAGAAGTACTCCATTCGAAAGTGAATGGTCCATTACCATCGAAAGTAGCTAGCGTGATACTACCATTATTATTACCAAAACAATCTACGTCTTCCTTGTTTGGAATTACGGTAAAGTCACCTCCTAAAATAATATCAACTCTATTCGAAAGAACGAAAGAGTCTCTACAATGTGGATTAAATGCTAATCTATAATAATATACATCTCTATCCGTGAGCGGAGGATCAATGGTTTCATCATTTTCTCCTATTATTCTATTCCAAGTACTCGTACTAAATGGTGTGTCCTCATAACTAAAATACCAACGATATCGGATCGGATCTGTTGGATCAGCAGGAGTAGCTGGATTGTAACTCACAAGAGGAGCTGGATCGAAGAATGGAAAACAGGTACTTTGATCGTCGCCGATTTCACCTCCATCATCTGGCATACAATTACAGTCCTTTACATCTATTTCAATGTATTCTGTTTCGATGAAATAACCGTAACCGGCATCCAGACATTCTTGTGTCGTAACACATCGGGTATATAAAGTACGGACGGTATGAACACCTGGGTCTAAATCCCTTCCACCGTATAAATCTCCATTCGGTAGTCTTATTGGTTCAGAATCGTGATAACGCAATAAACCATTGGCGTCGAAGTATGAAACTTTCCTTAGCCACATATATACATAGTTCCCCGAACCACCACGTGGAGGAGAAGACTCATATATAGTTCCTGGATCAAAGGGAATACAACCCATGGTATCACAGCAAAGCTCACCAGCATCATAAATGTCAAATGGGCAAGAATCGCGGGAAACAACTTTATATTCTATTTCGTCTTTCTCGTAGCCATCAGCAAAGCTGACCATGAGAATTTCTGAATCCAAATTGGAATCTGACGAGAATCCCACTTGAAAAAAGAATAAAACGCTGATTACACATACCATCGTTTTAATTAAATGCGGTTCAATTCTAAACATAAGCGTTTGTTTTATTATCGTTCCTACTTTCTTGAAGGAACAACCTACTACTATTCACAATTTTCGTTCCAAATTTGATGCCTCAAATTATTCAAAAACCTTAGTCTAAGCTTGAAATCAATAACTTCTAGAAAATTCAGTGCCCGGATTTGAGAAATTCACCCAATTGAAAAAGAAACCCTTCTAGGAAAGGATTCTCTTCATCATTTTCAATGATAGTATCAACAAAATTCTTCTTTTCCAAATCCGTCCACTGAACTTCAAGAATACGTTTAAATTTGTCAATATTCATTCCCTTACGTTGCAAGACACGCCGTTTTCGAATACCAAGGGGGGAGGTTACAAGAAAAATATAATCGAGATTTCTATAATCCCCTGTCTCGACAATCAAAGCCGATTCCTTAAAAATTAATGAACTCCCTCTCAATTTTTCTCTGCTAACAAAAATATGAAAATTTTCATTAACCTTAGGATGAATGATATTATTCAATTCTTTTAAAAGATCTTCGGATTCAAAAACTTTATGTGAAACATACTTAACGTTGTATATTCCGTCAATAAATGCCTCTGAACCCAGTAAATCAATGATTTGATTTTTCACTTCATCGTTAGAGTTGACGATTTCTTTTGCAGATTGGTCACTACTATAAACTGGGTATTTTAGGGCCTTGATGAACTCTACGAGGTGAGATTTGCCACAACCTATTCCACCTGTGATACCTATTATTCGCATCGTATTATTGACTTGGAACGTTTTAGAATCGAATGATTATTATTGATCACACTATTTTTGTAAATTGCTACAAGTTATAAAATCTTGATCTATTGAAAAGGCATCTTATTTTACTTGGTTTTACTTTTTTGACTAGCATATTTTTTGTAAAAATATCCAAAGCACAGGATATTCATTATGCTCAATATTTTAACTCACCGATGAATATTAGTCCTGCACTGATTGGGGTCTTTAAAGGAGATCTCAGAGCGGCAGGAAATTATAGGAATCAATGGAGCGAATCAAATGTTCATTACAACACTTTTACGGGTGGGGTAGACATGAAGGTTCCAAGATTTAATTTGGGGAATGGCTATTTCGCTGCCGGTGCTCTGATCAATTACGATCATGCCGGTGATTCTAAATTGAGTAATACACAACTCGCTCTTGGAGGAAGTTACACGCAACAGCTGGCGGAACAACATTTTGTGTCCCTAGGAGTTCAGGTGGGTTTTTCTAATAGGAGATTTGAAATGGGTAACTTACAATTTGCAGATCAATATAATAATGGTGATGTTTTGTTGGATACCAGGGAAGATTTTAATAATACCAGTAATAATATCTTCAATCTCAACGGAGGGGTAAATTATCATTTCCAGAAACCGGAAAAACGTACTAAGGCTGATATTGGAATTGGACTTTATAATATTAATAAACCCGCTTATGCTTTTGATGACCAAAGGGATAAGTACATGAGAATGACAGTCTATGGAATTCTTGAGTTTCAAATTATGGAAACTATGGATTTAATTCTGAACGGTGTCCTTCAGGGAGAAGGCCCTCATGAAGAGTTGATCGTCGGAGTTGCTGGACGTCATCATATCAGTCAAAAAAGAACACGAGAATTATCCCTTCAGTTAGGAGTTCACTATAGAACAGATGATGCCATTTACCCTCATGCACAGGTAAATTGGAGAAATTTAAGTCTGGGATTATCCTACGATATTAATGTTTCGGATTATACAGATGCCTCCAACGGTCGCGGAGGTCCCGAAGTATATTTTCAATACTTGTTGACCAAAGTAAAACCATCAGAACTTAAAATTTGCCCAATTTATTAATTGCTGATTATGAAAAAAATAGGATTTCTATTACCCCTTCTTTTCATTAGTTTTTTCTTGGAAGCACAAACGCTGAAGCAATATATTAGAGCGGCAGATGAAGCTTTTGAAAAAGAGAATTACTATTTTGCTTTGACCAATTATCGCATCGCCTTGGATATTGATTCTACGCGAAATGATCTCTATCTCAAAGCTGCAGAGTCATCTAGAAGAATGCTTGGTTACACCACGGCATCAAATATGTATAGCCAATACCTAAGTCAGTTTCCCAATGATTCTGTTCCGGATAGAAGGGCTTTTTTCTGGTATGGTTTAAGTTTAATGAATCAAGGTCTTTATGACAGCGCGGCCAATGAGTTCACGAAGTACCTGAACTTGATCGACTCCAATGAGATTTTCTATGGACAAAAGGCGAGACTGAGCTTAGAGTCTTGTACTTTTTCAGAAATGCTCATTAATAATCCATTAAATGTGGAAATTGATTCATCTCTGGAAGAAATAAACACGGCTTACTCTGAAGTCTCCCCGTTCGTCATGGATGGCAATCTGTACTTCAGCTCCATGGATTTCAGTCCTAGAGATCCCAATCAGGAATTCAATATTAATATCTCCAAGATATTGTCCTATAATTTCGAAGATGAGGACAAAGAGTTACTAGATGAAAATATTAATCATCCTAACTTATTGACGAGTCACATGGCCTTTAGTCCGGATAGGGATATGGCCTACTTTACGATTTGCAGTTATCTGACTGGAGCGGAAATAAGATGTGAGATTTATTCGTCTAGTGTCAATGATAAAGGAGAATTTTCGTCGAAACTGAAGTTGCCCGAGAATATTAATTTACCAGGAACAACATCAACACATCCAACAATAATGAATGATCCTTCTGATGGAAGAGCTTATCTGATATTCGTATCGGATAGAACTGGTGGAATGGGGAAAATGGATATGTATCGTTCTGAGATTTTGGGAGACAACTTGTATGGGACTCCTCAGAATATTGAAGACTTGAATACATTCGACGATGATATGACTCCTTTCTACAGTCATGAAAATTCTAAGCTTTATTTTGCGACAAGAGGAAGAAAAGGATTGGGCGAGTTAGATATTTATCAAGCGAGCTATAAGAATGGCAAGTGGGAGAACATCAGTAACTTGGGTTATCCGGTAAATAGCAGTACCAACGATTTCTGTCCGTATATAGCTCCGGGATCAAGAGAAGGGTATTTTGCTAGTAATAGATCGGGAAGTATCTTATTCTACGAGGAGGAAGATGCCTGTTGTTATGATATATATCGATTTAGAGCGGTATCTGAGAGCAGAACGATTTATTTGTCTACGCTGATGAATACACCGCTTGAGATCAATGTTGAGCCCATAGATCCCAATAAAAATGTTATCGCGGTTCTTCAGAATTGTGAAAATGGAAAGGCCATTCAGAATCCTGATTCTCTACTACAATATATCTACTTGCCGACCACGGATTATGTCGGAAATGATAAAATAGTCATAGGGCTTTGTTCGGATAGGGGATTGGGCTTTTGTGATACCATCAACTATATCATCGATGTTAGACCGATACCGGTAGAAATTCATGAATTCACTACCAAGGAATTCACAAAGCTCTCCGACTGTATACCACTTATCGGCTTTTCGGAATCTGATAGTTTGACGATAACACCATGTGATGATGGTTTGGCCAATGGCAAGATAGAGTACACGATAATCGGAGATAAGTTGTGTTTTGAGTATTTGCCCAATTATGGATTTTTGGGAAGGGATGAACTTTGTCTGGAAATATGCAATAACCCTAGAGAGGATTGTGTGAGAAAGATTATCAAATTCAATGTAATTGAAGATAAAATTGATGCTCAGCTTCCCGTTGTTTTGTATTTTGACAATGATCAGCCGACCATTGGTAAAACTTTACAAACAACCAATTTTGACTACATCACTTTGCATAAGTCCTATGTCAAAAAGAAGGATGAATTCATCAATGAATACGTTGAATTGCTAACAGGACAAGAAAAGGTGGTTTCTAACCAGGAAATGAATAGTTTCTTTGACAATGTGATCAGTGAGTGCTCAGTTGATTTGGATAGGCTGTTAAACACTATTGAGAGACTACTGAAGTCTGATAACAAGATGGAGGTATACCTCAAAGGGTTTACGAGTCCGCGGGCTGCTGAAGGCTATAATAAAGAACTGTCGAAAAGAAGAATTAATTCCGTTATAAACTACTTCAATATATACAAAGATGGTGTATTGATAGATTATATCAAAAATGGAAGTCTAAAGATCTTGGAAGAGCCTATAGGTGAAGCTCAAGCTCCGGAATATGTTTCTGACGAAATAAGTGATCCTAGAAACTCCGTTTACAGTATAGAAGCTTCAGTGGAAAGAAGGGTTGAGATAGTGGATGTAAAGAAAATTTTAGAAGGAAGTTTAGAAAATTAATGTTAAAAAAATTCAACACTTATTTCTTTTTTAGTATATTTGAAATACACACTTAAAATTTGTTTCATGGTTTTGGGGGATGTCAAGTAGTTTTACTGGCATCCTTTTTTTATTTAACCATGTAGTCTTTGCTGCCTATCCAAGAGTTCTTTTTCTGTTTCTTCTCTATCTGGATCCGGAATACAACAGTCAACCGGACAAACGGCTGCACATTGAGGTTCTTCATGAAAACCTTGACATTCGGTACACTTATCAGGAACGATGAAGTAAATATCTTCATCTATCGGTTTCAGTTTAGAATTGACATCAACAACTTCCCCGGTCTCCAAAGTATATTGAGAGGATAATTTGGTGCCCTCTGCCATAGTCCATTCTATGCCTCCTTCGTAAATGGCATTGTTCGGACATTCCGGCTCGCAAGCTCCACAATTGATACATTCGTCAGTTATAATAATGGCCACCTTTCCTAAATTTTAATATTCTTCTAATTTGAAACCAAAAGTATATAAAAATGGTTTATATTTCCGACTAATTTTTGGGGCTGAATGGAATCGACAGGAGAGTTAGTTTTTTAGTAAGCATGTCGCAGCAAGATTGTTCACTGCGTTAACAAATGATAATCGACCTTATTTTAAATGGCAATAATAGATTTGCTTTGGCTGCCTAATTCAAGGAATTAGAAAGCTTTTGTGCCCTTTGCTTGATGTCTGATATAGAGCATTGCGCACATCAACGTATTCAGGCTGGCCGGTGTTTTTCTTCGATACATTGGTAAGATTAAGAAGATAAGGGACTATTTATGATTGGTTGAAGTATCCAAGTAGTCTTCGAAAATTTAAACTTTAACTAAGCATGTAGAAAGCTCTTAAACCCTTTATCTGGACCGGGGTTCGAATCCCCGCAGCTCCACTACATTTTTTAACATCCATGTTTACTAGTCGAATGATGAATAGATTATCCTTATTTTTCTTTTTGTGTTTAAGTTGGTTTTTATTCTCTTGTACAAACGGAACTACAGATCAGAAAGAAGCAGTTAAAGTCGAAACTAAAGCTGAAAAGCCAACTGCTGTTGAAAGAGCCGTGCGTAACGTATCGGTTCAGTTAATTAAAAACAAAATAGACTTTCGTGAGAGTAATTATGTTCTCCTTGATGTTCGAACGAAAGAAGAATACGACGATGGTTTTATCCCAACAGCGCAATGGGCTGATATAAAAAAAGAAAAAGAATTTGTATCTAAAATAGAAGGTTTGGACAAAAATGCAACCTATTATGTTTATTGCCATAGTGGTGTTCGATCAAAGAAGGCTTTTGATGTCATGACGGATATGGGTTTCACAGATGTTTATAATGTCAGAGGTGGATATGTTGCATGGATGGAAATGATGGAAAAACAATAAAGGCTATTGACCAAAACCTTAGGGATCTATTAGATCTTATAGAAACGAACTGCAAAAAGCAGACTTTTGTTAAGCTGGTACTATCCAAGAAAAGAAATAAGTCTGACAATTTTAGAAAAATAAATATTATCCCTTTTCTACAAGATTCGAATTATCTTCTTTCGGTCACCCGACTGAGCGATACTCAGTCCTTTACTAATAATATGGGCTGGGAGGAGTGCTTATCAGATCTTTCCAAAATCCTCACTGAAGAGTTTTTTGAATGTAATTTTTGGACGACTGAGGAGCATGTTAGCTTTAGGAGTTCTAAAAAAGGCAAGACTTGGTTGAATCACAAAGTGATTAAGGAGAAGGTGGAAGTAGAACTGGAGCACAATCGGAAAAAGAACAAAGTTGTACCGAATAGCGAACTATTGTTCAGATTGGGAATCAGTAATAAAAATGGTACGACGCGTACTGGACAAAAATCTAAGCTGAATCAAATAAGAAGATTTATAGAGATCGTTCTTCAAAATATCGATAAGCATCAGGTGCTTTCTACGAAACCTACAATGAAAATTGCTGATATGGCATCCGGGAGTGCCTACTTGAGCATGTTGCTATTTCAATATCTCCAAGAAGAAAGAAATTTGGAAGTGGAACTAAAAGGTGTTGAGAGAAGACCGGACTTGGTTAAGAAAACGAATGCTTTGGTGAACGATATGCATTGGAGTAATATCGTCTTCGAACAGGATGACATTATTAATTCTGATATTAGTGACTTGGATATCTTATTAGCCCTTCATGCTTGTGATACTGCAACTGATGAGGCAATTTATAAAGGTATCATGGCCAATACTGAGTTGATCTTTTGCTCTCCCTGTTGTCACAAAGAGTTAAGGCCAGCAATTGTTCCGGAAGAGAGCTTGAAGGACCTGTTTAAATATGGAAAGCACGAAGACAAACTGGCTGAAATAATTACTGACACCCTTAGAGTAATGTACTTGAATAAGTATGGTTACGACACTAAAATTATTGAATTTGTCTCATCTGAACACAGTGGAAAAAATAGCCTCATCGTGGCAAGCAAGAAAAAAACTAAAGTGGATAAGGAGAAAATTCAGGGGAAAATTGAAAGGCTCAAAAATACTTTTGGTATAGAAGGTTTTTCTTTGGAATATTTGCTTACGGCATCTTAAAAATACTAACTTCGGCAAAAACTTAGGACATGGAAATAAAAGGAGTAATAAAACAAATTCTACCCATTTCTTCAGGAGAAGGAGCAAGAGGACCCTGGAAAAAACAGAGCATTATAATGGAAATTCCAGGTAATTTTCCGAAGTCAGTTTGTATTGATATTTGGGGTGATAATATCGATAACTTTAAGTTAACGGAAAATGAGGAGGTTGTGGCGCATATCGATATAGAAAGTAGAGAATACAACGGCAAATGGTATACCAATGTGAAGGCATGGAAAGTGGATCGTCCCACTAATAATCCTCAAGCTGATCAGCAAGGTGAAAGCTTTAGTGATCCTTACGCGGAAGTTCCTGAAGAGGACGATTTACCGTTTTAAAAAATAGATCAAGACCCAACACCGGCGAGGAAGCGAATGTGGATAGATACCTTAAATACAATAGTCATTATTTCGATAATGTTTGGGGTTGGGAGTGCGATAGACCCCAAGGATCTGGACTATATTCGGAGAAAACCAAAAGCCTGGTTAATTGGTTTGGGTTTTCAAATGTTATTGCTCCCATTGTTAGCATTTATCATCGCTTTTTTGGCACCTGTATCCGATGTATTTAAAGTGGGAATTTTCATTTTGTCTTTATGCCCAGGTGGAACAACCAGTAATTTTATATGCCATTTAGCCAACGGGGACCTCGCACTATCTATTTCATTGACTACAGTTAATAGTTTTTTGATCCTATTCACCATTCCATTTTTCTCAGGACTGGGACTGGACTTTTTCATGAAAAGTCATACTGACTTTCAGTTGCCCTTTTATTCGACTCTAGTACAGGTATTTTCCTTGCTTTTGCTGCCGGCTGCCCTTGGATTTACGTTCCGTTATTTTTTCCCACAAGCTGCATCCAAGTTTCAGTACTATGTTAAGTGGATCAACCTCGTATTGCTCTGTTTGGTTTATGGCGCTAAATTTTTCGTTTCCGAGTCCTCCGGTGGTAGCGGTATAGTCTTTGATGAAATATTGATGCTATTACCCTGGGTCTTACTACTTCATTTACTGGGTCTATTTGGCAGTAGATGGGGAGCTCTAAATCTCGGATTAAATAATAGAAAATCCACTACCATAGGTATTGAAGTTGGTCTTCAGAATACGACATTGGCCATTTATATTTGTGCTGTTCTCTTGGCCAATCAAGATATGTCAAAACCAGCATTGGTCATGGCAATGTTCAGCTTTTTTACGAGCTTTGCCTTTGCTATGTATTATCTAAGAAAAAAAGTTAAGTAGGGTGAAAATTATTACTGTTGTTGAGTTAAAAAAATGGATGGATGAAGGCAATTCATTCGAATTAATTGATGTGCGCGAACCATCAGAATATGAGCTTTCTAATATAGGAGGAAAACTAGTACCACTATCATCTCTGGTACAACATCTTCCGAATCTTCCTGAGAATATGCCAATCATTATGCAATGCAGATCGGGTGGAAGAAGTGCAGTTGCTCAGGACTTGGCTCTGCGATACAATGAAGACCTCGAAGTCTATAACTTGAAGGGAGGAATTTTAGCTTGGAAGAAAGAAATAGATCCTAGCATTAATGTGACCTAATCTCGACTCATTTGCCATACCCATTTCGATTCTGTTATTCGAACATAAAGACCATAGTAGATCGCCGAAAACAGTATCGTTGCAATGATATCAATACCAATATAGGGAAGCCCTGCCATATAACAAGCAATTAGTCCCTCGCTGGTCATAGGGTAAGTTATTCCCATTAACCAAACGCCATAATTACTTATCAGGAAAAAGGCAATCGCCGCAAATACCACTGCAATAAAATAATTTCGAAGTTTAGCTTTTTTAAATAATGCGGTAACTCCAGCTATTAAGATATAAGCAAGTGCAGCAAATTTGAACATAGGCGATACTAGTGCAAATCCGTCAAAATAAGAGGACCAAATAATATTATTTAAAATCAGATCAGAAAGGAAAAAAACCAATACAGTTAATGCTGTGATCATAGCAACTCTTCTGAACAAGAAAATGCCAGTGATGAGAAAGGCCGAAACACCAGTAAAACTTGGTGGGTGAGGAATTAATCTGGTCGACAGAGCAATTAAAAACATCATGCCGATTGCGAGCAGTTTTTTTCCTTCCATCTTATCCATAAGAATAGATTTTTTACTTTTACATATATACAAACTTATACACAATATGTTTTTAAAAAAAGCATTGGAGGGAAAAAATGAATGGTGGCGATACGTTTTATTGTTTTTTGCGACATTTTCTGTACTTCTAGGGGTCAACTTTATTACCCTTACTATCGCTGAGAAGATGTATCCGGAATGGAATCCTATGGATATGTTGAACTCAGATTCTAATTTTATTAATCTGAATGTGCTTCTATTAGTCAATATTTTACCTTTTGTGGTTTGTTTTTTCTTTTTGTTGTTCGGTTTTCAAAAACTGCATTTAAAACCCTGGATGAACTTGTTCGATACCGTAAGAGAGTTGAATTGGATCAGATTCTTTAAGTTTCTTGGCATTTTTATTCTTGTTTTTATTGTGCTGGAAACGATAAGTTTTTTCATTGAGCCCGAGAATTATAGTTATCAATACGCTGGTGGTGATTTCTGGATACTAGTACTGGTTGCTCTAGTCTTTTTTCCTTTTCAGGCAGGGCTCGAGGAACTTATTTTTCGGTCTTACTTGCTTCAGGGATTAGCACTATTATTTAATAATAGATTATTGGCTATTGTCATTAGTTCTTTGCTATTCGCAGGTATGCATATGGCGAACCCAGAGGTGTTACAATACGGATATTTAAATCCTTTCCTTTACTATTTCCTCACTGGAATATTTTTATGCGTTCTGGTAGTAATGGAAGGGAATATTTATATGGCATGGGCTTTCCACACCGCGAATAATATGGTAGCAGCAGTTTTAGTGAGTTATAAGGGAGCTGCTGTTCAAACTTACGCACTTTTTGGTATTGTCGAATTGGATTTAAGCAATATGTTAATACAAGCGGTAATATCTTACTCGATATTACTGTTCATAATAGGAAAAATTAGAAAATGGTCTTCATGGGATTCCTTGTGGGGCCCTATTGGTACAAATAATATAGAATCGTTATTGGATGAAGAATATCAATAAAATTGCAGTTGCTCTAATAGTTTTTTGTTTGGGCTTTATCAATCTACATGCTCAAGAGTATTGGCAACAATCAATAGATTATAAGATGGAGATTGACATGCTGGAGAGTAAGGGTCAATATCTCGGGAAACAGACTATTACTTATCAAAATAATTCTAGTGATATAATTAATCATATGTACTTACATCTATACTTTAACGCATTTAAGCCAGGGAGTATGATGGATGTTCGTTCAAGGTCGATAGCTGATCCTGATCCCAGAGTAAGAGATAGAATATCTAAATTAAAACCGGAAGATCAGGGAGACTACAAGTTTAATTCTATCCAACAAGATGGTGTAGCGTTGAATTATGAGGTAGACGGCACCATTTTAAGAATAGAACTAGATAAGGAACTAGCACCGGGAAATTCGACAATAATAACGACAGATTTTCTTGCCCAAATACCGAATCAGATAAGAAGATCCGGTAAGAATAATAAGGAGGGTATTGATTTCTCTATGACTCAATGGTATCCCAAGGTATGTGCTTACGATAATGATGGTTGGCATCCTAACCCCTATATTGCCCGTGAATTCTATGGAATTTGGGGTGACTTCGATGTTAAGATCACTATTGATTCTGATTATGTGATTGGAGCTTCAGGAGTTCTTCAGAACCCTGGAGATATCGGTTATGGATACGCGTCCAAACCTAAAAAGCCAAAAGGTAAAAGAGCTACGTGGCATTTCAAAGCGCAAAAGGTCCACGATTTTGCATGGGCAGCTGATACGGATTATGAACACTTCTCACATCAGGTTAAGGATGGTCCTATGTTGCACATGATATACAGCGACAAAGTAAAAGATCAGGATAATTGGGAGAAAGTGGCGCTTACTTTAGATAGTGTCTGGAACTTCATTGAGTCGAATTTTGGAGATTATCCTTATCCTCAATACACAATCATACAAGGTGGTGATGGCGGTATGGAATACCCCATGATTACTTTAATTACAGGAAATAGACCTTTCGGGAGCCTATTAGGAGTTTCAATCCACGAATTGATGCATTCCTGGTATCAGGGCTTACTTGGCACTAATGAAGCCCTATATGCCTATATGGATGAGGGATTCACTGTCTATGCATCTAATCTGATCACTAAAGAAATCAATGATCCAGACTCGGATAGAAATCCAATGGCTGGAAACTATGAGGGATATCGAAACTTCGTTCTATCTGGCTTAGAAGAAGCACTGTCTACTCATGCCGATCATTTTTCAACCAATAGCGCCTATGGAGTAGGTTCATATACCAAAGGGGCTATTCTTCTGCATCAGCTTTCTTACATAATAGGAGAAGATGCGTTGAAAAGAACGATGTTGAGTTATTATGATCAATGGAAATACAAACATCCCGATATTGACAAATTCATTAGAGTTGCGGAGAGGGAGTCAAATTTGGTGCTGGATTGGTACAAGGAATATTGGATCAATAGTACCAAAACCATAGACTATGGAATTGATTCGGTGTATAGTGAAAATGATAAATTGATCATCGATTTAAAGAGGGAGGGAGAAATGCCTATGCCTGTTGATCTCAGCATTACTCTAACTAGCGGTGAGGAGATTCATTATAATATTCCGCTGAGAATAATGCGCGGAGATAAACTCAAAAATGAGCGTTCAAGAACATTCATCTTAGAAGAAGATTGGCCCTGGACTAACCCAAAATATTCTTTGGAAATAGAGGGAGTGAAATTGTCCAATGTGAAGAAAGTTAGCATTGATGCTTCAGAGAGAATGGCCGATATCAACTTAGAAAACAATACTTTGATTTTGGGGGCGGATTAATTCTCACTTTCAAGGTATTTCTTAAAGTTTGTCAAGGCATTGTACCTGTGACAATGATTGTTTTTCCATTCTTCACCCAGCTCGGCTAGAGTTTTTTGCTGTTGCTCAGGAATGAAAAGAGGGTCATATCCAAATCCTTCATCTCCACTCATTGCTTTGGCTATTTTACCATGAATTTTTCCAGTGAAATAATGGTATTTTTCGTCCATAAAGACACAAAGGCAAGCCTCAAAGTGGGCTGATCGGTCTTTGCCTTCGTCCAATTCTTTTAGAAGCTTTTGATTGTTTTTAAGATCTGTGGCATTCGGCCCTGAAAACCGTGCAGAGTAGATCCCAGGAGCTCCGTTCAATGCTTTGACGCAGAGTCCTGAATCTTCGGCCATAACCAAGATATTATCATTCGAGTCATTATGCTTCAGATAAGCTTTAACTTTGAGTTGCGCATTTCCTTGAAAGCTGTTTTCTGTTTCGGGAATATCCTGATCAAAGCCCATTTCTTTAGAGGATATAATATCAAACCAATTGCCTAGAATGGCCCGGGCTTCAGATAACTTATGTGCATTGGATGTAACAAATATGATTTTCTTCATGTTCAGAAAGATTATTAGACCAACTTTAATTTCATGGCTTCCCATAATTTCTTCTTGAGGGAATTATCTCCAACAATTTTGGAAGGTTCAGCAGCCAATAGATAATGTTGGTCTGCAATCATTACCCATTGAAATTTTTGCAAGGTAACATTAGGGAGTAAACTATCCGCATTGTCGTCGAATATCAGATAAAATCGCCTTTTGTCCGTTGTACTCAAAAATTCGATATGATCAAAAGAAAGATGATCGAATGCAACAATTTTACATTGTTTTTCATTATATTTCGTAGCTGACACCAGTTTTTCGAGCATGCCATGAAATTCCTCTGATGATTGGGAGTTAGTAAAAAATATGACCAGATCACAATTAGAATCCAATTGTACCTGATGGGACCTTGTTCTATAGAAATTGTTTAAAATGGCCATTCGACAAATAATATTTTGTATTGGATCAAAATAATACGAAAAATAAAATTATTGTTAGGATAATTTGGTAATTACTTAGATTTATTTTTAATTTTGTTAAAATTGACTTATTATGACTTACCCCATTAAAGTTACAAAATCTCCAACATCTAAATTATCAAGTGTTGACTTTAACAATATCCCTTTTGGAGAGGTTTTTTCGGACCACATGTTTGTTGCAGATTATAAGGATGGTGAATGGACGGATTTAAGGATTGAACCATTTAGTCCTATATCCATGCTTCCTTCCAATTTAGCGCTTCACTATGGACAATCTGTATTTGAAGGAATGAAGGCATCCGTCAATAAAGATGGGGAAGTTATGTTTTTCAGACCTCGAGAGCATGCGGAAAGGATAAATCGTTCTGCTGAAAGAATGTGTATGCCTTCAATTCCTGAAGATTTGTTTTTACAGGCTTTGCATACGCTGGTTGACTGTGATCGTGCTTGGGTTCCTCCCGTAGATGGCAGTGCTTTATATATTCGACCATTTATGTTTGCCAGAGATGAGATATTAGGGGTTAAGGTAAGTAAGACTTATACCTTTATCATATTTACAGGTCCAGTTGGTCCTTATTATCCAAAGCCGGTTCGATTAAAAGTAGAGAAGAAATACATTAGAGCAGCCAAAGGTGGAGTAGGAGAGGCAAAAGCAGCAGGAAACTATGGAGCATCCATGTATCCGGCTTACCTGGCTCAACAACAAGGTTTCGACCAAATTCTTTGGTTGGATGCTCAGCATCATGAATTCATTCAGGAAGTGGGTACAATGAACATCTTCTTTAGAATTAATGATACAATTCTTACTCCTGAAACAGACGGCTGTATTTTACACGGAATTACCAGAGACAGCATTATCCAAATTTTGAAAAAGGAGAATGTGAATTTGGAGATAAGACCGATCTCTATTCATGAAATTGTCAAAGCTCATAATGATGGCAGTTTAAAAGAAATTTTCGGATGTGGAACTGCTGCTGTCGTGGCTTATGTATCTGATTTTACCATCGACGATAAAACTTACAAGTTACCGTCTCAAGAATCAGGAGATAACATGGCAAAATACTTGAAAGAAAAGATCAATGGAATCAGATCTGGTTTGTATCCTGATCTTTACGATTGGCAAGTACCAGTTGCTTCTCCAGTAACGGCATAATCTTAATTAGTTCTTAATAGCAAGACTTTTAGGCACTCTTTGCGTTTTTTTTCCGTTCTTGTTGTAATTAATATAGATAATTATGCTATATCAACTGAATTACAAGGAAGAAAAGAATAGAAAGAAGGCAATGGTGATCAGTGGTATTGTTCATGCTCTGATTCTGCTATTAGCCCTTCTACCGCTAATGAAATATCCTGTCCCACCTCCGGGTCAGGCTGGAGTTTTAGTTTCTTTTGGAGAACCGGACAGAGGATCTGGAAATGATACACCAGATACCCAACAAGAAGTTATAGAAGAAGAGACCAAGGAGATTGAAGAAGCGGAAGAGGTAGTGGAAGAAACTGAGGAAGTGAAAGAAGAACCAGTTGAAGAAAAAAAGGTGGAAACTACTCCCGCTAAAACCAAAGAAGTTGTTACAACCGAAGATCCCAATGCCGCACGAATCAAGAAAGAAAAAGAAGAGCAGAGAAAGCTAGAAGAAGCACGAGAAAGAGAGGCAGAAGAGAAAGCCAAGAGGGAACAAGAGAGAATTGCTAAAGAAAAAGCGAGAAAGGCAGAAGAAGCAAGAAAGAAGGCCGAACAGGAGAAAAAATATGAGGAGGCCAAAAAACAATACGGAGATCTATTTGGTGATGGTAAAGGTGAAACCGGAGAGGCTGGGAATCAAGGTGATCCCGATGGAGATCCCAATAGTGATGTGTTAGAAGGTGTTTCTACAGGAACAGGAACCGTGGGTGGTGGTCTGGGAAATAGAGGAGTAAGTTCAAGACCTAAAATTCAAGATAAATCTCAAGATAGAGGTGTAGTAGTAGTGAAGGTTTGTGTTAATTCGAGTGGAGATGTTATTTCTGCGGAATATACACAGCGAGGATCTTCTGCGATTTCAGATAATTTGCGTCGAAAGTCTATAGATGCGGCAAAAAAGTTTAAATTTACTTCCAGCAGCATTTCAAAGCAATGTGGAACTATAACATTTGATTATAAGCTGCAATAGGCGATATCTGAAATAATAACCACTAATGAATTATCAAGCGGCTGTAGAGTTTTTGTTTGAGCAATTACCCATGTACCAAAGAAAAGGGGCTTCTGCGATAAAAGAGGGATTGGATGGCATTACCGACTTATTGAAACTTCTCGGAAATCCACAAGAAGATCTAAAGCTAATTCATATTGGCGGCACCAATGGTAAAGGATCTACCTGTCATATTCTAAGCTCCTTACTTCAAGAGCATGGGTTTAAGGTAGGAATGTATACCTCACCCCACTACAGAGATTACAGAGAGAGAATCAAGATCAATTCCACTTTGATTGGCGAGGATAAGATCCTAGAGTATGTCAACGAGCACAAGAAGATCATAGAACAAAGGAAATATTCCTTTTTTGAATGGAGTTTTGCTTTCTCCTTGTTGTATTTCAAAGAATCAGCTGTCGATTATGCCATTATCGAAGTGGGAATGGGTGGCCGGCTGGATTCTACTAATATCATAGAACCTATCCTTACGGGAATTACAAATATAGGACTGGATCATACCCAATACTTAGGTGATACACTTGAGGACATCGCCTATGAAAAAGCTGGTATTATTAAAGATCGAATTCCAGTTGTAATAGGCAAGAAACAAAACGAGTCGGCATCCTGCTTTAAAGAAATTTCGAAAAAGAATAAAGCTCCAATGGTCTATTCTGATCAAATGGTAGAGATCCTTCAATACATGGGCGGCGAGTTTGTTGAATTCTCAATTCAAGGCGAGGATTTCAATTGCAAATTCGATCTATTCGGGGACTATCAAATGGAAAATCTCAAGATGGCTTTGGCCATGTACCGAATTTTTTGTCTAGAAGAGGATCTGTATATGATGGAACCTGAGTCTTATGGCAGAGCATTGTCTTCCATTGCAGTACGAACGGCGATGCAAGGTCGAATGCAAATCGTATCAAAAAATCCTTGGGTCGTTCTTGACGGTGCACATAATTATGAGGGATTTGAAGCCATGATGAATTCTTTGGAGCAATTCTCTTATGAAAAGCTCTTCATGCTGGTCGCTATGGTAAAGGACAAAAATCATCATGAGATATTATCTCTGGTTCCGTCTAATGCTATTGTGATTAGTTCTACGATTCAAGTTCCTAGATCAGAAGAAGGTGCTGTATTGGATGCTATTTTGGATAATATGGTTCAGCAGCATTGGAACGAGGACAGCATTGAAAATGCCTATAAGAAGATTTTAGAATTGGCAGGACCGAGGGACATGGTCTTGGTTTGCGGAAGCATTTTTACTGTCGGGGAGTGGTTGGATCATTTCCATAAAAATGAAGCTGAAGTAATAAGTTAATTAATTTACCTCAGCGTCTGTATTCTTACTGGCTTTGTACTCCGCCAAGTTTTGCTTTTTATATTCTTCATGAACAACGAAGTCCATTTCTACATCGAACTGTTCAACAGTTTTGAATCCGGGAGATACTAAAATTCTCTTTTCATCTTCATTGAGAAAAACGAAGGATGGGTATGACAACTTTCCATCCAGAAGTGAGCCGGCAAGTTGATGGTAGCCTCTACGTCCTTTATCTACAAAGCTGAAGGTATTTCCTTTATAAATAATATCCTCTTTCTGTTCTGCATTGAACTTAACAGGATAAAAGTAGGTGTTCATTTTTTTTGCAATGTCAGGATCCGAAAAAGTTCTAGCGTCCATTCTTTTGCACCAACCGCACCAATGTGTATACATATCGACAAAAATTTTCTTAGGCGACTTAGAATTGGCCTCTATGGCTTCAGACCAGGTCATCCATTCGATTTTGTCGCTTACGTTGGCCGATATTTTTTTATCTGTTGAACTATTGCAGGAAAAAGCAAAAAGCAATAGTGCAAACGAAATCAATCTAAGCATCTTCCAGTGTTTCCGGATAAGTAATCATCTCCAAAGAGATAAGTTCCTTTTCCTTAGAACTAATACTGCCAATTCCGATAAAACCACCAGAGGCCTTCGCAACGTGTTCTGCAAAAGATCGATAGCTTTCCACCAATTGAATAGAAAAGTTTCTATTGAGCTTCGGTAATATATCATTCAATTCAGATAGAATATTGTGAATAATACTTTTTCGCTCTTCTACATCATTTGGAAGGGAATCAATGAGTTCGTCCAAAGTATTTTGATAGTTTTCACCAACCAACTTGTAATAATCCTTCAAACCAATTGGCAAATTGTATGACCTAATCTTCGTAACTTTCGCTGCCCATTCCTTTTCTTTGTTGTCAATATTTCCATCTGCACCGGCGATCAGAATGGTTATATAAGCGATGGCATTAACGACTAATGAAGATTCTTTTTCCGACAGGTCCTTAAAATGCTCGAACATATTATAATTTTTATTTTTACACTGGCCAAAGATAATCTTTCAAACTAATTTTAAGAAGCTAATCCAAAAGTCTTGACAAAAAAAACGAAACAAACAAAGAAGATTACACCTCTGATGCAACAGTACTTTAAAATCAAGTCTGAGCATCCCGGTGCCATATTGCTTTTTAGGGTGGGAGATTTCTATGAGACATTTGGAGAAGACGCCGTTACCATATCGAAGGTCTTAGGCATTATTCTTACTAGTAGAAATAATGGTGGAAGCAATATTGAATTGGCAGGTTTTCCATATCACAGCTTGGATCTTTACCTACCTAGGCTGGTAAAAGCTGGATTTAGAGTTGCTATTTGTGAGCAATTAGAGAAGCCAAGTAAAGAGAAAAAGATAGTAAAAAGAGGGGTAACAGAATTGGTGACTCCCGGACTAACTACAAACGATAAAATTCTTGATTTTAGAGACCATAATTATTTATGTGCTATTCATAAGTCCGAAAAGGAAGAATGGGGTATTAGTTTTTTAGAATTAAGTACCGGAGAATTTCTTGTTGCGGAAGGTGATTCGATGCAAATTCGTAAACTGGTCAAAACTTTTTCGCCAAGCGAATTTGTTTTTTGTAGAAATATCAAGGAAGAATTTGAGGCGAATTTTGGCGGTGATCGCTACTATTATTTGTTGGACGAATGGATGTTTGACCAGGACAATGCCAGAGATCAAGTACTGAGACATTTTAAAGTAAATAGTCTGAAAGGATTTGGGCTTGATAATTTAGATAAGGGTATCGTTGCAGCTGGTGTGACACTTCAATATTTGGATGTAACCCTCAATAGAAAAACAGAACACATCAGCTCCATCAAGAGAATTAATCATGACGAGTTCGTTTGGATGGACGAATTTACGATTAGTAATCTTGAGTTAGTCAGACCTCAGCACAGCACAGGAATTTCATTGCTTGAAGTTATTGATCATACTAAAACCTCTATGGGAGCCAGACTTCTTAAAACCTGGATGTTGTTGCCTCTCCTTTCAAAGGAAAGTATAAATGCAAGACTCAATAAGGTGGAACTCTTGGTCCAAGAAACTGAACTTAGTAATGAAATTTTAACAAGGCTTGCTAAAATTTCGGATGTCGAAAGAATGGTATCCAAACTGGCATTGTTAAAAATCAATCCAAGAGAAATTGATCAGTTGTATCTCTCACTGTCTGTAATTAGAGAAATCAAAGAAATCTTGTTGGCATCTGAACAAGGAGAATTGGAACAATTCGGTCAGCTGATCAATTCATGCGATCGCATTATCAGCGACATAGAAAAAACGGTAAAGAGAGAACCACCAGTCAATATATCAAAAGGTGATGCTATCCAATCCGGAGTGAATGCTGATTTAGACGAATTGCGCGATTTGATTAGCAATAGTAAAGAGCATCTACTTGCGCTCCAAACGGAAGAGAGTAGAAAAACCGGAATTGATAAGCTAAAGGTAGGATACAACCAAGTATTCGGTTATTATTTTGAGGTGACGAATAAATACAAAGGACTTGGTTTGGTTCCAGACCATTGGGTTAGAAAACAGACTTTGACCAATTCAGAGAGATATATCAGTGATGAACTCAAAGTATTGGAAGAAAAAATACTTGGAGCAGAAGAAAAAGTACTTTCACTAGAAAATCAATTGTTCAGCGAATTGCTTTCCAGGGTCAAATTAGGTATTCCGGATATGCAGAGAAATTCTCAATTGATTGCCCAATTGGATTGTTTGCAATCCTATAGACATATGGCAGTTCAGTTCGATTATCATAAACCGGAAATTTTGGATAATGATATTCTAGAGTTGAAAAAAAGTAGGCATCCTGTTATTGAGCAACATCTAGGCGTTGATCAAAGCTTTGTACCCAATGACGTTTATTTAAGTCCGGAGGAACAGCAGATCATTTTACTTACGGGTCCTAACATGGCAGGTAAATCTGCCTTGCTCCGACAAGTGGCACTCAATGTTATTCTCGCTCAGATGGGCTCTTTTGTTCCATCTGAAAGTGCTAAGATTGGGATAGTGGATAAAATATTTACACGTGTAGGTGCTAGTGATAATATTTCTTCCGGAGAATCGACTTTTATGGTGGAGATGCATGAAACTGCTAGCATCTTGAATAATATTTCTCAGAGGTCCCTTATCTTACTGGACGAAATAGGTAGAGGTACGAGCACCTATGATGGAATTTCAATTGCGTGGGCCATAGCAGAATTTTTGCATGAGAATCCGATTGCACATCCAAAGACGCTCTTCGCAACCCACTATCATGAAATGAATGAGTTGGAAGCTAAGTTTGAACGAATTAAGAATTATACCATTGATACCAGAGTACAGGGAAGGGAATTGATCTTTCTCCGAAAATTTATCCCAGGTGCCAGCGAACACAGTTTTGGAATTTTAGTTGCAAAAATGGCTGGAATGCCGATGGAAGTTGTTAAGCGTGGGGAAGAAATACTACAACTTCTGGAAGATGAAAAAAAGAAAGGCCTGGCAAAAGATGAAATTAAAGATAAACTCAAAAGTATTGAAGCACCGGTTCAGATGAATCTATTCCAACTGGAAGATGAAGATCTGCTTAAGTTAAAAACTGAATTACAGTCTTTGGATCTAAATAAAACTACTCCTGTAGAGTGTATGATGAAAATTGTCGAATGGCAGAAACTTCTAAAAGAGTAAGAATACTTAAGAAAGTATTAAAATGTGTTAAATTTAGTTAATACACTGCCAAAAACTCTTTCAAAAGGAGTGATTTGAAAAAGGCATACAACTCTTTCCATTTTTTACCGTTTATTTTCTGTCAATATGGCAATTATTGCCAGTTGGAATTACAATTGAATAAACCAAATTAGAATCAAAATATATAACGATGAAGAAGAACATAATCCTTTCGGCATTAATATCATTATTAGTAAGTGGTGCTGTAATGTATTATGCCTATCAAAAGATTGAAGCGAGTGCATCGAAGACGAGTTCAGTAGAACCTCAACAGGCTGTGCCAAGTCATAATGTGTTGTATACTGCCAATGAAGAAGGGGAGATGATTCCTTTGGACTTTGCAGAAATAGCGGAAAAAGTGAAAGATGCAGTGGTGCATATTCAATCAGTAAGTACCTATAGTCAATCAGATACATATGACCCCTTTGAGGACATGATGAGCGATCCCTTTTACGAGTTCTTTTTTGGACCGAGAAATAAGAGACAAAGTCAACCACAACAAAAGCAAAGAAGAGGTTCAGGTAGTGGGGTGATTATTTCTAATGATGGTTATATTGTTACTAACAATCACGTCGTGAAAGATGCTGACGAAATAGAAATTACTCTATTAAACAAGCAGAAGTATATCGCACAAGTAATAGGGACCGATCCTACAACGGATATTGCTTTGTTAAAAATTGATGCTTCAGACTTGGCTACCTTGTCATTCTTTGATTCCGACCAGGTTAGAGTAGGGGAATGGGTAATGGCAGTAGGAAATCCTTTCAACTTGAATTCTACAGTTACTGCGGGTATCGTAAGTGCTAAAGGAAGAAGTATTAGAATCTTGGATGAAAGTTATGCTGTGGAGTCTTTTATTCAGACAGACGCGGCTATCAATCCTGGAAATAGCGGAGGTGCATTGGTCAACTTAAAAGGAGATTTACTAGGTATTAATACTGCAATTGCTTCTCCGACCGGTTCCTATGCGGGTTATGGTTTCGCTGTTCCAAGTAATATTGTTAGCAAAGTGATCAATGACTTGATGGAGTATGGAATAGTTCAAAGAGGATTCTTAGGAGTTATGATCAGAGAGGTGAATTCAGACCTGATGAAAGACAAAGGATTAAAGATCAATAAAGGAGTTTTTGTTGATAGTTTGACGGGCAACAGTGCTGCTGCAAAAGCGGGAGTTAAGGTTGGAGATGTGATATTATCAGTGGATGGTGCGGAAGTAAATTCAGTTCCTAAACTTCAGGAATTGATCGCTAGGAAACGACCAGGTGATGCAGCCAACCTATTGATTAATAGAAATGGTACGGAAAGGAATTATACCGTATTGTTGAATAACAAAGAAGGCAATCAGGCTTTGCTTGAGGGGATGGATCAAATAGAGGAAGAACTAGGCGCGGCATTGGTTGATATCGATGATGATACTAAGAGAAAACTAGATCTCGATGGCGGAATTAAGATTACTCGATTAGAAGATGGTCTTCTAAAAAGATATACGGATATCAAACCTGGATTCATCATCACGAAAGTGGATAATAAAAGAATGCAGAGCAAGGATCAATTGATAAGATATCTCAATGCAAAAAAAGGAGGTATTCTGATTGAAGGAAGATATGAGAACAAGTCGGGCGTATATTACTACGGCTTGGGAATCTAAGATATAATTTGGTGGTTTTAGTGTATGAAGGGGCTGACAGGAATGCTGTTGGTCCCTCTTCTTTTACTAAAAATTATTTTGCCATTCATTTAATATAATACGCTAATGTTGGCGCATTTCTCGCTTCAATATCCCCTTCACAAATAGTTTTGATTTGATTAAAACTATAAATGTCTCCGGACTTAGCTTGACCAAGAATATTTATTGTCTCTTGACTTAATTGTTGGCCTTCATTGTATATAGAATCAGGATTTCCTAAGGCAGGTACATACATTAATTGGAATCCTTTGATTGAGCATTTAACATCAAAATCTATATAGTTTTGAAATATGACTAATTCTTTCTGTGATTGAAACTCATTCAAGCCCACATGAAATACATTTGATTTTAACTCGCCCAAACTTACCCTAGGATCGGGAATGCTTCTAGCTTCTACAAAGTAGGTTTTGGTAAAATCCTTGGCAGATATTTTCACTTTAACCATTCCGGCTTGTGAAACATGAGCAATATAGTGGCCGTTGCCACCGCTGATCTTGCAAGCATCCCCAATACAGCTAACTTTTACTTCGTTAGCTGAATAGCCTGCAATAGCTACTTCAAAAGGATTGTCAACTCCAATATAAAATACATTCATCTTATTGAGCAGTAGAGATGCACTTCGTTCTCCGACTTCGTAATCGAAAGAACTTGTACCACTAATAGTTTCACCAGTCTCCGTATTTTCTACTATTGCTTTCATGTTCAGGGTTTTTCTTCCATACGAATTCGCCCTGTCGACATAACTGGCTTTTCCTTCATCATTCAGTGTTAAAGTATCACCGTTAATAATAATTATGGAAGTCTCGGAAAATTTACGTGAAAAGGAGCCAATGGCTACTTCTGATTCAAATTTTTCACCTTTGACTATATATCCTTTTTTGGGATTCATAATGGGAAAATACTTTTCGAGCACGAGCTCACATCTGGAGTACGTCAGGCTTGCAAGTTCCGAATTTATTAAGGCTTGGGCATTTCGTGCATCATTTTGAAATTTGGACAATAGTGGAAGCACTGCTGCTAATGATAAGCGATGAAAGCGATATTCAGCCCAACTATTGAAGCTAGTAGTTGCCCTAATTCTTTGTACTGGTGTTGGTTTCAATTCTAAGGCATGATCAAATGCCTCGATTCTCTTCTTAACCTCGCTGGAGTCAAAGGTGTTGAGTTTTGCTATGTCAAGGGTCGTTTCATTTAGCAATGCATTTGAGTATTCGTCAAGAATTTTTTGGCGAAGCACAATCATTTTTTTCCTTATTTCTTCTCCTATAGGACCGTTTTCAAGAAGTTTGTGAGTATTTCGTTTATTCTCTTTACCTATGGGCAACCCAAAACGATCCATGTCTCCTTCATCAATTTTTCCATTCTTGTTTCCGGACTCATCCATAAGTTTTACTTTGATCGATTCTATATAATCGGTAAAATTATCAACGGCCTCTTTCACATTGTCCATGGCTCCATAAAGTATTGGTTTTAGAGGTTTCCTATGACCTTCAAATTTTCCTTCTATTTCTCTTTTTTTGTCTAGGGCCATCTCCGAGGCCAGACTTGCGGATTTACATAGGGTTTTGTCAAGTAGAAAAAATAGATCTGTTTGTGAAGATGCTATCAGCATGCCCCTTTTTTTACCAAGAAAAAAGACCAATCCCAGGATAATTATAGAACTGAGAAGGATGACTGGTTTCCTAAATTTCTTTAGATTGAATATTTGGTGAATTTTCATAAGCGGAGTTGATTTAAAATGTTCAAAGTTTATTTAAGTAAGGTTTAAGTGTAAGTGAGAACTATTATTGAACGTGCATTATTGCTATGTAAATTTAAATACTGGAATAAACGATGAAGTCGATATAATATAATTCAAAATGCAAATAAGTATATCTCATAGTATTTTCTTCGTATTTTAAGTGACTAAAATCGAACTAGAATGCGCTATTTAGGAAATCTATTTGTGTCCATTGATCAGTTAGGGAATGTTCTTGCAGGAGGTAATCCGGATAATACGATATCCTCAAGGGTGGGGTATTACACCCGTCATTTTGAATCAGAGAGGATTCCTTGGCAATGGAGATTTTTCGAAAAAATTATTGATTTCACTTTTTATCCGATAGATGGGAAAAATCATTGTCATGAGGCTTTTCACAATGACGCAGGTGAGATTTTCGACAAGGAGACCAGCGATATCATGGTAGCTGTTCTCGCTATAATCATAATTCCCAGTTGTGCTGTTATTGCTTTGTTATTGTATATTTTGTACTTATTCCGAATTGTATCTCCTAGAAATATAGATCGAAACAAAAACATAAAAAAACGTTTAAGAATAGCTGAAGCCAAATTGAATGGTACCTTACACGAACTAAACGAACATCCTGTAGATGTAGATGAGGAATTAAAAACTATTTTGAATGAAACACAATCGACCTTGGATGAAGTAGCCGAAAAATTAAAGGGCATGCTTAAATTAAAAAGGAGATTAGAATCATATAAAAATGATTAAAGCATAAAGTCAAACATGAGAATAGGAAATTTAGAGGAAGTAAGCCTTGAAGCAATTAAAAATACATTTAATAAAGCTTTTTCAGATTATTCTGTCAAGGTAGAATATAATTTAGAACAATTTGCTAACAAGTTAAAGTCTGAGAGCATTGACCTGAACATTTCAACAGGTGCTTTTAGAAATGATATTCTAGTTGGATTTATTCTTCATGGATCGAGAGTTATATCTGGTAAGAAGACTTTTTATAATGCTGGAACTGGTGTAATCCCTGAAGAAAGAGGGCAACAGATCACGGGGAGAATGTATGAATATATTTTGCCACATTTTAAGCATCTTAAATTCGATCAGGGCTTATTAGAAGTTATTTCAGATAATCATAGGGCAATTAAGATTTATGAAAAAGTAGGGTTTAAAATTTCAAGAAACCTCGAATGCTATAAGGGGACTATGCATAAATCCGCTATTAATTCACAACTCCGAATCGTAGAAAACGAGACTTTTAATCCATCAGATTTTTTGTCGCATTGGGATTGGATGCCGAGTTGGCAACATCAAACAACAACACTTGAATATTTAAAGGATAAACTGAAAACTATCGTGGCCGAAATGGATGATCTTCCGGTGGCTTATATGATTTACGACCCAGAGGGATTAAGAATAAAGCAATTTGCTGTTCACAAATTCTATCGAAATAAGGGAATTGCCTCAGGGATGTTCAACCATATACCTTCCAACAAAGACCTGTTTGTGATCAATGTAGATGGAAATGATCAGAAAAGTAATAAATTTCTTGAAGGGATTGGACTGAACCGTTTTCTTAGGCAGTACGAGATGAAATTAATACTCCCCAATCAATAATTGCATCCATTGATCGATGTTGGACGATCAATATATTCCAAGAAGATCAGGTCAATTCTATTGCCAGATTATTTTCTTGCATAAAACTCCTTATAATTCTTAGGAGCATTGTGCGGAACCAAGACCAACTCAGTGGCATTAAAATTAGCGATGAAATAATTCTTACTAATGAGCGTATCATTGGTCACTCTGTTCTGATAGTAGAATTGTAAAGTGTCCTCAGTCGCTAATCTCCAATACTTGCTGTATTCATCCCTCATTTTTATGATGTCCACAGTCTTGTCTTCATTTAGAGTAAAGCCAACTTCAATAATTTCGTCGTTAATTTGATAACTTCTTACCCAAGTACCTTCTATAGAACCAGGATCATTATTTGCAGTTTGAGTTGCTTCAGAAACTTGTTCATCACCGCCTTCTGACTTTTCGGAATCATTGGTACAGGCAAGGAAAGTGAATCCGATGAGTAAGCTCAATAATAATTTATTCATTTCAATTGATTATTTAAGATCAAAATTATTCATTTTTAATTGATCTGTTAAGGATTTTCGAGGTATTTCATCGTTTTTACATAAGACTTTCAAGGATTGGAGGGAATTATTCCATCCTGCTCCGTCAAAGTATTCCATGCCTTTGTAGTCTCTTGCCTTGTAGAGCGATTTTGTGCCATAACAGGTCCCGAGATACAAGTAATCTAGAGCCTTCGTTTTGAAGTGATTAATCATATAGGTCATAGAAAACTTACCGACTGGAATTTCTTTGGATAAATCGAGAGAATAAAAAGAAAACCAATAATGCGCCGACTTCTCGCCTTGAACGATAAGAATATAAGCAATCATTCTACCCTGAAATTCCAATTGATATACTTCTAGGCCTTCAAGAATATTTAGAATGTATTGGAAACGTTCTTCCGTCATTGCTTTTTCCGGAAAGCGTTCTCTTATGTAATCAAAACAAAATTTGATGGCCGACTTATTCTCCAAAAATTCTTGCACTGTAAGAACACTTAATTTAACATTCTCAGGATCTATTTTTTTAAACACCCTTTTGTTTTCCGAATTAATTTCGAATTTGTTCAGATCTATTCTCAGGCTTCTGCACAGATAGAAGTAGCATTGTTCTAGAGATAGATTACCCGTATACGGAAGGAAGCCCATGGAATATGCCAAATCCAATTCCTCGTTGGTTGGAATGGCATAAACAGCATAATTAAAAGTGTAATCCTGATATTGAGCAGGCCCTTCAGAGTATATGATCTTCATTACTTAATATCTAATGCTCATCACGGAGATGTTTGAGGAGTTTCTCAATTTTTCCAATGACTTGATTGGTAGAGCCTTTATAATTATTGACCATAACACTGAATACAATGTCTTTTTCTTCCGCAGATCTTAATAGACCACTCAAACAATATACTCCCTTCATTGATCCCGTTTTAGCCCAAACATATGGCTCTTGGTCCCAGTAATAATCAGATAATGTCCCTTCCTTTCCACCTTGTGGTAAAAACGACCTGATTTGATCAAGGTCATTCTCATCAATGAGTAGTTCAAGCAAATTGACCAAGGTTCGGGTATTAGTCTTGTTGTATCTAGACAATCCACTTCCGTCCACCCATGTAGTTTCACTCAAATCGAAGTCCCTGAAGAAGTTCTCCGATGAAAAGTCTATGCCCTTATCAACAGAATAGATTTTACCGGAAGCATAGCCAATCATCAACATCAATTGTTCTGCAATAAAATTATCCGATTCATGCATCATTTTTTTGATGACTTCTCCAGAGGCTTGCTGATAGCACTCCAGGCTTTGATTCTCCGCTAGATAATACGAACGAGTCACCGATTTATCCAGTGTGTCCGCCAAAAGATCAAGAAGTAATTCAGCAGTGGGGAAAAATGAAAACTCCAACTCAAAGTCATCATTCTTATTTATTTTTCTGCTCAAACTGATCTCATTGGAGAATGGCTTCTTTTCAAGTTTAATTTCCTCAAGGCTTCCAATATCTGAATTGGGTTCGAAAATAAATCGCTCATCAAAAAATTCTCCAGGGGCGTTAACATCTCGATCCACTTTCTTATCAATTGTAATTTTCCCTCCATAAATTGCCAAGGGAAATCTACCGCATTGATATAACTTACCGTCGTCATCCCACGCCCATCCCGGACCGTAAACTTTTGAGTCAAACGGAGGAATTGAGACAAAGACTTCCGATAATGAATTATTCTTAAGCCTTGACATAACGGGAACGCTAGAAAGTTTTTCATTCAGGAAGGTAGGATCACCTGTTGGAATGTAGACCAGACTATCGTTGTTATCATAAAAACAACCTGCAGGTAGACTATCCGGATAAACTTTGAGTACTGAGTGCAAGGTAAATAGCTTCATATTAGAAGCAGGAGTGAAAAATTTTTCAGATTGGTATTCCTCTATAATTTCTCCGGTCTCAAGATCTTTGAATAAATATGAAATCTGGGCCTCACCGAGCGTACCAGTTTCCTCGTAAAAAAGTTTGTCAGCCAAGGGACGCTGAAATATACAAGAACCAAAAAGTAGAGCAAGAAAGAAAATGCAAACTTTGGTTAATTTTAGGTACTTTAAATTGAAATTGTGTTTAATATGATCCATATAAAAAGTCAAACTCGGTGGAATTCAATTTATTTATTCGTTTTCATCTTTCTATTTCTGCAGGTCGGAGCTCAATTTTCTTTTGCTCAAAGCATGAGTCCACAGCAAAAATACGAAGAAGAATACTCTAGTTATAAAGAAATAACGATTGAAAACAGAAGATATAAGCATGGAGATATTCAAAATTTGATTTTAGAACTAAAGGATCATAAGGATTTTGAAGTAGAATTGGCAGGTAAAAGCCTTGAAGACAAGGAGATATACTATGTCAAATGGGGTGAAGGACCAATCGATATTTTGCTTTGGACTCAAATGCATGGCAATGAACCAACTGCAACAATGGCACTTTTCGATTTCATAAACTATTTAAAAGACATGTCCTTTGATAAAGACTTTAAGAAGAGATTGGCCAAGAACTGCAGCATACATATGATTCCCCTGCTTAATCCGGATGGGGCGGACAGATATTGGAGGTACACTGCATTGGGCATTGATATGAATAGGGATGCTATTCGACTAAATCATCCTGAATCGAGGATACTGAAAGAAATTCGGGATAGGACAGATGCGGAGTGGGGCTTTAATTTACATGATCAAAGTATCTATTACTCTGCGGGTAGGTCAGATAATTCTGCACGGTTTTCCTTCCTAGCACCAGCATATGATTGGGAGAAGAATATCAATAGCAAAAGAGAAGATGCGATGCAAATGATAGGCATGATTAACGAGTATCTGCAAAAGAATATCCCTGGTCATGTAGGCAAATTCGATGATACCTTCGAGCCGAGAGCATTTGGTGATAATATTCAAAAATGGGGTACGCGGACTATTCTTATCGAATCGGGAGGAACAAAGGATGATCCTGAAAAAATTGGCAATAGAAGACTACATTATAATTTATATCGATTGATTTTTGAATCCATACTTAACGGTAGTTATGAGAATTATTCTCAAGAGGATTATGAGAAAATACCCTTCAATAATAGAAGAATGTATGATTTGATGATTCAACATTTGCAAATTGAACAATTCGGACACAAGATGGATATTGATATCGGGTTTAAACGCCAGGAGGTTAATGAAGCACACGGGGCGTTTTCTTTTTATCACAAGGTGTACATTGACGAAATCGGCGATTTGTCAACTAGGACAGCTTACGAAATCTTTGATGCCAGCGAGTATGAAGTGGATACTGAAGTTGAAATTAAAATACTGGATTCATTGGTGGAATTAGAGGATGAAGATCAAATTAAACGATATCTTTCTGAAGGGTATGCGGTCTTTCAACTGGAACAGCGACCTCCTAGATCAGAATGGACCAATGCTCCTTATTATTTGATTACATCTCAAGAACGATTTAAGAATGATCCCATCAAGATATCGCAGAATCCATTTTTCTACTTGACCAAGGACGGTGAAAGAAAGTATCTTGTTGTCAATGGTCAGTTGATACCCTTATAATGTTCATTAATTTGATGAGCTATATTAAGAATATCAGATTCTTCATGCGTTCCATTGAGAATAACCCGATTCAATAAATCCGAATGAGGATAAGGGTATCTTATACTGGATAACCAAAGACCTTTGGATTTGAGCGCTTCACCAACCTCAGGGTCAGTGAACCAGAATATAGGGAAATCCTTCATCGAGCGGAACGAGATATTGGAGTCTATATGTTCGAGGAAAGTATTGATATTCTCTCTCAATCTCATCATTTGACTTCTATAGTCTTTTTGACATTCTACATAAGCCTTTAGGTAGGGTGGACTCATCGGAGAACTGCCGGCAAAATGGCCACTGTTTCGAATTCTATCTACAAAAGACTTAGGGCCTGCAATTAATCCACCAGGCAGAGAAATTCCCTTGGCCAGTGAACTGATCAAAACAACATTATGCTGTCTTAACTCTGGGTATAGGGATAGGTAGCCTCCACCATCTTCACCCAAAACACCTAAACCGTGTGTGTCATCAATAATAATGAGCAATTCTTTTTCCGTAAAATGTTGAAGGAAATCAAAATTGGCCAATTCTATGGTAAGAGGATCTACAGCAACAAGAAGAACCGCAATTTTATCGCTAGGATGCTTGGAAATATCTTCGATGAAATTGGACTTCATTTCTTGGATCCGCGGTGTTACCATATCATCCACTATATCTTTAAGAGCAGGATGTAGTCGAGGAGCCTCGATGATCGCATATGATAGGGCCTTAACGGCATTTCTGACAAGTTGGCCAGCCAGTGTACCACTGGATACGGTTAATCCTGATTCTAAACCAAGCTTTGTAGCAAAAAGACTTTCAGCTTCGGAGTAGATGTCTTCAAAGAGCCCATGCTTTCTTGTAGAGCCATAATTTAAACCGAATTGATCATAGGATCTAATGATGGCCTTCCTTAAATTTTGATTATAGGCCATTCCCAGATAATCCGTCCCGGATAAATAAATATATTCCCGGTTCTTATGTGAAATAATTCTACCGTTAAGATGATCAATCTTCATATTTTAAATCTTCAAGCTTTTCCAAATTTACTTCAATGCCGTTTCCATAGTGTTTTAACTCCTGACAAACGCCATTTTTAAAAACAATATCCTCTGAGAGATCTTTTTGTAAAAGTAATGCTCCATCCATATCCACATAATCAAGAACGGGTGCAAATTGTGCCAACGCCGAAATGCCAATGCTCGATTCTGTCATACAACCCATCATCAAACGGTAACCCAATTCTTTAGCTTGTTGAACCTGATTAAGCACAGGGGAAATTCCCCCGCTTTTCATCAGTTTAAAATTGCAAACATCATAATAGACTCTACATCTCTTTAGGTCTTCAGATTCAATAAAACTCTCATCTCCTGCGATTGGTATTTGACGATCGAATTCAAGTAGGCGATCTTCTTCTCCTACCTTAAAGGGTTGTTCAATTAATTGTATGTTCAGATGCTCATGTTGAGCAAGTAACTTGCCAAATTGGATAGGGTCAAGTGAGGCATTGGCATCGAGATAAAATGGGGAATTGGTGACCTTTCTCAATTCCTCGATAAGACGGACCGGATCTTCATTATTAATTTTGATTTTGTAAATGGGCCAAGGATTGTTTAGAATTTTCTCCTTCATTTTTTCCGAATGATCCAAGCCAATCGTATAAGAACTTGTAGGTATTGAAGTTGAATCCCATTTCCAAGGTAACCAATGGAAAGAAGGGCATTTTTTCCGTTTTCCATACCAGTCCCAATACGCTTCATCTATCGCACATCGTAGAAAATGATGTATGTTGAGATGGGATAACTGCTTTTGGAAAAAATGAATGGGTTCTTCATTGCCCGAAATGTACAGATCCTCTCGAATATTTTTAAATTCCTCAATTAAACTGGCTATTTCGCTCTTGTAGTAAGGATTGTCAGTTGCTTCGCCAAAGCCACTTACCCCATCATATTCGATCTCAATGATTAAGGCATCTACCTGATTACGAACCATCCTGGAAATTCCGAAAGCCTCTTGCAAGTCATATTTTAACCTATGGAATTTGAAGTTCATGACCAACTAATTTGATTCTTTGAAATACTTACCTCAGGCCCAATGGGCAGACACAATTGATCATCAATATGTCCAACTGGAAGATTAAAAATGACAGGGATGTTCTTTTTTGAAAAGAAATTAAACAGAGTATCTCTACAGTTCATCGAATCAGAAGAGGCGTTGCAATCCACAAATTGACCCATTAATACGGCCTTAGCAGTATTGAAATTGCAAGAATAGTCTATTTGATGAAGCATCCTATCTATTTTGTACGGTTTTTCTCCAATGTCCTCAAGCAATACAATTTTATCTTCAATATCTATTTCATAAGGTGTTCCCACTAAGCTCGTCATCACGGTGAGATTACCACCACATATTTTACCTGTAACTTCTTTGAAATGAATAAGATCTTTCTCTTTAATGTTCAGATCAATTTTTTTTACCCCATTTGTAACAATACTTTGAATTGCTGAAGCTGAGTAGTCACTTAATCCATACTTGGGCATGGCACAATGATAATGCGTTGTACCGGATATATCATGCGCATAGTTGATGAGTGCTGTAAGGTCACTATAACCCAAAATGGGTTTTTCGTTGTTTTTTAACAGTGATTTATCGAGAATGGGAAGTAATCGTCCACAACCATATCCTCCTCTAACTGCCCAGAGTGCATCGACATCAGGATCCTTTAAGTAAGCTTCCAACTCTTGCTTTCTCCTGATATCTGTTCCGGCTAAAAAGCCATTTCTGGATATTATATCATCTCTGTGCTTGGTCTTGTAACCAAGCAATTTTAATGCTTGTAGTGAATTATTTAATTGCTCCTTTGTAATAGGAGATCCTGGAGCAATAAGAGCAATGGTACTTCCCTGAGGGAGCGGTCCTTCTTTAAAGCATAAAAATAGCTTGCCCATTTGATGGACTTGAACGTAACTGGCCATGGTCAAACCAGCAAAACCTAGTAGAAAATCTTTTCGATTCATTCTATAATTTTTACCGGATGTTCAGTAATGTTGTCAAATCCATAGTATTTCTTAATTTCTTCTTCTATTTCGGCTTTAACTTCTTCAAACTTTGATTCCGGAACCGCTAATTTTTTGCTTATTTTCTGTTCAAATTTTTCATCTACGATTTTGAGGTTTTTAATTCTAATCAATCTATCCACAAAAGCCGTGGCATGATACTCTGCAATTATCTCAATATAGGCATAATTGGTCATCGTTTGAATAATACCTGAGGCTATTACACCTTCAGCGCATCCTTGATAAGCATCTATCAATCCTCTTACTCCCAGTTTAGTTCCTCCAAAATATCTGACCACAACAATGCAGGTTTGGAATAATTCGTACTTCACCAATTGACCTAGAATTGGCTTTCCTGCTGTCCCCGAAGGTTCTCCGTCATCGCTAGAACGCTCTATGGATGGATCTATTAACCGGTATGCATAGCAGTGATGGTTTGCTTTTTTATGTATTGCTTTTAACTCAGATAATTTCGTCTTGAACTCTTCCTCTGAATTTATCCGAAAGCCAAAACCCAAAAATTTGCTTCCTTTATTTTTCAGTTCGAATTCTGAACTAGACTTGATTACCTTATACTGATCCATTCGACTTAGTTAGACATACTTAAAAAGGCCAGCGCAATGCAGGCAATTAAAATACCTAAGCCTTGACGTTTGGTCAAGCTTTCTTTAAAAAATAAAACTGAGCCTAAGACGGATAGAAGGATAATACTGACATTCATAACGGGAAATAGAAAAGAACCTTCGAAACCATGGTTCAGCGCTTGAACCAGTGTGTAAATCGAGAAATAATTAGGGATACCTAAAGCGATACCACCGATAATTTCCTTCTTTTTGAAATATACTCTTTCTCCGGAAAAGAATGAACGGATGAGTAGAAATACAAAACCTAAAATACCCGCTCCTACAAAGAGCGTAGCATTAAAAGAGTGCCAATCTCCATCTTCTAGATAGTATCTCTCCGTGTATTGTAAGCCAAGGTCCACAACTGCACTGCTCAAAAGAGTAAGAATAGGTAGAATTAGGAGCAGTTTGCTAAACTTAGATGAGCTCAGAACATGGTCCGGCAAGATCTTCCTACTCACTAGAAATATGGAAAGAATGCCAAAAAGAATTCCCAAAATCTTAAAGAGAGCCAAAGACTCATTGTATAAGAGAATGCTTACCCCGGCTGTAACAACAAGTGACATTCTCTGCATTAATGTTCCAAGGGCAATACCAAAATGCTTAATAGTGGCCGCCAGTATGTTAAATCCTATAATGAAGGCAAAGCTTAGAATCGTGCTATAAGTAAACCAAGGTTTTTGAAATACATCTGCTAATTCTTGAAAATCGAAGAAGAGACAACCAATAATAAAACAACATAAGTAGTTAATAATTATGGCATGAAAATTTCTAATATTGTAAAGGGAGAATATTTTGAATATGAAATTCAAAATAACCATCAGAAGAATACTAAGTATTAAAAATACCATGTAAAAAAAGGATTGTAAGAAATTTCACAAATATTTGATTTTATTTGAATCTTTAATAACATATAATACTTATTATTGGGGTCGTATTAAGAGATAGTAATAAAAGCATTACATCATATTGAGCACATTAGAACTATTTGACATTATTTTTGATCAGTGTCTAAAGATTTTTATTAATAAAAATCAGGACTACGGAGCTTCTTGGAGGGTGATGAGACCAAGTTCCATAACCGATCAAATATTGATTAAGGCAGCGAGAATAAGAAGCATAGAGGAGAGTCAAACTCAAAAAGTAGATGATCCGGTTGATGACGATTATAGGGGAATCATCAATTATTCGGTAATGGCGATTCTACAATTGCAATATCTGAAAAACAAGAATGAAGATTATAGTTTAGAGAAACTATCCCGCGATTATGAGACCATTGTTGCGGAAATTCGAAAATTATTAGAAAATAAGAATTCGGATTATGGGGAAATATGGAAGAGCATGCGTATTAGTTCTTATACCGATCTTATTTTAGTCAAACTGGAAAGGTTGAATACGATTTTAGATAATAAGGGAAAAGTGGAACATTCTGAAGGTATGGAATCTCACTATCAGGACATTATCAATTATTCGGTCTTTGCATTAATTAAATTGGGAGAATATGACCTTAACTAAATTAGTCCTTATAGTTGGTGTTCTGGCATTGATTTTAACACTGGTCAATATTTTTGTTCTCAACAAAAATAGAAACACCTTAATCAGTTATTTACAGAATTTTTGTGGTGTACTATTCATAGTATCTGGTTTAGTCAAAGCCGTGGACCCACTAGGAACCGCTTATAAAATGGTGGATTACTTCGCTGAGTTTGAAACTGTTTTTGCAGATACATGGTTCAGCTTTATAGCGGGAATTTTCCCTGTATTATCCAATGCTTCTGTAGGTTTTTCAGTATTTATGATTGTTCTGGAAATTGTACTTGGTGTAATGTTGATCATCGGGTTTAAGAACAAATTCAGTGCCTGGCTTTTCTTCGGTATTGTGGTCTTTTTCGCCTTTTTAACCGGCTTTACTTATCTGACCGGATATGTACCTGAGGATGTTGGATTTTTTCAGTTTTCAAAATGGGGACCATATGTTAAGTCCAATATGAAGGTAACGGATTGCGGATGCTTTGGTGATTTCATTAAACTAGAACCAAAGACTTCATTCTTTAAAGATATCTTTTTGCTTATACCTGCAGTACTATTCTTAATGTTCAATGGAAAGATGTTTCAGCTTTTCGAGAATAAGCTGGGGTATACGGTTTCTTCCATTGCATTGATTCTTTCGTTATTTTTCTGCTTTAGTAACTATGTATGGGATATTCCATCGGTTGATTTCAGGCCATTTGCAGAAGGAGTAGATATTGTTAAACAACGACAATTAGAATCAGAGGCGCAAGCCAATGCACCGGTGACCTATGTGCTCATTGAAAAAGCAACTGGAGAAAAACTCAAAATTGACGGGGACGAATTGATGAAGAATTTTTCGAAATACCCAAAAAGTGCTTTTGAATATCTAGATCCGGAATATGGTGAACCAGCCATTCCAATCACGAAAATCAGTGAATTCATGGTTACCAATACGGATGGAGATGAGGTAACAGAAGAGCTGCTAGAATACAATGGACCAAGCATCATGATCGTCAATTACAAGTTGGCTGGAACAGAAGAGGTTGTGGAAAGTATCAAACGCGATACTGTTTTTCAGATAGATACCATTCTAACCGAAGGTGCCGACCTTCCAGTGTACGTTAAGCGAATTTCGGACGTTTTATTGACACCAGTCAAGGATTATCGTTATACTTGGGATAAGGATTATCAATTGCCCTTTATCAACAATGTAGTACCGTTTGGTAATGCAGCTATGAAGGAGGGTATTCCTGTATACAGTATAACAAAGTTGTACCCAAAAGGAAAAATTGATGATTTTGCACAGTCGGTGCAAGCAGATTTTCCAATATACACCGCAGATGATATCATGCTAAAAACCATTATTAGATCGAACCCGGGGGTTGTTTATCTAGAGGATTCTAAAATTGTCAAGAAATGGCATCATAAAAAACTTCCCAGCTTCGATGACTTTAAGAAAAAGTATTTAAGTAAATAACAGTAGAAAGTTCTAGTACCAAGTTATGCTCAGTAGAAGGAATGTTAGAATTAAGATGATGCAGGTTCTTTATGCGGATAGTCACATGGAGAAACCATCTAATCTTAAGGTGTTGACGGAAGAATTGAATGAAAAGTTCAAGGAAGCAGAGAATCTTTTTATTTACAACATTAATTTTCTCTATCACATATGCAAATATGCTTTGATCGATGAAAAAAAGCGGAAATCCAAACATTTACCAACGGCTTTGGATAAAATCTATAAGCCCAAGCTTTTTGATAACGAGTTGATTAACTCACTTACACGGGACGATTTACTTCGAAAAAGAATTGATGAATTACCTTCAAACTTGGCAATAGATGATGATCTTGTAAAACGATGTTATTTGGATTTTAGTAAGACATCGGAGTACAAGGAATTCTTGAGGAACGAGTCTAATAATCTGGAATACCTCGATATTCTATTGGCGCTTTTTAAGTTCAATCTTAAAAATGAAATCTTTAAAGAATCGTTAGGAGATTTGTTTTATTTCTGGCGTACGGATAAGTCTCTTTTGGTAGGGGTTATGAAAAAATATCTCAAGGCATTGCCCTCTTCAGGAGGACTTCATCACGAATTCGTTCCAGACAAGGATATAGTTAATGATTTTGGTCTTGCACTTTTGAAGAATTATGTCAATTTCTACGATTCGAATATGAAACATATCAAGGGCGCTTTGGAGAATTGGGATTCAGAAAGAGTAGCAAAAATTGATATGATACTACTCAATATGGCTTTGACAGAGTTGCTTACTTTACCTGGAATTCCAACAAAAGTAACCATCAATGAATACGTCGAAATCAGTAAAAACTTTTCAACTGAAAAAAGCCGGGAGTTCATTAATGGAATCTTAGATAACCTGATGAAGCAGCTCGAGGAGAGCGGAGAAATCAAGAAACAGGCTTAATTAATTAGGAAGATTATTTTAATTGTTCTATTGCTTTAGTAATTCTTCTCAAGGCTTCAGTTATTTCTTCCGTTGATGCTGCATATGAAATTCTGATACATTGATCTAGCCCAAAAGCTGATCCTGGCACTAGTGCAACATGGGCCTCGTTCAGTAAATAATTACACAAATCGACCGAGTTACCAATAATATGCCCATTGAATTTCATCCCAAAAACGCCACTGAAATCAGGAAATATATAAAATGCTCCTTGAGGTTTGTTGACTCTTACTAAAGGTATCTTATTTAAAAGGTTGATGACCAATTCACGGCGTTGTCGAAAAGCAGCTTTCATCTCAAGGCACTTCGTTTTATCCATTAGCAAAATATCAGCCGCGGCCTTTTGCCCAAAAGCGCTGGCTCCACTGGTGAATTGCCCTTGTATTTTAGTACATGCTTTAGCCAACCATTTTGGTGCACCGACATACCCTAATCTCCATCCGGTCATCGAAAACCCTTTCGAAAAACCATTAATGGTGGCTGTTCTATCAATCATGCCCTCAAAACTTCCAATAGAATGATGGGTCTCAGTAAAATTGATATACTCGTAAATTTCATCTGCAACCACTAGGATATTTGGGTGCTTTTTTAAGACCTCGACCATGGCTTCTAACTCAGATTTAGAATATACCGAACCAGTAGGATTGCATGGAGAAGAGAACAAAACGAACTTAGTTTTGGATGTAATATGTTCTTCCAGTTGTTCTGCACTAACCTTATAGTCGTCGTCTATCGTGGTGTTTATAAAAATAGGAATTCCTCCGGCCATGTTAACAATGGCTCTATATGAGACCCAATAAGGAGCGAAAATGATGACCTCATCTCCAGGGTTTAAAACGGCTTGAGCAATATTTGCCAGGGATTGTTTGGCACCATTAGAAACAACAATCTGATCAGGAGCATAGTCCAGACCATTTTCTTCTCTAAACTTTTTACTTATGACATCCCTCAACTCAACCAATCCGGGAACAGGAGTATATTTGGTATAACCTTGGTCCAAAGCCAGCTTAGCAGCCTCTTTGATATAATCCGGAGTGTCAAAATCAGGTTCTCCCAAGCTTAGGTTGATCACATCATGACCTTGATTTCTCAAATCCCTGGCCCTTTGAGACATTTTGATGGTTTCTGACTCTTTGAGTTTGAGTGCTTTATCAGAAAGTAAATTCTCCATTTTTTATTACTTAGATAAAATCGCCAAGATAATTATTCCCTGGTCAATATCTCAAGAATAAGCGGAACTAAAATATCTATTTTCTAATAAAAATGATCGCGGACATTATAATTAAATATCATGTTCAATATCTTATATTAGCTTTTCGAATAGAATTAAATGTTAATCATTCATGGCTGATAGATCAAAAAGTGCAGTTATTCCTACCAATGGTTCAATTTCTATTATTATCCCCTGCTACAATGAAGAAAACAGATTAGGAAAGATCTTTAAAGCGCTTCAGAATTTTGGTCAAAAATGGCAAGGTGAAAAGGAGTTCATTTTTGTCAATGACGGAAGCTCGGATAACACACTGGCCAATTTGAATAAATTAGCTGATAAATCAACTTATAAGGACAATATTAAGGTCCTAGACTTAGAAAAGAATGGGGGTAAAGGAGCGGCGTTAAAGAAAGGTGTCCTGGAAGCTTCCGGTGATTGGATACTCACTATCGACGCAGACAATGCAGTAAGCCCAAGTCAACTTTTTAAATGGATAAAGCAGTATCCGGAAGAAGTATTTCAAGACAATACCATTTACATTGGATCTAGGGAAATGAAAGAAAGTGAAGTGGAGAATACCGCTTTTCGAAGATGGGCAGGACTTATATTTAATGGTATCATTCAATTCTTCACAAGAATCAATTTTAAGGATACACAGTGCGGGTTTAAGCTATATCCTGCTCAAGCAGCTAAGTACTTATTCGGAAGTTTGAGAACGAAGGGTTGGGCCCATGATGTGGAACTTTTAAACAGAGCAATTCAAAACGATATCAACATTGTATCCCTACCAGTTAAGTGGCAGAATATTGAAGGTTCGAAAATCAAGATATTCTCTGATAGCATTAAGATGTTTTTGCAGTCTGCTTGGATAGGTCTATCGGGTACATGGGAACATTTCGTAACTAATCCAATTAGGAAAAAATCATATGGAAATGATCAACATTCGATATATCGGTTATTATTTGCTGTAGTATTTGTGTTGGCTGCGGTCGCAATGCCGATACTGAGTTCTGATTACGGCATAACTGGTGATGAACAAGTTCAAAAAGTGTATGGGGATAAGGTATTGAGCTATTATGAGAGTTTTGGCGAAGATAAATCTTGCTTGGAGTACAAGAACTTATATCATTACGGTGCGTTTTTCGAAGTATTTACTTCTTTCATGAGCAAGCATGTATTGTCCTCAATGGATCCCTATGATGTTAGGCATCTTTTTAATGCACTATGTGGTCTGCTTCTTTTTCTGTTTACTGCTAAACTCGCTTATGAGGTTTCCTCGTCATGGAAAATTGCCTTTTGGACATTCCTGTTTTGCCTGTTGTATCCTCGAATATTTGGCCATTCTATGAATAACCCCAAGGATATTCCTTTTGCATGCTTTTTTATTCTAGGCATGATTTATATCGTTAAATTCTATAAAGAATTTCCGAAAGTTTCCATCAAAACTATGATTGGATTTATCATTGGTTTTGGCTTGGCATTCGGAATTAGGGTAGGAGCCATTCTTCTCATTCCATATCTTGGATTATTTGGTTTGGTTGCTTTGATTAGGGTTATTCGAAAGAATGGTTTTAATATGAATTATGTCAAAACTGCTTTGACGAAAGGACTCCTTATGTTTGGAGGTGGATATGTATTGGGTGTGCTTTTTTGGCCTTACGCTCTGCAGTCTCCCTTGAAAAATCCGTTTGTTTCCTATGGAGAGATGGCGAATTTTAGTACGGGTATTAGAATGCTGTACAACAATGCACATCAATGGAGTGATAACTTGCCGTGGTTCTATTTGCCTCACTGGATATTAATGGCATCAAGCCTTGTTGTACTTATAGGTTTACCCCTTTACCTACTAAGGTTTTTTACTTCCAATTCGAACAAACGAAATTTGTATTTCCTTTTGTTGTTTGCCTTTTTATTTCCACCTGCATTTGCCATTATTTCTGGAGCGAGTTATTACGATGGGATAAGGCACTTCATTTTTATTCTTCCTATCATGATTGTGATCAGCGCATTGGGATGGACTGCATTACAGGAAAGATTGGGGTCGAAAATATCGCTTGGTGTTGAGGCAATAATGGGCGGATTATGTATACTCCCCCTGTTGTGGATGTTCAAAAGCCATCCGAATCAATACATTTACTTCAATGAATTGTTTGGAGGGGCTTCTAATAACTATAGTTATAATGAGACGGACTATTGGATGAATTCTATGAAAGAGACCTGTGAGTGGTTTTTAGAGAATGAATATCCCAATGTGAAGGATAAAGCAGAAGTAACCGTATCTACCAATGCTTTTGTACCTGTTAACCATTATTTGAGGATAATACCTGAACTGAGGGATAAGATAAAGGTAAAATATACGAGTTATGTCAATCGTAATAAAGTGGACAGCGATTACGAGATATTCTTTTCGAGATTTGTCAATAAGGACATTTTGCGAAATGGCTATTTTCCTCCATCGGAAATGATTTATGAGAATCGATTGGGTGATGCTATTTTATCGAACGTTTCCAAAAGGATCAATGGTAGTGTTGAAAAACAAGCTTCAGATGCTATTAAGGCCAATGATTTTAGAAAGGCTGATTCTCTATTGCAAATAGCCTATCAAGGAAATAAGGATGATGACGAACTGCTCGAGCAAATGGCTTTTGTGTATTTGCAGACAGGAAGAAATGATCAATTCGAAGAGACCATAGAGACTATTTCAAATTATACTACAAGTGATCCAATCATTGCCTTTTACCAGGGCTTGTACCACATGAAAAAGAACGATAACGAGTCCGCTAAACAATGGTTCGAAAAGACCGTTAATCTCAATTATAAGTTGTCATCGGCGAATTATTATCTGGCCAATATCTACGCCAATGAAAAGGATTGGCAGAAGGCATTCGACGCAATTGTTGAATTTGAAAGAGGAAATGGAAATATTGCGGCGGCCTTTGATCTTGGAGTTCGAGTTGCGGAACAAATAGGAGAGCGGGCATATGCTTCTTTCTTCAGAGCTAAGAAGTCCGCGATTGAGAAGGACTATAATGCCGTTCTGCAGAATTTGCGGCAGGCTGTTAGATTGAATCCAAAATTAGAGCGGGCACAGGATTTACTTAAAGCTTATGAGGAAGCACTTAACAAGAATTAGACGATGAAGAATACCCTGGATTATTTAAAAAAGAGAATAGAAGAATCTGAACTTGGAGGAGGTCAGGATAGAATAGAAAAGCAGCATGCAAAAGGCAAGTTGACTGCGCGAGAACGACTCGAGATCCTTTTGGATTCTCAAAGTTTTCATGAAATTGGCAGGTTTGTCCGGCATCGATCCACTGATTTTGGCTTGGATAAGATGTTATTCGATGGGGATGGAGTAGTAACTGGATTTGGAACAATTCACGGTAGGCTGGTATATGTTTATGCCCAGGATTTTACGGTTTTTGGTGGATCTCTATCTGAGACTCATGCCGAGAAGATTTGTAAAATCATGGAAATGGCCATGAGAAATGGAGCTCCGGTTATTGGTTTGAATGATAGTGGAGGAGCGAGGATTCAGGAAGGAGTAAAATCTCTAGGTGGTTATGCCGATATATTCTTTAGGAATACTCAAGCGTCAGGTGTGATACCGCAAATTAGTGCTATTATGGGTCCCTGCGCAGGTGGAGCAGTTTATAGTCCTGCTATTACTGATTTTATCACTATGGTTGAGCAGTCCAGTTATATGTTTGTGACTGGTCCAAATGTGGTAAAGACGGTAACGAATGAAGAGGTAACAAGTGAGGAATTAGGTGGTGCTATTACTCATGCTTCGAAAAGTGGAGTTTGTCATTTCACTTCTTCCAATGATGTACAATGCCTCAATCATTTGAGGAATTTGATGAGTTATATACCACAGAATTGCGAAGAAAAAGCACCGAGCGTACCTTACGAAATTGGAGATGAGTATAGACCAGGCTTGAGATCAATATTACCGGAACAATCTACGATTCCATACGATATTAAAGATGTCATCGTCGAATTAGTAGATCAAGATAGTTTCTTGGAAGTTCATAAGCTTTATGCCGAGAACATAGTAGTAGGTTTTGCTCGATTGGCAGGCAAAAGTATAGGAATCGTGGCAAATCAACCCATGCATCTCGCTGGAGTTTTAGATGTAGAGTCTTCTAAGAAGGCAGCACGTTTTGTCAGATTCTGTGATAGTTTCAATATTCCTCTATTGGTTTTAGAAGACGTTCCAGGATTCTTACCCGGAACTGATCAGGAATGGCAAGGTATCATTACCAATGGTGCAAAGTTATTATATGCGTTTAGTGAAGCTACTGTGCCAAGGATTACAGTTGTGACAAGAAAAGCATATGGTGGAGCTTATGATGTGATGAATTCTAAGCACATAGGAGCAGATATTAATATTGCCTGGCCGAATGCAGAAATTGCTGTAATGGGTGCAAAAGGAGCCAGTGAAATTATCTTTAGGAAAGAAATCAAGAGTGCCGACGATCCTGTAGCCAAACTGAAAGAAAAGGAAGAAGAGTATGCGGAAAAGTTTGCTCATCCCTACTTGGCGGCAGAAAGAGGATTTATTGATTCAGTAATAGATCCGGCTAGAACAAGGACAGTGCTTATCTCTTCATTCAGCATGCTCGAAAATAAAAAAATAGAGACGCCCAAGAAGAAGCACGGGAATATTCCCCTTTAAGAAGAACTCAATTTCTTGCCGAGATACCAGGAGTACTTGATTAAAGCAACTCGGTTGCTTAGTTTTTCCATGTCGCAAATGGGGTGTTCTTTTCGTAAACCTAATGGCTTTTTTGCGTTGTTTTCATAGAACTCTATAGCAACTAGCGGGGTGCTCAGTAATGAAGTACAATGCCAAAAGAAACTTGTATGTAGGGACGGTCTATTCTTAGTAGCTACCGTAAAAAGCTGAATCATATTTCTGACTTCATCTAAATATTGGTTTCTCAATTGATCGATTGAAAACTGATTCGCCCAAGTTTGAATTCCATTCTTTTTATCCTTGTAATAATCGAATATATCGTCGATGTACTGTCCTAGTTGACCCATGGATAGCATCCACTTGATATCCAAGTCGGAATATTCTTCATTCATCAAGCTTGAGTATAGCAACATCCCATATGCTCCCTTTTTATTGTTGTGCTCAATTCCCTGTTCTTTGATAAGCTTCGTCATGGTAGCTTCGAATGTCTTAATACTGGGCTCACTAAGAGAATCGGTTATTAATTGGATATATTTTTTAACATACTTGCTTGTAATGGCAGGCATTTTAGCTATTTCATCACCTCGAATAAGGTTTAGTATTTCGGATTCATTGAGCTTCCAGAAATCGCTTAAATCGTCAAATAAAGGGGCACAAACACTCAAATAAGCGAAACGATTTAATTGTGATCGACTGGGTTTTGTTCCTTTGAAGCTCGCAAGTAAATAGGCTAAAAATCCATGAAAAATAACGTATTGCCATATTCGATGGTGAATACCTGCTGAAAACTCTAAATTCGATTGATTGTACTCAATATCATTTCTGGCTTCCTTTAGTATTTTCCGAGAATCCTTGTTGATACCGACAAATTGAAAAATCAGTCGTAGCCATGAGTAAACAAAGGAGAAAGGAAACTGAAATGAGTTCTTCTTCTTCAACCAATTGATAGCTTCCGTTGCTGACATTGCATGAATGTTTAACCGAAAATATTGAGCAATACATCACTGTAATAGAGTGGGCCGTGATGAGGTATCCATCCAGCACAATATTGGAAGATCAAAAGATGATTTACAAGTATAAAAAAGGCTCCGAGACCAATAAAAAGCGATTTTTGTACGGGTGTTTCTAACTTCATGAATAGATGAGCCATGCCTAAAACTAGTATAGGCATACAATTGATCAGTCCTCTGTAACCAAAAGCGTCTCCTAACCACCAGCATCCCCAGGAAGAATTGATATAGACTTGTATGAAGAATAGGACCAACAAGAGAAGGGCGTGTTTTTTTCTCTCAAATACCATCATGATTGAGCCAATAAGTCCTGCCAATAAAAATGGGTTCCAGAAAAATAGACCGGCCTTTCGAGAGAATAGAACGGAAAAGATTTTTGGTTTTGCGTAATGTGAGAAAGACTCTCCTCCATAGGAATAGACAATGTAATCTCCGAAAATAATCTTCCAATATATGAATTGAGGTATTAGCATGATCAACCCAATGACGGACATCTTAAGAAAGTCCATTAGGGCAGTGTAATTCTTCTTTTGGACCAAATGAATAAACTCTACCAAAGAAACAAGTAAAAAAGTGATGTTCTGATTCCTGGAAAGAATCATTAATGCCGCACTAACTGATATTAGGATAATTTGTCCTCCTTTTTTCTTTTTACCGTAATTGGCAAAACTGAAATACAGGTATGCCGAAACGCTTAGAAGAGAACTTATATGTGACATAGAAGGCTCCATGGTAGCGTAGTATAAGGCAGCACTGCTCAAAAAAGCGATGACCACAAGAAGCCTAGGTAGAGGGATAGATCTATTAAATAAAAGAAGCAGTCGGTAAATCAGAAATCCAGCGAGCATTAAATAGAACGCACTTAAAAGGCATAAGAAAAACTGACTGGTGGCTGAATATCCATTATTGGTAATATTAAAACCTAATGCATTTAATATTTCGTTTAGAAATTTCGTGGCGATAACGACAGGGCTAAATAGTAGTGCATTACCTATTGGGTATTTGATGATAGTTTTCCCTGTCTCCGGATGAATTTGATCTTTGGAAAGATCCTTATTGTTCGGATTGAACATTCGAAGATCATTCTCGAAATCAATATCACCATCATAAATGACTGATCTCATCTGAGCGTAATAATACCTTCCATCTCCTGTAATCAGCCTATTCTGACTCAATACGAGTTTGGTATAACCCATTGCAGCCAAATAAAGGAAGATGAGCAATAAAGCTGTCCTAGATCCGATCCATTGGTCCAATCGATATGTGATACTTTGAAGACTCAATTAGTACTTAATAAGTTTGTAATTCTCCATTTCAAGGCCATTTGTACTCAGTTTAAGAAAGTAAATACCTGGCAACAAAGACTGAGTGGAAATGCTATATTCCGTAAATCCATTATCCGGAGCAACTTTTCGTACTATTCTACCATTGATATCGATGATTTCGATATTGCAATTATAAATATTTTGACTCGAACGGATGGTCAGTAAATCACTAAATGGATTAGGGAATATTTCTAATTGATCTTCTGGTATTGTTTCATCTGTACTTACAATAAGACCTATGCTATCCTTTTCGTATGAAGCCACAAGAACTGGATCATAAGAACCATCAAGCACAAAATTCAGGGTGTCTACTTCACTCAACCCACTGGTCTGCAAACTATCCAAAGCTTGTAGAGGAATCGACTCATACCAAAGTTGAATTCTTGCCTTGTATAATACACCTTCTTCTAGAGGATAATCATTTTTATTAATGTGATATTCTATGATATCAGCCCCCGTTCCTTCCGTTCCAGTCGGACTTAAGTTAAAATCAGGATCGAATGATGCATTGCCCAATATTCTTACGGTATCGTATGTAGAATGAGCGCTGCTGAATCCGATGGGTGTTAATCTATTGTCCTTAATCGATTCATACGCTCTAAGCAGACCATTGGTGCGTTTACCTTCCGTATCGACGTTGACAATCTGATATACTTGGGTGTTTTGGTCATCATCGATGAGCTGAAAGTGAGGGAAATATTCTGTTCCTTCAGGTAATATTCTATGATCTTTCCGCTTTCCACTATGGAATATGGTATCTCCCATCTCATTTTCCAAAACGAACTCAAGATAAGCTCTACGAGCTGGGTACCCCGAAGGAAATTTATGTCCAGTCTTATTCTTTAATTGATAGGCAATTTGAATGACTCCATCAGTACTTTGGCAGGATTCTAGGGTGAGCTCTACACTTCTATTTTGAAGATTATCTCTAGCACTTTCTATGCTCTCATCAAAAAGTGAATCAGGCAATCCAATATTGAGATAATCAAGATTGTTTTTGATGGCATTAAGCATTTGGACATTGGCCCCATTAAAATTGTGCAATCGATAGTATTCTCTGGGTTCTAATGCACTGATACCACTTGCCACAACAATAGATTGTCTGAGCTCTTCCATATGACAGGATTGACAAGTAGTACCTTCCGCTACATATTTTGAGTTAAGCCATTCGTGGTAGGTAGCCTGTTCTACAAATGTTTCATTGGTTGGTTCTCCTTCCAATGAATAACTATTAGTTATTAAAGTGTGGCAATCAGCACAAATTCCTGCATCAAAAATATGAAAGGAATACAACGGTCTTACTCCAACAAAATCGGTCATCGGCGCGTCGAATGGAAAAGGGTAGGGACCATAAGCTAGCCTGAAGGTGTCGAGCGTAATATCTCCACTAAATGTTTGGCCTAGGTTTTCAGTACTGATGCTATGACATAACATACAGCTTACTCCATCAAGTCCTAAAGTGTCCCCATAAAGGATGGACATATTGTACTCAGAGTTTTCATATAGTGCTTGGTAATGTCCCATAGGGGCATGGCATTGGGTACATTTCGATTCAATGGCCAATTTAAGATCTGGAAGTTTGAAGGTTTCGTGAGCTACTTTAGCTCGCCAATAGGGATCTTTGGCAGAAAGTCCCATCATGCTGGTTGCCCAATCGTCGTATACATTGATGTCTAGACCATTGCTATCCCTACTAGCTATTCCTGTAGGATCGAATCCATGGCATCCCTTGCATACTTCGGAAGTTTTAAAGATACTGTTGAGCTCATTAGATGCGGTCAATTTCTTGAATTCTATCAGTTCATTATTCGAATGAAACCGCTTAGGAGATGACTCGAGTTTCTCCCTTCCAAACCACAAAACGCCAAAAACAATTAATACTAAAATAAATGATCGTGCCCCCAATTACATTTTCTAATTTTATTCACTAGTAAAGCTACGCTATTTATTAATCATTTGTGTAATTCGAGATTGGTTATCGGTGATCAATTATTGCAGATCAGTAATAAACGAGCTTCAGTTTGTAAATCCTGGCATACCACGATGTAGATTTCCAATTATCTTATTAAAATCATCAATAAATATCGAGCGCATTTCCATTATAGGAAAATCCTTTTCATCTTTGTCTAAACATTTAGGACCACCATAAGTTGTGGGGTAATTATAGATTTTATGGATTCATTTAGATATCATCAGAGAGGGGTTTCATCGGACAAATCAGAGGTTCACAAAGCCATCTCAGGTCAAAGTAAGGGTTTGTATAACAATAGTTTTTGCAAAATCTTACCTGATTACTTCTCAGGAAATGAATCCAATTGTGCCATAATCCATGCGGATACTGTTGGGACCAAAGGTATTTTGGCTTATTTATACATGAAAGAGACGGGAGACTTGTCCGTTTGGCACAACCTTGCTCAAGATGCGATGGTGATGAATATCGATGATATGATATGCTCGGGAAGCTTGGGCCCATTTTTAATTTCTAGTACTATAGGAAGGAATAAGAATCGAATATCAGGAGATGTCATTGCTTCTATCATCGAAGGAAATAATTTGTTCATCAATTTTCTTAATGAGCATGGGTTGGAGGCATATTCTGCTGGAGGTGAAACAGCGGATGTGGGTGATTTGGTCAAGACTATTGATACAGGTATCACAGTGAGTTCTGTATTAAGCAAAGACAATGTGGTGAACATTGATATTCGAAATGGCGATTTTGTCGTAGGACTTTCCTCCAGTGGTAAGAGCAGTTACGAGACAGAATACAACAGTGGTATATCTTGTAATGGATTGACCTCTGCAAGACATGACCTTCTTTCTGAATATTATAAGAGATTCGACGAAACTTACGATGATCAAATTCCGGATGATTTGATTTATTCTGGAAAATACAGATTGACGGACACGGTTGAAATAAATGGATATGGCCAAGTATCCATTGGAAAATTATTGACTTCACCGACTAGATCATTTTCACCAATTCTAAAAGCGATCTTGCAATCTAGCCATAAAGAAATTTCGGGTATAATTCATAATACGGGAGGAGCCCACACAAAGGTTTCTAAATTCATGGAAGGGGTACAGGTTATAAAAGATAATTTACTGCCTACTGCACCAATATTCGAACTGATTCAGGAGACTTCGAATACCAGTTACCAAGAAATGTTTCAGATCTTCAATATGGGTACGCGAATGGAAATTTATACTCCATCGTTAGACTTGGCCAATGAAATAATTAGTATAGCCAATTCTTTTGATGTACAAGCTGATATCATTGGCTATGTCAAAACGCAGGAATCAGAGAGAAGTCCAAAAATAATAGTAGATCATAATAAAGGTGTGTTTGAGTACTTTTAGACTTCTTTTTTAGCTTTCTAAATTTAAGTTTATCAACGAATCAAAGTAATATCTCCATAAACGAGATGTTCCTCTCCATTGATATCTTTGAGCACAGCATAGTAAGCAAAAACGGCCGGATCCATATCTTTTCCTAAGAAACTTCCATCCCATCCGTAATCCGGATCATTGGGCGGCACTGAATTGACTGAAAATACCTGCTCACCCCATCTGGCATAAATCTCAAACTTGACGATCTCATCAATATTATCTCCGGTGTATATAAAAAGCACATCATTGACTCCATCTCCGTTCGGAGAGAAAGTAGAAGGAACAAAAATACTGAACACTTCTTTGATCACTACCTGGAACCGTGCACTTGCAAGACATCCGAATTCATCTATGATGCTAACTTCATAAGTTCCGGATTCTTCAACTTCGATTTTTGGATTGAGACAATCGTCACAGAATATTTTTAGACCATCAGACCATATGATTGAATCAACATCACTGGCATTGGTTAATAGAAACAAATCGATAATATTGGTTCCTTCAATCTCGAAGTAATCTTCGCTTAATTCAAGAGCCAAAGCGTTGGGATCATTTAAAATTAAGCTTGTATCAAATGTACATCCATTGGCGTCTACAGCTTCAATGAGATAAGTGTCCGCCGAAAGGTTATCAAACGTTCCATTCGATCCCACCGGATTTCCATTAACGGTATACATAATTGGTTCTGCAGCGCCAATAAGGTCTACCGATATTCGACCATCGGCATCACCTGGACAAGATGGAGGATTAGGAAAAACATTGGCTACAATTTGGTTTGGTACATTATCCACAAAAACAGAATCCAATGCAATACAACCGCTTTCATTATGGATAGCTTGTAAATAATACCAACCACCCTGCGAAACTTCTGGATTAAGCCCTTGTTGTCCGGACAGAATATTGCCATCGGTGGTAGACCAACTCAACTGATAATCCATAATATTATTTGCACTAGCAGACAATTGAACCGGGCTATTATCGCAAGGGATACTATTGTTTGCCCCAGCGTCAATGATTGGAAACTCGTAATTGGCTGTAACTTCAACAGTATCCTGGTGAATACAATCATTCATAATATCTCGGGTCTCAATAATGTATAAACCTGACTGGCTGACAGATAGACTGGTACCGTTTTCACCGACCAGAAGTTGTCCATTAATATCGTACCACTGATGAACAAAAGAACCACCTGTTGAAGAAGTCGTGCTCAAATTGATTTCTACAACGGAATCGATACAGTTCAATTCCTCTGTGGGATCAAAGAAAATCAAAGGATAACTTTCATTATTAATAACCTCAATGGAGCTCTCATTTTGACATCCGGTTATGGTATCGATGGCTACAAGAGTTACTGTGCTCGCTGTTGAGACCTCAATGAATTCATTTTGGCTTGCTATTGCGGAGTTGATATACCATTCATATCGTACATTCTGTTGAATAGACGTGGACAGGTTCACGCTTCCGACGAAACAGTCAATGATCGTATCGGGATTAGCAAAAATTACCGCGAGAGGTTCATTTCTAATGTCAACCACAGTGACAAAAGAGCTATCAAAACAGTTTTGTACCAAATCATTAACGATAAGGACATAGACTCCTTCCTGAGTAACAACAAGGGAATCTGCAGTGCCAACTTCATTACCGTTTTCATCCAACCAAGAATAGCTGAATCCATTTCCTTGGCTTGTTGCCAAACCTCTAAGGCTGGCAATTCCATTATTATAACAGTCTAGTATTTGGTCAGGCCCGGCATCGGCTGATGCATTACAATCACAGTTGGGCGGATCTGCCATTATTTCCGTAGAACATGTAGTACCGTTATAGGTCAATGTAATGGTAATCGAAGAAGATATATCGATATCCGTTATTAGAAACTGTCCATTACTTATTTCAATTACTGGAGCATTGAGATCATTCTGTATCATTTCAAAATTCGACTTAAGATAAATCTCGTATGTCGTTCGATCTTGATTGCAAACAATACTGTCGATACTAACCACAGGAGTTATTTCTTGACCGAGACATGGGACGCATATGCTGGAATCTCTCAGTAGTATAGTTTCCATATCATTAATCGTGCATGGATCTCCATCATCACAGGGCCTGGTGAGTTCACAGATATCTAGGCCTCCACAATCGAGTGGAATACCCTCACATGGAACACAGATCTGACCCGTGCTATCAACAATGGTTTCCATATCATTGATCGTACATGGATCTCCGTCATCACATGGAATCTCAGAAGTCGTTGCAGTTAAACAATCCGCAGGTTCTCCTTGACAAGGTATACATATGGTATTGTCACATATTAGAATGGTCTGAACATCATTGATTGTTGTTGTATCTCCGTCATCACAAGGAACAACTTCAGTATCTCCATTAGAACAGTCTACTGGAACTCCTTGGCAAGGTTCGCAAACCACACTGTTATCACAATCTTCTACCTCCTCGACGTCATTTGTTGTGCATGGATCTCCATCATCACAAGGTCTAACAACGGTAACTTGACATAAATCAATGGTTACGCCCTCACAAGGCCTACAGATCGTGTTGCTGCATTCATCGACTTCTTCCATATCGTTTTCCGTACATGGGTCTCCATCGTCACAGGGTCGTTCAATGACTACTGAACAAGCAGCAACGGGAACACCTTGACATGGCTCACAAACAATACCATTATCACATTCATCGACTTCTTCCATATCGTTTTCAGTACAAGGGTCTCCATCGTCACAGGCTCTCATAATGGTATTCGTACACGAAGTGATGGGCACTCCCTGACAAGGAGTGCAAACCAAACTATTGCATTCATCTATTTCTTCCATGTCGTTTTCCGTACAATTATCCCCATCATCGCAAGCTCTCATAATGGTATTGGCACAAGCAGGTACAGCCGTACCAGCGCAAGGTGTACAGACCACATTATTATCACATTCATCGACTTCCTCCATGTCGTTTTCCGTACAAGGGTCTCCATCGTCGCAAGCCCGCATAACGGTATTAGTACATTCCGGAATAGGCGTTCCGGCGCAGGGAACACATACTACATTATCGCATTCATCGACTTCTTCCATATCGTTTTCCGTACATGGGTCTCCATCATCACAAGCCCTTTCTATACAATTGGTCGCCCCTCCATCACCGCAAACTGAAACACCATCTATTAGGACATAGCAGGCATCGGATTCGGGAAAAAACACACCACAATAAGTAGGATCTCCATTGGCTTGGTCATTACATGTTCCCATAATCCCTGAAGGACAAATTCCATCATTCAGTGATATAGATATGAACCTAAGCGTATGCGAATTTGCCGTCGCAACGAATGGGCCTAATTCTATCTCGTCCCATCCTGAAAATCCTGGATAGGGTAGAGATAATGCATCCATGGTGGGGGATGACATGGTAGCCCCACAGAAGGTGACTTCAAAATACCCACTTGAAAATCCATAGGTCTTGGTAATTGCCTGGCTGAATCTAACCATATATTCTGTCCCTGGTACCAAACAGTTTACCACCTGTTCTATTCCCTCTCGATAGTTTCCTAAGGAAGGTTGGGAGTAAGCACCGACAAATTGGCCACCATCACAAGAAGCACTCATAAGATTAGGATGACAAGCAATCGCTGCACCGGGATTTCCAGTATCCACACTATTAGTCGGTATCCAACCCGGGGGAGTGATGGCATTGGCAATATCCCCGCTAGGTCCATCTTCAAAACTTCCATTTTGTATGTCAACGATGGGTCCGGATGTACAATCACATGGACCGGCTAAAGCTGAATTAGGGTAAGGACTGGGTTGATGGGCATCGAGAGATAAAGGTAAAAATCCTAATATAAGAAAGAAGAGAAGGATAAAGAGAATTGGTTTCTTGATTATGGTCATGGTAGTACAGAATTTATGCTTCTACATAAAGATTAGTTGAGCTTAGAAAAAGCTGCCTGAATGAATTAAAACAAGCCCTATAAATATAAGGAATTTACACAGATGAGGCAATAGGATCTTGGCCATAGGATATTCATGGAGAGTTTATCTTATGTTCAAACCGCATCTAAAATAAATCTGTAAGTATCTATACAGATTTCATTTCCGGATATATTCCGATATAGTTGTGGGGAAGAATAGAACGAAGTTCTGTACGAATCTTTTCACTTACCTCAAGGGTTTCTATGAATTCATGGATGCTTTCCAAGCTTACATTGGCATTACCTCTTGTCAGTGATTTTAACGCTTCATATGGATTTGGATATTTTTCTCTTCTTAGAATGTTTTGTATGGCTTCCGATATCACCATGACGTTGGCTCCTAGGTCCGAAGCTATTTTCTCCTGATTCAACTGCAGCTTCCCCAATCCTTTGATCATAGATCGATAGGCTATCAAACTATGCGCTAGAGGCAATGAAATATTTCGTAAAACTGTGCTGTCGGTCAGATCTCTCTGCCATCTGGAAACGGGTAGTTTTGAAGCCAGATGTTCACAAATGGCATTGGCTAATCCAAAATTTCCCTCGGCATTTTCGAAGTCTATTGGATTGACTTTATGAGGCATAGCACTACTTCCAACTTCATTTTTGACTGTTTTTTGTTTGAAGTATTCTATAGATATATATGACCAAATATCTCTACAAGCATCGATGAGAATGGTGTTAATTCTAAGCAAATGGTGGAATACGGACGCTAGTTCGTCGTAATGATCAATTTGGGTTGTCCATTCTAATCTTTTCAGTCCCAGGTATTTTTCACAAAATACATTTCCGAATTGCATCCAGTCTTTTTCCGGAAAACTAACGTGATGCGCATTAAAGTTTCCTGTTGCGCCACCAAACTTACAGGTCAGCTGTTCTATATCAATTCTTGATCTCTCCTTCTTTAATCTGTCGTAGAAAACATAAATTTCTTTACCCAATCTTGTTGGACTGGCAGGTTGACCATGAGTTCTAGCTAGCATCGGAACATCAAACCACTCTTCACAAAGTTCGAATAGCTTTTCCATCAGCTCATCCAAAGCGGGAATAAGAACTGTTTTTAAAGCTGCGGTAATCGACATCGGTATCGCCGTATTGTTGATATCCTGAGATGTCAAAGCAAAGTGAACCCATTCTTTTTGATCACTATAGCCGTCTTTTTCCAGTTGATCCTTGATAAAGTACTCAACCGCCTTTACATCGTGATTAGTGGTTTTTTCAATTTCCTTTATTTTCAAGGCATCAGACAAGCTCAATTCCTGAAGTGATTCAATCTTTTGAAGCAGATAAGATTCAGGTATATTGTTGAGATCAGAAATATACTGTTCGTTCCGCAAAGCCAATAAATAATTCCATTCGACCAGCAGCCGGTAACGAATTAATCCATATTCTGAAAGGTGGGGTACAAATTCTCTGGTTTTGTTGGCATATCGACCATCTATCGGGGATAAATTATATATCTCTTCGCTCATATTACAATTAAAATGGATTGAATTTATCCAATTTATCTTTAAGTTTTTCCTTTAATTCTTCTTCTTTCTTTTTCTTCTCTTCTTCCAGCTTTTTCCTCAATTCTTCTTCTTTCTTCCGCTTCTCCTCTTCAAGTTTTTTCTTTTCTGCCTCAATCTTTTCCTCTAACTCTCTCTGGCGCTTTTCTTTTTCCTCTTGGATCTTGGTTTCCAGCTCCTTCTTTTCTTCGTCCAATTTATCTTCTATCACATCAGTAACTTGATCAGTAACAGATACTGTTTCATCATTATCTCCACTAACTCCTAGTAACTTGAACTTAACATCAGGTTTCTGTATAGATCCGGTCAAAGTAAATAAAACATCTAGATATTTCCCAGTATTCAGATTGAATCCTAATTTATCCGCTTCTTGTTTGAGTATTTCCATTCCTTTTACAGCGCCGGTGCCTTTAAATTTTGATTGAGGAACCTTGGCTTTAATTTGGTACTTCATGGTTTGATCTATTCCATGACTGCCTGAAATGGCGAATTTGTTACCTCCTATTTCCCTGATAAACTCTTGGATGTTAACCCTGCCATCTCTTATGCTGAGCCAGTTCTTGGTATTCGCTAGATTGAAATTCTTTAACTCATCGATATTATAAGTGTTAGCAATATTGTTCAAGGGGGCATAAGATCTGAGTTTTGTATCCAGTGTCTGTAAAAATCCATCAGCTGAGATACTGCTCAAATCAAAATTAAAATCCTTATCCAAAAGGGCACCAAAATCCAAATCAAGATTGAAGTTGCCATCTAAAAATTCAGCTATTGGGGCAAGTTTCCTAAAACTCTCCACAGACTTAAATATCTCCTGGTAGGAAATGTTTCTCAATGCATAACTAAAATCCGTGCTCGTTTTCTGATTCAATGGCGTCTCTACCAATCCAGTAATGGACATATTACCACCGAAAGTTTCTCCATATAGTTTGTCCAGGACTAGTTTTCTGTCACTTAATCCTGCCTTGAATTGTGAATTTTTAAGATTATAATTCTGAAATAATACTTCATCCGCTTTAAAATTCATATCGACGTGGATCTTTTCCGGAAGTGTGAGTTCACTATCCGCGGTAGCACCATCTGAAGATCCTGATGCAGTACTAGAACTTTCAGCACTCATGTACTTATTCAAGTCTAGTCGATCGAATTTGCCTTCTATATTCCCTAATATACTTCCTTTGTCGTTGAGATAATCTTCTATGTTTCGAAGATTCCCCTTAGAATTGAATTTTGCACCATCAAGTTTTCCATCACTAATGGTAAAATTCAGATTGTCATTATACAGGTCTGCACTAGCATTAAGGTCACTTAGTACGTAGTCCTGATACTTTAATTGACCAATCGTAGATTGCACATCGAAGTTAACGGGAAAAGTAAATGGTTCGGGTGGAGAACCATAAGTCCCTCCGCTAGATTCAGCAGTTGTTGTAGAGGAATAACTCAATTCATTCAAGTCAAAATTAGCAGATTGCATATTGGCCTTGACCATTGGTTTTTTATCTTCAATGAGAAAAAGAAGTGGATCTTGAACTTCTAACTCACCTTTAAAATCTGAATTACCCAGTTGGCCATCTAGTTCTTCTGCAGTTAGTTTTTCAGGTGAGAAAACCATCGATGCTTTATTTAAATTTAAAGGAGGAAGACCTTCTGAAACAAGTTTTAGCCCATCGGACTTCGCAAAGCCTTCAAATTCAATATCTTCATAGCGCTGTTCCTCTATACTGGAATAGTTGGTGTTGATTGAGACATCGTAATCAAGCGTATTACCACTAATCTCATAACCTTCTATACTAATCAAGTTTTTCAGCTCATCCAATTCTACGATACCCTTTGCAAAACCCTTTATGTATGGGTCTGTAAGAAGTTCAGAAAGATATAATTCTCCTTCAGAAGCTCTGTTACCTAAGTGCAGTTGGAAGGGAGCTATGGCCACTTTTGTTCGATTTAGCCTGTCCCCATTCTGAGATACCTTTATATGGCTATTGATGCGACTCAGTGTTTGATCAAATCCATCGTATTTGAAAAAGCCATTCTTAAGATCAATATCGAAATCGAAAGCAGGTATGCGATCACCTGGCCCGAGTGCACCTTTGATAAAGCCCGTCAAATCAAAATCACCGGCAGTTTCCATGGCCTGTATATCTTTTTTCATAAAGGCTGGCAAAATGGCCAACACCTGCTTAAAATCACTGTTGATGCTCGATACCTGAAAGTCAAGATTTGGAATATCTTCGATGAACTTTAGATTTCCTTCCGTCTTGAAGGACAGCTGATCTAGCTGATTGCTGTTTTCAGTGATGGTATATATCTGCTGCTCCTGATCTATTTGCAAATCCAGTGAACTGGTCAGATTAACTTTATTGAGATATTTTATGTTATTCTGTGAAAAGCTGAGTTCGTCTATCTGAGTTAATGTTTCCAGATCAAATTGTACCAAGTCAAAATTTCCCTTTCCTTCGTGATCAAGTGATTGGATCTCTACCTTGATCTTTCCTGCTTCATCGTGGTAAAACAGATCAGAATTTGCTACGGAATATGCCTTCAATTCAATATTTTTAAAGGCAGTACTTCCCGAGGATTGTTCCGGAGTCGAATCACCGGAATCATAAATATCATAATTCGAAATTCCTTCTTTGGAAGTATGAAGATATACGTCTGCATCACGGATATTCACTTCTCTTACTTTAATATTCTCCGAATTCTTAAAAAGGTCGACAACGTTGAATTCTAGGAATACCTGATCCACTAAGGCAATGGTATCTGATCTAACAGAAGCATCTTTTCTTATTATGGAAAGATCATCGATGCCCAAACTCAATTGTGGGAAACTTCTGATTAGTGAAATCGAGACATCCGAAAATTTGATCTCCGCTTCCAAGTCTTTATTGATCATTTCCAAAGCGTAAGTCTGGAATTTATCTTTAAATACAATTGGAATTGCAACAGCTGCAATCAAAAAAAGTATTACGAAAACAAAAATGGCTATGATGATCTTTTTGAACATAATTATTTAATTCGTTTGTTGTTCTCCATTCTAATGTCGAAAAACCTACTTATAGTATTTCCAAATAGTATTTATACTTTTCTTAAAACTATATTTATATAACCACAGAGTTCAACTCTCTGGCAACCTGTGATTTTTCCATTTCAAGCTGTTGGTGAATCTGTAGCAAGCGCTTCAGTTCTGATTCACTTTTAACTCCTTCAAATTTGAGTTTGTTTTCTTTGATTAGATTTTGGATAGCCCTTAGCTTATACCTAAGAAGAATCTGAATAATTACATTAGCGATATTGTTGTCCGGATGTTCTTGAGACTGTAAGGGATAATCATACTTATCTACCCAATTGTGGCTCATATCATATTGATCATGTACTAGATCAATGGCTAAATTGACCACAGATTCTTCGGATTGTTTCGTATATGTACCCGTTCCAACTGGTACGGATTCATCATGGTTTTTTATCGCAATATCGATGATTCGACGATATCCCTTATCTTTTATAGAAGACAGTAAAGGAGCCAATTCATCAAGTAGAATAAATGAAACATAGGTCTTCTTTTCATCCCATTCAATTACTTTGTCGCCGTATTTTACAAGCAACCGGCATAACTCTCGATCCAAATAATCGTTTTTATCCAGCTTTACTTGTGCGGCAGGAGCTTTCTCGGGACTCAATTCTAATGGTTCGGGACTTTGGGTTGAATCTGTTTTTTTCTCTTTTCGTAATCGAGATGAAATAATTTTATTTACTTCTTTTATTAGGGTTCTCTCATCAATTCCTACAGTCTTGGACAACTCTTGGATGTAGTATGTTCTCTTAAGTGGATCTACAATAAATGATACACTTTCAAGTATTTCTTTAAGATGTTCTGCCTTTTGTGCGGGATTTTCAGCATTCGAAAAATTCCAGTCGAGAAGTTTTACGATAAAGTCCTCTGCTTGATTGGCTAAAATTGATTTAAATTCTTGCGCTCCGTTGGACTTGATATAAGTATCGGGATCATCACCTTCGGGAAGGCTTAAAATCTGTAAATTCAGACCTTGTTGTAATACAATATTTAAGGCTCTTTTAGCGGCGTTAAATCCAGCCTGATCACCATCAAAAATCAAACAAATATTATTGGTATATCGCTTGATGAGTTGAATCTGCTCTTTAGTCAGTGCTGTTCCCGAACTAGAAACAACATGATGAATACCGGCTTGATGCATGGTGATGACATCCGTGTAACCCTCTACGATATAACAGAGATCTTCTTGAATTATGGCTTTTTTGGCCTGGTACAAGCCGTAGAGGACCTTTCTTTTGTTGTATATATCAGATTCAGGAGAATTCAGATATTTCGGAGATCTTTTGTCTTTGACCAAGGATCTAGCACCAAAGCCCAACACTTTTCCCGATAGATTATGTATGGGAAAAATGATTCTGTGCCTGTACATATCCCGATCATTTCGGGTTAAAAGGCCAAGATCTTTCATCCTATCCTGATTTAGACCTTTCTTTTTAGCGTGTTCTAATAGGCTGTTTCCGTTTTTAGATAAGTAACCCAATTCAAAGCTATCGATGGTTGTTTGTAGGTAGCCTCTTTGCTTGAAGTAACTCAACCCTATTTGACGACCCTCTTCTGTGTTCATGAGTTGCTCACGGAAGAAGTTCTTGGCGTATTCGTTAATTATGTAGAGACTGCTCCTTGTTTTTTCCTCTTCAATGTGTTCCGCGGTTCTCTCAGTTTCTTCTAAGACAATGTTATATTTATCAGCGAGATATCGAATGGATTCCGGAAAACTGAAGCTTTCGTGTTCCATCAAGAATTGAACGGCATTACCACCTTTGCCGCAGCCGAAACACTTGTATATATTTTTAGAGGGACTTACTGTAAAAGAAGGTGTTTTTTCATCATGAAAGGGACACAGGCCTATTTTGTTGATACCGCGTTGCTTCAATTCAACGTAGTCCGCAATAACGTCTTCAACTCTTGCAGTTTCTAATACCTTTTCTATGCTTTGTTTGAGAATCATTCATTAAAATTCGAGAAGTACAGGTATAAAAAAACCTCGAACTAGCGTCCGAGGTTTCAAAATAAAGTTTTTGAACTACTTTATCGTCAATTTCTCTATTACATTCCCTTGATCAGTATGTACTTTTAATAAATACATACCGCTTGGCAGAGAATTTCTTTTCAATACATATTGGTTGTAGTCTATATTTGAAACAGCTTTAACCAACTTTCCGCTAGTGTCATACAAATATACAGAATTTATATGAACATCAGAATTTGTGCTTACAAGAGCTTCCGTAGTAATAGGATTAGGAGCTGCTTTGAAGCCCAACGTGCTTGCATCGACAAACTCCTCATTATCTGTAAATTCACATCCTAAACCTAGAGCAACACAGGATCTTGGTAAGAACAATTGCAATACGGTATCCATATAAATTCTACCTTTTTGCGGAGACATATCAGAATTGGTGGCTAGACCACTCATATGAATTTCATCAGAATCAAAATCTGCTCCTGGAACATTGGCATTAATGAATGCAACGGTAGCATCCAATACATTCTTATCCCACCAATCCCAAGGAGAACCTTCTGGGAAAGGTCTTACAAAACCGTAGAAATTATCCGTGCCTAATTTGAGCGTTTCCATTGTGGGAACAGTAACGTCCGTAGTTTTTTGAGCATCGATAAGATCCGAAAGTGGATCATCGGCTGCATTGAGGTTGGCTAGAATATCATTATTTCCTCTATCGTTAGCATATTCCATTGCTCTTCTTGTACCCGCAACATTAACTACAAACTCGTTGGTTGTTGGAACAATAACTGGACCTTCTGCGTACGGCGCGAAGATATCCGTTGGACAATGAACACCGGCCATAGGAGCTTCACGAGTATCTGCGGAACCATCTACCCAGCTATTATCACCTAATGCACCACCAAGGTTAAAAGAGAAACCAATTTCACTACTGTATCCCATGTGATTTGGAATATTTATCTGAGCAGCATTATCACCGAAAAGATTTCCAAAAAGACTTTCATCTATGTAAGGAAGATTAGTTCTGGTATCTATGAACTTGTCTAAAGTAACTTCTTCAAAGTCATAAAGTGTAGCCGCTCCCATAGCTAAATATCCTCCTGTTCCAATTCCTATAACCCCAATTTTATCTGGATCAATTCCATATGGATTATTCATAGCATCTGCAGACATTCTAAAATATCGAACACATGTTCGTGTATCCTGAATACCTCTGTACGCGGCTTGAAGTAATGTACCACGTCTTGTATCTTCATCTCCTACTGGATTCCAACCTAATCGGTAACTGAATGCAGCAACGACATAACCTCTCGCCGCAAGCTCATTACACAAGAAAACAACAGTACTATCTCTAGTAGAACCAGTTGCTTGCCCATTAAAAATGGGAGGAAGAAAACTACCGGTATGTGCAACCAAAATCAATGGTCTTTCAGTATCGGAATCTCCAACAGGAGTATAAACGTCCATTAACAAATCCTGTTGGGCCGGCGCCCCAGTTATAACAGAAATATTTTCTGCATACTTTACGTCTAGGCTTTTGTCTACGTCAAATGACGCATCTAAATATCTTCTCTGACCAAAGGCCGAGAAAACTAAAATGGATAAAAAAATTGTGTAAATAAATTTCATATAATCTAATTTTAATAACTTATTTTTTTTCGAAATTATAGCTGAGGCTTACATACGCCAATCTACCTATTCTAGGTCCTCCATAAGTCTGGAAAACTTTATTGTCAAGTATATTGCTTGCTCCAATTTTTAAAACTGTATTGAGTGGCCTAATCTTAAAGTTTATTTGTCCATCCAGTAGGTCATAAGCGGGAATGAATCCAGTGAACTGAGGTGATCCCTCAAAAATAAACCCTTCGATCCATTTATAGTTTACATTAAATCCGAAAGAAGGAACCCGCATTCCAAGAATACGAGGAATATCACGTCCCGATATACCAATATTATATTTGTTCTTCGGGGTATTAAAGGCCGGTATAATTGGATCATCCGTCTTAGTGGTCAATTCATTGTAAGAATAATTCCCTTGCAACTGATAGTATTTTTGAAAGAAGTAATTCAATCCAATAGAAATACCTCTTGTGTTGACAATATCTCTGGCATTAGAACTTACCCGGTAAACTTGAGTATTGGTTGGCAATGGGGCATTCGGTGGAGGTGGAATGAAGGAAACTACTCCTAATTCAAATCCAATAAAATCTTCATATCTGGATAAATAACCGCTCATATCGATGAATACCGAATTGAAAAGGCTTGTTCTGTACCCCAATTCTAAGGATCTCACCTTTTCAGGTTGTATGGGAGATACATTAAAAGTATCCAAAGCCTCGCGATCCTGAGAATCTAAAAAGTCCACAAAAGATTCTACAGTAACCAGATTTTCAAAACCGTTAAGATTACCCAATAAAATAGCAGGTCCTACATTATAGTTCAAGTACTGATCCGATAGTGTTGGGTTTCGAATAGCAGAAGAGAATGAAAGTCTAATGTAATTCTTAGCAGAGGGTTGGTAAACTACAGAGGCCGCAGGAGAAAATAGATAATCAAAGTTCTCATGTTTATCCATTCTCAAACTGGCATTAACGAGAAACTTATCATCAAGAAAACTTAGAGCAGAACCACCATAAACACCATATTCGTATGTGTCTATGTTTCTGCCCATTGTATCCAGTAAAATTGAACCCCTAGAGTCCGGCCTATAAAGTCTTCCTGCAACACCTAGAGTAAAATCAAGGTCTGTAAGTGTAGTTCCTTCTCCTTTGTATACATCATTGAATTTATATTCGCCATGCAAATGATAAAGCGCAGATTCATCAAAAAATCGAGTTCCTCCTTCACTGTTGGCAATGGCAGAAGTGATAGAGTCAAATACGTGTTGGAATTCAGCAGTACCCGGTTCTAGAAAATCTAAAGTCTGAAAGGCCGGATTACCTGTATTGGCCACATCTTGCGCTTGCCCATGCCATATGAATAGAGAATCTTGTTTATCTAGTAAGAATAAATCAATGGCCGCATTGTATCCTTCTATATCACCTGGGTAGTCACTTCTTCTGGGAAAGTCTTCATCATTTTGTAAACGCGGTACAACATTAAGGGACCAATAATTGAGATATGAGGTATTCCATTCCGTATTATCCTTAGAGTATTCTTGTAACTTTAGTGCGGTAAAGAAAGGATCGTAGGAATCACCAGCATTTTCATGGGTCATATAAGATCTGATAAAATACTGATCTTTCTTTCTAAGTTCTATCTTATGCTGAAAAAATCTAATGTTTCTAAGAGAATACCTATTGTCTCCTTGATACACGGTAGTCCCGCCACCAAAACTGGAACCTAGTACTAATTCAGGAGATTCATAATCCATTTCAGGTTTTAATCGAAAGTGAACAGAGGCCGCTGCCTTGTTATTTTCGGAAGAATAATCAACCAAATCAATCTCACGATATCCTTTTCTATAATATCTACCAATTCCCACAACACTTGCCTGTCTATTGAATTCGTCGCCATAAATATTAACCGCATCAAAACCACCGGGATTATCCAGTCCTTCCTCTGAGTCATCTACGGGATTGTAGTTTTCCGCTTCCCAGTCATCCGCTGACATTCTGTATAGGTTCAATTTGTAACCCAACCATTCAAAACCATCTTTATTCTTAACCGCATCCGCCCATCTCAGAGCAGTAGTAAAAAGGTTTCTCTCTCCAGCTTTTACCTCTGCACTCAATCCTTTTGAATAAAACGGATCTTTAGTATGCATACTGATTACTCCATTGAAGGCATTCGGACCGTAGAATGCAGAACTAGCGCCAACGATCAATTCCACTTTATTAATATCCAGATCAGATACTCCGAGAAAATTACCTAAAGAGAAATTCAGTCCTGGTGATTGATTATCGACTCCATCAATAAGTTGTAATGAACGTACAGGACTGGTGCTGTTAAATCCCCTTGTGTTTACTATTTTAAATCCTAAACTTGCTGTAGTTAGGTCTACACCTTTTAGATTTCCAAGACTTTCGTAAAAATCTGCTGAAGCCGCTTGCTTAATAGCTACATTATCCAGTGATTCAACCGTAAGAGCTGCTTGTTGTTGTTTTTCAGATATTCTTTGCCCTTCAACTTCAATGACGTCTATGGTCAAGGCTGCACTGGACATTTCTACATCGACTGATTCAAAGCTGTTAATAGTCCTGGTCATATTGTCATAACCCACATAACTTATGATCAAATTTACCGGTAACTCCTGAGTAACATTAAGTTCGAAATTACCTTCAAAGTCTGTTATGGTTCCCGATGTAGTTCCTTCAATAATTATACTTGCACCAATGAGTGGTTCGCCAGTGGTTTCATCACTTACATTTCCTTTAATGCTTTGGGCATCCAATTGAATAAAAAGACATAAACATAGGAGTGGCAGAAAAAAAATTCGATATTTCATAATGATGGATTCACATGAATTTTACATACAATTATAATTATTTTAAATTAATATATCCTAGAGAATTGAAAATTTAATATTCTCCCTAATTTCTTAGTTTTCTTCTTTAATTCGCTGTATGTAGAATATTAACTTATAAATATTTAGAATCATAGGTGAGTTGGTCATAAGAACCATTCGTCTTATATAAGACAATGAAATAGGGGCTATCGAATGAAGTAAAGGATGAAGACTTTTGATATTATTTGCGATTCGAACCAGTTGATAATCAAAATCAGCATCAAAAGCTCTAATTTTTAAAGCTTGATCAATGGCCATTTCCTGTCTCTTGATATAAGCCTTATTCTCATGCAGACCCAGGTGTAAAACGGGATTTTCAATGTGATTAATAGAAAAACCCTGCTTTTTCAACAAGAATCCAAAGTATGTATCTTCATGTCCCCAACCATCTAGAAAATTAGGAAAGGAAATAGAAGAAATGGCACGTTTATCAGCATAAAAATTCATAGATATAAAGCGATCATAAGGGTTTCTATTTTTTACAGTAGCACTTAAAACTTCTCTCTTATTGGCGTATCTCCAATTCAGTCGATATTGATATTCCGGGCGTTCTTCTTGATAGCGATGTCCTCCGACTACGACTTGATATTTAGAGAAAAGGCGAACATAATTTTGCAGATAATCCTCGTTTTTGATCAATACGTCAGCGTCTATAAAAATGAGTTTATCACTATTGGATTCAAGAATTAGTTTGTTGCGAGCCTTAGCTCTTCCAATATTATTGCGCTCGCTTAAATAGATGATCTCAGGATGCTTTTTTAGTTGCTCGTTGACTTTCTTAATTGTCGAATCAGTTGAGGCATCATCTAAAATCAGTAATTCTCCGTTGAGGCTTAATTTCCTCATTTGATTCAGGAGCTGACCGATGAGCTCTCTGATATCATAATTGAATACGGGAATTAAAATGGAATAATCCAAACTACAATTGTCTTCTTAGTATAAAGAAGTGTAATATACTTAATGATTCAGAATTCCCTCCGCTATCCAATCAGCAACTGCCTGTCGATTTGAGTTGATGAGAAATCTCTTTTGGTCTGCACTGTTTTTTAGATTTCCCATTTCAATATAAACTGTTGGAGGATTGGTCTCTCTGATCATGTGTAAGTTTCTACTAGAAATACTTCCATCATACTGACCATTGGCACGATACTTCGCGTACTTGTTAGAAAAGCAATCATAAATACTTTTGCACATCGCTTTACTTGAGGCGCTTTTTTCATGATGGTAGAAATACAGATCCGTTCGCTGATTTTCCTTTCTGGAATCGACGTGAAGGACAATACAGTATTGATTTTTAATACCCTTCTTTTTATATTTTTTATAAAGCTTATTGACATCATGGCTTCTCTGTCTTAGGCGATTGGTTTGATTGAGGGGAATTTTTTTGCCATCTAATGAAACTTCATCTCGATCACACTCTAGATAGGCCTCATCTCTGATGCCGTCGTTCTGATCCCGTACGACGACATGCGCTATGGCTCCATGTTGAAGCAGCTTTCTTGTGAGTCTTAAACCGATATCATAGGCGTATTCATCTTCGCAAAGGGTATGATCATTAACTTTAGTCATTGCACCAGGATCAGGACCGCCATGTCCAGTTACAATATAAAACACAGATCCTTGTAGATCATCGTCAAGTATTGGGGTATCCGCGTATTTATCACCGAAAATATCAAAATTCCTTCGAAACAGTATTTTCTCTTCTTTCTTTGGTGTAGTCGAATTAGTACTAGAAACAGTCACTGCTTTAGGCTCGGGAAGCTCTTCTTTATTGAGATAATAAATGGGTACCCAAAGTATTTTACTAGCAGTGTAATGTGTTTTACGCAGGCCAATCTCCAATAATTTCTCATTGTATTTTTTAATGCCCACTGCAATGTCCCAATCGTCGTTTCCAATAGTAGTCCTTATCGATTTTCCATCGTAGGAATAAATCATTACCGGTAATATATACTCGTTGTTGACGATCAATTTATCGTCTTTGGATAACTCATTTAATTCAATGAATTTCTTTATATTTCCGGCATCATCGAGTAATTGATATCTTCGAAGAATGCTGTAAATACCATCGCCTTTTTTCGCAGGAACACGATGGAAAACTGGAGAGTTGGCATAGGCAAAAAGCTCAATGCCCATAAGAAGGAATATCAAGAGTGGCCGCATGATATACAAAAATATGGTATACAATAATCGTTTAACAAATATAATAAAAATAAATAATATGACATGCCTTAAAGCTTAAGTCAGAATGAATTATTTAAGTATCTAACGTTATGGAAAATAAAGAGATTGCAAATCAATTCAAACTATTAGGAGACTTGAGTTTGCTGCTAGGAGAAAACGAGTTTAAAGCCAAGTCTTATCAGTCGGCTTATCAAGTCATTCGACAAGCTGCTTCACCGCTGTTCGACTTGGAGCTTGATGATTTAATAGCCATTAAAGGAATAGGTAAAAATACTGCTGCTAAAATCTTGGAATTGCGGGACGCGGGACAGATGGAGGCACTCGAATCGCGAAAAGAGAAAGTACCTGATGGTATTTTAGAAGTTTTGCGAATAAAGGGTTTAGGAGCAAAGAAGATTAGGAAGCTTTGGAAAGAACTTAACATTGAGTCTCTTGAAGAGCTCAAATATGCTTGTAATGAAAATAGATTGTTACTGCTCAAGGGTTTTGGAGAGAAAAGTCAGGCGGATATTTTGTCTAAAGTCAATTATCAACTGCAATCAAGAAATCTCAAAAGATATCATGAAGCGGAAAAGCTATTTGAAGTCATACAAGAAAATTTTAATCGGGAAAAAGAGCTTGAGCTTTTTCTATTAGGTGAAGCCAGGAGGAAAGAGAATATAGTTCAAGTGCTCAATATTGCATTGATTTGCGATGAAAAAGCAAAACAGAATTTCGTCAATTCTCTAATCAACTCAGAAGAAATAGAACTTATTGCTATAGGAGAACTGGAGTTTATTCATGAGAATCAATTTAAAGTGATATTTCACTATTCAGAGGAAGATAATTTTTCGTTTCGGACAGAATTTTCCATTGCTGAGAATAAGAAAGAGGCCTGGAAACCAATTGTTGATAAATCAAAGTCTGAGATAGAGCTTTTTGAATCTCTTGGCTACCAAGAGATTTATCCAGAGTTGTACGATCAATATCCTGATGATATTATTTCAAATGAACCTTCCAAATTGATTTCAACAAATGATATTAAAGGGCTGGTTCATTGTCATACCCGTTATAGCGATGGAAGGCATACCTTGGAGGAAATGGCTGAAGCCTCTATGGATTTGGGCTTGGAATACATGGTTGTTACCGATCATTCTAAATCTGCTTTTTACGCCAATGGTCTGGATGAAACACGGGTTTACGAGCAACAAGATGAAATTGATAGGCTAAATACCAAATGGGATAATTTCAAGATCTACAAGGGAATTGAAAGCGACATTCTTCCCAACGGATCTTTAGACTATGAAGACGATGTATTGAATTCATTTGATGTTGTGATAGCATCCGTTCATTCGATACTGAATATGGATGAAAAAAAGGCTACAGATAGAATGATGGCGGCAATTCACAATCCTTATACCACAATGTTGGGTCATCCTACCGGAAGACTACTTTTGGGAAGAAAGGGCTATCCATTGGACCATGAAAAGATTATCCATGCATGTGCTGAACAGGGTGTCGATATAGAATTAAATGCCAATCCATTTAGATTGGATATTGATTGGAAGTGGATCCCTCTTTGTATTGAGTTAGGGGTTAATATCTTTATTAATCCCGACGCCCATGATGTACAGGGAATTGAATTAATTAAATACGGAATTTATAGTGCGAGAAAGGGGCTGTTGAGAAAAGAACATTGCCCTAATACTTTTTCGCAAAAAAAATTCGAGGATTATATACGAGAAAAGAAGCAACGACGTTTACAACTCGTTAACAATATTTAGTCGGGTATTAACAGCTGAAATGGCGAAATACCTTACATTTGCATTATCAATTATTGTAATTTTAAAATAAAACGAAAGATTATGAAATTTTCTAATGTAATTTATTTCCTATCATTCATTTTGATGCTTGGATTGTTTTCTTGTGCTTCTGATGGAAATAAAGCAGAAGATGCTGCGGAAGAGACAGCAGAGGCGGCAACTGATGCAGCTCAAACTGCTAATGATGCAGCTCAAACAGTTGCTCAGCAAAGTGTTCCTGAAGGTCCATCTACAACTATGAGTTTTGAGGAAACTGAGTGGGACTTTGGTAAAATTACTGATGGTGATAAAGTACAGCACGTATTCAAATTTACGAATACTGGTGATGAGCCATTGACTATCAGCAATGCAAAGGGAAGCTGTGGATGTACTGTGCCTCAATGGCCAAAAGAGCCTATCGCTCCAGGTGAGACAGGTGAAATCAGTGTTGAATTTAACTCTAAGAAGAAGCCAGGTATGCAAACTAAAAGAGTTACTATCACTGCTAACACAGAGCCACCACAAACTTATTTGAATATCAAAGCAGATGTTCAGCCTAATCCAGATGCAGAGGAGGCAGCAAAGTAATTAGCAATCGTAAGATTGTATTGATAAAAAGCAAATTCGTAAATGCGGATTTGCTTTTTTTATTTCCCCTTTTCTTCCGATTGAATGAGGCCTTCTTCTATTGATCGAAGTTTGGTACTAGCGAGTTGATATATTTCTTCAGATTCCTTGACAATAGACACTAGATCTTCCATTGGAATTGTTTTGTCTTGAAGTTTTTCTAAGTTGCTTTTCAGCTGTTCAAAAAGCTCATCAAAAGTGGGTTTATTCTGTTTTGTTTTTTTAGCCATTGTCACTTACTGTTTTTACTTCAAGTTTGCCATCAGCCATTCTGATTGCCAAGCTCTCTTTCTTATTGATGGCCTTGATGGATTGTTTTCTTTCATTGTTCTGTTCTATTAAAGCATATCCTAATTTCAAAATCGCTTCAGGAGAACTAAGTCGAATGGATTGTATCAAATTGTCCAATGCATTTTTTCTTGTATCTATAATATGATTGGCCCTGATATAGGTTTTTTCCAGTATTTCTTTCCATTGATACCGATAGCTCTCCAAATTCATATTTGCCAAAGCCTTAATGCTTTGATGAATGCTATGCAAATCCAATTCTTTGGATTTTACAATTTGTAGAGATCCTTCTTTAATCTCGTTTAGAATTTGCGCCAACTTGTTTTCGAAAAACAAACTTCGCTCTATAAGAAAACCTGCAACAGCAGTTGGAGTTTTAAAATTCCTATAACCAACGAGATCTGTTATTGATAGATCTATTTCGTGCCCGATACCTGTAAGAACAGGTATTTTACATAGGGCAATTTTCTTCGCTAATTCGTACTCATCATAACCGGCCAAGTCTAATTTAGACCCTCCTCCTCGAATTATGATTAAAGCGTCAAATGGACCAGAACCTTCGATGGTTGAAATCGCTTTTAAGAATTCAGCCACCTGTGAATCCCCTTGTAAGGCCGCCTGAAACAATTTTATCTTGTAAGAATAACCAAAGGAATTATTGGCCAACTCATTGATGAAGTCTTTGTATCCTGCAGCATTTTCAGAACTGATAACGGCAATATTCTGGACAACTTCGGGTAAATGAAGCTCTTTGTTGAGATCCATCAAACCCTCTTGCTTCAATTGTTGTAAGGTCTCCTTCCTGCGCAGTTCCAGTTTTCCGATGGTATAATTCGGGTCCAAATCAGTGATCATTAATTTAAGACCATAGATCGGATGGAATTCTACATGCACTTTAACCCTGACTTCGAGCCCCGTTCCTGCTAGATCTTGAAGACTTAAATTCCGTGTATCTTCAATGTATTGCACATTGGTCTTCCAGATTACCGCCTGCATTTTTGAAATGATCTTATCGGAGTAATCATCTTTGTCAACGAGATCGACGTAGTAATGACCTCGTGAGTATTTCATATTGGAAAACTCACAACTGACCCAAAGATCCGAACCAAAATTTAGCTCTATGACCTGCTGGATGTACTGATTTAATTCAAATAAACGAATTGTTTCTTCCATAGCAAGCTAAGGGCAGGGTGGGTTGATAATATATATAATGACAAGCGTAGTAGTCTATATAAGACTAGGCCAATGCTTCACTCACTCTTTGCGCCGCTTCTTTTAGTAATATAGCAGAACGAACTTCCAAACCTGAGTTATCAATTATCTCTTTTGCCTTCTCTGCATTGGTTCCCTGAAGTCTTACGATAATAGGAATATTAATATTACCCATATTCTTATAAGCCTCAACAACACCATTCGCTACGCGGTCACATCTTACAATTCCTCCGAAAATATTGATCAATATGGCTTTAACCTTAGGATCTTTCATAATGATCTTAAAGGCTTGCTCTACTCTTTCGGCATCCGCAGTTCCTCCCACATCAAGAAAGTTGGCTGGTTCACCTCCTGACAATTTGATGATATCCATTGTTGCCATTGCCAATCCAGCTCCATTGACCATACAACCAACATTACCGTCCAAATTGACATAATTAAGACCATAGGATTTTGCTTCAACTTCCGTAGGATCCTCTTCAGAAGTATCTCTCAATTCAGCGAGTTCAGGATGTCTGAACAGAGCATTATCGTCCAGGCTTACTTTACAGTCAACAGCAATAATCTCATCCGTCGCTCCATTGTGCATGCATGGATTGATTTCGAATAGCGAAGCATCAGAAGCAATGAATGCTTTGTATAAGTTGGCCACAAACTTAGTCATGTTTTTGAATGCAGTTCCACTCAAACCGAGATTGAAGGCTATTTTTCTGGCTTGAAAACCTTGAAGACCCAAATGAGGATGGATATATTCTTTATGTACTAGATGAGGAGTCTTTTCTGCAACCTCTTCTATATCCATTCCACCTTCTGTCGAATATATAATTACATTGCACTTCTTAGCCCGATCCATTAAGATCGAGAAGTAGAACTCATTGCACTGATCAAAATCAGGTGCATAAGCATCCTCGGCAATAAGCACTTTTTGTACTAACTTTCCTTCGCCATCCATACCACCTGGTGTCTGAGGAGTCTTGAGCATCATGCCCAATATACTACCAGCATGTTCTTTAAGTTCATCTAAATTCTTGGCCAGTTTAACTCCACCGCCTTTACCTCGTCCACCTGCATGAATTTGTGCTTTGACAATGGCAAATTGAGATCCGAATTCTTCGTTTATTTTACTATAAGCGTCAACAGCTTCATCTACTGTTGAAGCCACTATTCCTTCTTGGATTCTTACTCCGTATTTTTTAAGTAATGCTTTACCTTGATATTCGTGAATGTTCATATATATTGAGAATTTAGAGAAGGCAATATTAGCTAAAATTGGATTGATTTAAAAAAGATTTTGCCCTCAATGCACAAATAAAAAAGAGGGCTCCATCTCGGGAGCCCATTATATACTAAGAATGCTATATAATTCCTGCCTACTTGATAATGGAAAGGGGAACTGCAAGCTTATTTCCATTAAGGTCTGTTATTCTAAAATAATAGACTCCGGAATTGAGAATGCTTTGTTCGAAGTTAAAACTGTCTTCCCTTTCTCTAATTTCGCCATGTTTCCTTCCTAGGACATCGTAACATTCGACCTTACGCACTTGATCACTAATGATCTTTATCGATGAATTACTTAGCTCTATCAATTGTTCGACTTCAATTTCGTACAATGAAGTCCAAACAGGAGATCTAAATTCAATCTCATCAAAGCAATCTGGATTTCCATGGTCTGAAACTCTGAGGTGTTCCCATTCTGATCCACCAGTCACTACAGGAATGCTCAAAACCAGCTCAGTGTAACTGTAAAATCCGTAAAAGGAATGATTCCAATATAGATTGAAACCTTCCGATTCAGTGTTGATATACTTGAAGTCTATGCCAATGTAATAACTGGAATCTGAAATAATCTCACCAACTACTACATCGAGATCCCAAATATTGCATATGCCGGCTTCACATTCGGGAGCTTCAAGTCTAAATTCTTCAGATCGACAATCGTCATTTTCAAGATCCACAACTGTAATCTCCAGGACACCCTCATCCGTATGGAAAGGCCCAATAGTATAAAAATCCTCACCATAGGCCCAGCAGCAGTACTCTTCTCCATTTACAAGGACATAGAAAGAGTCTGAACAGGTATTCTCCGCTTTGAATTCGATGTCAACGTAGAATTCACAGTTATCGTCCGGTTCATGAGCTTCAGCGATTAAATCCCATATTTCACAATCATCGCAATTGCCTGTCTCACAATCCGGAGCTTCTAATCTAAACTCTTCGGATCGACAATCGTCGATTTCGAGATCTACAACGGTAATTTCTAGGACACCTTCGTCAGTATGGAAAGGCCCAATGGTATAGAAGTCCTCACCATAAGCCCAGCAACAATATTCTTCTCCATTTACAAGGACATAGAAAGAGTCTGAACAGGTGTTTTCTGCTTTGAATTCAATATCGACGTAGAATTCACAGTTATCATCTGGTTCATGGGCTTCAGAGAACAAATCCCATATTTCACAATCATCGCAATTGTCAATCTCACAATCCGGAGCTTCTAATCTGAACTCTTCAGATCGACAATCGTCGTTTTCAAGATCCACAACCGTAATTTCCAGGACACCCTCATCAGTATGGAAAGGTCCAATGGTATAGAAGTCCTCACCATAAGCCCAGCAACAATATTCTTCTCCATTTATAAGGACATAGAAAGAGTCTGAACAGGTGTTCTCTGCATTGAATTCGATATCGACGTAGAATTCACAGTTATCATCTGGTTCATGGGCTTCAGCGAATAAATCCCAAATCTCACAATCATCACAATTGTCCGTCTCACAATCCGGTGCTTCTAATCTGAACTCTTCAGATCGACAATCGTCGTTCTCGAGATCCACAACCGTAATTTCAAGTACGCCATCATCAGTATGGAAAGGCCCGATAGTATAAAAATCTTCACCATATGCCCAGCAACAATACTCATCTCCATTTACAAGTACATAAAAAGAGTCTGAACAGGTGTTCTCTGCATTGAATTCAATATCGACGTAGAATTCACAGTTATCGTCTGGATCATGGGCTTCCGCGAGTAAATCCCATATCTCACAGTCATCACAGTTGTCACATTCAGGTGCTTCTAATTCGAAGACTTCGGATCGACAATCATCATTTTCGAGATCCACAACGGTAATTTCAAGTACGCCATCATCGGTATGGAAAGGTCCTATGGTATAGAAATCCTCACCATAAGCCCAGCAACAATATTCATCTCCATTTACAAGGACATAGAAAGAGTCCGAACAGGTATTTTCTGCTCTGAATTCGATATCAACAAAAAACTCGCAGTTGTCATCAGGTTCATGAGCTTCAGCAAACAAATCCCGTATTTCACAATCATCGCAACTGCTTTCACATTCCGGAGCCTGTAGGGCAAAAACATTGGATCTGCAATCATCATTTTCTAGATCAACAACCGTAATTTCCAGCACACCTTCATCAGTATGAAAAGGGCCAATGGTATAAAAGTCTTCGCCGTATTCCCAACAACAGTACTCTTCTCCATTCACTAAGACATAAAAAGAGTCTGAACAAGTATTTTCTGCTCTAAATTCAATATCCACAAAGAACTCGCAATTGTCATCCGGTTCATGAGCCTCTACGAACAAATCCCAAATCTCACAGTCATCGCAGTTCTCACATTCAGGAGCCTCAAGTTCGAAGACTTCAGATCTACAATTATCGTTTTCGAGATCTACTACCGTTATTTCTAATACCCCTTCATCTGTATGGAATGGTCCAATAGTATAAAAATCTTCACCATATTCCCAGCAGCAATATTCTTCTCCATTCACAAGTACATAAAAGGAATCCGAACAAGTATTTTCTGCATTGAACTCAATATCAACTAAGAACTCACAATTATCATCTGGTCGATGAGCTTCAGCGAATAAATCCCAAATCTCACAGTCATCGCAGTTATCGCATTCAGGAGCTTCTAGTTCGAAGACTTCAGATCTGCAATCATCGTTTTCGAGATCAACTACCGTTATTTCTAATACGCCTTCATCTGTATGGAATGGTCCAATGGTATAAAAATCCTCTCCATATGCCCAACAGCAATATTCTTCTCCATTCACAAGTACATAAAAGGAATCCGAACAAGTATTTTCTGACTTGAATTCTATGTCAACTAAGAATTCACAATTGTCATCTGGTTCATGGGCTTCGGCAAGTAAATCCCAAATCTCACAGTCATCGCAGTTATCGCATTCAGGAGCTTCTAATTCGAAAACTTCAGATCTGCAATCATCGTTTTCGAGATCAACTACGGTGATTTCTAGCACGCCTTCATCGGTATGGAAAGGCCCTATGGTATAGTAGTCTTCGCCATATTCCCAACAACAATGTTCATCTCCATTGACAAGCACATAAAAAGAGTCTGAGCAGGTGTTTTCCGCATTAAACTCTATGTCAACTAAGAATTCGCAATTGTCATCAGGTTCATGAGCTTCGGCAAACAGATCCCATATTTCACAATCATCACAGTTTAGCTCAATGATGGATAAGTTCCTGTTCATCCAATACAGGCCAGGACCATCAATTTTATTCTCATCAATGAATCCATTGATGTTGCTACTCTTGAAAGAATCTAAAAATTGAATATTATTCGTTGTATGTGTGGTACCTGAAAAACTAAGAAACAAAGTAACTAGTACAATGAGATTTTTCATAACTACAACGTTAATGGTTAGTAAAATTTATCACATAAAAGAACAACGGTCAATAATGCTGCAAAAAATAGTGAATATTTATCGTTTTCTTTAGTATTTATTTTATGTAATGCCACTTTGGCCTTGGCAGAATTGGTTTTTATGGCCTTGCGTGTTTATTTATTTCGAATAAAGCTCGTTTTTGTGATTTGAAATAGAACAAGGAAGTTAATTCTAATATAAAGGAAAAAGAGGCTTTCCGAACAAGAAAGCCTCTTGGATAAAGTAATTGATTGTAATTCTTTACTAACGGATAAATGGAACTGCTAATCCAGCGATATTCCCTTCCCTATCTGTCAATTTAAAATAATATACTCCGGTTTTGAGTCGATTTTGTTCGAAGTCAAATTTCTCTCCTTTTTGATTGATCTCACCGTACTTACGACCTAGTACATCATAACATTCTATTCTATCAACATCTTCACTGATTATTTTGATGGAAGAATCATTTAACTCAATCATTTCGTCGAAATCTATCTCGATGAGTTCTGTCCAAACCGGTGACTTAAATTCCGCTTCGTCGAAACAATCCGGATTGTCGTTGTCTGAAACTCTGATATACTCCCATTCTAATCCTCTTGTTGTAACCAGTATGGTTAATGGCAGATCGTTATAATCATAGAATCCATAAAAAGTATGATCCCAGTATAGGTCAAAACCAGCCGGATTTGTATTGGAATGTTCAAAATCAATCGTGATATAGTATGTGGAATCAGAAACGACATCACCTACTACGACTTCTAAGTCATACATTTTACAATCTTCGCTATCTGCGCAATCAGGCGTTTCTAGAACGAAGGTCTGAGAACATTCCGGATTGCCGAAGTCGTAAATAGTTAATTCAATCTCTTCTTTTTCTGTATAAAAATTGGGAATAGTATAGAAGTTTTCATCCCAATCAACCGAACCATAAACCAAATCACCATCTATCTCAACATAAAAGGTATCCGAACAGCGGTTTTCATAGTCAAACGCAAAATCAATATCGAAGAAGCAATCTTCGTTTGGTTCTCCGGCCTCAGCGATAAATTCGAAAATCCTGCAATCAGAACATTCCGTTTCATAACACACATTATCAATACCTGATTCCGAACCACATAATAAAATTGATTCAATCGCAGGACCTTTGATAGTGGCATAGCCATTTATCCAACGATCGAAGGTAACTTCATAACCTGGAAAAGAATTAATCACGGTAGGATTGTTTTGATCCAAAACTATCTCTACAGTAGGAGCACCATTGATGCTAATGTAAAAGTCCCGGGCTTCTGCACTATAGGCGAAGCTAACTTCTGTAACAGGGTTACTAATCTGAGTAAAATCCATTTCGAAAGTACCGAAGAAAAGATAATTCTGCTCCAATGTCGTTCTTAAGCCATTGTTATTTTCATAAATTCCAATGTCATCCAATGCTCCATGTTCACAACCGTATCTCCCATAAAACACTATTCCTGAAGAAGAGAAGAATACAGAATCAATTTCCTCAACATCTTCAAAATTCTCGCATTGCAATTGCATGCAATCTGGTACATCGATGAGCACCTCTCTAGAATGACAGTCCCTGTTTTCAAAATCCCAAACAAGGATTTCAACTGGTCCATCTTCTGTATTAAATGGCCCTACTCGATATCCATTTTCATCATATAGTCTACAACAATCTGCGACACCATTGATTCTGGTAATGAAAGTATCAGAGCAGACATTGGCGTATTCGAAGTCAAATTCAATATAATAGTTGCAATCTTCGTCAGGTTCAGTCGCTTCTCCGTACAAATCCCAAATTTCACAGCCATCGCAGCCCTCGTCTTCGCAGTCAGGAGATACGAGTTCAAATACTTCAGATTCACATTCGGGGTTTTCGAAATCCACGACTTGAATTCTTAAAACTTCGGTTTCTGTGTTAAAAGGGCCAATGGTATAAAAATCCTCTCCATGGACCCAACAACAATAATCCTCTCCGTTGACAAAAACAATGAAAGTATCGGAACAGGTGTTTTCTGCATTAAAATCAATGTCAATATAGAATTCGCAGTCATCGTTGGGTTCGCCAGCCTCGGCGATTAGGTCCCATATTTCGCAGTCTTCACAATCGTTTCCTGATTCGGAGCAATCCACCCAGGGTAAAGTAATCTGGGTATAGCAATCCGGATTTTCATCAGATTCAACTGTCAATGTATGTATAGAACCTGATTCTAAAAGAAGGCTTTCGCCAAACTCCCGTCTCTCTACTTGAAAACGAAAATCGCCATCAACGAGAACATTCCAAGGTCCTTCGGAATCCGCTCCGAATTCCATCCTTATACGATAAGTAGAATCATTGATGCATTCGTCAAATACAAAACAAAAGGATTTGATATCGCAGTCTAATCCTTGAGCAACGCTGAAAAGTGGTACAAAGAAAAAAAGTGAAAGTATAAGATTTCTCATATTTACAACGTTGGTGATTAAATATTTCGTGAATTAAAAACTCTAGAAGTTAATAATGCTGCAGAAAATAGGCTTTTTTTTTAATATATCTGATCAAATTAGAAACTATATCGTCTCTCATATTGGTTTAAAAGCTGCGTTAATCGCCTTGTTACTCTCAATTTCAAATTTTTCCTCGGCTCAAGAAGATTGGGTAAGGCTCATTGCTTCGGATAATTTGTATTCTGTTCAATTACCTCTAGGCTATATGGATAAGGTAGATACGGTAAACTGGCAAAATCAAAAAGTCTACTTGTATAATTTCTTCCAGGAAAAAGATAAAGTATGGTACCATCTTATAGATATTCATTATCCTTATGATTTAACAGAAGAAGGGCAAGACTCGGTTTGCACTTCTATCCAGAAAGAACTGATCGGTTCAATAGCAGAAAAGGAAAATGCGGACATACTATTCAGCGATATTAGTTCGAATTCACGTTGTGAATCGAATTCTCGACTAGTTGACCATGAGAAGAAAAGGCATGTAAGAATCAAAATAACTTCAATCAATAATAGGGCATTAATCACAAAAGTAAGTGGGAATTCTAATGATGTGAATCATCAACAATGTGATTACTTCTTTGATAGTCTTAAGATTCTGGAAAGGTGAAGACAATATTATTCATTTCAATATTAATTTCATAGACTAAAATCTTACTTTTGTTGCACTCTTCACAATGTTGAGAAGAGTTTAGCAAGGAATTCTGAAATATCATGAAAATTATCGTATTCCCGGGGACTTTTGATCCGATAACTAAAGGTCATGTCGACTTGGTAAGAAGAGCAGTTCCTGTTTTTGATAAAATCATTGTCGCCATAGGGGTGAACTCTCAAAAGAAGACATTATTCGATCTGGAAACCAGATTGAATTGGATTCGTGAAGTTTTTAAAGATGAAGCGAAGGTTGAGGTTGATTCTTTTAGTAAACTTACTGCACATTATTGTAAAAAAATTGGTGCTCAATACATTTTAAGAGGCTTAAGAAATGCTTCGGACTTTGATTACGAGAAAACAATATCCCAGTTAAATTATTCTATAGGGGAAGGTTTGGAAACGGTATTTTTGATCAGCCAACCTCAATATTCACATATAAGTTCGACGATTGTTAGAGAAATCATAAAGGGAGATGGTGATGCCAGTATTTTTCTCCCAGAAGAAATAAACTATAAAAACATAATTTAAAGAAATATGACCAACGCTTTTTTTAATGTACCCAAAGCTTATAATGAACCCATTTTCGATTATGCTCCAGGTTCCAAAGAAAAAGAAAGTCTGCTCAATACCATCGCCCAAATGAAATCGGAATTGATGGATATTCCGATGTACATCGGTGGTAAGGAAGTGAGGACCAATGAAAAAGTAGAAATTCGTCCTCCACATGAAAGAGCGCACTTATTAGGACACTATAGTCAAGGGACAAAAGAGCATGTTAAAATGGCCATTGAGTCCGCTTTAGCTGCCAAGGAAAAATGGGAAAATATGCCCTGGTATGACAGAGCTTCGATTTTTCTTAAAGCGGCGGATCTAATTGCAGGTCCTTATCGGGATCGAATCAATGCGGCTACGATGCTTTGTCAGTCTAAGAACGTATATCAATCTGAGGTAGATGCGATCATGGAGCTCTGTGATTTCTTGAGGTTTAATGTTCAGTTCATGACTGAAATTTATAAAAATCAACCTCCGATCTCCACAAGAGGAACATGGAATAGAATAGAACACAGACCACTTGAGGGTTTTGTCTTTGCATTGACTCCTTTCAACTTTACTGCGATTGCAGGTAATTTACCTAGTTCTCCTGCAATGATGGGTAATACAGTTGTATGGAAACCAGCTGAATCACAAATTTACTCTGCCAATGTGATCATGGAGGTATTTAGAGCTGCAGGCTTACCGGAAGGTGTTATCAATTTGATCTATGTGGATGGTCCATCTACAGGAGAGGTTGTTTTTGATCATCCTGAGTTCTCAGGGTTACACTTTACCGGTAGTACTGGAGTGTTTCAAATTCTATGGAAAACAATAGGGGAGAATTTACCTAAATATCGTTCATATCCGAGAATAGTGGGTGAGACCGGAGGAAAAGACTTCATTATTGTTCACCCGGATTCTGATATGAATTTGGTTCCGACAGCCATTACCAGAGGTTCTTTCGAATTTCAAGGACAGAAATGCTCTGCTTCATCAAGGGTTTATTTACCGAAGAGTGCATGGCCAGAACTAAGTGAGGGAATAGCAAAGCAATACAACAGTTTAAAGGTTGGAACGACCGAAGACTTTTCGAATTTTGTCAATGCAGTCATCGACGAAAGGGCATTCGATAAAATTTCCAGTTATATAGATTATGCTCGTGAAAGCAGTGATGCAGAAATACTTCATGGGGGCTCTTACAGTAAGGAAAAAGGTTTCTTTATTGATCCCACAATTATTCTGACTAAAGATCCTCATTTTAAAACCATGGAGGAGGAAATATTTGGACCAGTTGTGACCATATATTTATACGAGGATTATAATTGGGAAGAAACGCTGGAATTGGTGGATCAAACATCTCCATACGCTTTAACGGGAGCGGTATTTGCAAGAAGAAGAGAAGATATCAATGTTGCCGTGCATAAATTGAAGCATTCGGCAGGAAATTTTTATATTAACGACAAACCTACGGGATCAATCGTGGGTCAACAACCATTTGGGGGTGCCAGAGGTAGTGGCACTAATGATAAAGCAGGAAGTTTGCTGAATTTACTGAGATGGGTTAGTCAACGAACAATTAAGGAGAATTTTAATGCGCCTACTGATTATAAATACCCATTTTTAGGATAATTCATTCGATAATAAACTATGGAAGACATAACAAATTTAAAGAAGAGAATACAGAAGTACAATGAGATTTTAGCCAATACCAGATCTTATAGGGATGCTTGGAGGGATGGCTTAAAACAAGAGATTATAGACGTATTGTCTGAGGTCATTGAGAATTCAGATCTTGAGGCTGAAATTGAAGTAAAAGAGCATTTGGAAAATCTGGAGGCGATAGAACTGAGCTTAGGACATGTAAAGAGCGGACTCTTTGAATCTATCAATGATAAGGTGAAAAAGCATCTTATCAAGCATAACGGATCTTTAATTTATCAGCAGTTGTTCAATGGAAAAATTATCGTGTTGATTTACTATCCATCGATCGAGGGATATGGGCAACCAAGACCTCCAAAGACAATTGCGATTTACAGACCGGAGGAATTAAAACAACCTTATGTAATACGACATATGGAGGAATTCATTAAGGATGTTTCAGATTGGGAGGATTATGATGATGACGAGCCAAGTAAGAAGATTGGTTTTAAGTTGAACTTTGAAAATGAATTAGATTAACAAAAATGGGAAGGCAGAAATTCATAGAACAGATTGAGGAGTCTTATCAGTTCGAAGGTTTATCCTTTGTTATCGGAGGAGCCATGTATGACAAGGAGTGTTGTACAGACAGTCTGGTCAGGATGCCCTTAAGTACTTTGAATAGGCATGGTTTGATTGCCGGTAGTACAGGGTCAGGAAAAACGAAGACACTTCAAATCATGGCAGAGCACCTGAGTGAAGCTGGTGTGCCTTGTCTGTTAATGGATGTCAAAGGAGATCTTAGTGGATTGGGTGCGGAAAGCCCTGGCCACAGGAAAATAGATGAACGGCACGCAAGCATTGGGATTCCTTTTCAAGCTGCCAAATATCCCATTGAGTTTTTGAGCCTATCTGAGGAGATGGGCATCAAGTTAAGGGCAACGGTTACTGAGTTTGGTCCAATATTACTTTCTAAGATCCTGGATTTAAATGATACCCAGTTCAGTATTTTGTCTTTGATTTTTAAATACTGCGACGACAATAATATCCCTTTGTTGGATATAGACGATCTGAAACAATCGCTTCAATACGCCATAGGGGAGGGGAAGGAACAAATGGCCAGTGAGTACGGCTCTGTTTCCAGCGCCTCAGTTGGTGCGATAATGAGGAAGTTGATTGTGCTCGAACAACAAGGAGCAGAAATGTTGTTTGGTGAACCTTCTTTTGAAGTGGATGATCTTTTGGCCAAAGAAGATGGACGTGGAATACTAAATATTATTCGGCTTACGGACATGCAAGATCGGCCTGCAATTTTTTCCACTTTTGTTCTTCAAATGTTGGCTGAAATATATTCTACCTTTCCGGAAGAAGGAGATAGTGAAAAGCCAAAGCTTGTACTTTTCATCGATGAGGCACACTTGGTTTTTAAGAATGCGGACAAGGCCTTGTTGGATCAAATTGAGGTCATCGTCAAGTTGATTCGTTCTAAAGGAGTGAGTATCGTTTTTGTAACACAAAATCCTATTGATATTCCCGCCGATGTGCTCAGTCAGTTAGGCTTTAAAATTCAACATGCTTTAAGGGCATTTACGGCTAAGGATAGAAAGGCTATCAAACAGACAGCTGAGAATTTTCCATTGTCTGATCATTATGAGACAGCTGATTTGCTTACTGTACTTGGTATTGGTGAAGCTTTAATCACTGTTTTGAATGAAGATGGGATTCCAACACCGTTGGTTCATACTTTGCTTAGAGCACCCCAAAGTAGAATGGATATTCTTTCTGATCGAGAGATCGATGAAATATTCCGTAAATCGAAGTTGAAAGAAAAATATTCTAAAGGTGTAAACCGAGATAGTGCATTTGAAATATTAATGGACAAAATCGAAAAGGCAAAGTCTGAAGAAGAAGAGGAGCTTCGAAAAAAGGAGCTGGAGAAAAGCAGGAGGGCAAGCCGTAACAAGAGCACGTTCGATAAAATATTGAATTCTACTACAACAAGACAAATAGGTAGAACGGTAGCACGAGAACTGACAAGAGGATTGTTGGGCGTGCTAGGAGTTGGTGGTAAATCGAGAAAGAAAAAGAGCATATTCTTTTAAAGAATACGCTCTCTCTTTTTTTATCTTCCTTTGATCAAGACTGAATTGTTGTATTCCGGTCTTGTATCTTTCACCTGAATGAATCGCTTCCAGGGAATTTCCTTAAAGTAATCCTCTCCGAAGTAAACCAATATATCTCTCAACTTATCTTGAGATTGAATTCCTGCTATTGGTTGTATTACCTGGAATTGCTCATTGACAAATACCAGCATAGGGAAGGAAATCTGATTTCTAGATAGAATTTTAGCCAATTGATGAATGCCATCTCTATCCACGCGATAGGTTCTATTATTAACTATAATCGTTCTCTTTTCTGCAACAGATAATTTAAGTGCATAAAAAGTCTGATTAATGTAACTGGCAATATCTTCACTACCTAAAACTTCCGTTTCCATTTCTTTGCACCAAGTACAATTGGCCTTGTCAAAACTTACTACTACTTTCTTCGGTTGAGTCTTCATTTTGGCATTCAATTCGTCCCAGCCAATCCATTCTATTTCTTGTCCCCAAATAAGGGCAACTTGTAGAAAAGAAAATATTAATATAAATAACCAGCGTATCATGCCTATTCAAAATTTATAATCCTAACGAAATAACAGACAATTATTAAAAAACATTTGAATATTACTCGGTTTAAGCATTATTTAACTTTTTATAAAAATATAATTGGTCTCGATCTATTTTATCCTGTCCTATCAATTCAACTTCCATCAATTTAGGTGCTGATGTCCCACTTCCTAAGGATAATGGTGAAACTATCTCAATTATTTCGGACCAAGATGAATCATCTAAGAAACTCTTAATCAATTGAAGCCCGCCCTCTACAAAAAGAGAAGACACGTTTAACTCACCCAATTTAGTTAAAATCGCGTTTAGATTCCAATTATCTTTTGGGACAACTATAACTTGAACATTTGGATTCTCAGTTACTCGTGCACCCAAAATTTGTTCTTGTGTGGTAAAATAGTAAACGTTTCGCTCACTTAAAAATACATCTTCTCGACCAGATAATTTAAAAGTTCGATCTAATATAACAACATCGGGATTTCGGCCATAAAAAAATCGCAAGTCTAATTTAGGTTGATCGATGGCTAAAGTATTTGTTCCAACTAGTATCGCCTGATGTTCGCTGCGTAATTTATGAACATATCGATCGGTAATATGACTGCTTATTTTGGTTCGCTGGCCTTCTCTTGATATGAAACCATCGTTTGATCGAGCAAACTTGATGGTTACATAGGGTTTTTTGTATTGGTTATAATACTGGAAATACTTAAGTGGATTGTGAAAGGAGGAAGTATTCTCTTTAGTCCATTCCAGATTAATTCCTCTATCCTTGAGAAACTTGTATCCGCCACCTTCCACTTCTGGATTGCTATCTAGAGCTCCAATAATAAGGTTTTTGATTTTATTATCTACTATTGCTTTAGTACAAGGACCTGTCTTGCCTTGATGATTACAAGGTTCTAAGCTGACATACATTTTAGACTCTGAGGTGATAGTTGCTTCACTTTTTTCCAATGCCTTAAATGTATTGACTTCTGCATGGCTGGAACCATACACTTTATGGTAACCCTCCGCCACTACATTATCCTCAATATTTAGGATTAAGGCCCCGACCTGAGGATTAGATTCGACCCATCCTCCTCCAAGACGGGCCAAATATTTACATCTATCCAGGTATTTCAAACCTATTATTACTGGCCAACTACCAATTTTCTAACAGACTGATTTTCTCCTTGTCTTACTGTAATAAAGTAGAGTCCTTCACTCAGTTGAAGATCGTTAAACTCTAATACCGTATCAAATCTTCGCGTTTCTTGAAAGACTTCTTGTCCTGCGTGATTGTGAATTTTAACATCAACAGCACTCAGGTCAATCTTGTCGAATCTCAATTCAAAATAATCACTCGCTGGATTAGGGAATACTGAAAAATTCCAGTCGTTATCCAGTTCTTCGCTCGTACTGGTAATCGGATCTCCAGCCGTAAAACTAATGCTACTGAAAGACCCGAAGTCAGGGTCTACTCCTTTAAAAGTAACACCGAAACCTTGTTGGATCAAACCTCTGATATTGGCATAACCAGAACCTTGAGCTGAGTTAGCCCACCATTGCAATCCATCTTGACCTGAATCGAATATGGTAAAATTATAACAACCTTCTTCGGTATAGATCGTATCTCTATATGTTGTGTTAGACGATAGATTGGACATACTTAAAACTTCATTTCCATCTGCATCGGTAACCGTATATGAAGTTTCATTCCCATTATTGTTGGTTCGAACTTCGACTATAAAACCTACATAGCTGGAATTCAATTTAGCAGCATCTTCATACTCAGATACTGCTCTGTTATTGAAAGTATACTCATCGGAAGAAGCATTAACTTCAAAAATTTCGACGTAGAAAGTTAAATCATCGTTTTCTGGCCAAGTGCCTTGTGTTAATGAAGGTAAATTAAGTGTTATCTCTTCATTAGGAGCTAGATTAAGGTCAGTAAATTCGGTTGACTTATCCATGATACCAGCCAATCCGTAATTCACTTTGATTTGATTAACAGTTGCCGATCCTTTATTGGCAAATTTAACGATCGGTTCACCGCATGTAGGATTGCTTCTTAAGTGTATCTCTTCTTTATTCGGAGCAATGATATCTACAACCGCCATATCCAAACTGTGATTATAAGGACCGTATTCCACTATTTGGGACTCTATTATATAAGTTGGTCTAGAACCGGATCCATTCCAGGTATAACCATCTTGAAGGTGATAATCTATTACAACTTCATCATTAAAGTCAACCACACCGGCTAGTTCATACTCATCCGCATTTACCTCAGCCCCCGGACACCAGTTGGCTCGATCATAAACCCATGTTCCGCCCTGCGGATATAAAGGGTTTTCACCGCAGTCATCTCTCCATAGATTTTGCATAAATTCTGTTACGCCATTGATGCGAATTTGATTATTTCTTGGACAGAATTCACTGCAATTAAGATTGCCGCCAAAGCCATGACCTGAATTTCTTATTTTCAGTTTGGCATGTTCTGTTTCCGCCATAAATTGAATGGTATCAGGTGTCAATGCAGCATTTGCATCAATAGAATTAGCGTAGGCAAACGAACCAGTTTGCAAGTTTCTAATCGAAAGCACATCTCTGTCAGGAGTCCCTTCAATAAATAGGAATTTGAGATCTAATAACTCCTGCCAGTTCCCCGCCACCAATCGCTTATTACCTCTCAAAAGCGGCATATAATCCGTTACGTCAAATACCCAAGTCCATCCTTCTCCTAAATCAAGACCAATTCCATAAGGAGTAATATATCTTCCTATTTCGAATCGCTCAATTACTTCAAATGGATCAGAGTAATAAGGGGTATAGCTTAGGCTAAGCATTTCATCATTTGTATAATTCTGATTCACCGATATCTGAGTTCCATTTTCATCGAGAACATAAGTTTCTTCAGCAGGCCAAACATATCTCAAATCAGTTCTTTGCTCAGGACTGTCAGGATCATTAAATAATTCCAGTGCTACAGGCTCTCTGTATACGGTATCAGAGTAACTATGTATTTCCTGAATATCTAAATTATAGTCATCAGTGAGAAGGTGAACAACTGGTCTTGATGATCTATGCCAATAATCGATCATTAAATTATTGGCAGTTTCATTATGACGTGAAGGCAATCCGAAGCTTTCTCCGATTGGACTTTGGTCCACTTTATTGGTGTATACATAGGAGTCTTCATTGAAATCCATGTAAACCAATAGATTTTGATAAGAGGGATGGTTTTGATCCACTGTTTTATTCATCCAATCCGCAATTTCATCTTCAGACAATTCCTTATTCCATACTCTGAACTCATCCATGAATCCACGATAGTAATTGCTATTGTTGGCCATGCTTCCCAGTCTGAATTCAGTTACGCTTGCCATAGATCTGCTTCTGTCTGATCCCGAATGCCATAGTCTGCCATCCTGATATATTTTCATTTCACCAGTAGCTGTATTTTTAGTGAATGCATAATGATGCCAGCCACCCTCATATCGCCAAGGGTCGGCTAATTTATTTATTCGATCATAATTGCCACCTCTATCTATTCCGGCATCCCAATAGATTTGACCATTGCTCCATGGCATATGAATATTAAGTACTCTACGACCGTTTTTGTTAACACCTTCTACTATTGAATTATTGATCGGTTGAACATCCGGATCGCCATAGCACCAGAAGCTAATTGTGATTTGCTCATCAACAGCAGAAAAAATGTCTTCTGCTCCATTCAAGTCGATCATGTCTCCACCTCCAAAGTTCAAATAGGAATCTTGATTTGAAGACTCAAAACATTCAAAATTAGAATCACCTTCAAAACCCAATATTTCGTTAGTTGCATTGGATCTATCTTCATAGATGATATCAACTATAATAGAAGAATTGCCATCCCATTCAAAGAACTGATCAAAGTGAAATCTATTAGTTCCTAAATTCAGGTTCTTCTTTTTTTGGTAGCACAAAGTTGGATTAATAAGACTTACAGGACTATCGTAATTTTGAGACGTAGTATGTTGTAGACGTATACTAACATGATCTATTTCTGCTTCTCCTGATGATAACTCCAAGGCCAATCCCTTTAAAGTTCTTAGAGCGCCCATAGAATTGACAAGTTCTGCTCGCGACAAAATGAATTGTTGTCTATAATAGTCTGTTTGTCTCATATTTGCTTCATGCAAACCATTATTTTCGCCTAACGATATTAAATTCTCTCCACTATTGTCATTCGATACATAAACAGTGTCCGTATGCTGTACGATATCATAAAGTGGATTCTCTTGATATTCGAATTCCGAGCTCTCAGCTCTATTAATCAAGAAATTGGCCTGCTCAAATCTAGTTGAATCCATAATACCTGTAGGCTCAAAGAGATAGGAGTATGTCAAATAATCCCATTCACCACAAGGATACTCTAGACCACCTGCGCCACCCGGAACACATCTTAAAGTATACAACATCAAGATCTTTTCATATTGCTTTTCTTCAGAGGGAAACTGAATTTCCGCATCTTGAGGAGAGCCAAAAGTAAATGCTTGTACTACTGTAGTATCTCCTGGGTTTTGGGATTGTAAGAGAAAAGGTAGTAGAGACAAAATAGTGTAAAGGAAATATTTCATGATTATATTGATTTAGTAACACTTAAAATTAAAAATTATCCTGAATTTCAATTAATAAATTGTTCACCAAAAGTGTTAATCGTCGTGCATTTATCATAGCTGTCAATGTGATTTGGTGAAATGTCATTATATTTGTCTGACCAAAATGGAAACCATGGGTTGGTTTAAGAGACTTAAAGACGGGATAACTACTTCCACTAAGGCTAAAAAGGAAGCACCGGACGGATTATGGTCCAAGTGCAAAGGATGCCAGACATTGAATTTGACCAAAGAGTTAGAAGAGAACTTCTGGATCTGCAAGAACTGCGGATACCATTATAGGATATCCTCAAGCCAATATTTTGATATCATCTTTGATTCCAAATCGAGAACTATTCTTTTTGACAATTTGATTTCAGTAGATCATCTCAATTTTGTAGATCTGAAGTCATATGAGAGCCGATTGACATCTGCCGTTAAAAAGACCGGTCTTAAAGATGCTATATCTGTTCAGATGGGCAAGGTAGGAAAGAACAGTTTGGTCGTTGCTGCCATGGACTTTTCTTTTATAGGTGGATCTATGGGTAGCGTAGTTGGTGAGAAAATTAGCAGATCAATAGACTATTGTATCCAGGAAGGGGTTCCTTTGATGATCATATCAAAATCCGGTGGTGCGAGAATGATGGAGTCTGCCTTTTCCTTAATGCAAATGGCAAAAACTGCCGCTAAGTTGAGCCAGTTATCAAAAGCGGGTATACCATATTTTTCCTTTTTAACTGATCCTACTACCGGCGGTGTTTCTGCATCGTATGCGATGTTAGGAGATATTAACTTTAGTGAGCCTGGTGCTCTAATTGGCTTTGCTGGTCCAAGGGTTATTAAAGAGACAATAAAGCAGGATTTACCCGAAGGATTTCAAAGATCTGAGTATTTGGTAGAACATGGTTTTATGGATTTTATCGTGTCCAGAGACAAGTTAAAATCGAGAATTGATGACATGCTTTCGATCTTTTGTAAAACAACCGTTGCCATTTAAATTTCAATAGCCTGCAGAAAACCTTTCTAGATGAGATTGTTGGAGTACTCTGAGTAGACTTTAGCAGTCAAAGTGAATTATTTCTATCCAATACGTATTAAAGAATTTTGGCATGATTATGGCAGAGTTATTTCTGGAGTGATATAGAATCATGTCATTAACAATATCTAATTCGATGAAAAAACTAGTGTACATCATTCTTTGCCTTGTGGCATTTAGCCTTTTTAGTAGCGCTTTAAAAGCTACTATTTTAGAAGGGGAAGAAATCATAGAACTGGATACTATTGTTCAGAGAACTTCTGATTGCGACGCAGATGTTGAGGTTTGTTTGGATGTAGTATTTGCGGAGTTGAGGAATTATGAAATTCTTCTCGACGGAGATCCTTACGATGGACGTTTTCCAGCCTGTAATATAGATACTATATACAAGGCCAATTTTGATAATATCGTCATGGGATCACAAGCACCATACGAGTTGATCGAATTTGAAGTCGATGGACAAAACTTCCAGATCACTTTCAATACTTTTGAGGAGCTCGTTGATTCTATTAAAATTTGGGATCCTATTAGTAACTGGACATATGATACGACCAATAATGAAATGATCTCGGTCAATCCACCAGAAATCCACTTTGGTGATCGAATTGAGTTTAGAGACGCAAACAACAATACGACGGTTTTAATGATCAATCAGACATTTGTGGCTAACGGCACATTTTTCTTTTTTGAGCACGGTTGGAGTGAGATGATTTTCAGAGATACAGTAAACAATTGTGTTGATACCGTTGATGTTGGTGTTTATTGTACAGATATAGATACGACCTATCTGATATCTGATTTCGATGTGATTGAAGAATATTGCTTTGAAGATTTGGACTTATTGGGCAATATAGTCGAGGTCAATGACCTACTGAATCCTGATTTAAATCATATTATTTTATTGAATGAAGATAGTTGTTTGACTTATCAGGGGATTTCCAATGGTTCAGACACATTGTTTTATGAAGTATGTGATGATTTGGAAATATGTGACACGAACTATATCATTATAGAAATTATTAACGCACCAGGAAGCCTGGACACCATTATTTACGACACGGTTTTTGTCAATCAATTGGATACGTTTTGTTTTGATTTGAGCTATAACTTAGATAGTATTTACAATGCTTGTCCGGAATTATCTGATGATAATATTTCATTCACACTTGATACCAACACCAATTGTGTTATATTCGAATACTTGAGTTCCGGTACGGATACTGCATGTATCGTTTTAGACTATGACAATGACATTAGGGATAGCTTTACTTTTATAGTTACAGGAAGTACTCCGGAATTGGAGATTATCTACGATTCTATTTTCGTTGGTCAAACAAAAGAATATTGCTTAGATCAAAGTGAAATTGGGGATTCCATTGAAATATTCGAGGAGTATTGCTTAAATACGCTTGGATTTATCAGTTATGAGATCACAGATACCGCTGGCTTATGCATAGAGTATACCGGAGAAGCACTTGAGGGTACGGATACACTTTGCTTCAGAATATGCGACGAAAATGATGTCTGTGATTCTACGGTTATCATCATTACTACGATTCCAAATATTGGTATTTCTGAGACTATCATGGATAGTGTACTTATCAATTTCACAGATACGATATGTTTTGAGAATGATCTGGCTGGAGATATTGTGGATATTGAAAATATTTGTCCTGATTTGGATCCAGTAGTAGACTTTGTTGTGGATAGCGCGAGTAATTGTGTCTACTTCACAGGTTTAGTATTAGATCTTGATACCGCCTGTATCTTGATGAGAGATGAATTTGGCAATACGGATACGAATTATTTAATCATTCAAGTGTATCCACCTAGTCCAGATACTACGGTCATCAATCTTGATTTTGATCAAGATACCACGATCTGTATTTCTAGCGATGAACTTGCAGGACCACTGGAGAGCATTGAAAATATTTGCCCTGAATTAGGAGATGAGAATATTGCTTACAGTATTGATTCTATGACATACTGTATTAATATAGGTTCTGTAACTCCGGGAATGGATACGATTTGTGCAGTTGTTTGTGATACATTCATGGTTTGTGATACTCAAATCATCATTGTTAATGTAGGAGACCTTCCCGATGGAGAGAGCATAACAATTTACGATACCATCTATGTCAATGAAGTGGACAGTTTTTGTTTCGAACCTATTTATGAAGATATAGATACCATTATCAATTACTGTGAAGATTTGGCTAGTGGAGATGTCAATTTCTCAATGACAGATGACAGCCTAATTTGTTTCATCTATGAATATGTAGAAGACGGACAGGATACGGCATGTTATGAGATCATCTATACCAATGGAGTTCGTGATTCTGTAGAGTTAATAATCACTACCTTATCACCACAAACGGAGTTCGTTTACGATACCATATTCGTGAATGAGAATTCGACATATTGTTTGGATACTACTGAATTAACTGGCAATGTGGTCAGTGCCAATGAATTCTGCCGGAACAGCTTAGACAATATCTCTTCGGATTTACAATTCGATGCTGACTACTGCTTTGATGTAGAAGGAATTGCTCCAGGGGATTCCGATACCCTGTGTATGGAGATTTGCGATGACAATAATGTTTGTGATACCACATATTATATCATCTATGTCGAGAGTCTAATTGATACTTCAGAGTATATTTATGATTCGATCCTGATCAATTTTACAGATACCATTTGTTTTGAAAATGATCTTCCAGGAAATATCGCGGATATAGAGAATATTTGCCCGGAACTAAGCGGAACTTCCGTTAGCTTCGAATTAGACACTATGAGCAACTGTATTTATTATACAGGAATAAGCATTGGTTCGGATACGGCTTGTATACTGATCAGAGATGAATTTGGCAATACGGATACAAACTTTGTGGTCATTACGACTTTACTTCCGCAGCCTGAATTTATTTATGACACGATTTATGTGAATGAAGATTCAATGTACTGTTTGGATACCACAGAGTTAGCCGGTAATATCACAAGTTTTGATGAATTCTGCGGGAATACTTTGGATAATATATCAACTGATGGCTTGTTAGATTCGAATTACTGCTTCATGGTAACTGGAGTGAATGGAGGCGGATCAGATACACTTTGTATTGAGCTGTGTGATGATAATGGAGTATGTGATACAAGTTACTATGTCATCAACGTCGAAGAAACTTTTGACACTTCTGAATACATTATTGATTCAGTGTTGATCAATTTTACAGACACCATTTGTTTTGAGAATGATCTTCCAGGAGATATTGTAGAAATAGAAAATATATGTCCTGAGTTAAGCGGATCATCAGTGAGCTTCGAATTGGATACGATGAGTAATTGTATTTACTTCACTGGGGAGAATATAGGAACCGATACGGCTTGTATATTAATTAAGGATGAGTTTGGTAACACGGATACTAATTTTGTGATTATCACAACGATATTCCCGAGCATTGATACCAGTTGTATTGACATCGTTGTAGGAAATACGGATACCTTATGTGTTGATTTATCAGAATTAGCGGGAACAGTTAATACTATGCTAAGCATATGTCCAGAGAGTATTAATGAAGATGTAGAAGCGAATTTCATACAGGGCACAACGTGCATAGAATACACGGGTATAAATGCTGATGAACGGGATACCATGTGTATCATAGTCTGCGATGATTTCAGTGTATGCGATACGTCAATTTATGTCTTCAAGGTATTGGATACAATGGTTATCAATCCGGAGGACACTATAATCTACGATACGATTTTGCTGAATTTCACCGAATCCTACTGCTTTGATACATTAGAAGGAAATGGATCGGTAGTTTCATTTACCAATGAGTGCCCTGACCAGAGTGGCGAAGTTGATTTCTTCCTGGATACAGATAATTATTGCATTTCATATACAGGAGATTCCTTAGGATTGGATACCGCTTGTATACGTATTGAGTACGAAAATGGATTGGTTGACAGCATCACCTTTATTGTGACCGTAGTAGATCCTACGCCAGAGACAATAAATGTTGACATACTGGTTGGAGAATCCGATACGATATGTCTGGACTTGACAGAATTGGCAGGCTTCCCGGATCCCGGATCAATGATTGATTTCTGTGATACGCTCAATGGAACAAATGCCCAAGTGGATCTGGATACGATGAACTTCTGTGTTGAGTTCACTGGTTTGGAGATTGGAGTAGACAGTTCTTGTATAGTGATCTGTGATAATTTCAATGTTTGTGATACAACATATTTCATCATTACTGTCACTGATACGATCATCGAAATGGATACACTTATTGCCAATGATGATAGGGTTACAACTGATTTCAATGAAAATGTTGTAATCAATGTATTGGGGAATGATGTCATTCCGGACAATATACTGGATACCATCTTCATTTTGGTTGATCCTGTAAACGGAATGACCAGTGTGGATGAAGGAGGCTTTATTACCTACGATCCAAATATTGATTTCTGTGGATTAGACAGTTTCCAATACGTAATATGTTATGCTACGGATTGCGATACTGCGCAAGTAATAGTCGAAGTGTTCTGCGAACAAGAACCTGAAGACTTGTTCATACCACAAGGATTCTCACCCAATGGTGATAATATTGGAGATACTTGGGTGATCCGTGGACTAGATCAGTTCCCTAACACTAATGTGCTCATATACAATAGATGGGGTAACGAAGTTTATGAAAGCAATGACTATCAAAATGATTGGGCAGGAACATGGGATGGTAACCCACTTCCGGATGGTACTTACTTCTACCTGATCGATTTTAGAAACGGAGAAGATCCACGTTCGGGATACGTAGTCATTTTGAGATAAAAATATTCATTATAGAATTCTAATACAATGAATCAGAAAATATTAGTATTTGTACTTTTTGTTTTAGGCATCAATACTGGCCTTCAAGCACAACAGGATCCGATGTTTACGCAGTATATGTTCAATACACTGTCTTACAATCCAGCCTTTGCCGGAACAAGTGGACACATGTATATGGGCCTATTGCACAGAACACAATGGATAGGAATTGACGGGGCGCCTAATTCTCAAACTTTTACGATACATTCACCTTTGAAAGGTGATAATGTAGGTCTGGGTTTAAACGCTTTTAACGATAAGATTGGACCGACTAATTTATTTGGGGTTTACGGAGTCTATTCTTACCATATTCCAGTATCTCGTAAAGGGAAATTGAGTATAGGAATTCAGGGAGGTATAGCCAGACTTAATGGAAACTATCAGGATGTACAGACCAATACAAGTGATATTGCCTTTACCAATCAGGTAAAAAAATCAATGCCCAATTTTGGTCTTGGCTTGTACTATTATACTGATAAATACTATTTGATGTTCTCTTCTCCACACTTGGTAGAACACGATTTGAGAGAATCTGAGGACATCACTACGGATTTCTACGGAAAGTATTTTAGGCATTACTTTATGGGGGGTGGGGTAGCCATTCCAGTAAGAGGTGAGGACATTATCTTCAAGCCATCTCTTCTTGTAAAAGTTGTTCGCCTATTTAAAGGTATTAGAACTGAAGAAGAATTTGAGAACATAGCCGCACCAAAGGCATTTGACCTTGATATGGCCTTTCTTTTTTATCAAAAGTTATGGTTAGGAGCAGCATTTAGATCAGCAATCGAAGCATTCGATAATGGCAGGTCTTCTAATTCCTCTGTAAATATTTGGGCCAATTACAATTTGAGCAATGGGTTGAGACTCGGAGCAGCCTATGATTTCACTTTGAATGAGTTGAGATCTGAGACGCCTGGTTCCTTCGAATTGTTTGTTGGTTATGAATTCGATTATAAGAAAAGTAAAATAGTAACTCCAAGATACTTCTAGATAGAGTTTATAAAATAGAATTATGAAAACTATTCTTTATACGATATTTCTTTTGTGTTGTTTCTCTACAATGACGCTTGCTCAAGGTTCGAAACTTGAGAGAGCAGCAGATCTTATGAATGATCTCAACTATACAGAAGCAATAAAAATCTATAATGAGATTTTAAAGGAAAATGATAATGCAGAGGCTAAAATGAATATAGCTGAAGCTTATCGATTGACCAATGATGTCTCCAATGCCGAATATTGGTTTGGTCAAGTAGTGAGGTTACCACAGAGCAAGAGTATTCATAAGCTGTATTATGCTCAAATGCTACAGATCAATGGCAAATGTGATCAGGCCAAAGAGTGGTTTTCAGCATTTGCTTCTGAACAACCTGGTGATCATAGAGGGCAGCTATTATTGAAGTCTTGTGACGAGAAACAAGAACTGATGACTAAGAATCAAGGTTTGTTCGAAGTGAATAATCTGTCTATAAATACCGCTTCTGACGATTTTGGAGCCAGTTTCTATGATGACGGCATCATCTTTAGTTCGGATCGAGATAAAGGAACAGCAGTGAAGAGAATTCACACCTGGACAGGAGATTCTTTCCTTGAGTTATTTTACGCCGAAGTAGAAGTAGAATCTGCAGAAGAAGGTGCTTCAATGTCCTGTGATGATTACAAAATTGGAACACCTAGTAAGTTCAATAAAGATGTAAATACTAAGTTTCACGATGCACAGGTAAGTGTCTCTAGAGATAATCAAAAGATCGTATTTACTAGAAACAATTTGCTTGACGGTAAAGTAGGTAAGAGTAACGATGATATCATTAAGTTAAAGGTCTATGAGGCGGACAAAGTAGGCGAGGACTGGGATAATATTAGATCACTTCCATTCAATAGTGATGAGTATTCTGTTACGCATCCTGCATTGAGTCCGGATGGTGATAGATTATTCTTTGCTAGTGATATGCCCGGTGGATTTGGTGGATTGGACATTTACGTTTCAACCAACGAAAACGGTAGATGGGGACCTCCGTTTAACTTAGGGCCACTTATTAATACAGAGGGTAACGAGTTGTTCCCATTCTATGGAAATGACAACAATTTATACTTTTCATCTAATGGTCAAATAGGACTAGGAGGATTAGATGTTTATGTTGTTGAAGATAGAGATAATAACCAATGGGGAGATGTGATCAATTTGGGATATCCGATCAATTCTACTTACGATGATTTTGCGATAAGTTTTAAGAAAGATATGTCTTCAGGATTTATTTCGTCGAATAGATCAGAAGGCAAGGGTAGAGATGATATTTACTGTTTTGTGAAGAAAGCAAGTCCGGCAGAGATCTATGTTTACGATATGGCTACTGGTGAACCATTAGAGGGAGCACAAGTAGTAAACGAGTGTAATTTTAGAGAGTATACTACTGATGAAAATGGCCTTATCATGTTGGATATTGCCAATGATACTTGCTGCACTTTTAAAGCAGTTAGAGAAATGTATGATGATAAAGCTGAGAGATATTGTACGATCAATAATCAGAACAATAGAATAGAGATTGGCTTAGAAAGATCATTCGAATGTTATGTAAAAGGCCATGTTTTTGATCAGACGACCGGTATGCCTATTGAAGGTGCAAGGGTAAGTGTCGATAACGATTGTGATAAGAGCAATCCTTTAGAAGTGATTACTGATGCTGAAGGGTTCTATAGACTTGACTTGAAGTCAACTTGTTGTTATACGGTCATGTCTGAAAAAGAAGATTATATCATGAATCCGATGCAGGAGAAATGTACGGATTGTAAAACTGAAGCAACTGAGTTAGTCGTGGATATTTTTATGAATCCAAGTACGATCTCGGCAAATACTGTTACACCTGGTACTGGTACCAACAATCCAGATGACAACGGAAACCCATTTGGCAGTACTGGGTCGGATGATGTTCTAGTCAGTTCGGGAAGTGATGATGTGAGTGCGCCTAACTCTTCTCAAATAGTTAAAGATGTTGATACAGGATTGTATATAGATCGCGCTACTGGAGAGCCAGCCAATGTTCAAAATGAAGATGGTATTTCCTATGTCGATGGTAAAATGATGTACAAAGGACGTGAAGTTGAAGCAGATAACAACGATGATTTTGGTTTTGAAGTAAGTCCTGGCGCAGAAAATTATAGTGAGGGAGAACCAGTTCCATATTTGCTGCACATCTATTATGATTTTGATGAGTCATTCATCAGAAAAGAGGCAGAACCTGAATTGCAGAAGCTATGCGAAATGATGAGACAAAATCCTCAGTTGATTGTAGAATTGAGTAGTCATACTGACCCAAGAGGTACGCTTGACTATAATATGAGATTGTCACAGAGAAGAGCAGATGCAGCTGTTAGATGGATGGTGGAAAAATGTGGTATTGCCAGACACCGATTAATTCCTAGAGGATATGGTGAAACAGAACCAATCAACGAATGTTTAGCTGCTAAATCTAGATGTTCTGAGGAAGATCACCAGTTCAATAGAAGAACAGAATTTAGAATATTGGGATGTATAGGAGAGGTCCAAACCAAGTACAGCCAGCCTAAAGCAAATCCAAGGGTTGATCCATGTCCTAATTGTAGCTTCTAGTTTGAAATATAAGAACTAGGGTATAAAGTTCTAAATAGAAAAGAAAAGAGGATCTATAAAATAATAGGTCCTCTTTTTTTGTTTTTAGCTATAGTGTTATTAAATACTTTACTGCCTAACCCTAATATTTACATTGACTCCATAGCAATTTCCAGACGAGCAACAATCCTCAACACCTACGCAAATTGGGCAACATAATTCCGCCAGACAACCGTCCCCATCTTCCGCTTCGTAGATATAGCATTTTTTATCACCGGTAGAACCGATATCACTTGCCTGAATTTCTAATACCTGCCCAGTTCCTATCAATTGGGTTTTCATCATGGTATTTTCATCGTATTCGAACCATCTGTAATTCATTAAACCAGATTCTGCCGTTAGAAAGGCCGTGTTAGAATTATTAGAACAAACACTATACTCTTCAGGAGTACAAGGATCAGAGCTGCAGCCACAAATCCCATTTGATGCTTCTTCTGTTCCGAACATAAGCATGTCATCTAAGAAAATATCAATATTGCCGACAGGACTTGGATTTGAATGGGCTGGATTTGGTGATACATATCCGTAGATTTCGATGACAACTTCACTGTTTGAAAGGTCTATGTTTTGATACGTCGAACCGAAATCAAAGAACTCCTGACTCCATAATGTATTAATTGGGTCTCTTCCCATAATTGTATATTCGTATTGTCCCAATAGGGTAGGACTATTAAATTCCATATCATGCACTCCGTTAATCCAGACATGCACTTCTAGACTATAGATTCCCATAGGAATAAAACTATTAGCTCCATTATATTCTCCGGTTATACCTGATTCTATATAGAAGCCATCTAAATTAACATCGGTAGCATTGGGACCAAAATTTACAGTGAATAGCCAGTTGTGGTTATTGTCAGTGACATTGCTTGTCGAATGCATATCACTCCCATCCCAAGATGTAGAACAAATAAATGTATTTAGACTGTCACTATAATTAGGATCATTCTGAAGATCCTGAGCGTAAGCTACACTGTAAGATAGGGGGGTCAAAGGAGTCTGTAAACTATAATCAGACGGGCAACTCATTTCAAAGGTATCCAATTCGAAAATTGGGCTATTAGCCGTTCCAGTTTCGAAATTGTCATTATTGGTTTCTCCAATCATTAGACAATCTGTTATAGAACTAGGATAAGTTGGACTTAGGATACTAGGAAGTGTATCATTGATGAAAGTCACCAAGATATTTTCTCCATCTTCTAGAATAATATCCACTCGTCTATTGTTAATATCAAAACTGGAGTTGGTGACAGTTTCACCGGTAATATCAATATGCACCAATTTCCAACCAAAAGATTGTGATTCAAAGAAAGTATAGGCCCCCGGAGGCTTTACTATTGGTGTTCCAGTTGTTGATCCACCGGAAGTGATCAAGTTTTGATTAAAATCAGGATCATTTAAGTTAAATGTTGCGAACACCCCATCTTCACCGCTGGTGGTTTTGGCAGGAGTAATACTCCCGGATTGAGCAAAGGAGCTCATAGAAACCAACCAAAAAAATAATACAATTAATTCTCTCATTTTAAATGTTTTTAAACCCTTTAGCTTTTGCACGGCTAAAGAGTGAATTCAATAAATAATGGGGGATCTTTCTTTGGTAGGTTTTGGCCTTTGTTTATTCTTTTTAATTTCTAAATATCTCGATGCCTTTTGTTTACCCTTGTATTAGCCAGTGTTTTGAGAGTTCAAATAATCCTTCCGGATATTGATTATTTCGATGAGATACTTCTTATTCTTCCTGTCATAAATAAAAAGATATACGGACCCGTTTAATGTTTCCATCGAATTGACACGATATCGAAGAGCATCATATTTTTTGATGATTTGATTTTCTTTGAAATCAAAATCGGTTAGAAATAGAAACACTTTTTCGGAAAGAGCAACACCTTCATTATTAACTTGAATCTTGATTCCTATTAAAATTGACTCATGAACCACTTTCAAGTCTGTAAATAATTCATTCTGTTTAATATCAAAGGGAATTTCAGATAGACACTCTTGCAGATTTGGAGATGTTTCAAATATTCTTTTTCCGTTGTGAAGAAATAAACTATTCGAGTTTTCTAACTTCGTTAAATGTCTTCCGGTGAAATAATTAAATAGGAGTATTTCTGGAATTAGAGATAGTTCTTCAACCAACTTATAGGTATTTCCCTCTAATCTAAACTCGACAAAATTTGCAAAGTCATTATGGAAATGATTGTTTTTGCCAATAAATAAACTATTTTTTCCTAGAAAAAAAGCTTCAGTATCCGGAGATAATGCAACGGCAGATGAGTGAAATTCTCGATGATAAATTTCCTTTACCCTGAGTTTCTGATCAAAATAGACAATAAAATGAAATAGCACTTCTTCCGATACACCAGGGACTTTTAAAGGAACATCAACTTGACAAGCTAATTGATTATTGACTCGATAAAATCTGCTGTATTGAAATTGATTATTATTACAATACGGCCAAAATATCCTTTCTTTTTCATTGTACCTACTAATTGTTGATCCAAACTTATGTAATAGAAAGTTGTCCAGTGCTTCTTCCATTTGTTGCTCAGGAAATTCTTTATGGATCTTTCCATTAGAATTGTCCACTAGAAATAATCGGGTATTATCTAGGTTTAATAGACTGAGATCTTGATTAATTGGAATTAGGTTCCCATATCCTGGATTCATACTTGTTGAATGATCAGAAAGTTTTATTTCTACCATTTTTTGACCAACAAGAAAATTACCCGTCATAAGAAATATGACGAGTAATGATATCATTTTATAGATTGTGTTTCTGTGCACCTTTCTTAATTTCCTTCGTCTTCAGTCTCTTCATCTGGTTCTGCATCAGGTCTTCCGGAGGTGTAACAGTGATTTGGTGATTTAATACAAATCACATTGTAGCCACCTGTGCTGTTTTCCTCTTTACTATGAAGGTCACCTGAAAAATCCTTTTTTTCGTTGCTGCCACCATTACCATCATCCTGTGACCTAGAACTTATTCTAACCCCATCAATTTCGATATAGGTATTGACAACTTTGCCTATATTCTTATCGTATTGATAAATCACAGTTTCATCATCCGACACGTAATGAATAAAATCATAGGATGTAGAATTTTCAGTTGCTGCGGAAAGTTCATCCTGTTGTGCAACCGGGCTTACTTGATCCATGTCAGAACAGGCAGTAAGCATACCAATGACTAGTGCTAAAAAAATTAAGTGTTTCATTAGTTAAATATTTAAGTTACCCTACTTCTTTTTAAGGAGTTTCGGGATGCCTCCTTTTTCTTTGCTGATAGTCACAGATGATTAATCCATATGATAGATTTTATCATAACTATGCCAGCCTTTTATTGGGTTGGACATCTTTACGAAGTATATATGCCCTTGGTTTAAGCCCAAGTCGTCAATGGTAAATTCTTTAATATCTTCAGTTATCAGTACGGTTTTAATTAGATTACCAGCTACTCCATAAATGGAAATTTCAGTATCCCTTAATGACTCTACACTCGCAATCTTCGTTGTATGATTGAATGGATTGGGAGATATCGTATATTCAAAATCTATGAGTTTCGGTGGTCTCTGTTCAAAACAGTCTGATATGCAGTGTTTTTTCGTGTATACTTTTTCTATTTTTTGTTCTCCAGCACAGTAATAGCCAATTCTCCAAGAAAAGCATGGACCTAAATCTGTAGGTACCGTAAATGGATTTGATCTCGGATAATAAGTTTTACGTATTAATTCTCCCTCTGAGTCGCAATGACAGAACGGGTCATTGTACAGTATTTCAACGAAAGCAAGACCTAGGCCCAATCCGTTTTGCCAATGGATGTTTACCTTGCCCCCTTCAGTTATATCACACCAGGCATGCATTGGAGGACAACATGATTTAGTTTCGAATAGGGCAAAGAAAGAACATCCATCTTTCATTCGGATTTCAAGTTTCACAGATTGGTTAGATGGGAGAAATACAGGGTTCTCAAAATCTATAACCAGCCCATTACGTGTTCTCCACGAAAAGACCGAGGCGTATTTGGGATCTAACTTTACTCCATCTTGGTTGACGACGCAAACTTCAACTAAGTCTCCAATGCAATCTCCTATTCGAACTTCGATTGATTCGATATCATCACAGCAGAGTGGAATATCTACTGGTACGGAATGACACTGGTCTCCTTCAACGCTCAATTCGAAAACGGCAGTAGTGCCACTCTGAATCAATATTGGATTTGATTCGGGATCCGAAGATACATTCTGCCAAAGAAAACTGTATTGTTCGTCTTGATTTATGGTTTCGCCGGTAGATTTCCAAACTGCCTTGGTTTCTCTAAAACCGTCTTCATCGCAACTTCCAAAAACAAAGTCTATATCATCAAAATCAAAACAACTGCAGTCTAAGAGTCCCTCAATGATCATGACATCACTTACAAAGCAGTCATCGCCAGGAAGAGTTATGATAAACTCTAACTCATAGGTTGATCCAGGTTGGATATTTGTTACAAGAGGTCGTAAAATATCAGTTTGATCTATAATTAATGGATCGTTTTGATCAATTTGCCTCCATTCTACCGTAACACCTGGTAAGGTCAGATCTATGTCTCCTAAGGCTCCGGTGGGACTTGCTACTTCGCCAGCACAAATTTTTAAGTCACTTCCCGCGGCAATCCCCGGCAATGAAGCGTGGACAATCATATCCAACTCTAGCTCAGAAATGCAAATAGTTCCAGTGCTAAAATCACTGCGCTCCAAGTAGAAGTATAAAGTATAATTTCCTGGAGTTAGGTCGGTTAGTGGTTGATTGCCAAAAGGAGTTAATGGGATAGTCGCACCATTAAGATGATAGTCATCGGGGCCTTCTATTCTCAATTCTCCACGGGAAAATGGAATGTTTACATCATAAAGATCAGGAAGATTAACGGAGTTGTCACAGAATAGATGAAATGGATCATCTACAGTAATTTCCGCTTCATCATTGACATAGGCAATGACTTGGCCGATTATAACGCAAGGTTCACCCGGCATCGAACCATGTAAATCAACTCTTAGTTCACCGTAATCAGGATAACTGGAAAGAACATCGATGCTTATTAAAGTCTGAACATCTGAGATTTTATTGATTGTTGCAATATCAAAATCTCTACGACCATCAACCTGTAGATTGAAGATTTCAACTTCAAGCCCTGGATTATGTGTGATCAGCAATTCATGGATCTGTGGTAAATTATTTCGATCGCATTCCAATCTAGGGAAGTTCCAATCTATATCCATCTCCAAATCATTCTCCAGTTGAAATACATTTACTTGGGTGGATTCAGTACCTCCAAATCCCATACAATCGGAATAAAAATCATATTCTATTCTATATAGTCCGGTTTCGGAAAAGGAAATCGTGGTTTCATGATTATCTGGGGTTGATATACTGAAGGATTGACTACCTTGATTGTCTAGCGGAATTACTCGCCACAGTGAAAAATCACCATCTCTACATCCCGCGAAGGAGGCTCGTAAGAATATGTTATTATTACAAATATTTGTGGCATGATCATAAATTCTCACAGGAGTCTGAGTCATTCCAAACATCAGTGATATTTCTTCAGACGCTTTACAACCTCCATTATGAATGGTCATTCTAATACGAGTATCATGACAAAAGAATTCTTCAGCGCTCATTCCATCTGGTGCAAAACCACCAAAATTCCGAGGAGTACCTGGTTTGCGTTCGATCAGTAATTCATTATTCAGTTCTTGAAATGAACTGTATAAAACAGACCTTTCAGGAACATCAACAATACGTTCCCAAGAGACACGAATGTTTGGATTTTGATCTATTTCGTCTTTGAACTCCGGAGTTAATATATAGCGCGTGCAATTCACTTCATTGGAAATAATCCCAAGGAAATTGACAGGGTCAGTTCCAACATATACTTCTACAACATCCAATGAGAAGGAGCCGTCTTTGCATTTTGTTTTAAGCTGGAACACATATAGATTACCAATTATATCATCATTTTGATATTGTACCGGTGTAGATAATTCATGAGGATTTAAAATAATAGCACTTGGACCAGAGATTTGAGTCCAGAGATAGGGATCTTCCTCCGCTACGCCATTTGGTTCTACTCCTTGCAATACCATTTCAGCTCCGTCACAGATTTCAAAATCAAAACCGGCATCAGAAGTGCACTGAGCATTTAATCTTCCAAGAAATATTAAAACAATTATACATGTCCATGCTATTCGTGATATCATAATTAGATTTATTTACTTGTAAAAAAAAGGCAGCTTTTAAGTACAGAACTAAAAAGACTATCCTTGTTTCAAATCTAATTTTTCATGAAAAGAACAGGCGTAGTTCGATGTAGACACGAACAGGTCAATTAGTTAATTCTAGAAAAAAATTAAAAAATCCAAGTGGACAAATTCCACTTCATTAGCTTTAACTAATTGCTAGTCAATAAAATACAATAGGACATACCGTAAAATAGGTATTAGAGGGCACGTATGAATTCTTCTAGGGATTCCTTAGATTCCAAATCCAGTTTTTTTCTGAGGCGATACCTGGCTTTGTGAATGCTTTTTACCGATATACCCAATAGGGTAGCAGCATCTTCCGGAGTAATATTTAATCGAATCAAGGCGCAGTGTCTGATCTCCTTTAGACTTAAACTGCTTTTACTATTATCAGCCAATCTTTGAAAGAAGTCCGGAACTATTTTTTCGAAAACGCTTCTAAAATTATCCCAATCCTTTTCTATTACATTTTGGAAGTGGTAGGCATGAAGTAGTTGTCGTACTTTTTTGTCCTCAGGATAGTTTTGCGAAAGCGCCTTTATACCGAGTTGTTGTTTTTCCAGAAATTCACTTTTTTGCATACTTGTTAAGGTGAGATAGCTGAGCTCGAGGTTCTTTTGTTTTAGTTCATGAGCAAGAGATTGATTATTGGTTTCAAGCTCCTTTAACTGATTGCTGAATTGTTTTCGTCTTTTGCGAATACTAACAAAAGCAAAACCCAGAAATAACAAGCCCAGTAAAATGGCTATGATGATTGGGCGCCAAATATTTGAAGTTCTACTTGGTGGCAATTGAGTGGTTTTTTGTAAAAGTGAGACTTCATTGCTATCCACGATTTGATTTCCAATCAACATTCGAGCTATCGCCATACTTTGGTCTCTATTAAATAAACTATCTTCTAGGACTTTAGAAATTTTCTGATACTTCAAGGCATTTTGGAAGTCAGACTTTTTCTCATACAATTCAGACAATGATAGTGAGGAGTAATAAACTCTGAATTTTTCGTCTAGATCTTTCCATTTTTCATGTGATTCCAACAATAGCTTCTCTGCTTTGTCCAAACTATCTCTTGCCATTGCTATTTGACCCATGACTTCACCTGCTAAAATCAAATCTTCCTCCTGCTTTTTATCCAGAGCAAGTCGATAGGCATCCGAAATAAAAGCACTTGCCTTATCCAGTTCTTCTTTTTGGAGATGATAGATGGCTAAACTGCTTAGGGCGCTACTTTTAAAAGGGCTTTCTGCCTTGTCAAAAACTTCAATAGAACGAGAAAGATAATGATAGGCAGAATCGAGTTGACCTAAATGCAAATAACTGGCTCCTAAATTGACAAGTGCATTGGCTAGGTGAAGATCATTGCCAAGTTCTAATTCTGTTCGCTCTACTTTTTTCAGTGTTAAAATGGCATGTTCGAACATTCTCAATCTCTGCAGAAGGACGCCGATACTGTTTAGAACATTGGAATAATTGGGTGTATTACCAAGTTCGTTATGGATCCGCAAGGCCTTAGAGTACATTTCAACCGCTTTTACGTATTCACCATCATTATTATAAATGGTGGCTAAATTTCCCGCTGATATTCCTAAGAATCCTTTGTTGTTGGTTTTTTCCGCGAAATCTAATACCTGTTGATAGTTGTCCTGAGCTTTTTGAAATTGCCTGGTTTCAATATAGATATTAGCGATATTGCCCTTGCACTTTATCATGTTCAATGTGTCGGAGGCCGAATTAAATATTTCATAGGCCTGTGACAATTGATCTAGTGCTTGCTCATAATCTGCGCGTTGTTTGCTATTAATGCCCAAAATGGCTCGGCAAGAGGCTTCCATTCTAAGATTATCTGCCTTCTTGAATTCTTTAATCGCTTTCTTACAAAATTCATCAGATAACCGATGGTCACCACCAATTCCATGAATCACCGCGATATTCATATAAAAAATGCCCCTGTCCTTAGACGATAGCCCAGATATGTTTAAGCCGTCATTGGCAAATGATAAAGCCTTTACTTTATCTTTAAATTTCAACTCCTTACTTAAAGTCTGAAGCAATTTAATTTTCTCTTCGCCTTCAGCAGATTTTAGAATTATTTCAAGACTATCAGTTTTTGTATTGCCCTGAAATGCCCACGATGAAGTATTACTTAATACAAGAAGTATTAGACCGATTTTCAAATAGAACCAGTTCACGTTCAATTTTTTCATTCCATTTGGATTGGATTAGAAAATCCAAATTTAGTCAATGATTTGTAAATATTGACTTGCTCGTCGATGTCTAGGCTATTGGTTCATGTAGGAAGAATAATAACGACTCTTTCTTAGAATTATAAATAAAGATCATATTGAGCCTAAGTCATTAATATTTTCATTTGAAAATTAGGATCCTGGAGTTGTCATTTCTTGCATAAAATTCTTTTATCCATATCATAGAGATATTTAGCCTTTAATATATGAACCTTTCTTCTGCATCCGAATTAGGTTCTTGGTGGTATTTGATGAAATAAAACTTAATATTCGATGAGTTTTACAAGGAATGAGATTTTAAATTTGGTGCAAATTTGGCTTTGAGTTATTCTAAGGTTGGTTGCAGGAATAGCATTATTGAACTGTGTTTTATTTCAATTTAATACTTCTCTACTAATACAATTGATTAGTACTCCATTTCTTAAACGACAATCCATAAAAAGACCATGTTACTAAGAATTCACTAATTCTGGAATAGTTTCTGTTTTCTTGGTTATATTGATTGGTCAAGGAACCGATATTACCTTGTTTTATTACGAGACGGAAAGCGTATGACTGAAAAAGAAAAAGAAATCATAGGAGAAAGAATTCAAAAACTTATACAAAAGACGAAGAAGAAGATTCTATCTATGGAAAGTATGGCACAGCCAATTGCTCCGGAGAACTCCATAGGTAGGGTGAGTAGAATGGATGCCATCAATAATAAGAGTGTTGTTGAAGCTGCCTTGCGAACGGCAAGGAAAGAATTGGATGATCTAATTTGGGCTCAGAAAAGTATCAATATAGAAGACTTTGGGTTTTGCTCGAATTGTAAAAGGGCGATCAATATCAAAAGATTGATGCTTATTCCTGGAAGTAAAAAATGTGTAAAATGCGCATAAAAAAAATCTCTCCCAGTACAACCGGAAGAGATAATGCTATCATGAGTCAAATTAATCCCTAACGGATTACTCCTTTAGAGATCTCTAGGTTCGCTACAAATATAAAAAATAATTCTATACAAATCCTAAAAAAAATCGTAAAAACTTTTGGCTTTGATGAAATAAGTATTATCAGAATATATAGTACTATAAGCATCAAAGCATTCTAGTCTAATTATAATTTAGGATTCTGCTTTTAAGTGATCAATAAACAAAATACCGTTCAAATGGTCTATTTCATGCTGAAATATAACGGCTGTAAAGCCTTCTATCTCTTCAGTTTTGTATTCACCAGACCTCAGTTGATGCCTTAAAACAATGGAAAAAGCCCTTGTTTTGGTAACACCCGTTTTGCCAGGAATGGACAAGCAACCTTCATTACAATCTTGTTTGTCGATGGAATAGCTGGTAATAACCGGATTATAGTATATTTCAAACGGGAAACCCTCCTTGTCGAAGCGCTGTATCCAAATTATCCTCTTCAAAATACCAACTTGTGGGGCGGCAATTCCGACACCCGGATTGAGTGTATCTCGCATGGTCGCCAACAATCTATCCCCAAAAAAGTCGAGTTCCTTATCTTCGGATGGAAGAGTTACGTCCTTACTGTTTGTTCTTAACAAGATTGAATCACTGTGATTATCGATTACAAATAACCTCATTGGTTCATCTACCTTACCATCCTTTATAAGTTGTAGTTGATCGTTACTGAATATTGAATTTTTATTCTTCTTCAGTATTGCACAAGAAGATAGTCCGAAATTCAAAGCGCATAGAAAAATCAATACCTTCTTCATATCACAACAAACTTTTGAAACTAGGTCGTCGAGGTTTGAACTCTCCGACTCTCTCTATTTTATTTTTGAGGTAACTATCGTAGTTGCCTTCAAAGAAAACAACATTAGAATCTTCTTCAAAAGCCAAAATATGCGTTGAGAGTTTATCAATGAACCATCTATCATGCGAAATCATTAAAATACAACCGGCAAAATCCTCAATGGCATCTTCTAAGGCTCTTAATGTATACACATCAATATCATTCGTCGGCTCATCCAGTAGCAATACGTTTCCACCATCCTTTAAAGTCATAGCCAAATGAACCCGGTTTCTCTCTCCACCGGATAAAACACCAATTTTCTTTTGCTGATCTCCTCCCTTAAAATTGAATTTGCTCAAATACGCCCGAACATTGACATCTTTTCCATTGACTTCGATGATCTCATTTCCATTTCCTACCACTTCAAAAATTGTTTTTTCTGGTACCAAGTCTTCATGGCTTTGATCTACATAACTTATTTTAACTGTTTCTCCTTTGATGATTGATCCGCTATCTGGTTGTTCTTCTCCCACCAACATTCGAAATAATGTGGATTTTCCAACACCGTTTGGACCTACTATCCCTACAATGGCATTTTTAGGAATCTCAAAGCTTAAATTCTCAATTAAAACTCTATTGTCAAAGGACTTAGATACTTTGTCCAAATTGACGACCAAGTCACCAAGTCTGGGACCCTTAGGGATCGATAACTCAAGTTTTTGTTCTCTTTCCTTATCGGATTCATTCTTTAATTTCTCGTAAGCGTTAAGCCTCGCCTTACCTTTTGATTGTTTGGCTTTAGGATTCATTCTGATCCACTCCAACTCTCTTTGCAAGATCTTTTGTCTCTTTGACTTGGACTTTTCTTCCTGTTCCAATCGCTTGGTTTTCTGCTCCAACCAGGAAGAATAATTTCCTTCCCAGGGTATTCCTTCACCTCGATCCAGTTCTAGAATCCAACCGGCAACATTATCCAAGAAATATCGATCGTGTGTCACGGCAATAACCGTCCCGGGAAATTTCTTTAAGAATTGCTCCAGCCAATATACACTGTCTGCATCCAAATGGTTGGTAGGCTCATCAAGCAAAAGTATATCAGGTTGAGAAAGCAATAATCTGCAAAGTGCTACTCGTCTTCTTTCACCACCAGAAAGATGTTTAACCTCCGCATCATCCGGTGGACATCTTAGTGAATCCATTGCAGTATTGAGGGTGTGATCTATCTCCCAAGCATTGTAGTGATCCATTTTCTCCAGCAATTCTCCTTGCTCTTCTATGAGTTTCATCATTTCATCGTCCGACATCGGCTCGGCCAACTTATTGCTGACTTCCTCATATTTTTTAGCAACATCCATGATATGTTTGACACCCTCCTCAACAACCTGACGAACAGTTTTACTTTCGTCCAATGTAGGCTCTTGCTCGAGATAGCCAATTTTGAAATTGCCATCGAAATAGACCTTGCCAGCATAATTGTCATCAACTCCTGCTATGATTTTTAGGAGTGAAGATTTACCCGATCCATTTAGACCTAAGACTCCAATTTTGGCGCCGTAAAAGAATGAAAGCCAAATGTTGTTCAACACCTGCTTTTTAGGAGGATAAGTTTTAGAAACTCCCTCCATTGAAAAAATGATTTTTTTATCCTGTACTGTTGACATCTCTTGTTAATTATATAAATCTGTACTTAAATATCTATCTCCTCGATCGCAAACTATAAATACTATGTTCGCTTTTTCTTTAAGGTTTTCTGCCAATTTCAGTGCGATAGCACCTGCACCGCCTGAACTCATTCCGGCAAAAATGCCAAATTTACTTGAAAATTCATTGGCATGAATTTTTGCTTCTTGCGCACTTACTAATTCTATTTTATCTACTCGTTTCTCTTCGAATATGGATGGAAGAAATTCTTTTGACCACTTTCTAATACCTGGAATTCTGGATCCCTCTTTTGGCTGGACACCAATGATTTGTACCTGAGGGTTTTTAGATTTCAAAAACCGAGAGCAGCCCATGATGGTACCTGTTGTTCCCATGCTGCTAACAAAGTGAGTGATTGCGCCATTCGTGTCGCGCCATATTTCAGGCCCGGTTGTCAAGAAATGTGCTTCAGGGTTGTAAGAATTGTTGAATTGGTCCAGTTGAACATAACCCTCATTAAGTACCATATCTTTAGCCATGGACCTAGAATACTCAATGGTCTTGCTTGGATCCGTTTCTATAAGCGTTGCACCATAGGCCCTCATCACCTTTTTTCTTTCTTCACTAGCGCTAGCTGGCATGATCAAAGTAATATTTATTCCGAGAGAAGAACATATCATGGCAAGAGCAATTCCCGTGTTTCCACTAGTAGCCTCAACAAGCTTAGTATTGTGGTTAATTATTCCATTTTTTAAAGCGGAATTAATCATATTATATGCAGGTCTATCTTTGACACTTCCTCCTGGATTTTGTCCTTCTAGTTTTGCAAATAAGTGCACATCGGGATGCATTCGCTCTGTACGTATCTCAACCAAAGGGGTGTTGCCAATTAGATCCGTAATTTTATTATTGCTCATTCTTTTTCCGTTTTATCAAGCCCGCCGGTGAGTAATAAATGAACGAATTAGACGGAACGCTTTCTGTCAGCCAGACATTTCCACCAATAATAGAATTAGAGCCGATGACCGTATTTCCGCCCAAGATTGTACTTCCTGAATAAATAACCACATGATCTTCAATACTTGGGTGCCTTTTACTTTTAGCCATGTCCTTCGAAACACTTAGGGCACCAAGCGTTACTCCCTGGTATATCTTGACATAATTGCCGATCATAGTGGTTTCTCCTATGACAATACCTGTTCCATGGTCAATACACATAGACTTTCCGATCGTTGCTCCGGGATGTATATCAATACCAGTTTTCGAATGAGCAATCTCACTCAATAATCTGGGCAAGTAGGGCACACCCCAATTGTATATTTGGTGCGCAATACGATAAATCGAGATGGCATAAAATCCAGGATAAGTGCCGATTACTTCTTCCAAAGACGACGCAGCAGGGTCACCCTCGTAAATAGCAGTAGCATCATCCATACAAAGTTGGTGTATGAATTCTAAATTTTGAAAGAAAGAATCTCCAATTAGTTCGACGTTGGCATTTCCTTCAAACGAGTCTCGGCATAAGTCCTTAAAAAGAGAAACTATTTCATTGCCATGAATTCGAAGTTCATCCGCATTTTGATAGCAAACCGAAGATCTGGCAGGAAACAGAAAACCCAATAGTGATTCTATCCATTCCTCCGTTTTCTGAGCATTGGGAAGCTTACAGATATGCTGATGGGACAAGAAAATCTTTTCAAGAAACTTCTTATTCACACTATTTTTTTTCAATGATAAATTTGTTCTTTTTACCATTTTCTACCATCAAGAATTTGCCCATAATCCAGTCAGACGACTGCATTCTTAACTCGTGATGACCAACTTTTTCTTTATTTATACTAAGCGCATTATTCTTAATGGCTCTTCTCAAATCTCCATTCGAATTGAATACTAGATTTTCTCCAACAAGTAGATCTGATATGTTGATATCCGTATTGGTCGAATAAAAACTAGGAATTTCTTTCATCAGCATTGCAAAACTTTCTTCACTCATCTCAAAAAGTAAATCCTTTTGAGCCTTTTTATTAAAGAGTAATTCGCTGACAAACTTGACATTCTTAAAGTCCTCTTCGCTATGGATTCTTACCGTTAATTCCTCAGCTATAATCTCTTTTAGAAAACGAGGATTATCTTGATTCTCTGACTCCAATGATTCTACTTCCTCTTTCGACTTAAGGCTGAAGTATCTGTATATTGATGGCAATTCAGAGTCTGCAATATTCAGCCAAAACTGATAGAATTGATATGGCGAAGTCATCTTTGGATCTAGCCAAATATTTCCGCTGGTGGATTTACCGAATTTGCTCCCATCTGACTTAGTTAGTAGGGGAGTGGTAAAGGCAAATGCCTTACTGTTTGGTATATTTCTACGTATGAATTCAATTCCAGAAGTGATGTTACCCCATTGATCGGATCCTCCCATCTGGAAAGTACAGCCATATTCCTTGTACAGACATTGAAAGTCATAGGCTTGTAGAAGTTGATAACTGAATTCTGTAAAGGATAAACCGGATTCCAATCTGTTTTTGACAGAATCCTTACTCATCATATAATTGATAGTTAGGTTTTTACCTACTTTTCTAAGAAAATCAAGAACATTCATGTCCTTGTAGAAATCATAGTTGTTAACTATTCGAGCTCCATATTTCGGGGATTCAAAATCGAGCAATTTTTCAATTTGCTTTTTTTGAAATTCTAAATTATAATCCAATTCTTCCCTTGACTTCAATTCTCTCTCCTTGTCCTTACCACTGGGATCTCCAATACTACCCGTGGCACCACCCATAAGTGCAATTGGTCTATTTCCCGCTCTTTGCCAGAAACTCAATAACATGACCTGCACTAAATTACCTATAGTTAATGATGGAGCAGTTGGGTCAAATCCTATATAGCCTGTTGCAGGGCCTTTAGATAGTTCGTCTCCAATTCCAGGTGTCGAAGAATGTATCAAATTCCTCCATTTCATCTCCTCTAGCAAACTCAAACTCATATAATATCGTTTTGAAGCAAAAATATACCTTAAATCATCAAAATAATATTTTTATCTATCTTTAATTATAGGATAAACTTCATGGTCTCAAAGAATTCCTTTAGAAGCTTGATACTTGAAAAACTCAAATCAAGCGAAGGCAGCAGAATTAAGGTAGTATTAAACATTGCTCAGTGGACAATGGGCATTAGTTTTGCTATTTTAATTGCTGCTTCTGCAATAATACGGGGTTTCCACAATGAGATTTCCACTAAAATTTTCAATTTCTGGGGTCACATACATGTGACCAGTACAGATTTTTTACAAACTTTTGAATCTGCACCTATTGAACTTGATCAGGATTTTATTGACGAGATAAAGGCCATCAAAGAATACCCTCTGGAAGAAATGAATTCCCAGGGTGAGTTGGTTAGCAATAGTAATGAGAATGTGGATGTAAAGGACGTTCGAAGTTTTATCACCTTGCCAATAATGCTAGAATCAAAAACAGAATATGAAGGAATCTTCTTAAAGGCTTCTGAGCCCAAAGCCTTTCTGGATAATACTGAGTACATGGTTAAGGGTAGTTATCCGAGATCCGGATTAGAGAAAAATGAAATACTCATTTCTGAGCACGGATCCAAAAGACTGTCCATCGATACAGGAGATTTTGTCAAAATCCACTGGATTCGAAATGGTAAACAAAAAACCAAAAGGCTCAAAGTCAGTGGGATTTACAAAACGGGATTATTGGAATATGACCGGGTATTTGCTTTCACCAATTTAGAATTTCTCCAAGATTTGCAGAACTGGGATAAAGATCAAGTCTCTGGATACGAACTAATACTTTCGGAAGCAGAGAAGGCTGAAAGTCTCAACAATTATATATTCTACGAGCACCTCCCCTTAGATTGGTTTTCCACCAGCGTAACTCAAAAGTTTCGAAACATATTTCAATGGCTCGCGCTCCAATCTCAAAACGAAGTAGTACTTGTTGTTTTACTAGGCATTGTAGTTCTGATCAATCTCGCAACGGTACTTTTAATATTGATCATAGATAGAATAAGAATGATAGGAATCTTGAAATCCTTTGGTGCCTCCGTCAAAGATATTCGTATGATCTTCTTCAGTCTGGGAATGAGAATAGTGTGGAGGTCCTTATTGATAGGTAATGTATTGGGAATCGGTCTTTGTCTGTTTCAAAAGTACTTTAAGGTGTTTAAATTATCTGAGGAGGATTATTATTTAAAATATGTTCCCATCTCAATAGATGTTTCTTATTTGCTCATCTTCAACTTAGGGGTGCTAATCGCTGTTATGTTATTTATGCTAATACCTAGCTCCTACATTCAGAAAATACATCCTTTGAGGATATTAAGATTTGATTGACAAGATGTGGAAAGTAAATCTAAGAGAGTTATTTCGGTTTTATGATTACAGAAAAATTGGCTTTTCGAGTTTGACTTCATTGATGTGGTTAAGCTTAGAAAAGCTGCTCATTTTTACTTCTCTATTAGGTCTGGACTACCTCTATGAAATATTCGTAAAGTATCTCACCAATTCTAGAAAGTTACGACCCGAAGAGAGAAGACTCGCCGCAACTATCTTTCGATCTAGTCTGGACTTTGACAGAGTTAGAATCAATGAGAACAGAAGTTTTGGTACACAAAAAGGAAAAGTTGTTTACGCTAGTATAAGAAGTATTAATAGCTACCACTCTTTAGATAGAAGAACACTTATTCATGAATTGACTCATATCTGGCAATACCAGAAGTATGGCGTGAGCTATATCATGAGAGCTCTGGCTGCACAAGCTTCTCCTCAAGCCTATCAATATGGTAAAGAAAGTTTCTTTAGAGATTGGGTCATTGGACGGAATGATATAAGGAATTTGAACTATGAACAACAAGCAAGTGCCATTGAGGAGTTCTACGCTCAATTGTATTTAAATGCAGGCATTTTATCGCTCGGCTCCGGGGAGTTGTGGGAGATAGACAAACGCATGTTTAAATTTCTGACCAGCTAATCCCCGCTGTGCACTAAATATTGTTACAAAACTTACAAAATTGGTTCGAATATTGATCTCATTGACTTGAAATGAATAAAATGATGTATTGCGATCTAAAAAATATATTTTAGTGTTTTTAATATGATGCATTTACTATGCATTGATCGGCAATATGTTAGTTTTGTTGTCATTTGAACTAGTATGATCAGGTATTATCAGTTAACGAAATCTAGACTTGAGATTCTGGAAGAGAACAGGCCAGGGTCCTGGGTGAATATTTCTCCTCCATACAGTCTGGAAGAGCTGGAAGCTCTATCGGAAAAACTGAACATACCTATTGATTTTCTTACGGATTCACTGGATATTGATGAGCGTTCTCGATATGAGTACGAAGAGGGCGCCTTACTCATTGTAATTAATTCTCCATTTGTAAATGAGGTTGATCCTGAAAATGAAGCCATTTATATCACGGTTCCCATTGGTATTATTCTGACCGAGGAGAATTTGGTTACGATCACAGCGTATAAAAATGATATCATCGAGGATTTTCTCAGTGGAAGAATTAAAAAACTAAATACCGATGATCACGCTCATTTTGTTTTGAAGTTGTTGGAGCAAAATGTGTTGGCTTTTACACATTCGTTGAAAAAGCTCAATCTCAGAAGGAATTTAATCGAAAAAGAATTAAATGATAGTGGTCAGAGTAAGGAATTGATCGCATTGTTGAGTATTGAAAAGTCCTTGGTCTTCTTTGTTAATAGTTTGAGCAGCAACGAACTTCTCAAAATGAAATTAAAGCGTGTTGATTTACTTCGAATTCGAAACAATGATGAATTAAGTGATTTATTAGAGGATGTGATCATTGATAACAGTCAAGCATTAGAGATGGCCAATGTATATACCAACATCCTTCGGAGTACCATGCAAGCCTATTCTTCGATTATATCTAATAACATTAATGCCATCATGCAGCGCTTGACTTTGATAACGATCATGTTATCAGTTCCGACCTTAATTGCTAGCGTGTTCGGGATGAATGTTCCCAATGGATTAGAGAGTAATCCGATGGCTATATTTGTTATTGTAGGCGCCTCAGTTATTCTGAGTTTACTACTAGCGATCTTCTTCATGCGCAAGCGCTTATTATAGATTTTACTCAGATATAAATTATTATTAAACTTACACTTACAGTTTTCAACATCTGTTAATAAGTTAATTTTAGACTTTTTGATATAGTTTATACTTTTACTCTTCGAAGCATGAATCTCTTTTATGTGCAATGAGATAAAACTTAAAAGAATGCTTCTAGGGAAAAGCGTAAAGTATAACAAAGGCGTCACTAAGTTATCATTGAGTATACTTTAGTTTTTATGTTTTTAAAACATATTGTTTTATATTGCAAGCAATATGAAGTAAAATTTATACTATGAATCATGCATTAGAGCCGATATTACAAGAGAATCCAAACCGTTTTGTTTTATTTCCGATACAACACGACGACATTTGGAAGTTTTATAAAATAACAGAAGCAAGTTTTTGGACTGCAGAAGAAATTGAACTCACACCCGATTTAGATGACTGGAGCAATAAGTTGAATGATAATGAAAGACATTTTATTAAGCACGTTTTAGCTTTTTTCGCAGCCAGTGATGGTATTGTTAATGAGAATCTAGCCGAACACTTTGTCAACGAAGTACAATATACCGAAGCTAAATTCTTCTATGGTTTTCAAATTATGATGGAAAATATCCATTCTGAAACCTATAGTTTATTGATAGATACCTATATAAAAGACAAAAAAGAGAAGGACTTTTTATTCAATGCTATTGAGAACCTTGACTGTGTAAGAAAGAAAGCTGAATGGGCTTTACGGTGGATAGATAAGGGGTCTTTTCAAGAGCGATTGATTGCCTTTGCTGCGGTAGAAGGTATTTTCTTTTCCGGGTCATTTTGTTCCATCTTTTGGCTAAAGAAAAGGGGCTTAATGCCGGGATTGAGCTTTTCGAATGAATTAATATCAAGGGACGAGGGAATGCACTGCGATTTTGCTTGTCTACTCTATAATGACCATGTACAAAACAAATTAGATCCTGAAGTATTAAGAGGGATCATTACAGATGCAGTAGAAATAGAAAAGGAATTTGTCTCTGATGCTCTACCAGTTAAACTGATAGGAATGAATGCAGAACAGATGTGTCAATACATCGAGTTTGTTGCTGATCGTTTGTTGGTAGCGCTTCGTCAAGACAAAGTGTACAATGCGGAGAATCCTTTCCCATGGATGGAAATGATTTCATTACAGGGAAAGACTAATTTCTTTGAAAAGAGAGTAGGGGACTATCAAAAGTCCGGAGTACTAGCAGGAAGAGAGAATCAGGTATTTAGGTTAGATGAGAGTTTTTAATTAATAGGGAATAATCCTCAAAAAATGGGTAAACTATGAAGGTCAAAAAGAGAAGTGGTAAGCACGAAGCAGTAAGTTTCGATAAGATTACCGCGAGAATCAAAAAATTGTGTTATGGACTGAATCCGGATTTTGTAGATCCAATTGAGATCGCGAAAAAAGTGATTCAAGGTCTTTACGACGGAGTGCCGACTACAGAACTGGACCATTTAGCGGCAGAAACAGCAGCAACCATGAGTGTGCAACACCCGGATTTTTCAATTTTAGCAGCTAGAATTGAAATTTCGAATCTGCACAAAAACACGAACAAGAGTTTTGATCAGACCATGCAATTATTGCATGAATATGTCGATCCGAAGACAGGAGAATCTGCAGGTCTTATTGCAGATGATGTAATGGAGATCATAAAGGAAAATAGAGATAGACTGAATAGCGCTATCATTTACGATAGAGACTATAATTTCGATTATTTTGGATTCAAGACTTTAGAGAGATCTTATCTTTTGAGAGCAGAAGGACAAGTCGTCGAAAGACCTCAACACTTGTTGATGAGAGCCTCAATAGGAATTCATGGCGATAATATTGAAGACGTTATCGAGACCTACAACTTAATGTCCGAGAAGTGGTTCATCCATGCCACGCCGACATTATTTAATGCAGGTACTCCAAAACCACAGATGTCTAGTTGTTTTCTTTTAAGCATGACGGACGATAGTATTAGTGGAATTTTCGAGACTTTATCGAGATGTGCAAAAATCTCACAATCTGCAGGAGGAATTGGATTGAGCATCCATAATATACGCGCTAAAGGAAGTTATATCAAAGGAACAGGAGGAACATCCAACGGTATTATCCCAATGCTACGAGTATTTAATGATACAGCAAGATATGTCGATCAAGGAGGTGGAAAACGTAAAGGGGCTTTTGCAGTTTATTTAGAACCTTGGCATAGTGATGTGCTTGATTTCTTAGATCTTAGAAAGAATCACGGAAAAGAAGAGCTTAGAGCACGAGATTTGTTCTATTCACTTTGGATACCAGACCTCTTTATGGAAAGAGTGAAGAATGATGAAATGTGGTCTTTGTTCTGTCCAAATGAGGCTCCCGGTTTATACGATAGCTATGGTGGAGAATTCGAGGCGTTGTATCATCAATATGAGAACGAGGGCAGAGCTAGAAAACAAATTAAGGCTCAAGACCTTTGGTTTGCGATACTAGAATCACAAATCGAAACAGGAACTCCTTACATCTTATATAAAGATGCGGCCAATAAAAAATCGAATCAACAGAATCTCGGAACCATACGGTCATCCAATCTCTGTACTGAGATCATAGAATATACGGCTCCTGATGAAGTTGCGGTATGTAATTTGGCTTCTCTGGCGCTACCTAAGTATGTAACAGAAGAAAGGGAAGTAGACCATCAAGCGCTTTACGATGTAACCAGAGTTATCACGAGAAACTTGAATAAAATTATTGACAAGAATTACTATCCGATCAAAGAAGCGGAAAACAGTAATCTTAGACATAGACCAATAGGTATTGGTGTTCAGGGCTTGGCTGACGTATTCTTGTTATTGAGAATGGCATTCGATAGTGAAGAGGCAAAAGAGGTTAATAAAGATATCTTTGAAACCATCTATTTTGCAGCTTTGACGGAGTCTTGCGAATTAGCCAAGAAGGAAGGAGCTTACCAGTCATTTGAAGGGTCTCCTGCGAGTAAAGGAATTCTACAATTTGATATGTGGAATGTAACTCCATCAAGCAGATGGGATTGGACATCTTTGAAGTCAGAAATAAAAGAACACGGATTGAGAAACAGTCTTTTATTGGCGCCAATGCCGACGGCTTCTACTTCACAAATCCTAGGAAACAATGAATGTTTCGAACCTTATACTTCTAATATTTACACTAGAAGAACATTAAGCGGAGAGTTCGTTGTTGTGAATAAACACTTACTCAATGATTTGATCGGCTTAGGTTTATGGGATGATGAAATGAAACAAAGAATCATGGCTAACAATGGTTCGATTCAAGACATTGATATCATACCAGATGAAATCAAAGCGATGTATAAGACGGCTTATGAGTTGAGTCAAAAAGCCATCATTGATATGAGTGCGGATAGAGGAGCATTTATTTGTCAGAGTCAAAGTTTGAACTTGTTTGTTCAGGAACCTAGTTTTGGAAAAATGTCAAGTATGCATTTTTACGCTTGGTCTAAAGGACTGAAGACAGGTATGTATTATTTGAGAACAAAAGCGGCAACAGATCCCATTAAGTTTACCATTGATTCTAAGTACCAAAATGTGCGAACAGGTACTGGTACAAAGACAGTTGTTGGAAATCAGGTAATGGCTACAAAAGAGATGAACGGTAGTGAAGACGAAGTTCAGAATCAGGTATGCAGTCTTGATGACCAAGATTGTATCATGTGTAGCGGATAATAGAATAAATTAATTTAGTTTTAAGGCACATGAGACAAATCCTCATGTGCCTTTTTTTATGAATAATTTTTTTTCAGATCTAAAAGTGATAGATCTATCCAACGCATTGGCAGGACCTTCAGCAGGACAATTCTTCGCGGAATTAGGAGCAAACGTTATCAAATTCGAAAATCCTGCAACAGGAGGTGATATCACCAGATCATGGAAAACTCCTGATGAAAACTCGGAAGATGAATTCTCTGCCTACTTTGCATCTATCAATCTCTTCAAGGAAATTAGATATTGCAATCTGAAAACAGAAGATGGAAAAGCTGCTTTTTTCAAAGAGTTGGAAGATGCAGATATATTTATAACTAACCTCAAGCCTGAAAGCCAGAAAAAGTTGGGCGTAGAATTGGCCAAAGTGGCCAATAGTTTTCCAAAATTGATTATCGTCAATTTGGTCGCTTATGATCCGGATAATCCAAGAACAGCTTTTGATTTTACACTGCAAGCGGAATGTGGTTATATGCATCTCAATGCAAAAGATACTAGATCGGACAAGCTAAAATTTCCCGTAGCATTCATTGATGTTTTAGCCGGACATCAGATCAAAGAAGCCATTCTTATTGCCCTATTAAAAAGAACCAAAACAAGTCAAGGGAGCTGGATAGAAGTATCGTTATACAAAAGTGCATTGACAGGATTAATTAATCAGGCATCTGCTTATCTCAATACCGGAGTTATTCCAGAACCCAAAGGGAGCCTTCATCCAAGCATCGCACCTTATGGTGAATCATTTTTATCTAAAGACAAAATCCTCTTCGTATTAGGGATAGGGACAGATCAACAATTTGTTAAATTATTACAAATACTAAAGATTGATGATGAAAACATTCACAAACGGTATGCTCTAAACGTTAATAGGGTTAGGAATAGAATATTATTAGCCAATTATTTGCAGTCTAAATTTGATTGCTTATTTTGGAAAGAACTTAATCAAGCCTTTTTAAGTAGTAATATTCCCTTTGGAAGAATTAATAATTTAAATGAAGTCTTTAGATCAAATTTAGCCCAAGAGATGATTAAAGAACACTCTTTTTCTACTTCTTCTAATTATAAAGCAGTTAGTGCTATAGCTTTTAATTTCTTGAAATAAAATCCGCGTTCATGCAACTTACTAAAGTCAGAAATCTCCTAGCCAGCTTGATTCTTATCTCTTGCTTTTGTTTTGTTCAAAAAGCAAATGCAACACACATCATTGGAGGTGAGATCACTTATGAATGCCTGGCTGATAGTCAGTATTTGATCAATCTGATCATATATAGAGATTGTGATAATGGTATAGCTGATTTTGATGATCCTGCATTTTTGGGGATTCACGATGAGGGAACATTCCAAATGGAGTATGAATTATCCCTCAATGATCGAGATACCTTGACACCTATTGTAGCGGATTCATGTCTTATCCCACCAGATATTTGTGTTGAAACAACGAATTACTCCTTTATAGTCAATTTACCTGAACCAGTTGGTGGATTTTATTTCAGTTACTTTGAGTGCTGTCGAAATGATGACATTGTCAATATTATCAACGACGAGGAGACAGGTTCAATCTTCTTGAGCTATATGTCAGAAGAGAAATACAATGATTGTGGTGTCAGTCTTATGTTTACCGATTGGCCACCACTTGCAATCTGCGTTGATGAGCCGATTAACTGGGATCATGGTGTAGACGAATCTACGGTTGAATTTGGCAATGAAGTGAGATACCGATTATGTACTCCGCTTAATATTCCTTTGACTCCTTTCCGTGTAGATTCTACTCCAATTTTGGATAATGTAACCAACGCTGAAATATTTGAGAGATACGACTCTGTTCAATGGGAAGTAGGATTTAGCGAAGATCTTATGCTTGATGGGACTCCCAACATCGCCATGGATAGTTTGACCGGATTCATTACTGGTGTTCCGCAAAGACTAGGTAGATATGTAATAGGAGTTTGTGTGGAAGAATATAATGTTTTTGGTGATTTGATAGGTTTCGTGAGACGAGACTTTCAGTATAATGTAACGGACTGTGATAATACATTGGCCTGCTTTGACCTTGATACCGTAGCCTGCTTCTATGAAGGAGAGGATTATGTCATTAACCCTTCAAACTGCACACCCAATACGCAAGATTTCCTTTGGGAATTGAGCTATGAGAATTCTATTGTAGAACAAACCACACTTGAAAATCCAAGTTTTACCGTCCTCGATACCGGGGTTTATACCTTGCTCCTGATTTCAAAACCGGGAACGGCATGTTCAGATAGTACTGCTTCTGATATACATATCGTTTTGACTGACTTGACTGCTGACTTTGAGCTGTTCATCGATGATTGTACCGCTCCTACCACCAATGTAACTTTTGTGGACAGATCAACTGCTTACAACAGAGAGAACATAGTCTCTTGGGAGTGGGAGATTGACAATGTATTGAGATCTAATTTGGACAGCTTTGATTTATTGTTAAACAATGGAAGGGAGTATGAAGTAACCCTGACCGTTTATACGGAAGATGGTTGTTCTGCAACACACTCGGATTCGCTATCCATTTTACCTTTAGATGATGTAGATGACTTCGATGATGTCTACGTCTGTGAAGGAGATATCGCTGAACTGCACCCTAATTTCAATCCGGATTATTTTTATACATGGAGGACCTTTGACAACGATACTTTTTCGACAGATCCTAATCCGTCCTTAATGATATTCCAAGACACTTGTTTTCTAGTTACCGTTTCTTCATCAAGAAATTTGGGCTGTTTTGTAGAAGATACCTTATGTGTTAATTTCATTTCTGATGATGGTAATCCCACGATTACTTGTACTGTAATTGATGCAACTGAAGGAATAGTAATATTTACTTGTGATGGAGAAAATTGTGATGTATACACATTATGTCCAAATGATCCTTTGCATCCCGATTCTATGATTACTGATTTTCCTTACACCCATGATTATGGCCCGGATCAAGAAGAATATTGTGGAGAGTTTAAACCAGATGTAGAAGCAATTGTCTGTGGTTTGGACACACTCAAATGTCAGGGAGACATTATTCCACCATGTTGTGATTATGATTTAGAATGGACCCTGGTTGAATGTACGGATAGTATTACCGTTAATTTTGCTTGGGATACCATATGTCCAACCGATAGTTTCGTTATTGTTATCGATGGAATGGAATATCGAGAATTGGACTTTGATGTCGTCTTCGAAAATGAAGATTTCCCTTTGAATGTAGATTATAGAATATATCTCACACATTGTATAGATACTGATTCAAGCTTTGTGATAGAGTTGGATACATTGAGTTATCCCTTATTATCAGATGTAGAAAAATGTCCTGGTGACTCTGTCGAGTTAAATCCTAATGGACCAGTAGACTTTGATTTTGTGTGGACACCGGGAACAGGGTTGAGTGATCGTAATGCTGCTAATCCTACTGCTTGTCCAAGTGAAAATACTCTTTATACAGTGGTGATTACCGATCCGGAGACAGGTTGTTTCTTTGAAAGAGAAGTATTTGTAGAGATTCTGGATGCACCCGTAATTGATGTACCGGAAACAATTCCTGTTTGTGATAATGAATTCGAGTATTGTATAGATGACTTGAATGGATTACAGCTTGAATGGTCCTGTGATGAGGATTTTTCTGATATTATATCAACGGATAGTTGTGTTACGCTGACTTACGATGGGACAAAAGACTTCCTTTATGTCAGAGCTACTTCCGATGACGGATGTACTACAGTAGAGAGAATTGAATTGGTAGATTATAGAATTGATGTTTCATTCGAGGCAATTATTGACCTATGTGAAGGAGATACAGTTAAAGTGACCATTGAAGATTTGAATGGAAATATCATTGATTGGGAATACGATGATAGAATATTGGAAGACTTAGGAGATGGGTGTTTCCTAGTCACGGCAGATGAGGACATAGATATTGAGGTAACAGCGAGAAATGAGTTCTGTGAATTGAGCTTTAATATTTTCATTGATGTATTCGAAAATGATCATAGCGTTGAAGCAAGTGCTTCTCCAGCAACAGTGAATAAAGGACAAACGACGCAGTTATTGGCTACGACCACTGGCAGTGTGAGCGTTAGCTGGAGTCCTGCAGAATCTATTATTACTGATAACAATATATTAGATCCTATTGCGGAACCAACGGAACCTACGACATATACAGTATATTCTGAAGACGCAAGGGGATGTGATGCCTTTGATACGGTATTCGTGGATTTCACCTGTCTTTGCGTTGAACCGTTTATTTTCGTTCCTAATGCATTTACTCCAAATAGTGATAATCTTAATGAAACATATAATGTTGTTGCTCCTCAAGATCTAATAGATGAGATGTCACTATTCATCTATAACAGATGGGGAGAATTGGTATTCCAAACAGATGATTTAAATGTTGGTTGGGATGGAACCCATAACGGCGATCTGGTCAATCCAGATGTTTACGCTATCCATTTAAACATAAAATGTTTTGGAGTAGAGGAAGAATTCGTTAAAGTAGATAACGTTACCGTTTTATACTAAAAAGAATTTACTAGGAATTATAGTTTATGGCGATGAATGAAATCTACTAAGTCGTCTTTATAATTTTTACCGATTGGTAGATGTACTTCTTTACCACTTATGCGCATTTCAACCACATTGCCGTATAATGCATCGATTCTGTTGAGATTGATAATATAGGACCGGTGAATTCTTTTGAAAATGGACTCGGGTAATTTACCTATCAAACTCTTCATGGTTTGAAGGGTAACGATGCGCTCATTTTCCAGTTTAAGAATGACATAGTCCTTCAATCCTTCGATATAATAAATATCGTTATAGAAGACCTTTTGTAATTTTTTGTCCGCTTTGACATAGATATGATCTTCTTCGGGTTGAGAACTTGAATTGGATTTTTCTAATCTCAATTGTTCCAACACATTTTGAATGGCCTTGTAGAACCTTTCGAACGAAATTGGTTTAACCAAATAATCCTCAGCATTGAGCTCAAAACCTTCTACAGCATGCTCCGGATATGCGGTTGTAAAAATTATCTTAGGGGGCTTTGAAAGGGATTTTACCAAATCAATACCTGAAATAGAAGGCATATGAATATCAAGTAGAAGAAGATCAATATCCTTATGGGCCAGAATATTACTTACCTCAATTGGATTATCAATACTCGCTACCAAATTGACCTCGGGTATTTTAGAAACGTAGTTTTCAAGTATTTCTCTTGCTAAAGGTTCGTCATCCACAATTAGTACATTCATGGCTTAATTTTTAAGTTAACAATATGCCGTCCGTCTACAGCTTCTATTTTAAGTTTAAATCTCTGAGGGTAGAGTAGTCTCAATCGTTTCTTGACATTTTCCAGCCCAATTCCTCTCGACCTTGTTTTCTCTATTCTATTATCTCCGAATTTATTAGAGACTTCGATCTCAATGCCTTCCTTCACTGTTTGTATGAGTTTTACAGCAATATCAATGTCCTCTCCACCACTTCGATTTCCGTGTTTAAAGGCGTTTTCCACGAAGGTCATAATGATAAGAGGAGCAATCTTGGCTTTTGGATCTTCAATGTCATACTCTAAAAAAATGCTCATTTCCTTTGACATTCTAAGTTTCTCCAACTCGATAAAATCCAAAATATGTTTCCATTCCGATTCTATGGGTACCTCCCTTTCATTACATTCGTATAGGATATAACGCAGTATATTACTCAATTTCAGGATTGCCTCCGGAGCTAAATCATCTTTTTTAAGACTTAAAGAATAAATATTATTTAAGGTGTTGAATAGAAAATGAGGGTTAATTTGAGCTTTTAGAAATTTAATTTCCGATTGAATATTCTGATGTTCCAGTTCTCTCACTATCCTTTGCTGATTGAACCATGTAAGGCTTAAATTTATCGTAGTAGAAAGAAAAATCACCATGACATCAGCAGCAAAATACAACATCTGTTCATCCAAAAGTACCCCTTGCATGTACGGATCATTTCGATAAACTATAAATAAAGCAAAGACCTTTAGAGGAGAAATGATAAGCAAGCATGCCAGTAAACTAATTCCGTATTTTAACCAATTGCCCCCTTTGAGAAACTCTGGAATGAGAAAATAAATATTGCTAACTAGTAAAATGAGAAGAAAGGCAATATTGATGAGTGGAGTGCTAATTTCTCGAATAAAATAATCGCTTACTTGAAACCCTCCCGATAGAACCGCCAGGAACACCAGAACAAAAAAGGAAAAAATAATTTTGACCAAATTTTCCTTTATCCATGAAGGGTTATCAAGAAAAGTTGCCATCCTAATTTGATTTACAATTTTATGAATAGGTCAATAAGAAATCAAATCTTATATTTATTAGCAAGATAGAAATATATCAATGTAAATTCCCTTCCAATAGACCAAGGGGAAAACATATTCGATGAAAAGAAGCTCATATAATGACAAATAAATTTCAACTGCCTTCTGCACATAGTATAATATTAATCATTGCTGCTTTGGTTGCTATGATGACATGGCTCATTCCATCCGGAAAATTCCAACAATTGAGCTATGATTCGGATCAAAATATTTTTCTTGTCGAATCAAAGGATGGTAGTACAGAGATTGCTGCAAGTCAGGAAAGTTTGGATGATTTAGGAATACAAATTCCCTTAGAGAAATTCACGAATGGAGATATATGGAAACCTATCGGGATTCCCAACTCTTACTACGCTCTTGATTCCAATCCACAAGGATTTATAGATTTCATACAATCTCCTTTGAAGGGAATTATGGAAGCCATTGATGTGATACTATTTGTATTGATTATTGGAGGGTTTATAGGAATAATTCAGTATACGGGAATATTTGAACTGGGAATAAAGTGGTTGGCTCAAAAACTAAAGGGTAGGGAATACTGGTTGATCATCATTGTTACCAGTTTAATAGCACTAGGAGGAACTACCTTTGGCTTGGCTGAAGAAACCATTGCCTTTTTTCCAATACTAATTCCAGTCTTTGTGGCAGCCGGTTATGATCCATTGGTGGCTGTAGCTACGCTATTTATGGGTTCTTCGATTGGTACTACCGCTTCTACCGTAAACCCTTTTAGTACAATCATTGCCTCGGATTCGGCAGGTATTACATGGACTTCGGGCTTGGAAGTACGACTAATCGTTCTATTTGTTTTACTGACGATCACTATTTGGTACATCATTCGATATGCCAATAGAGTAAGAAAAGATCCTAGTAAGTCATTAATGACTGAAGACTATAGAAATAAATGGAAACAGGAATCTAGTACCGGCCCGACTAATTTCGGTACTTCTAAAGTACTTATTACACTGATATTTGTTTTGTCTTTCGTACTGATGATTTATGGTGTTTCCAAGCTTGATTGGTGGTTCCTGGAGATGACTTCTATCTTTTTTGTGGCTTCTGTTCTAGTCGCAATCATTGGAAGAGTAAAGGAAAAAATATTTGTTTCAGAGTTTGTTAAAGGTGCTAATTCCCTACTTAGCGTTGCTCTGATTATTGGAATTGCCAGAGGTGTAACCGTCTTAATGGAGGATGGATTGATCAGTGATACCATTCTATATTACGCCTCAGGCATGGTGGAAGGGATGCCATCTATGGTTTTCATCAATTGTCTATTTGGTGTATTTGCAGTTCTTTCTTTCTTTGTTCCCAGTAGCTCGGGTCTGGCCGTACTGACCATGCCCATAATGGCTCCATTAGCAGATGTTGTTGGTATAGATAGATCTTCCATTGTAGACGCATATCAATACGGGTCAGGTATTTTCCACATAATCAATCCTACAGGTCTCTTGTTGCCATCTCTGGCCATTGCAGAGATAGGATTTGGCAAATGGCTTAAATTTATCATGCCATTGTTTATTCTACTTGTGGTAGTTATGCTCTTAGTACTAAGTATTTCTATTCTAATATAGAATGCTATTGTGAAGCCGATATTAATTGAGAGCTTTTAAATTTTCATTAAATAGTCACTTGCAGTAAATTCCTTGGTTCTCAATACATAAAAATACAGTCCATTTGGTAAATCACAAATATCAACTTGAAAGCTATCTGAATCATTTATTTCTGCTCTACGATAATCATGTCGCATTAAAATACCTGAACTAGAATATATATCAATTTCGACTTGGTCAAGTGCATTTTCCAGCTGAATGGAAAATATTCCTGTTGTAGGATTGGGGATGGCAGATGCCTTATTATGTGATTCTGTATCCTCCAAATTTCCAACAGTTATGTTGTCAAAAAAGGGATCTTTTGGCCAAGTCACGTCCAAAGGAAAATCTGATCCATCCAATATTATCCAACTATTAATATCAAAACTTTCCATAAGCTCAATCCGATCCATGTAATCATTGACGCTGTGGCCTCCAATCTCAGAATTTATGACCGGATAATTGCTTTTAAGATCGATAATGGACGCATTCGAGTATTGGTAGGCATGAAAAGCAACTGAGGCATTATCATAATTTATCCCTAAAGCTTGGTCTACTTTCTCCTTCATATTGCCATTGGCATTGGCAAATGTCCATGTAATCAGATGTGTTTCAGGGGCTAAAGAACGAACTAAGCCAAAAAGACTATCCTGCCATGCGATCACCTGAGATGAGTAAGCATTAGCATTCCAGGCTATTGGTTCATTGCATAATTCAAATATTACATGAGTGCGTTGTGCATATAATGGGGCAATGTTATTCCACCAATCATAGGTATCCTGTTCTACATGACCACCTACGGGATGATAATCTATAATGCAATAAAAACCATTTTCTTCAGCCTTATCAACCCATATATCTAGTAGGTTAATGGTAGTATCTAGGCTAGTTATGTAACAATCTCCAACATCGCACCCTCCGGGATAATTTTGAGGATGACGGTATACTAGTAACCTTACTGTATTTAAATGAAAACTGTCTCTTAATTTGACCCAGTAATTGGGATCCTGTGCTAAATGAGTCCAATGATACCTAGGATTCTCACCTTGGATAGGATGTCCATTCTCAGCTACTAAAACATGATCGATTATTTGCGAACGATGGCGTGTATTTTGGGCTGTAATGGTATTACTTAAGACTATAATCCCTAATAGAAAAGAGAGTCTTAACTTAAAATGATTTTTCACAACGAATTTGATTTTTATGATCTAATTCCGATGTTACTTAGTTTAACCCTTATCCTTAATAAGGGCGGTTAAAAACCACATATCATTAAAAATCGTTTAAATATACTAATTTCAGTAATGTTTTTCGAAAGTTCTTCTGTTTTGGGTTGAATACTGTGCTGAACTATTGATATTTTATTCTCAACTTCTTCGGTAAGGATTTAAGAATTAACTCATACGAATGATCTACCATTTTACAGATTAAAGCTAGTGGAACTCGACCCTCTAGTTTAACTGAATTCCAATGCTTTTTATTCATGTGATATCCGCCATATATTTCTTCTGGATATTCAGATCTCAATTCCAAAGCCCATTCCGGATCGCACTTAAGGTTGACTCTGGGTTCGACGGCATCAAGACCAGTAAGGGCAAATATTTTATTTTCCAACCTAAACGCCAGGGTGGTCTCGTCAAAAGGAGTATCCTCTGTAACCCCTTCCTTTGAAAGGCAGTAATCTCTAAACTCAATGATGTTCATCTAATAAATCAGGTCTTAATTTTTGTGTTCTAATTAAAGCTTGTTCCTCTCTCCATTCTCTGATGTTTTTTTCATGACCGGAAAGAAGTACTTCAGGAACATCCATGCCTTTAAAACTAGAAGGTCTGGTATATATTGGAGGAGCAAGTAGATTATCCTGAAAGGAATCTTCTAAAGCTGATGTCTCATCATTGATCACTCCCGGAATCAGCCTGATGATACTATCCACTAGTACGGCAGCTCCCAGTTCTCCACCACTCAATACATAATCACCAATAGAAATACTTCTTGTAACGTGAAGTTGTCTGATTCTATCATCTATCCCTTTGTAATGCCCACAAATCAATAACATGCTCGACTTTAGAGATAACTGATTACATAGACTTTGATTGAGTTTTTCTCCGTCAGGACTGAGATAAATCACCTCATCATATTTGCCATTTCTATTTTGGAGACTAGTAATGGCTTCGTCCAAAGGTTCCGGCATCATGACCATTCCCGCGCCACCACCGTATTGGTAGTCATCGATGATTCTATTGTTGCCCAGACCCCAATTGCGTAAGTCATGGATATCAATGCTTACAATACCTCTTTCAACGGCCCTTTTTATTATCGAATGATCAAAAGGACTTATCAATAGTTTTGGGACCGCCGAAATGATATCAAATCGCATGTAATTACTCTATTCCTAAAAGTTCAACTTCAAATACTAAAGCTGAAAAAGGCTTGATTTTAGCTCCTGCCGCGTTGGCTCCGTATGCCAAGTCGTAAGGGATGTAAAATTTGTATTTAGAACCTACATTCATCAATTGAAGACCTTCTTGCCATCCCTTAATTACACCATTTAAAGGAAAACTGATCGACTCTCCGCGATCCACTGATGAATCAAAAACATCACCGTTTGTCAAAGTTCCATGATAGTGTACTCTAACTTTATCAGTAAGTGCTGGTTTTGTTCCATCACCTCTGGAGAGAATTTCATATTGTAATCCACTCTCCGTTGTGACTACCTCAGGTCTTTGTTTGTTTTTGCTTAAAAACATCTCACCAGCTTCTTTATTCATGGCAAATTTTGACTCTTCTTGTTTAACAAAAAATTGATTAATCACTTTTGATGCTGACTCGGCATCTATTTTTAACTCTTTATCTTCTAAAACATCTTGAAAGGCAGTAGTAAAAGCCTCTTGATTGATATTTTTAATTCCCTGTTGTTTTAAATTTTGCGCAACCATAACTCCTAGGCTATAGCTTACAGAATCCATATAATTGTCTTGTGCTTCTGACATATTTAATATTAAAAAAGTTGTTATAAATAATAATAGGTATCTCATTTACTTAAGTATTTATTCGTTATTAGATGATCGAAGTGCCATGGTTAACTATTGTAGCAACTTCGCCCTCACATAAACTTATTTTAATTGCTGCTAGTATGCAATGCATGAAAAACTTTGTGTCCGATTGCCTGACTTACTTTTTAAGTTTAGTATAATAATGATAAAAGTAAGGTATTGTTTCAATTCCCTTGTAGAAATTGAATAAACCAAAATGCTCATTGGGACTGTGAATAGCATCAGAATCCAAGCCAAATCCCATCAATACCGTTTTGACACCTAATACCTCTTCAAAAAGGGCGACAATTGGTATACTACCACCTCCTCTTTCCGGTATAGGTTGTTTACCGAAGGTTTCCGCCATTGCCATTTTTGCGGCTTCGTATTCAATGGATTCAGTAGGCAAAACCACTGGTTCGCCACCGTGATGAGGTCTAACTTCTAGTTTGACAGAATCGGGTGCTATGCTCTTGAAGTGTTTAGAAAATAATTCTGTGATTTTATCTGAAGATTGGTTGGGAACCAAACGCATGCTTATTTTCGCAAAAGCTTTGGACGGTAGTACTGTTTTGGCACCTTCTCCAATATATCCACCCCATATTCCATTTACATCCAAAGTGGGTCTTATAGAAGTTCTTTCCAATGTGGTAAAAGTAGATTCACCGTGCACAGCATCAATTCCTAAATCTTCTTTGTACTCCGCTTCATTAAATGGAGCAGAATTAAGATCCGTTCTTTCCTCAGAGGTCAAATTGGCGACATCATCGTAAAAACCTGGTATGGTAATTCTATTGTTCTCGTCTTGTAGAGAACTAATCATCTTAGTAAGGATATTAATTGGATTTCCAACTGCTCCACCATACACTCCCGAGTGAAGATCCCTGTTTGGTCCGGTCACTTCAACTTCTAAGTAGCTTAAGCCTCTCAAACCTACGTTAATAGACGGGGTATCATTAGCAATGATACTTGTATCGCTGATCAGGATAACATCACATGCAAGCATATCACTGTATTCGCGGCAAAAATGCTCTAAATTATCAGAACCCACTTCCTCTTCACCTTCAAACATAAACTTCACGTTACACGGTAGCTCATCCGTTGAATGCATACCTTCAAAAGCCTTTAAATGCATGAACATCTGTCCCTTATCGTCACAAGCTCCACGTGCAAAAATTGCTCCTTGTTCATGTTTTGATGTTTTCTTTATCACCGGTTCAAATGGTGGTGATTCCCATAAATCAAGAGGATCCGGAGGTTGCACATCGTAGTGGCCATATACTAATACTGTAGGATAATCCTTATTGATGATTTTTTCACCATAAACAATAGGATGTCCATCAGTTTCGTACAACTTTACCTGATCTATATTTAGATCCTTCATATGGTCTACAAGAAATACTGCTGCATTTCGAACATCCCCTTTGAATTCAGGATCTGCACTGACGCTTGGAATGCGTAGAAATGTCAATAACTGTTCTAAGTACTTTTCCTTATTTGCTTCTGAAAATTCTGTGGTCTTGATCATTATGTGCTATAATTTTTCGAGCTCAAAGCTAAGATTTAAATATTGATTTAATTGCTCCTTGTCTATATTTATATGAAGATTGCCCTTTTGAGCGTAAGATATTTGACCTGTCTCTTCTGATACGATAATTGATACATGAGCGGTATTTTCTGTGATACCTATTCCCGCACGATGTCTTAAACCCAGATGCTGGGGTAAATTCTTCTTACCTGTTAGTGGCAGGACATAGCCTGCTTGAAGAATTCGACCATCTCTTAATACAATGGCTCCATCATGCAAAGGACTATTCTTATTAAAAATGGACAATGTTAGTGGAGTACTGAATTCCGCATTTAAAGTAACCCCTGTTTCATTCCATGTATTGGTTGGGATATTATCCATGTCCATAACAATCAAAGCTCCGGTCTTTGATTCTGATAACTCTATGATCGAAGAAAGTATCTCATTGATATAATTAGAATCAGATTCTACAATGTTCCTATTACCAAATATTCCACCAAACCATTTTTCTACATTGAATGGTGCCGAAGATCCGAGAACCAGTAAAAATTTGCGAATCTCTGGTTGAAAAATGATGATCAACAATATGACTCCGATATTGACAAACTGGCTAAGGAGAAGATTCAACAGATCCATCTCTAATACAGAGACCAACCAAGACAAAGAATAGAGCAATAATAGCCCGAGAAGAATATAAAAGGCTACAGACCCCTTTAACAATTTGTACAATCGGTAAAGTAGATAAGCTACAATAAGAATGTCCAAAATATCCCAAAAACCAAGAGTTATAAACCCTATTTGCATCCAGTACTCTTTTTCTATTTTTCGAAAAGACTATTTTATGTGAATCTAAAATAATTATTCCAAAGATACTACCTTTGACAATCTACCAAATTGTTTCGACTCCAAGTATTAATAGGAAGATTATGTTAGGATTAAAATTGGTCACCGACCCAAGATGGGTAAATCTGGCAGAGAAAAGCATTGAGGATATATTAACGGATCACGCTTATTGCGAACTAAAAGCTGCAAGCTCCTGTATCTCGTTAATTCAGTCCTATCCGGACAAGGATAGAATTGTTGAAGAGTTGTCACCAATTGTTACGGAAGAATGGGGGCATTTTAGACAAGTCATCAGAGAGTTGAAATTAAGAGGACTCCAGTTAGGCAGACAGCGAAAAGATGAATATGTGAATGTATTGATGAGTTTTCAGAAAAAGACCTCGGATTTTGACGAAAGACTTGTCGAAAGATTACTGGTATGTGCTTTGATTGAAGCGAGAAGTTGTGAGCGTTTCAGATTGCTATCACTCCATATATCTGATGACAAATTAAAAGATTTTTATCATTCCTTTATGGTGTCTGAAGCTGGTCATTACAGGTTGTTTATTGACCTAGCTAAATACTATGGAGATGAAGATGCGGTGAAGCAAAGATGGCGGGAATACCTTGAATTCGAAGCTGGAATAATGGAGAACCTGGCTTTAAGAGGGGATCGGATACATTAATTCCCAAATATATCTTTATTCCGACTGTCCAATACCGGTTTAGGTCGTGGTGGTTCTTTAGAAATGTGATCATAGATCTTCTCAACTGTTGTCCATTTTTTATTCTTCCACTTCAATCCTTTGTAACTTCCATCTGGAACATAAACAACAGTATTATTTATACTTCTAGGTATTAAGTTGTCGTAAACAATCATTTTTTCGTTCTCATCATAATTCAACTTCACATTAGCTCTATCTGAAAATGATAGTGTAAATCTGGTGCGATCGTTTTCGAAAAAATCAGATTTTCCCAATTTCAATTCTCCATCTTCTTGGTACAAGACATCAATTAGCTTTTCATTCATTACGTGATTTACATCTCTGAAAGCTAAAAGAAAGTAGTAGGTCTCACCCTTTATTTTTTTTGGAATCAATTTATAATATAGAGCGCCATACCATGAATCCAATGGATAGACTTCCATTCGATCTAATAGACTATTGCTATCCTCTTTTTTCGCAAAATATTGTAGGCTATCCTTGTGCTCAAGAATAAGAAAATACTCATACTGACCAGAATGAACTTGAAAACTATAGGTGTAAAGATGCAGATCTTCAAGGGTATCTCCCACATAACTCAGATAATCTGAGTTACGCGCTATATCAGGATTAGTTTGAATAAGTTCTTGGGCAATGGGATGGAATTTTTCTAAATTCTCTTTCCTGTACTCTAGTATTGTATCCAACCAGGATTGCTGGGCATAATGAAATGCCAATGAATCCAAATTCTGACTTTTTAAAAGACCGGAAACAAGGAGAAATAAAGAAATTGTAAGTATCCTCATGTTTCCATAACGGATTTTTGCGCCAATAATTTTTTACCCGTTTTAAAAAGTACATAACAAGCAACGACACAAATTAATCCGGAAATCAACCAAAGCATTTGAAAACCTATTTCTTCGGCTAAAATCAGGCCAAAACTAGGAGCAAAAATATGAGCTACAGAAAATGCCATAGTATAATAGGCGAGATATTGACCTCTTTTCGAATCAGATATTTCCATCACCAATTGGTTCGAATAAGGAAAATTAAACATCTCTCCCAGACTGATTAGAATTACATAGGCAACAACCAAAATGATAGAGGGAAATGCAGACATCACCAAATAGGAAATACCAATGAGTAGTGATCCAAAGGTTAACATCTGTACCTGGTTAAATCTTCCTTCCAGGCTGTGTATAATGGGCATTTCGAATATGACGATAAACATAGCATTCAAAGCCAATAACATACCAATGGTATTTTCATTAAGCCCCAAATCATTTTTATAATAAACAGGTGCTGCATAAAACAACTGCATAAATATTAATCCCGTCAACATCATACCGATGAGGAAATACAGGAATTTTGCGTTTTGTAGTGGGGATCCTTCATCTTCCACGATATTTTCGCTGTCATCTTTCTGAGCTTGATTAGTCCTTTCTCTGAGCGTCATTCTCATCACAAAAGCAGCGAGAATACAAGTAGCTCCATCTATGATGAATAGATAATTATATCCCACATTGTAGGCTAGAATGCCACCCAAAGCAGGGCCCAGAGCATAACCGAGATTAATAGCTAGTCGAATTAGTGCAATAGATCTGGTTCTATTTTCCTCCTTTGAATAAATTGCAATACTGGCCATCATTGCAGGCCTAAAAGCCTCGCCAACCATACTGGCTAAGAAAACCAAAGCACATAGTCCGTAGTAATCATGAACCCATAAAAATCCAAATAGAGAAAGTCCACCTAAAAACAGGCTATAGAATATGACAGAATAATAACCTATCCGGTCGGCCAGATGTCCACCTAAGAAGCTACCAAAAAGAGAACCTACACCAAAAACACTCAGTATAAAACCCGCCTGATAAAAACTAAAATCCAACTCGTCAGTTAGGTAAATCGATAGAAAAGGCAGTACCATAGTACCTGTTCTATTGATCAGACTAATAAGAGATAATAGCCAAATCTCCTTGGATAATCCCTTGAATGAGTTGATATAGTATTTAAATAATTTGATGTTATCAGTTTTATATGTTTCTAATTGAGAAAGAACACTAACAATCCGTGCAAAATGATAGTTCCATCAACAAGGAATAAATAATAATAATCTTTGGCTTCTTTCGAGAATCGCACAATCAGTATAAAATACAGCAAGATATAAAATAGAAAGAAAGCTAATGTGAGTTGCTCAGAATAGAAACCAAACAAATATCCTGAAAAGCTGACCAGTTGCAATAATATCAAGCCAATGATCATCATGGTCTTGAGTTGATCAAAGCTCAACTGATTGGCAAAGGTCTTTACTCCCAGTGTTCGATCACTATCGTTATCCCTATGATCAAATGCCAGTGTAATGGTGAATATGTAAAGAAAATGTTCTAAGAAAACAAAAGATATCAACCAGATATTGGAAAAGCCATATAAATTTGCCGGTAAAAATGAACTTAAATAAGCCCATACCAATGCGACGAGTACTACTTTTAAATAGGCAATATCACGTAGTCTTTTCCTGAAAATTGGAACACTGTAAAATACAGCTATTACTACCGGAAACACAAAATCAAAGTATGAGCTTTTAAACTCAAATAACAAGATCTTAAGTGAAACAAAAAGGCCAACCAAGGAAAGAACTAAAATAATGACCCTGTATTTGGCAATTTTTTGATTTCTAGGAGAATCCTTTTCAGAATTGTTAATTCTTATGTTGTAAAGTCTATGGAAGCCATAATGGGCTAGTGTTCCATAGAAACAAAACCGAAGATACGGCATAGCAGATTCAATCTCTGCCAGAAAAAAAAATTCTAAGGAAAAAAACAAACAGGCTGTTGCAATGATAATATTACCGTACAACAGCCTGTCTAAGAATTCCCTTAAGAAATAATTCAATTTATGGTTTTATTTTATAATAACTCCAGTCGTGGTTTTCATTGATATTTTTCAAGCTCTCTACAAAAAGTTTGATGACATTTTCTACATCTTCTAAAGATGCCATCTCAACCGTCGTATGCATATACCTCAATGGAATTGAAATTAAAGCAGAGGGAACCCCACCAGCAGTATAGGCAAAGGCATCCGTATCCGTTCCTGTTCCCCGACTGGCGACATCACGTTGGAATGGTATATCATTCTTGTTCGCCGCATCCACTATTAAATCGAAAAGTTTGTTGTGCACTGCCGGAGCATAAGTTAAAGAAGGTCCCTTTCCACACGCTACAGAACCGTATTTCTTTTCATCCACCAATGGAGTCGTTGTATCATGAGTAACATCAGTTATAATGGCCACATCGGGCTGAATTCTCTTTACAATCATTTGAGCACCTCGAAGACCGATCTCCTCCTGAACTGAGTTGACAATATAAAGAGAGTAAGGTAGTTCGATATTGTTCTCTACTAAATATCGCGTTGCTTCAGCAATACAAAATCCACCAAGTCTATTATCCAAAGCTCTACCAATGATGTACTTCTCATTAAGCGTATCGAATTCATCTTCAAAAGTAACATGACAACCGACATGGATTCCCATCTCGAGTACTTCTTGTCTTGATGACGCTCCTACATCGATGAATATGTTTTCAACGCTGGGCACAATTTTTTCTGTTTTGGATCTTCGAGTATGAATTGCAGGCCACCCAAAAACACCTTTCACAATTCCTTTTGAGGTACTAATCTTTACTCTTTTTGCAGGTGCTATTAAATGGTCAGAACCTCCATTTTTAATGACATAAATGAAACCCTTATCTGTAATGTAGTTAACCATCCAGCCAATTTCATCTGCATGTGCTTCAATCACTACTTTATAAGGCTTGTCCGGATTGATGATCCCGTAAGCGGTGCCATAGGGGTCTAATTCTATCTTGTCTACATAGGGTTTGATATAATCAGCCCAGCAGAGTTGTCCTTCTCGTTCATTACCAGTTGGAGAGATACAACTCAAATATTTTTTCAAAAAATTTAATGAGTTTTCGTTTACTATTTTATTTCCCATTCTTATATCTGTTTTCTACTGTTTTCTTCCAATCTATTAATTTATTGACATCCTTTCTTTTGAAAAAGCCTTCTTCAAGGCCCAATTCAATGAGATCATCCAGATTAGAAAGTGACATATATTGTATTTGTGCTTTATCAAAATTACTTTGAGCAACACTGAGATTATAACTAAAAATACTGATTACCGCACTGACATTAACACCTTGTTCAATTAATGCCTGAGCGGCTCGTATAGAACTACCACCTGTGGAGATAAGATCTTCAACAACCACAACATTTTCATCGCCTCTTAATCTTCCTTCAATTTGGTTCTCCATCCCATGCGACTTTTTCTTAGCCCTGACATAAGCCAAAGGAAGCGCCATTTCTCTGGACACATAAGAAGCAGGAGCAATACCAGCGGTGGCTACACCAACAATTGCATTGACATCTCGAATAGAATGAATCTTTCTAACCATTTGATCAATGATGAAAGTTCTAATCCCAGGATATGACCAGATGACTCTATTATCACAATAGATTGGGCTCTCTATTCCACTCGACCAAATAAAGGGATTTTTGATATCAAATTTAATTGCCTTTATTTGTATTAGTTTGCTTACAACCTCAAGTGAAATACTCATAAAAATACATTGTCCAAAATTGTGTCAAATGTACAAAATCTATATCAATAATAATCCAATATTCCTGGTTGATGAAAAACTGAAGACTCAATTTGATTCTAACCAGAGTTCTGTACTGAAATACCACAAAAAATTCATTCCAATGATCGTAGATCAAATGGAAAAAACCGATGAGTATACTTGCAAAGTCCTCTACTCTGATGATCCAAAATCTATGAAAAAGGAGTTTTTTGCTTACTTCAAAAGAATAGATGCTGCGGGTGGGGTAGTTGTCAATGCGAAGAATAATATACTTATGATTCGACGCAATGGGTATTGGGATTTACCCAAAGGAAAAATAGAAAAGAAGGAAAAGAAGAAGAGGGCCGCCATTCGCGAAGTAAACGAGGAAACAGGAGTAAAGAACTTGATGATCAATAGTAAATTAGGATCGACCTATCACTGTTACAAATTAAAAGACAAGACGCGAATTCTAAAGAAAACAATCTGGTATCTTATGTATTCTGAGGATATGAATCTTTATCCTCAGTATGACGAAGGAATTAGTCAGGCGATATGGGCCGACTCTTCTTGTATCTTTTCTCTATACTATCCCTACTATGGTAATATTAGAGATATTTTGGTTCAAGCCTTAGATCTTACTGGTCTATCAAAACTTGCCTAGTTTTGCCCTTTGACTATTTCTCTTGAAATTACCAGTTTTTGTATTTCAGAAGTACCCTCTCCAATAGTACACAACTTTGAGTCTCTATAAAATTTTTCTACGGGAAACTCTTTGGTATACCCATAACCTCCGTGTATTTGAACTGCATCTGTTGAGATTTCTACGCAAGATTCAGAAGCATAATACTTGGCCATCGCTGAAATGGTAGTCACTTTTTCTCCATTATTAATCAGTTCCGCAGCTTTTCTGGTCAATAATTCTGATGCTTGAATTTTGGTGGCCATATCTGCCAGTTTAAAACCTATTGCCTGAAACTCCGCAATGGGTTTACCAAATTGCTCGCGCTCTTTAGCATATCGAACAGATGCCTCATATGAGCCTTTCGCGATGCCCAAAGAAAGTGCAGCTATACTTATCCGGCCACCATCCAACACTTTCATAGCTTGAATAAAGCCTTCACCCTCTGCACCCAACATTTGAGATTGATGAATTCGACAATTATCGAAAACAAGTTCTGCCGTTTCAGAGGCTCTCATTCCAAGCTTGTCTTCCTTTTTACCTGAAGAAAAACCTGGAGCATTTCTGTCTATAATAAATGCAGTCATTCCTCTACTATCCAATAACTCCCCCGTTCTGACTATAACAACAGCAACATCCGAAGAAATACCATGTGTAATCCAGTTTTTAGTACCGTTGATTACATAATAATCTCCATCTTTCTTAGCCACACATTGCATTCTTCCAGCATCTGAACCGGTATTGGCTTCAGTCAAACCCCATGCCCCTATAAACTCTCCACTTGCCAATTTGGGCAGGTATTTGTTCTTCTGATCTTCGTTGCCGAATTTTAGGATATGATTTGTACACAGAGAATTGTGCGCTGCTACGGATAAGCCTATGGAACTATCTACTTTTGCGATTTCCTCAATGATGGTAATGTACTCCTGATAGCCCAATCCGGATCCACCATATTCTTCTGGAATCAAAACGCCTAGAAAGCCGTATTCCCCCATTTTCCTCATCGTATCAATCGGAAAAAACTGAGCTTCATCCCACTCCAAAACATGAGGCCTTAAATACTTTTCTGCAAAATCACTGGCACTTTTTCTTATCAAATCCATAGCTAAAAAATTAGACGTCAAAGGTAAAAAATGATTTGTGTTATTTCATCATTTGTTTCCACCGCATCAACATTCTATTTTCAGATTCGTTGTCTACAGCATCAAAAAAATTTTCATCCACTTCTTCAGGAAGATATCTCTGATTAACCCAAGAGTTTTCATAATCATGCGGATATAGGTAGTCTTTTCCATATCCTTCTTTGCGATCCAATTCCGTCACAGCATTGCGTAAGTGGAATGGAATTGGAGCGTTGGGATTGGACTGCACATAGTTCATGGCTTTTTTAATGGCCACATAAGCTGAATTACTTTTGGGAGAACTGGCAAGATAAATAACCGTTTCACTCATCGGAATTCTTCCTTCCGGCATCCCTATTTTTTCAACTGCTTCAGCGCAGGCAGTGGCCAATAGTAATGCGTTGGGATTGGCTAGGCCAATATCCTCAGCTGCGGAAATAATCATTCTTCGACAAATGAATTTCGGATCTTCACCGGAAACAATCATTCTAGCTAGGTAATACAAACTTGCATCGATATCGGATCCTCTGATAGACTTTATAAATGCAGAAATGGTGTCGTAATGAAAAGCTCCTTGCTTATCGAATAATTGAATATTATCTCTCAATTTGCTTTTGACACTCTCGTTATCGATGATCAACTCACCTCCCTTGTTTTGCTCTACTAAGAAATCTAGTAAATTCAATAACTTCCTGGCATCGCCACCGGCAAAATTGATAAGTTCAGTGTCTTCTTGGACGGTTATATTAAGTTCTTTTAGTATTTCATCCCCTTGAATAGCCTTTTGCAAAAGCCCCCTCATTGCATCATTGCCAATAGGATTCAGACTAAATACTAATGATCGAGATAACAGGGCATTATTCACTTCGAATGAAGGATTTTCTGTTGTAGCCCCAATTAGAGTTATAGTGCCATTTTCTACCGATTCTAAAAGTGCGTCTTGTTGAAGTTTGTTAAAGCGATGAATTTCATCTACAAAAAGAATAGTTCCCTTTTTCGTGAAGAGATTGCTCTCCTCAGACTTCTTAATAATTGCCCTCATTTCTTTTACCCCAGAAGAGATAGCAGAAATCTTATGGAAGTTCATATCCAATTCATTGGCTAATACTAATGCTAGAGAAGTTTTACCAGAGCCAGGTGGACCCCAAAATATGCAGGAAGGTATTCTGCCGGCTTGAACAAATTTGATGAGGGCTCCATCCGTTCCAATAATATGATCTTGACCAACGATATCCGCAAGTTTTTCGGGTCTTAATCTTTCGGCTAATGGGATGTGATTCATTTCAACTTAAATAAAAAAGCGAAGATCCAATTTAAATTGAATCTTCGCCATTTATTATAAAAAACGAAAATATTTTAGAAAAACTCTAATTTATTGCGCTACTGTAAATTCTACTCTTCTGTTCTTCTGCCTTCCTTCCGCTGTATCGTTGCTAGCTATTGGTTTAGTCTCTCCATAACCGATATAGCTCATTCTTGAAGCAGGAACTTTTGCTGTTTGGTACAAGTAATCCCAACAAGACTTAGCTCTTTTCTGAGATAATTCTTGATTGTACTCCGCTCTACCTACGTTATCCGTATGTCCTTGAATTCTAATTTTCAAAGCTGGATATTTATTCAATACATCACCAACGTTTTTAAGAATCTCCAAAGAGTTAGCAGTTAGTACATCACTATTTGTTTCAAACTCGATATTCTCCATTGCGAAATCAAGTACTTCTTGATCTTTCTTCTCGATAACAACTTTTTCCTCTTTTACTACCGGAGGACATCCGTTGTTCTCTTTAACACCTTTAACATCAGGACAGTCGTCATTGTCATCCATGATACCATCACCATCTGAATCAGGACATCCGTTCAATGCCGCAACACCTTTAACTGTAGGACAATCATCTCTGTTGTCAATGATTCCGTCACCATCAGTATCAGGACATCCGGCAAGATTTAAAGGACCTGCAACGCTAGGGCAGTTGTCTTCTGGATCAATAACACCATCACCGTCAGAATCAGGACATCCGTTTAACGCTTCGATACCAGCAAGTTGAGGACAATCATCCTCCTGATCAGCGATACCATCACCATCAGTATCAGGACATCCTCTTAATGCTCTTAAACCAGGAGTTTCAGGACATTTATCCGCTCTATCCGTTATACCATCACCATCCATATCCGGACAACCGTTTAGTTTTTCCAAACCAGGAGTTTCAGGACATTTATCATTTTTGTCAAGAATACCATCACCATCAGTATCCTTAGCTGCTAAAGAAGTAGATAGTTTAATCATTGGCATGCTATACCAATCACCATCATCTGGATCTCTAGTTTCGGAAATACCTTCCAAATAATCAGTAAAAGGAATTCCAAACATCCATTCTACACCTAATTTTGTGCTCTCACCCAAATAGAAGTTGATACCACCTCCAGCGACAGCCGTAAAGAAAGGTCCAATATCTTCCGTAAGGTCATCATTATAACCATCTCTATTTACATATGCATTGAATCCATTGATATCCTCAGAATGCATGTTATCATTACTAAAAGTCAAAGCAGGACCGACAGCAACGTAAGGTGACCAAGATCTCTTTCTTTTCACGTCAGCAGAATACATTTCACCGTCTCTATCATATAAAGGCTGATTGTTCAACATAACTAAGCTGTCTGAAAGCCTTTCGCCATCTTTATTATAGAAGGTCTTATATTTACCTAAAAGATTCCAATCTAGCCTCAAGTGTAATTGGCTAAAACTTGTTTCAAAATCAATAGGAAGATCAGATCCTTCAACGAATCGATCATAATCTCTATCGTCCGCAGCAAATTTTCCTAAATTATATCCCAATCTTACTCCAACTTTATCACTGAAGTTTCTCTGGATAAATAAACCATAGGCCAACTGAGCATTGTCTGTAGCAATCGATGGTTCAACTATATCCCCTTGATAAATAGAGGCACCCAAATTGAGACCCAATTCCCAATTTTGAGCATTTAATTGCATTGAAAATGCAACTAATAAAACAATCAACAATTTTTTCATTACGTATATTTTATTTCACATATTAGATTGATCCAGCAAAAATAGGTGTTTCTAACTTTCTAAAAGATTAAATCTCAATTATTTTTACATATCTTTTTATTTCATCAAGATCCTTCTCGATACTTTCTTTTTTCTCTTGAAGCTCTTTTATTTTCTCCTTTTCAGTTGCAATTAGCTCGTCAAAGTTTTGAAATACCGACTTAATTTTGAGCATTAGATTGTCAATGAAACTTTCTATTTCGTCATTGACCTTACTATGCAAGTTTAGACGGCCTTCATTCATAATGTCACTAAATTTATTCAAAATCTTTTTTCGCTTCCTACCAGAGCTGAGCCCAGCAAAAGTGATTCCAACAGCTGTAAGAACTCCTCCTGTAATATCAAATATTGCAAGCTGAGTAATGGAAGCTAAAATCACACCAATCACGGCCAAGCCGCTACCCTGAAGTACATTTTTGGAAAACTTGTGTTTTTCAGAAAACTGATCTTTGGGAATAAGTTCATTAGAAGTGCTGATAAGATTTCTAAAAGATCTTCTTAACTCTTCTATGCTTTCAGATCTCTTTAAGGCAATATTACTGAATATTTCATGATCGTTTTTCAAGAAGGTTTGACTGTTCTGAATTTTTAGATCAATGATTTGTAGCATCTGTTTAAGCGTATCTCCAATATCCTCAGCGCCTTGATCTATCTTGTTTTTAAGCGTTGAATTCAGTTGAAGGTCCAGCTTTTGCGTCAACTCCTGCATTTTGGTTTGAAGATTCATTTTTTTGTTAAATATGGAGCCAAATGACATCTTCATAATATTGACAAAGGACAAAGCTGCTTTTAGTTCCTCTTTAGTGTCTTCTGTAATCAGTCTATAAGAATCGATCAAGTTTTCGACGAAGAAATGAACCCTTTGTTTGGATTTCTCTTCCTCGCGCTCTAAAGTCTCATTGACATCTTCTCGAAAACTCAAATCAGTATCTAACTGTTTTTGCCTAATTTCTATTCCCTCTTCAACCTTACCATATATCTTTAGAAAAGTATCCAGATTATTTTTGAATTTCAAATAAGGAGCCTTGCCGCCAGTAATGTTTTGGTTGATGTAGTTTCGCAATTGTAAATAACCACTATCACTCTCTCCCTCTTTTTCCAATTTGGCGCTAACCGCAAATATTATAGGCTCTTCTATTCCCTGTTTTACGGCATGATCCTTTAGGCCTCCAATATTCACACTCAAATCATCCTCGGTCATCAAATCCTTTTGCTGAAGGATGAATATGATTTTTTTATGCCACTCCTCACTGACATAGTGAAACAAGTCCCAGGAAGACTGACGATAGGGATTCTTTGCTTCGAAAACAAATATGACAAGATCTGAGGAAGGAATAAACTTTTGAGTAATTTCTTCGTGGTATTCTATAATTGTGTTTGTTCCAGGAGTATCTACAACGGATACTTCCTTTAGAATATCTTCAGGATAATATATTCTCTTAAAGGTTGGACTAATCGGTTCTTCCCGATATTCTCCATAGGATATCAGTTGAATAGTGTCTGTCATTGGAGAAGGAGCCACTTTACAAATATCTTCTGTCGTATTCAATAAGGCATTAATAAAACTACTTTTACCCGCTTTAACTTCTCCTACAACAACAAACATGAACGGATCCTCGATCCGAGATCTCAAATCAGATAATACTCGAATCAATTCCTTGTGATTGATCTCGACGCACAATTCCAAAAGGTTTCCCACGGTATTGGAAAGCTTGTTTCTTTTCTCCCGAAATTCCCGATCAATGATGTCCATAGTTCATTTTGCTATAATTCCACAATATACTTTTTGTTTCCGGTCCTCTACAAAATAAAAGGTCCAGTATACTTATAGGTTTATGCTTTTGTTCTTCAGTCAGATCGAATACAGATCTATATCTAGACTTTAAAGAAACATTAAAAATTGACGGCCAGTTCTCAAATCTGAAATCTGTGTCTATAGAAGGACCTCGTTGGAAATTTTCCGTTTCCAACATGCCGTTGGGGATATCAAGAGCCTTTCGAACAAAGTCGGCACTCGCTTTATTGAAGGTCCAGAGAAATTCATGTTTTTCCTGATAAATTGTTCTAATATCATCGAGATAGTGATGAAAAAAAGGACTTGCATTGTATGCAGCCTCTAAAGTCTTCAAATGTTGGCCTATCCAATCCTCATGGTAAGCTATTTTTACATCCTTTATTTTACAATTGTTATTTTTACCCTTGGTCAAAGGAATAGATAAAGTCTTTACTCCTGTGCTGTCCACAACAATATATTTGTTTCGCAGAGATCTTTTTTGATAATTTTCATGCGCCTCTATATAGACTGTACTTTCATTAAAAAGTTGCAAAATATTGTAAACAGGTGGAAACGGAGAAGTAGTAAAAATAAAGGTATTCATCATTTATAAATGCGATGCAAAGATATATCAAAAAATACCTCGAGGGGAAAATGTCAAAATATTCTTTTGAACTTACCCCAATGCATGAGGAATGTCGACTTTGCATAGTTATCCCTTCGTACGATGAGCCTGATATTGAATCAACTTTAAAATCTATCAAGAGTTCACCTTTAGAAAAGGACCTATACGAAGTAATCGTTGTCAATAATAAGTTGGTAAATAGCTCGGATTTAATTCATCGAAATTTCATTCGGACTCATGAAGCTGTCAAAGAATATTCCCAGGATCTTAACATATTCTGTGTTAATCTCGAATTTGATACTGCCAAAAATGCCGGGGTAGGGCGAGCTAGAAAAGCAGGAATGGACTTGGCGCTTATTAGGTTTCTTCCCATTGCGAGACTTGATGGACTCATAGTTTGCTTGGATGCGGATTGTACGGTGGCTACTAATTATTTAGATGTATTAAACAATTTCTACACCTTAAAGAAAGGAGTATCTGCGGCATCTATATATTTCGAACACCCAATTGATCTGGAAGGAAAATATTCAGCCATTTATCAATACGAATTACACCTGAGATATTTCATTCAACAACAAAGAAGAATAAAACTTCCTTATGCCTATCATACTGTAGGGTCGTCTATGTTAGTGCGTGCTGAAGCATACGCAAAGGAAGGAGGAATGAACAAAAGGCATGCGGGAGAAGATTTCTATTTTTTGCATAAGTACACCTTGGGGCAATTCGAAGAAATCAATGACACGACAGTTTATCCTTCTCCAAGAAAATCAGATCGGGTTCCATTTGGCACGGGTAGGGCAGTGAGTAATTTTGACAATGAAATCAAGAGTTATAGTATTGAGTCTTTTGATCAGTTGGGGAAATTGATCAGTGGACTGGTTACATTTTATTCAAATAGAATGGATTTTGATATTTGGTTAGAAGAATTGAATTTGGATCCGGCAATCAGCAAGTACTTTAGTTCCCAAAAAAAGTACTTTGATTTATGTCGAAAAAATGCCAACTCATTACTGGTATTCAAAGATCATTTTTTCACTTGGTTTAATCCCTTTAAACTGATGAAATATTTGCATTATGTAAGAGATGAAATCTATCCCAATCAAGCGATTCTTGAACTAGCCAGTAGAATGGCTCCTAATAACACCCATGATTTATTAGAATATTTTCGTGAACGTAATAAGACTCAATGGAGGGCAGGTCTAATGGATAAAGATTCCAATATTTCAGCTTCTTGATAACCCCACCAATCCAATCTATCCAGGGTTTTGTCTTCAGGAAAGTATTTTATAGCCATTCTCACGAACATCTCTCCATGCCTCGCTTCCGAAATCCACAAGTCTTTGTAAAATTCCTTTAATTCCTCATCCTCTAGGCCATCAGCTACCATTCTAAATCGCTCGGCGCCGCGAGTTTCGACGATACTTGCAATAAGTAGCCTATCTAAAAATCTTTCTTCTCTTCCTGAATGAGCTTTCTTAATCAACATATTGACATAGGGATCCGGCTTTATTTTATGCGGCAAAGGAATTGATCTTTTTAAAAGCAACTGACATACTTGATCAAAATGTTCCAACTCTTCTATTCCCGTTGCGATTAATTCCGGAATGATCTCAATTCGATCAGGATACTTGGCCACAAAACTCATGGCCATAGATGAGGCTTTTCTTTCACAGTCTGCATGGTCTTTTAAAAATTCATCGAAATCGGATAGTACACAATCTATCCATTCCTTGCTACTGGGAACTCTTAGGTCTATTCTTTTTTGCATTTAGAGTAATACTAAATGTTACTGAAGACTACGAACAAAAGAAGTAGAATAACTATGGTGATAACGGCAACGGTAATAGCAAATTTTTTCATCTGCTCCTTTTCCCTAGCCTCTCTCAAGTGTTTTCTTTTAGTCTTAGCCATATGAATAATTTTACCAGCAATATAAAAAAATCACATCAATATCCTTTGATAAAAATTGATTAATCTTTCGTCAACAAAAATATCTCTCATTCTCAATTTTTTGCTGAGATACAAACCTTGAAGACTAGTACACCGACTCAAGGCGACATAGGTTTGACCACTTTCGAATGCACCTCTCCCCATATGGATAACAACATTGTTATAGCTCTGCCCTTGACTTTTATGAATGCTAATGGCCCATGCAAGCTTTAGAGGTAATTGATGGAAGGTTCCTACTACTTTAGTTTCGATATCATCGTTTTTTACCTCATATTCGAGCAGTTCCCACTTTTGTTCTACTATTTGTTCCGTTCTTAAATTGCCCTTCGTGTCCAGATATTCTACATATACTTCGTCTCCATTAATTCTGGCAATTCTACCTAGGGTACCATTGACATAATCCTTTTCATAATCATTTCTGATAAACATGATCTGTGCGTTTTCTTTCAATTGCAGCAAATCATCTGTTGGATATCGAGATTCCTTATATTTTCCGCCGATCTTTGCCATGAATCGATAAAATTCACCGGGAAGTTGAACGAGTTTTTCTTTATTGATCCGTTCCGCTATAGCATTTGTCGTGCATAAATTGATGGCTTGAAGATCATTCGGTACTTCTATTTCTGCTCGACTATTCAACTCCTCTAAACTGTCGTAGTCCATTTGGTTCATTCTGACTTGCTCTAAAAGCTTTTTAAAAGCCATTTCACGTTGCCTAAAAACTTGGGTAAGTTCTATAAGCTGCAAACTAAAACCATCTTGAAAGACCTTGGCATCAAAGAAAAAAGGTGACTTGTAGTAATGTGTAAAATACTCCCTCTCCACTTGAGACGCTACCACAGGAGGAAGTTGAAAAACGTCGCCAAACAGAATCAACTGAACACCTCCAAACGGCAGCTCGGGGCGATTTCTGTTCAGTCTTAAAAATCGATCCATGGCATCGAACAAATCGGCTCGGGCCATCGAGATTTCATCGATAATGAGAAGTTCTAATAGTTCATAAATTTTTCGATTTCTACGCAGGGATATATCAGATACTTTAAGTGGTCGGGAAGGAAACTTGAAAAAGGAGTGAATGGTTTGTCCTTCAACATTGAGCGCAGCTATTCCTGTAGGGGCGAGCACCACACATTTCTTTGTCTGGCTTCGTCTGAACAATTTCAACAAGGTAGACTTTCCGGAGCCTGCTCTTCCAGTAACAAAGAAGTTATCCGGACTTTCCATCATCTCACGGAGAGCAAACTTAAATTGATGATTTAACTGTACAGGAGTAAATGAACTCATTGAGATAATGTATATTTAGTTTTTAGCTAATCATGTGTCTCAATATTAACAAATTAATGTATAATTAACAGAAAACCATTCAACACCTTAAATAACTTTTATATTTTTAAATTTAAATTTCTTTACTATGAATAAAATTTTACTCCTATTAACATTTACATTATTCCAACTATCCTTATTCGCTCAGTGCGATGAGCTATTCATTTCTCAGTATGTTGAAGGAAGTTCAAACAATAGAGCCTTAGAATTATACAATGCCAGTGATAATACGATTGATCTTTCAGAGTATTCCGTTGGCCGTTTTAGAAATGGGTCTACTACATTTACAAGTGGACAAATACCTGAAGGATATTCTATTGGTCCTGATGAAACTTTCGTCATTGTAATTGACAAAAGAGATAGTCTGGGAACCGGTTTTGAAATTCCTGTATGGAATGGATATGTGCTCATGCTTCCTTCTATTGATACCTTGACTGGTGAAGTAAGACTAGACAATAATGGAGATACCATTCTGTACGCATCTTTTAACAGTGATTTAGAAAGATACGAGTATGGAAGCTATTACAGAGAAGAGTATGACTTGCAGTCAAAAGCAGATTTGTTTGTCAATCCCGTTTATCAACAAAGTACTAGTTACTTCTATTTTAATGGTGATGATGCTGTTGCTTTGATCAAGGGTTCTCAAGTAAGTTCAGACGGTTCGAATATTATTGACGTTGTTGGTGTAATCGGTGAAGATCCTGAAGCTACTACCGGCAACCCTTATTGGGTGGATGGACTTGGTAGAAGAATGACACAAAATTCTACTTTAATTAGAGAGCCACTGATAGAACAAGGTACTGGTGTTGTAGCGGCATTTGCAAATGATACTTTCCCTTATGGAGAATGGAGCTGGAGACCGAATAATACTTTTGATGGTCTAGGAGAACATCTGTGCTCTTGTCATGATATGGTTAATTCGAATGAAGAATCCTTTTCTACTGGATTTAGTATAGAATTACATTCTAATCCTTTAAATGCAAGAACTTTGGAATTTAGTTCTAATCAGGAAATTGAATCGGTAAGGATATTTGATGGCTTTGGAAGAGAACTAAGATCTTTCCCAAATAGGTCGTCGTTCAACTTTTCTGAAACACTACCTAATTTGAGATCAGGCATGTATTTTATGGTAGTTAAAAACAGATTCTCCGAGTTGAAGGTGGAAAAATTTGTCATTAATTAAATATCGTTTAATGACAAGAATTATGGGTTTGTATCGCCATGCCTTGACCTTGTGCTTGGTGAGTGTTCAGATATTGTGTTTGTCTTTCGTGGCCTATGGGCAGGAAACATTTACTCTTTCCGGAAAAGTATATGATGGCCTAAATCAGGAGCCACTTATCGGAGCAACAATAGTTATTGGTGAATCTGGGACTGTTACTGATTTTGATGGCAATTATAGCGTAGAGCTAAAATCTGGTAGTTATAATGTCGTCTTTTCTTATGTTGGATATCAGCAAACTACTGAAGAAGTAAATATCACAAAAAACATGCTTTTGGATGTGAGCATGAACAATACGGTCATGCAGGAAGTCTTGGTCACGGCCGATATTGCCATGGATAGAAAGACTCCAGTAGCTTTTTCTAATGTTCCTACTAAAAGAATAGATGAGGAGCTCTCCTCTCAGGATTTGCCACTTTTGCTCAACACGACACCTGGAGTATATGCTACTCAACAAGGTGGAGGAGATGGTGATGCTCGAGTTTCTATTAGGGGTTTTAGTCAGAATAACATAGCGGTAATGTTGGATGGTGTACCTGTTAACGATATGGAAAACGGTGCAGTATTTTGGTCCAATTGGTTCGGACTGGACATGATAACACAGACCATGCAGGTCCAACGTGGATTAGGAGCTTCCAAGCTCAGCATACCGGCTGTTGGAGGAACTATTAATATTCTAACCAAAGGTATTGGAGCTAAAAAACAACTTAGGCTAAAACAAGAAATTGCCAATGACAACTTCTATAGAACAAGTCTGGGTTTTACTTCGGGTCGACTGAAAAACGACTTTGGAGTGAGTGGTGCATTTTCCTACAAAAAAGGTGATGGCTGGGTCAATGGTAATTTTACAGAAGGCTTTTTTTATTATCTGAAGTTGGAAAAGCAGTTCGGGAAACACTTGATCAGCCTAAGCGGGTTTGGTGCGCCTCAAGAACACGGGCAACGAAGTTTTCAAATGGCGATGGCCACCATAGATACAGCCTATGCCAAAGAACAGGGTGTTCCCGATGAATTCATATACGGTCCTTCCGGGAATATTTTTGCTTGGAATCAAAACGGATTAAACAGAGGGAGAAAATACAATCAACATACGGGTTTTAGATCCGGAGAATTGCAGAATACAAGAATCAATGAATATCACAAACCTCAGTTTACACTGAGACATAGTTTCGATATTGATCAGAAGAGTTTCTTGTCCAATGTACTATACTTATCTATAGGACGAGGTGGTGGAATTAGGGATGCAGGTGAAAATTGGGCGAGATATTTATTACCTGAAAATGGAATCTACGATTTGGATTCTGTTTATAGAAGTAATCAGTCAACCAATATATTTAGACCAGAACCTTTTTCAGAGGAGTATTTGTCCATTGCCAAAAATGAACATTTCTGGTATGGCTTACTATCTACCTATGAGAGGACCTTATCGGAACACTTTACTTTAAGTGGTGGATTGGACTTAAGATATTATCGAGGCGATCACTTCACCGAAGTTTATGACTTACTGGGTGGAGACTTTGTGACATTCAACGCCAATGAAGGCAATGCCAGAGTTGATGTCCGGAATACTCGATCAACTGAAGGAGATATTATTCAAAGGAATTGGTCCGGCTTTGTAGGTTGGGGGGGATTGTTTTCACTGTTGGAGTACAGCGATGATAGATGGTCGGCATTCTTAAATTTGAGTGCAGCCAGATTGAGCTATTCGGCTGAGGATTATTTTATAGCAAAGGAAGTCAATCTTGCAGATACAAGTTTTCTCGTTTCATACGGAGATACCGTTGTTGTAGGAGAAGAAGAATATCATCTCAATTCTCCGGAGGCCAAAGATCAAAGGGTAGATTGGATTCATCTTCCTACCTATACGGTTAAACTGGGAGCAAGTTATAAGATTAACAAGAATTACAGTGTTTTCTCTAATTTGGGTTATTTCTCCAAGCCTCCTTTGCTTCAGAATGTTATCAATAATTCTACAACCCGAAATCCCAATGCTTTTGGTGAACGGGCATTTTATGACAATGAAGAAATTAGGGCTATTGAATTGGGTATGAAGTACTCTTCCAGAAAGTTGGCCTGGAACCTCAATGCCTATAGGACAGAATGGATGAATCGACCTTTTAGAAATGTCATTACTACACTAGAAGATCCTACGGATGCAGAGTCCAGAAGAGTTCCATTGAATATATCTGGTGTTGATGCCAAGCATATTGGTGTTGAAGTAGACTTTGCCTATAAAGTGAGATCAAATTTGACCGTTGAAGGTTTGGTGTCTTATGGAGATTGGATATGGAATTCAGAGGAATCCGCAGAATTTTATATCACCACATCCGGAGTACCTACTTTAGATACCTTTACTTTTGATGCAAGAGGTGTACATGTAGGCGATGCGGCTCAAAGCCAATATGGTTTAATGGTCCGTTGGGAACCTGTAAGAAGAACTTACCTCAAGGCGCGTTATACCTACTTTGACCGACATTACTCAAATTTCCAACCGGAAGATCTCAAAGGAGAAAATGGAGGTAGAGATGTTTATCAAACACCTTCATATGGATTATTGGATTTGCACGCTGGACTCAGTTTTAAATTGAACAAAATTGGACTTCAGTTACGAGGATCTGTGTTGAATGCATTGGATGAATTTTATATTTCCGATGCCAACGTGAACAACACCTTTACACCGGGCATTAATACAGAAGACTTTGATGCCAAGTCAACCTCAGTACATTTCGGACAGGGTAGACGGTGGAATATATCTTTGACAATAACATTATAAAAAGAATATCATGAAACTTTTATACAGTTTATCTTTTAGTATCATCTTTCTTTGTGCTTTAAATCTTAATGCACAAACTATTACTATCGAAGAAGCCAGAAGCATGAATCTGGGTGAATCGGTAACCATTTCCGGCATTATTACTAATGGCGACGAATTAGGAGCAATTCGTTATATTCAGGATCCTACGGCTGGTATAGGTATTTATGATGGAACTTTCAATTTTGTTCAAGACGTCAATGTAGGGGACAGCGTAGTAGTAACAGGTGTACTTAAAGACTTTAGAGGATTACTGGAGTTGGATCCTGTAACAGATTATTCTATCATCAGTAGTGATAATGATCTTCCCGATCCTCAATTGGTTGAACCCAATGATATCAATGAAGCACTAGAAGGTAGTTTGGTCAGAATAGAAGGAGTATCTTTTGACGATGGTGGGACGACCATTTCTTCTTCAACAGTATATAGTTTTCAAGCGTCAGGTCAAGAATTTAGAATCTTTGTTCGATCAAACCATCCATTGATAGGTTCAGTTCTGCCAATATTTAATGTTACTTTAATTGGTATTGTTTCCGAATTCGAAGGTTCTTATCAATTGTTGTTGCGAGGAGAGGAAGACATCATTGCGGAAAGCAATTTTTTCATTGATCTACTTCCTGTTCAAACTGAAATAACTACCAGCTCTTTTAAGCTTTCTTGGACGACCAACCAAATGGGTAATTCTGTGATCGAATACGGTACCGATGAAACTTTGGGTATGATGATGGAGTCATCTTCACCTACAACTAGCCACGAAATGGTTCTGGACAATTTAGATCCTGCAAGTTTCTACTATGTAAAGGTTTCTTCTTCGAATGGTAGTGAGACCAGTGAAGCTCCTATAGCAATCTACTCAACTGCCTCTACTTCAAGTGGTGATATCAAAGTATATTTTAATCACTCAGTGGACCCGAGCTTTAGCAATGGAGCTAACCCTGACGGGACAAGCGGATCAGAATTGAATGAGGCATTTATGGCATTAATAGAAAATGCACAATCCACTATAGACATTGCAGCTTATAACAACAACAGAACAGAAATCACTCGAGCATTAAATGATGCACATAATAGGGGAGTGAGAGTTAGGTATATTCACGATAATGAAACACTGAACGCAGCGTTACAATCGGGAATTGATTTTGCCACACTCAATGATAATTCCTCAGTGGATGACGGTCTGATGCACCATAAATTTATGGTAGTGGATGTGGACAATGCAGATAACTGTGTGGTTTGGACAGGTAGTACCAATTTTACAGATGAAAACATTGGCAGAGACTTTAATAATGCTGTGGCCATTCAAGATCAGGCAGTTGCTAAGGCCTATCACATAGAATTTGAAGAGATGTGGGGATCTGATGGAGATCAGCCAGGATTCTTTGCAACCAGATTTGCTACGATGAAGGAAGACAATACTCCTCACCAGTTTTCTGTAGACGGAAAAATTATGGAAGTATACTTTTCTCCTTCGGATAACAGCTCAACTGCTATAGAAAAGTCGGTCAGAACTGCAGATAATCAATTGATGTTGGCTTTGCTGACGTTTACATATAATTCCTTGGGCACGGCAGTTGTCGATGAGCATTTCGAGGGAACAGAAGTCAGAGTTCTTTTAGAGAATGGCACGGATCAAGGTTCTGAATACGATTATATTCAAAGCCGAGGTATTGACATCTTTATTGAAGATTCAGGAAAGCAATTGCACCATAAATACGGAATTGTTGATCCTAATTCTTCCGATCCGCAGGTAATTACTGGTTCTCATAACTGGACCAATTCTGCAGAAAGTAGAAATGACGAAAATGTGGTTATCATTCACGATGCGGATATTGCCAATATTTTTCAACAGGAATTTGAAAAGCGATGGGCAGAGATAGTAACATCACTTCCTTATACTCTAAATTTTGAAGGTATAAAAATAGACTTAGGACCGATTCCTACATCTGATATACTTCTCGTTGAAATAAGTGCACAGATGGAATACTCTTTGACTTTAGAATGTTACGATGCTATGGGTAAAAAAATGTATTCTTCCATCAACACAAATCAAGCTGTGGAATCCATTCCTGTACAAGGATGGAGCGCCGGAACTTACTATTTGATAATCAATGACGGCAAAAGATCTACTTACAGAAAATTTGTAAAGCAATAGAGCAATAACATCTCGAAATTTATTGTCTACATATTGACTACATATTATCCTTTTTACTAATATTAATTTTTGGTATTAGTATTATTTGGTATATTTGATTCTCTTAAAATCAAATAGTTAGGGTTAATCAACGTACAATTAAATTATTCGAGATGTTTAAAAAGACTTTGAGAGCGGGCTTGCCGTTGCTCTTATCATTGATTTTTGTGGGACTTTCATGGGGGCAGTCTCCGCAGCTAGTAACTTATCAAGCAGTAGCATGTGATGCAAATGGATCTGAGTTAACAGATCAAAGTATTGGAGTGAGATTTACCATTATCAAAGACGCTCCAAACGGTAGTCCTCTTTATCTGGAGGAGCACGATATTACTACAGATGAATTCGGATTATTTGTAGCCAATATTGGAGATGGAGGTGTGAGTACTACTGGTGACTTTACCAGTATTGATTGGAGTGCTGGTACTTTCTTTTTGAAGGTAGAATTGGATGTGGATGGAAATGGTTCTTATTCGACTTTAGCCAACAGCCAAATCTTATCTGTTCCTTACGCCTTTTATTCTGATCATGCCGCAACATCAGATTCTAGTTTACGAGCTGCAATTGCAGACTCTACACTGAATGATTTTGACCGAGATCCGGTTAATGAGATTCAGAACTTAGATTATACAGATGGAGTACTTAGTATTTCTGGGGGAAATTCTTTTGCTCTTAGTGTTGATGATGCTGATTCCGATCCACGTAACGAGATTCAGACCTTAAGTTTTGATGGCGATTCCTTAAAACTGACGGCACCGGACGGTAGCAGCAATGGTTTTAGATTATACGATGGATATTTCTCAAGTCCGGGTGCAGATTTTTCATTTCCACAAGGATTGATTGGGCAGTATGTTACCATTGTCGATGCCAACTACACGGTGCCTATGGGCAAAGTTCTATATTTGACTGCAGCAACGAGATCAATAGATGCTCCGGCATATTCAGATGTTTTCTTTGTTGCACCTTCGATGCCAGTTTTTGCTCCTGGTACCATATTACGAGATTGTCAATGTTCCGGATTTTTGGTTGATGACGAACCAAAAATACAAGAAATCATAATAGATTTTAATTCGATCAGCACTTATGTAGTTCCCAATGGAAAAACACTAGTAATAAAGAGTGGGTTCAATAGCCTTGAAAACCTTGAATTGGTAATCAATGATGTATCGATAAGATATGAAAGTCCTAACGCGATTAAATCGACGATGGCTTTGATATTCGAAGAGACAACAAGAATAGAACTCTTTAGTCCCGATAGAGGGAGACTTTACACTGGGTATTTGCTCAATAACTAAACATAATTCGTCAATATGAAACAACTGCTGACGTGGATTTTGTTTTTATCATTAATCCCAGGAGTGCTTGATGCACAAATTATACTTAAAAGGCAGGTCTTGTCCTCTTTTGGAGGTTCAGAAACTATAGACAGCAATGTTTATATAAGCCATACTTTGGGACAACCGCCTTTGTCAGGAACGGAAAACAATGGAGAATATCTCAGACAAGGATTTGAACAGCCCAAGGGCCTCAATCTCTGTGGAATACTGAATAACTTCATTGTCGAAGAAATCATTACCGAGTGTGGTACTTATTACAGTGTTGAATATACGGGAACCACCTCTAATAATATGACTTTCGATTGGGACTTTGGAGAAAATGCCATTCCTCAAACCAGTTCCGATCAAAATGTATTTGAGATTAGTTATCAGGAAGATGGTTCGAAAATCATCACGCTCGTTGTGACAACTGAAAATGGATGTGAAACAAGTGCGTCCAAGAATTTGAAGGTCACATCAGGAGGATTTACAAGTGTTGCAGAACAGAAAAGTTTGACTTGCGAAGATGAGACATCTGAAGTCGAGATTACTGTACTCAATGGAGTCGAACCCTACACGGTAGAATGGGAAGATGGAAATGCGGATATGATTCGCACTGATCTTGGAGTTGGAACCTTTGCTTATACGGTTAGTGACAATAGAAATTGTAGTCATAGTGGTTCTGTAACTATTGATTTCGAAAATCCTAAAATAAGTATCGATGCAGAAGTTATGAATGCCAATTGTGATACTACAGTTTTAGGTTCTATTGAATTGATCATAACAGGAGGCATCGGTCAAATTGATTTCGACTGGAGCAATGGTGCAACGAAATCATCAAATACTGATCTCATTCCAGGAATCTATTCAGTAACTGTGTCTGATTCCAGAGGATGTGAGGAGCAGGAAGAATACTCTGTAATGGCAGAATGCATTACGGAAGATATACTTCCTAATACCATCAGTCCTAACGGTGATAATGTAAATGACACTTGGGTAGTTCCGGGTCTGGATAATTATCCCAATAACGAGTTGGAGATTTTTAACCGCTGGGGAAGTTCGATATACTCAGCCGGTCCTTACAGAAACAACTGGAGCGGTACAAATGATGATAACGAATTTCTTCCTTTAGGGGCTTATTATTATGTCTTGAAGTTGAACGATGTGGATAACACAATTCTTCAAGGTTCTATCACCATTGTAAAATAGATGTGCTATGAGAAAATTTTACATAATCATTGGTGCTTTATTGGGCATATTAATATCCGCACAAGGGCAGCAAATACCTTTATTATCTAACAATCTGGACAATCAAATGTTCTTCAATCCGGCATTGACCGGAATACATAAATATGCTGAAATCAGAGGGGTCTATAGGAGTAAGTGGCAAGGAGTAGAAGATGCTCCTACTTCGCAGTTTATCGGTTTCCGGAAAGGGCTGGACTCTCTACCTATTGGTCTGGGTTTTATGGGTTACAATGACGCAGCAGGTCAAATACTTAATACAGGAGGAGCTTTGATGGTTTCCTATCATAAATTCTTCAGTGAGACAGTTAGTTTAAGTGCGGGCCTTGCAAGTGGAATTTCGAGATGGAGACTTGATCAGTCTGCTGTTCGAATCCAAGACGTTAATGATTCTTCGATTGGAGATAATGGCAATTCAGAATTCTTTGTCAATCTTGGCCTGAATCTGCAAATTGGAGGCCTTAGTATTGGCGTTTCAGCCCCTCAGCTCTTAGAAGCGGAGACCGTATTTCAAACGGAGGGGAATGATATCATCAACAACATTAAGAGGCATTTCAAGGCCAATTTAGCTTATCGATATCAATTGAATGAGTCCTTATACTTAGTGCCTAACTTTCATGCCAGAATATTTGAGACTGCTCCGTTTCAGTTTGATGCAGGCCTACGATTAGGCTACAAAAACGTTTGGTTAGCGGGTATGTACCGGTTGGAAGATGCTATTGGAGGTCAGATCGGTTTTGATCTTGGAAATACCTTAGGTATTTATTATGCCTACGACGCAACTAGTTCTGAATTGAACCAAGTAAGTAACGGGAGCCACGAAGTTGGACTAGCACTTTACATTGGTAAGAATAAGGATAGCGATGGAGATGGCATTCCCGACAAAGAAGATGAATGTCCGAATGAACCTGGCCCAGCTGAGAATAATGGATGTCCGGAGAAAGATAGAGATGGAGATGGCATTCCCGACAAAGAGGATGAGTGTCCTGATGATCCGGGATTAGAAAAATATTTTGGTTGTCCAGATACCGATGGAGATGGCTTGATCGATAAAATTGATCAGTGCCCGAAAAAACCGGGTAAACCTGAATTTTTCGGATGTCCGGACAGCGATGGCGACGGTATTCCCGACAATAAGGATGAATGTCCGGATGTTGCTGGACTTGAAGAGCATCGGGGTTGTCCGGATAGTGATGGTGACGGCTTGAGTGATAATGTAGACAGTTGTCCGTTACAATACGGACCGAAAGAGAATGGAGGTTGTCCATGGTTAGACAGTGATGGTGACGGAATTCTTGACAACGTTGATCGGTGTCCGACTATACCTGGACCTGAAAGCAATGGCGGTTGTCCTCTGCAAGCAATGCCTGATTCAGACGGCGATGGGGTAGTGGATAGCTTAGATGATTGTCCGGGAACTGCAGGTCCTCCTGATAATGGTGGATGTCCAAGGATTTCAGATCAGGATAAGCAAACCATTTACTTGGCATTGGTCAATTTGGAGTTCGAATTTGACAAGGCAATCATCAAACAGAATTCTCTGCCGTATTTGGAACGTCTTGCTGAACTTATGGTCAGAAAATACGATTGGAAATTGAGAATCGCCGGTCATACGGATAATGTAGGACCAGATGATTACAATATGCGTTTGTCTCGTGATCGATCCTATTCTGTGAGAAATTATCTTCTTTCAAGAGGAATGGCCAGTCATCAGTTCATCATTGAGTACTATGGGGAGACCAGACCTATTGATACCAATGAAACCGAAGAGGGCAAGCAGAGAAATCGAAGAGTAGAAATGGAATTCATCTTTGATTAATCATAGAAATTGGACTAAAAAAATAATTTGCATAGTAGTATATTTATCATTCTAAATTTTGTGCAGTAGAATGATCAATTTTAACGACTACCAAATTGCATATAAAAATTATAGCCTGAAGGAGCTTAAAGCTTCTTTCAGGCTATTTTCTTTAATGCGTTATCAGCGATTTGTAGATTTTCTAAGTAAGCTTGGCCTTGTTGCTTTACGGTTAAGACTTCCATTTACTAAATACTTCATCCGCAAGACCATATTTAATCAATTTGTTGGTGGTAGATCTTTGCAAGAAGTTAAAAAGACGATCAAGAAACTTGCCAATGCTAATATTTTGACAATCCTGGATATCGGTATTGAAGGCTCGGAGAAAGAAGAAGACTATCTAAGATTACTAGAAGAAAGTAAGATAGCAATTCAGTTTGCCAAGGAGGAAGATTTTGTTCCGGTAATAACAGCGAAAATATCTGGTTTAGGTTCGAATAGACTTCTAGAACGCTATGGTACGAGTGCCTATTCTAAGCAAGATGAACAAGAATTTGATTTAGTAAAAAAGAGAATTAACGATATATGTGCGCTTGCGGCCAACAACAATACTGCCATATTCATTGATGCTGAGGAGAGTTGGATTCAGAGAGGAATAGATGATATAAGCAATGAGCTCATGCAAGCTTATAATCATGAAAGAGTAGTTGTTTATAAGACCTATCAACTCTATCGTAAAGACAAACTACAAGAGCTCAAATTGGATATGGAAAATGCTAAGCAGGAGGGGTATCTTCTCGGAGCAAAAATAGTACGCGGGGCTTATATGGAAAAGGAAAACGAAAAAGCTGCCGAAATGGGTGTTGAATCCGTTATCCATGACAATAAACAAAATTGTGACAATGATTATAATGCGGCCATAAAGTATTGTTTGGAACATTATAAAATGGTGTCATTATGCACCGCCACACACAATCAAAAGAGTATCGAATACCAACTGGATCTAATGGACCAGTTCAATATCCCCAAAAATCATTCGCACATTAACTTCTGTCAGTTGTTGGGTATGAAAGATAACCTTAGTTATAACTTGGCCCATCACAACTATACTTCATCAAAATACGTCCCATATGGTTCCATTGAAGATGTATTCCCATACTTGATTCGAAGATCTCAGGAAAACTCATCCATACAGAGTGAAGTAGAGAGAGAATTGAGTTCGCTACGCGAAGAAATAAGCAGAAGGAAAACGACCATGTAATGACCCTTAAAGTTGCATTGATTTCTGACACGCATGGGGATTTACCTGAAGATGTGTTGGATCATCTCAAGGATGTTGACGAAATTTGGCATGCCGGTGATATAGGAAGTTTGGAAATCGTAGACCAGTTGAATGAGATGGCCAAAACTAGAATTGTTTATGGAAACATCGATGGACATAAAATTCGAACTATTACAGAAGAAAGGCTGGTCTTCGAACTGTATGGTAAAAAGTACTTTATGTTACATATAGGGGCTTATCCTCCCAGATATAATACTAGGATTATTCAAGATTTGGATGCCATTAGACCTGATTACTTCATTTGCGGACACTCTCATATTCTTAAGGTGATTAGAGATAAACAACGGAATTTGATCCACCTCAATCCTGGAGCATGTGGATACAAGGGTTTTCATATCCATAGGACATTTTTATTATTTGATGTTTCTGAAAAGGGAATTAGCAATCTGAGGGTTGCTGATTTAGGCAGGAGAGGTCGCATTGGTTAAATGCCGACTTTCTATCATAACGGATAAGTACCGCATAAATTCTTAGGGGCATCATTTACGATTGATATGCTATCCATAAGTATCAAAAGTAACTTCATCAGTACTGATATGGCTAATCATAGGTTAACCAAAACATCTTACTCAGCAATTATTGTCCATCGTAAAAAAGGGAATATACTCATAAAAATGAGGGCGTCAATATAACTAAAGTTATAAAAGTTTCGATGGTGCTGCCCATATCTTTAACCCGGGTAAAGATACATTTCCGTAGGGTTTAAGTAGTCCGTGGAAAAAATTACTCATAGAAATTAAAGCTAATGTATCGACAAAGAGTGCTTTGTCTGCTTTGATTTGATTTCCGATCTCTAAAAACATATATGTATGAGTGACAATTTTGACAATACCGAGAATATTAATAATCCTACTGAAATCAGAACACCTGGCGACAAAAACCAGCAAAACGAAACAAGGTTTGATTCCGGAAGAAAAGCAGGCGACACCATTATAGATGATCCCGATGCCGGACATACGCCCAGTGATGATGGCGTTCCGGATTTTAAGTTAGTTGGGTTCTTGGTTTCATTCTCCAGGTTATCGGCAGGTGAGTATTTTCCGCTTCTACTCAAGAATAATACGATCGGGAGATCGGAATCCAACGATATAGTCTTGCCGGAAGGCAGTGTCTCCTCTCATCATGCTAGAATATTAATTGTTCGCGATGATCAGGATTTACTCTTTTCATTGAGCCTATCTGAAGAAGCGGGAAGTGCAGTGAGAGTGAACGGCGTCAACTTGTTAAAATTTGAAGGGCAACGTACTTTGCTTAATCCCAGTGATGTGATAGATGTAGGAGGATATAAGTTATTCCTTATTGTTATTGATTCCATTGCCCTTAAGTTGACCCAAAATGCAAAATTCATACATGTAGACGACGAGTTTGCCAAATACAACGAGAGAACGGATAATATACTGAACAATAGATATAACAATTAAACCGGTGTCCTATTCTCCATGAAAGCTTCCAATAATATATCGCTCAATGGTAAATTGGCTCAATATAGCTTCGATGTTTCCAAGATATTTAAACAGGGAGGCACTGGAAGAATTTATCACGGTCATGTAGAACGAAGCTTTACTTCTGAGTTAAAGGAAGGGCAATCCGTTGCTATCAAAGTCATTTATGAAGATATATCGGCAAATCAGGCAAATATAATAAGGGAGCAGGAAGCTATTAGGCAAAAGGTTAACTCCAAAAATGTCCTGCGTCTTTACGAGTTAATTGAGCAACGCGGAATATTCCACAGTGTTTTTGAATGGCTCGATGGCCAAACTTTGCAAGAATTCTTGGATGATGACCAGCTCTTTTTTGAAATTGAGTCAGTACATACCAAAAAGGCTTTGGTTAAGGACGTATTGAATGGCCTTAAAGTCTTACATGATAATGTACCTACCATTGTCCATAGAGATATCAAACCATCCAATGTTATGCTCTCTTCTTCTGGTACAAAAATTATTGATTTCGGTACCGCAAAAGTCATGAGACCAGGTAGTACCAATACTAGAATGGGGACCATTATTGGGACTCCCGCTTTCTCTTCACCGGAACAACTGAAAGGAAGTGTTGATATAGATGAACGATCTGATATTTATTCCTTTGGCAATTTGGTCTATGCTCTTTTCGCACGAGATCAACCATATCATGGAACCGAATTTGAGATCACTGAAAATCAGATCAAGACTAGTATTCCAAGTCATTCATTAAATGGAATTCCTTCTCCTTTCAAAGAACTTATTATTCGATGTACCAAGAAAGATAAGAGCAAACGATTTCAAAGTGTTGAAGAAATTCATCAACATATTGATCGGTTCAACACCAAAGGAAGACCGAGGCCAAACATGTCGCTCTTTACAAAAATTCCACTCTATTCATTAAGCCTTGTATTGATTCTAATCGGCACAGTTATCAATGGCCTGAACCCAGGAATTTGGGGAGATAAAAACAAGATTGAGATCAATAAAAAAATGGAATTATTAGCACAAAAGGCCGGGGAATTGAAAGAGAAGGACATGAACAAGGTCTGTGAATTATTAAGAGAATTCGACGATACTGGAATAAGGACTGACTACCTAGAGGAATTAAGACAAACTTGTAGTAACAAAAATGTCACAAACTAGAAACACCATATCAAATACCTCTGATGCTTATGTTGTCCTGCACGGCAAAAAGCATGTATATCTTTCTCCTAATTCAAGAAAGGTGCTAAATGGTGGAATGAGCATCATGGAAGAGGCCTATCTTCTCAGCTTAAGAAGTATAGAAGAATTTGGTACCAAGGAGTTGAGGAAACTTTTATCCATCCCAAAAAAGAATCAGTTAAAGTCAGGGTCTAGTTATACCTATTACCTGAAGGACCGTAAGGATATAAACTATAAAAATGCGCTAGCCGAAATCAACTGGCTTAATCATCGAAACTTACTTCGGACCGTAGCCATAAAAATTCCTAAAAAGGAGTATCGAAAAAATCAGGAATTAAAAGATAGGTTTCGACATGAGGCCTCTGTCAATATAAAAAGGCCCAGAATAGTTGAGATTATTGAGAGCTTCGAAATTCCTATCCACAAGAGGGAAAATCCGATAAACCATATTGTAATGGAGTTCATAGAAGGGGATAGCCTAAAAAATGTCATTTATCATCACAACAGGATTTTCTCTGAGAACGAAGCTTTATTGATTAGTAGAGAAATAGCAATCGGAGTTAAGGACATACATGATGCTGGATATTATCACAGAGATATCAAATCATCCAATATTATGCTTATCAACCATAATGTTGATTTTGCCAAGAACAAGCCTCGAATCAAAATTATAGACTTCGGTATTTCGAAATCAGAGAAGAATTTGAACTATCTAACCAAGGTTGGGACTTTTTTAGGTACTCCGTCCTCTTCATCACCGGAACAATTGGTCATGCTTGATCCAAAAGCACCAACCGATATATGGGGAATCGGATTGATCATGTTCGAAATGGTAACCGGAAAATTGCCTTTTGGCAATAAAGACACAGATTCAGAAGTACTTCGAAGAAGAATTCTAAAACTGCCTACTCCGGAAATTCAAAATTGTTCAAAGGCCTACAATTCTATTGTTAAAAAATGTACTGAAAAAGAAGAAAACAAAAGATATCCAAGTGCGGACGTACTCATCACGGATATTGAAAGACTCATTGAGCCTCAATCTATGAACAGTAAATGGATCATGATGGCTGTATTTGCTTTGCTGGTTTTCCTTTTGATTTTGATCTCCTTAAATCAAATGTCATGAATATTTCAGTAGCAGAACATACTTCCATAGGAGGAAAACATGAAAACCAGGACTGCATTGCGTCTAATGTTTCCATTGGTGGTAATAAGCTATTTATTGTTTGTGATGGAGTTGGTGGATCCAATGCTGGAAAAAAGGCTTCGGAGATTGGTGTATTAGCTACGATAGACTATTGTAGGCAGAATCATCATCGATTAAGTGGTTCGGCATTAATACGACGAGCTATTGAATATGCTAATAGTTCGATATACAGCTTGAGTAGAAAGAATAGAGACTATAAAGGAATGGCAACAACGATTTCTCTCTTGTTAATTAATGCACAAGGCGAGGCCATTTTAGCTCATGTAGGAGATAGTAGAATTTATAGATTCAGCAGAAAAGAAAATACCTACATCACCAAGGATCACTCCGTAGTACAAAATATGGTGGACAGTGGCGAGATTAGTAAAAGAAAAGCAGAGAAAAGCCCATTAAGGAATCAAATTACAAGAGCGCTAGGTACTAAAGAAATAGTTGATGTAGATGTAGTTCAGTATAAGGCCAATCCCGGTGATGTATTCCTTCTTTCTAGTGATGGATTTCATGATGAACTTTCTTTAAAAACATTGCGCAAGAAACTTCTTAAGTCGAAGAATATTCAACGCACTTTGAAGGGGCTCGCCAAAAAAGCAAATTCCAATGGAGCCAAAAATAAGAATGGAAGACATGATAACTTATCTGCCATCGCGATAAGCATTGATGGAGATCATACGAAAATCAAATTATACAAGATTTTCTTGGCTTCGATTATCGGCATTTTACTAGGAGCTGTTGTCTTAATGACTTTGAATAATTTCTGGCCGCAGCAAGATGATCTTACAGAGTACAATCTTAATGATCGAACAAAATCAAACCTTGTAGATATCATCCATTCTATTTGCGAGGCATACACAACTAAACCTATTAGCGAAGCAAGACCCATTTCTGAATCATACAAAGAGGTTTCTGAATTTATCGCTATTCGTAATCTCTTATGCAGTAATCCATTGAACTGGGATGTACCTAATGATGACAATCGCGTACTAATCAATGAAAAATACAAAGATCACGATTGTAAATGTGATCCTCGAGACGAATGCTTAAAAAAAGATCCCAAAGATATTGAAGCAAAACTGAAAATCATTCAGGGCGAGATTTCTGGAAAATTAAATTTAAATAACCACAGTCCAAATTAATATGAAAAGAATCACAATTGGAAAGTTGAGTACCAATGATATTCAACTCACTAATCATCCTCATTTGAGCAGGAATCAAGCATACATAACAGTCGATGATGATGGTAGCATGAGATTGACTGATACCAGTGCTAATGGAACTTATGTTAATGGAGAGAAAGTCCATAATAGATCAATTTCTATTAGTCGGGGAAGTTCAGTCCGGTTTGCAGATGTACAAGCTCTGGATTGGAATCTATTAAGCCAGTTTGAAAGTAACAATAAAACCAAACTGTATAATCCCGAAGAGTGGATAAGGTATACGCCATGGTTGGCGGGTATCTTAGGGCTACTTCTATTGTTCTTTCTTCGAGAGGAAATTATTGATTTTTTCGTCAAAGAAAAATGTGATCTCACAACAATAGAAATAGCGGAAAAGTATGACAATTCCGTAGGGATGATCGTTGGTCTCGATTACTATAAGGCTCATACTTTGTTTGGAAGAATGATATATATAGGTATCAACAGACACTATAATGGGCCAGATAATTATATATCCATTGCAGAAAATACTGAATTGCTTCTTCCTTTCGAATCCTATGGATCTGGCTTTCTTGTGAAATACAGTGATGAAGATAATGTTCTCAATGAAAATTATATTATCACCAATAAACATGTGGTTAATAGTGGCTTATCAAAAGAAGATGAGGAATTGGCCGATTCATTGGCATTTGAATATTTAGGTAGTAATTATGATGGGGGTGATAGAGTAGTAACCAAATGGAAACCTGTTAACGATGCTACAGTATATATTCCACACGCAACATCTTTGTATTTGTCCAACAATTCACCTATTGGCGTGAGGCATAACACCTATCGAGTCAATGGAATCACCTTGAATCTAATTGGTTATCACGCAAATGACAATGTGGATTTGGCTCTTCTTAAGTGCAATGAAAACAGTAATATTAAAAATTATACTCAAATAGATCTAAACGCAGTACTGAACACCACACAACAAGCAACCACGGACGGAGAAGAAGTTTTTATTCTCGGATTTTCAGGCGGTTTTCAGAATACTTATGATAGTAAGTTAAAAGTGATTGAACGCCTATTGAACTATGGTCCAGTTTCCAATAGAAGTAGATATCGGATGAATTATAATATGAGCAATGCCAGAGGATCAAGTGGTTCGCCAATATTCAATTCTTGTGGTGAGTTGGTGGCAGTGCACTATGCTTCCTCTTCAACCCAAGAGACCAATCAATATGGAATTTTATCTGAATTCATCGTAGAAATGTTCAACGAAGAAAACTTTGAGCCCCATGAAGAATAGCATTCATTTATTTTTAGTTACGGTGTTTATTATGTTTTTGTGTTGGAGTTGTTCCATACAAGCCAAGCAGCAACATAATAATCCCATTGATTCCATAGTCCCGACAATAGATGATTATTCCATTGCTCTTGCAGATACAACTTTTACTTGGGATCAAAGTGACTCAGCTATCCAAATGCTTAGAAATATGCTGGGTGACACTTTATTCATTGATACTGACAAGGATGGAATTACAGACATTTTTGATAGTTGCCCGAATGAAATAGGGCCTATTGAGAACAGGGGATGTCCATTGGATTATGATACGGATAAAGATGGTATTAGGAATGATAAGGACAAATGTCCTAATGAACATGGAGATTGTGTTGATGGGTGCAAATATTCTAAAATACCAGATCAAGATGATGATAGAGATGGAACAAAGAACAGTGAAGATGCGGCTCCTTGTGAATGGGGACCAAAATGCAATAATGGTATTCCCAATAATGATAGGGACTGTGATGGAATTATTGATTCAAAGGATAAATGCCCGGAGCAAAAAGGAACCGCGAAAAAGGGTGGATGTGCACTTGATCCTAATGCAGATGATGATGGAGACGGGGTAAAAAATAAAGATGATAAAGCACCCTTCAAGGCAGGTCCGATATGTAATAATGGATTACCAAATAATGATAATGACTGTGATGGCATAATAGACTCTGAGGATAAATGTCCGGATATAGCCGGCACAAAATCCGATTGTGATGGTGATGGTATTCCGGATTACAGAGATCGTTGTTACAATATAGCTTCCAGTTGTAAATGTGGTTGCCCTGAAGGTTGTCTTCCCGATGGCGATGTCGATAAAGATGGACTGAATAACGCTAGTGATTCTTGTCCCTGTTTCCCGTGTGAATCAAAACATTGCCCCGATGCAGATTGCGATAATGTTCACGATAAATATGATAAATATCCCTTTGATCCTGAGAGATGGTAGAGATTGACTTAAAATATTACTATTAAAACCTACTGTTTTGGAGAAGTTTGTTAAAAAGTACTTTTGGTATGCCATCATGGTCCTGCTCTTCATAAATGTATTGATTTGCAGGGAACAAAAGTCGAATAGTAAAGTAATTGTGACCGACGCACAACTGAATGAAAAGCAGTTGGACAACATGCTGGAAGGGCTAAGTAGTATTCTAGTCCAATACGATAGTTCGGTTCTTCTAAACCAAGAAATAGATTTTGGAGAAATTTATGTAGAAGTATTGGAGGCAGATATTACATCTCAAGAAAATGAGGAAGTGGTCGAAAGTAAAAAGGCCACAGAGGAAAATGAGAAATCGAAGTCAGCAACAAAACCAAAATTAGACTCTGATAAAGATGGCGTTCCAGATATTAAAGATCAATGCCCACTTATTAAGGGTTTGAAGAAATTTGATGGTTGTCCGGATTCTGATTCAGATGGAATCGTGGATGAAGACGATAATTGTCCGAAAACATCCAATCGCAATCAGGCCGATTTAGATGGAGATGGTATAGGAGATTTGTGCGATAATGATAAAGACGGGGATGGAATCAAGAACAATAAGGACCGTTGTCCTTTGGAAATGGGACTTGCTAAAAACAAAGGATGTCCGGCAGAAATGCTTCCCGGAAATACATCCTTAGTTGTAGGCTGGAAATATAATGACTGTAAATCATTCGATAAAATGGAGAAATCCATGGCTACGGTTCAGTTTACAGTATATCGATCCATCGATCTCGAAAACTGTAAAATAGAAGCTTCTCAAGATGGTCTCGTTCAGCTAATTCTACTTAAAGAAGGTAAGGAAGTTGGCAAAATATCTAAATTTTTAAATCAGGGAATTACAAATATTGGGCTCAGCGCTATGGTCCCATATCTAAAGAAAGGTAACTACACGCTGAGAATTGAAGCAGATAAAAAACTGCTAGTCCTTCGAAATGCTTGCAAATCAAAAAACTCAGAAGATGGAGTTTTGAAGATCAGCTCCGATTCTAATGTCCTACTCTATGAACTAAAACTAAAATACTAAATCCACTAAAAATATGAATAAGTATACAGCCTTAACTAAGATCCTACTTATTACTTGTATCATTATAATTTATAATTCCTCTGGAGCGAAATTAGCTTGGACTAAATCTGTAAAATTCCAGGATAATCTTATTGTTCATGCCACATTAATGGATACTGATGGAGACGGAGAAGACGATGTAACAGACAACGATGATGATAATGATGGTGTAGAGGACAGTTCTGATAGCGCACCAACAGACCCAAAACTATGTCAGGATTTAGACGGGGATGGCTGTGATGATTGTTCGCAAAATCCAACTTCCTCATCAAGCTCTACTCCTTGGCCTACTTATATTCCTAATCCAAATAATGACGGAACGGATACTGACGGGGATGGAATTTGTGACAGCGGAGACAGCGATGATGATAATGATGGTGTGGAGGACAGTTCTGATATCGCACCAGCAGATCCAAAATTATGTCAGGATATAGACGGGGATGGCTGTGATGATTGTTCGCAAAATCCAACTTCCTCATCAAGCTCTACTCCTTGGCCTAATTATATTCCTAATCCAAATAATGACGGAACAGATACAGATGGTGATGGAATTTGTGACAGTGGAGACAACGATGATGATAATGATGGAGCGGAGGACAGTACCGATAACGCTCCCAATGATCCAAAACTATGCCAGGATATAGACGGGGATGGCTGTGATGATTGTTCACAAAATCCAACTTCCTCGTCAAGCCCTACTCCTTGGCCTACTTATATTCCTAATCCAAATAATGACGGAACGGATACTGACGGTGATGGAATTTGTGACAGTGGAGATAACTGCCTAAATATTGCTAATCCCGGTCAAGAAGATACTGATCTTGATGGTGTCGGGCAAGCTTGTGACAACTGCCTTGATGTTGCTAATCCTGGTCAGGAGGATACCGACCTTGATGGCGTAGGGCAAGCTTGTGACAACTGTTTAGATGTCGCCAATCCTGATCAAGCGGACACTGATCTTGATGGAGTGGGTCAAGTTTGTGATAACTGCCTTGATGTTGCCAATCCTGGTCAAGAGGATACTGACCTTGATGGCGTAGGGCAGGCTTGTGATAACTGCCTTGATGTTGCTAATCATGATCAAGCTAATAATGATTCAGATAGTCATGGCAATTTATGCGACAACTGTCCCACTGTAGACAACCAAGATCAATTAGATTCAGATGGAGATGGCTTTGGAAATGTTTGTGATAATTGCCCTAACAATCCCAATTTGGATCAATCCGATACGGACTCTGATGGCATAGGAGAAGTTTGCGACAACTGCCCTGATGTTGCTAATCCTGATCAAATTAATAGCGACTTAGATAGTTATGGAGACTTATGCGACAATTGTCCAAGTGTAGACAACGAAGACCAATTAGATTCCGATGGAGATGGCTTGGGTGATGTTTGTGATAATTGTCCCAACGATTCCAATCCGGGTCAATCGGACACAGACTCAGATGGTATTGGACAAGCCTGCGACAACTGTCCCGATATAGAAAATTCTGATCAAGTCAATAGCGACTCAGATAGTCATGGCGATTCGTGTGACAATTGTCCCAATGTAAACAATGAAGACCAATTAGACTCTGATGGAGATGGCTTAGGTGATGTTTGCGATAATTGTATCAATGGAGATGATGATAGCGACGGCGTATGTGATGACATAGACAATTGTTTAATGGTTCCTAATCCAGGACAAGAAGATTGCGATAATGATGGCATGGGTGACGCTTGCGAAATAAATTCTGATACAGATAGCATACCCGATGATTGTGATAACTGCCCTAATATACCCAATGAAAATCAAACGGATTTGGATGGAGATGGTATTGGAGATATTTGTGATCCGGATAGAGATGGAGATGGTTGCTTGAACGGTGAAGATAACAATCCTGATATCGCAGATGTGGATTCGGATGGCGATGGTGTTGGGAACAACTGTGACAATTGCCCCAATCACCAAAATTTTGATCAATTGGACATGGATGGTGATGGCCATGGTGTGGCCTGTGACTGTGACGACAATAACCCTTCAGTTCATCCGGATGCCATTGAGATTTGTGGAGATTCTTTGGATAATGATTGTAATGCAATGACCGCCGATTCCGGTCCTATCATTGATTTATTGCTCAATTCTAATCTTATTCTAGATGGTATAAGCACAATTGGAGAACCTGATAGCATATTTCATATCACCTGTGATCAGAAAACTTTAATGTTCACTGTTGATCCATCTACGGGATACACTTATCAATGGACAAATTCCGAAGGAATAATAATCTCCAACGGCCCGAATGCAGAGATAAAAGAGAAAGGTACTTACCAAGTCCTGATAACTAATAATGATGAAGCTATGTGCTCCACCTTGATTAGGAATATCGAAGTCATGGAAAATGATGATTTACCTACTTTTAATATCCAAGAAAACTATCTGCGAACATGCTACAATAACGAAAGAATAACGGTTGAACTTGAGGATATTAATAATCCAAATGATGAGGAACTTAATATTAAATGGTATCGTGGCGGTATTGAGATAATAGAGTTCGAAAATAGTCTTTCCGTAGTAATTGACGAGGATGGCAGCTACGATGTATCCATTACTAATACGGAAAACGCATGTTCATCTTCACAAAGCTTTACGGTTCGTTCAAATCTTAGCAAGCCTATGGGATTTATTGAAATTGTCGATCAGAGCAATGCTTATTACGACGATTTTGTTAGTGAGCTTTTTATATGTGCAGGATCTACCAGTGAAATTCAATTTGTTCCTCAAGCAATCGGAGGGTATAAATATGAATGGAATAATGATGGTAATCTTACGGAGGAGAACACATATTTCATCGAAGACAATGAAATAGGCCAGATTGATCTTTTTGTTCTGGATACGATAAATGGGTGTGAAAACAGCTACAGATTTGACATAAAAAGAGTCAATCTTCCAAATTATCAAGGCTTTGAGATAGACATGCCTTTGTGTATGTTTCAGGAGTATGAAATCACCATCAATTCTGATGACGCAAGTAGAATAGAATGGCGTGAAAATGAATATGAGATAATTAATGAAGACTTTACTACAAATATTTTATTTAAGCGAGATACCAATGTAGAATCAATCATTGGCCTTGAGTTCATATTGTACAAACCACTACATAATTCATCCACCAATGAATGTGCATTATACCTTAATGAACCTATAACTGTAATACCTTCCATTGATCCTCTTAAGTTAGAAATACTCAGTGCCAGGGAGCCTGTATGTGATGGGAATGATGGAATAGTTGATGTAATTTATACTGGTACTAGCACAGATTTAAAGTACCGATTAGAAAGCGCAGGGGAGTTCGAGTATGATATTACTTCAATACACGCCGGTCAAACTTCCGGAGATAAGAATTTTACATTCTATTACGAAGGCTATCAAGATTATTGTAGTGTTGATAGGAATCATGTATTAGACGCTTCGAATGCAATTGACAGTTCTCAGATTCAGATCCAATTAAACGAGCCGGCAGACTGCGGGAAAGAGGGCAGTTTTTCCTTAGAGATATCGACAGATTCATTGATGGGAGGATTTCGCTTTATTGAGGATTCTAATTATGTATCTTTCCAAACAAGCAATTTTTCAGGAGAATTTTCATTGCCGGCAGGTGATTATCTATTTGTGTTCTATGAAGGGATGAATTCTGATTGTGTTAGAAGTATTCCTTTTACAATGCCAGGGGTAAATAATCCTAGTCTTAAATCTGTGATCGGTCCTTTGAATAATAAAGGACAATGTGGCCAATTAAAAGTAAATATTTCTGATATTTCGGGAGATCCAGGAGTTACATTCTATAATTATCCAGGTATTTTCAGCATTAATCAGGATTCGACAGAGCTATTATATTATAACCCTGATACAACGATCAATGATACTTATACTTTCTCAATAAAAAATGCTAAGTGCTCCGTTGAAGTACAGGTCCCACTGCAATACTTCCCAGTTCCAATAGATTCAATATTCTACCTTAGCGATTCAGGAGAGGAAGTACGTCTTGAAGCCAATGATACCATTCTGAGTTGTAACTCTCAGATTATAATTAAAACAAGAGGTTTTCCTGAAACTTTCCTCGAGAGAGAATGGATTGATGGTGGGGGTGACTTAATATCAAATTCTAAAGAATGGACTTTGAATGTTGATTCCCTGCTTATGGGATCTCGTGCTCCTGAGAGATTGACGCTCCGAACAAAAGCGTCAAACAGCGATTGTGTTTTTGAACAAACCATATATGTTCAAAGAGCAGAAGATGATATCCTACGTATAGAATTAGAGAAAGATCTATCTCAAGGATTTTGCAATCAGTACCGGATCAATACGCAAAACATCAATCGTGATGTTGATCTGACTGAATTAACCATTTGGTTAAATGGAAATACCATCATTCATAAATACGAAGATAATGACTCGATTTTCTTAATTCCGGATGTAAGCCAGTTAAGAGAACAAGAAGATAATTATTTAATTCCTACGCTTGGAGGTTGTGAGGGAAATACCAGAACAATCTTAGGGATAGACACGGAACTATTAGGCTCCATCCACTACTTCCCAGAAGGAGAAGTTTTTTTCTACAGTTTGGAGGGCCTAGATTATCAATGGTTCTTGATACCAAATAACTTACTATGCAATGATACATCTAGAACCTTAAATGCTATTACTCCGGAATTAATCAGTACCCATCTCCTAGAAGATAAAACATCACAGAATGTGGCTTTTGGTGATCAAGAATTTGACGAGATCTACAAAGAATATGTGGTAGGAGTTCTTGTCAGGGAAAAAGATGCTGATGTAAATGCTTGTCGTTATCCAATATTCTATAATTGGCCATTGTCGGAGGAATTTGCCGATACTTTTTGCTCAGATACCTGGGGTCTGACCATTCCGGAATATGGAGAGGTTTCACTTTATCCAAATCCCAACAATGGTGACTTCTTTTTGCAAGATTTCCGCGATGAATTTGACTTGTCTGATATTAAATATACTATCTACGATGCATTGGGTAGGGTGGTCCATGAAGGATCTTACAATAAGACAAGATTGTTTCAAAGTGAGCAGATTCACCTCAATCATTTGAAGTCAGGTGTTTACTATTGCATTTTAAGAAGTAGTAAGGGATTCTCTCAAAGCATTCCATTTATCATCAAAAATTAAGAAGGATATGAATAGGCTTTTACTTGTTTTATTCCTGTTGGTTTATTTTTCTATTCACTCTGAAGGACAGATCAACCAGGTTATTTACACAGATGGAGATATAGATTGGGGGGAAACAAAACTCTCAAAAACCGATCAAGAATTGGTAAAAAAAGCTGTCGAACGCAGCGTTAGAGATTATAATGAATTCATGACCCTGCGAGATAAAACGACGGGATTACCAGATCAAATCTACCTTGATTTTTTCAAGGATCTATTTGAAAATAATGCCAAGGTTATCAATGATTTTCAACGACCGGGTGGAAGATCGATGAATTATTCGGAATACGCAGGCCTGATATTTCAAAAATTCGACGATGAAAATGATCAGAACATAGGCTCAATAAAAAACAAAGACAAATACTTTTCTGCGAGTCTTATCAGTGCCGATTTCGACAAGTTTAGAAAGGTTGGACAACGCTATGTCGCAAAAGTAGATGCGAAGAAAATGGTTTATAAATACATCAATGCACAACAGGATATCATCTCTTGTGTTAATGGAAGAACATTTTCCCTGGAAATCTACCTCAATTTTGAAAAAAGTGATTTAACTCAATGCAAGATTAGTAAGATAGGAGGAGGTCTTTCCAGAGAATGTGATGATGCGAGAATCACAAAAGATATGGAAATAGGCTTAGGAGGAAATTATCATTTTCTAAATGCTAATAACATACTAAATGGTTTTGATGCTGATCAGAATTTTGATCTTAATTCTCTTCCAGGGATAAACTTCCATCTTGGATTTCTATGGAGTAAACCACTAAATGGCCAAGATAAAAACTATCTGAGTACAGGGATTGCTCTTGAATACGCCTTATCCAGAACAGAGGTTTCCGGGAAATTTCGAGCAAATCAAAATGAGAACTTGACTTATGACTATAATACGGGCACTGCCGCTTATAATGAAGAAGCCTTTATTAATACCACTAGTAAAAGAGTTATTGACTACGGATCTGCTTCAGTCGAAAATCATCATCAGTTAAATCTAAATATTCCAATTGGTATTCAGAGACTATTAAAGAAGGGATTGGATTATAAGTGGTATGTTGGATTCTACCTGTTGAACAAGATCCGAGTTTATGAAAGAATCAATTATGATGGATCAGTAAAACAACTTCTCGATTTTGATGACAGTCTCATTCAGGGAGATCAATTGATTGACGTTTATAACGATGCCAACATATCAAGTTGGAATAATGGGGAGCTATCAGGTACCTATTCTCAATCCATGACGGACTATACTTTTGGTTTCAGCTTTGATCTTAGGCGTGTCACCCATCTATTGCAAAAACAGGAATTCTATTATTTCGGATCTATTGGTTTTGATTTATTCAATATTGCTTTGAAAGATAGAGCATCGAATGACCTTTTTCTATTATCGAGAAATGACAAGGGTGATGAAGAGATTATTGATCGCTCAAATGGTCCGATATCCGAAAACATTTTGGACTCCTCATTTAAAAATTCTCTCTTTTTTCGAATTGGAGTCGGATTCAGAAATTTTGGAGAAGCTAAGAGTTCACGGTAATATCAATGGTATTTTAAACATTCCAGTTTTATGAACACATTAAAAAACATCAATTTTTTCCATTCCTTTTTTCCTGTAATAATTCTAGGTTTTGTAGGACTTATTCAAAATGTCAATCATAATACTGATGAGCAAAATGAAGTGAAGAAATACCTCTTTGTTCCTGTATCATTATCTCCTCCATCTGATTTTGACGGTATCAACATGGCGCTTGACACTAAGAAAACTAGAAAAAACGAAGCATGGAGAGTTTATTGTGATCGAACGTCTTATGACGGAATAAATACCTATACAAGTCCTGGGGGAGCATCATTTACCAAGCTCATTTATAAAGAAAAGTATTATGTAGTCGAAGAAACAAAAAATTGGGTTCGATTAGCTAAGGGGGAATTGGATGGTCGCGGCCAGTTTGTCAATCAGGGGCAAGATTATGGTTGGATTGAAAAGATCAATGTACTTCTTTGGGGGGAAGGGTTAATTGATCAGCACACCAGAATTCATAAGAAGGCATTCCTACTCAATAAGCTTGATGATTTAGATAGCATATTGAAAAAGGACAATAGGAGGATTGTAAACATTTACAGCTCTCCGGAAGGGAATGAGATAGTTCATCAAACGCAGTTATATGATTTTTACTTCATTCTAAAAAAACAAAGTGGTCGGTACCTACTAGCAACAGAGGTCGAATTCACTTCAGGTGATCCGATTATAGGATGGGTGAATTCGAATCAATGTGAAGACTGGAATACCCGATTGTGCCTTGAACCCAATTTCGATAATGATGCTTTTAATGAAAGAAAATCCGATAACTCAAAGAGATTTATTTTGTATCACCGTGAAAGTGCAGCCAAAAATCATGCGCAATCCGGATTTATTACTGTGGACGAAGGAGTGATTGCGTGGGATAACGATCCTGCAAGAACTGATTACTCCAATGATAATTCAGTGAAATACAACGCCAATGATCGACGATTTTCTGGCAATGTAATGCGCTTTCCCAAGTTCGACCCCAATTCTGGTTCTGAAAATTCGAATCCTATATTTTGGAGGACCGGAATGATTGGAGATATATATTTGACAGATACCGGAGAAAAAATTGATGAAGGCGAATTGATCGATACAAAGAATAAGCTGGATATTATGACCAGCCAGATAAAACACTTTAATCTGGTTTTCGTAGTAGAGGCCACAAGTGATATGGCAGAATATAAGTCAGAGATAGCAGAAGGACTTAGAAAGCTATTCAAATCGCTCAAAAATGATATTGAAAATGTTCAAAAGTTGCAGGTAGCACTGGTGTTATATAAGGACTCCAACACAGATATTACAAAAGCGGTGAAGACTATACCCCTTACAGGGAATATTGAGAAAATATGCTCCGCCATTAATTCCCTTAGTTTCTCTAACGCAGAAGGTGATACGGATCCTTTTACAATATTAAATTATGCTTTGCTGGAGGGAATGGGAAATACAGATCTAAGCAATCCTGACAAGGCAACCAATATCATAATAAACATTGCTAAGAATACAGATTTTAGTGGGTCCTATTTTCGAGGAGATGGAATAGATGAAAAATATAAGATCAATAGTTCAAAAGTAAATGAGCTCATGCTCCGAATGAGATGCCATAGCTTCTTTATTCAACCAGAGAGAACCAATGTAAGATCACAGGAGAAGTATACCAGCATTTCTAAGGATTGTATGCTAGAAAATGCAAACAGAAGGTATAGGCAATATCAAAAAGTACTTGCATCCATCGATCCCGACAAAATAATTGGAAATCCCAAAATTATACCGGAAAATGAAGAAGCCGATACTTATGCTACTACAAATTGCTCAGTAAAGAACTACTATCATCATGCTAGGGGAGAATCTGCATTATACCATTGTCTCAGCGATCAACTCAGGTTTGAGATAGGAAATATATTCAAGGAATTAAAAACTACGTTTGCAATTCTAGATGGAATCATAGGTGCGGATAAAATACCCCCTCCACCACAAAAGGAAAGTCCTAGTATCGGAACATTTATTGGCATGGCGGATATCATCAGCAGGGCAAACATAGAACCAGATCTTCTCAAGATTTTGAAAAATGAAAGAGTTCAGTTGTTTACTGAGGTTCATCTTCCCAGGAGACCCAATAAAAGCCGATATGAGTCCTATAAGTTCGTACTTTTTATGCCCGAGAAAGATCTTGAATCCTTTAAGGATTTTCTACGTAAAGTAGTGATCTCAAAGGAGAAGTCGGTACCTGAAATGAGAAAATCTCTAAAGTCGGCATTGATCAATCTTATCCAATCTTTTACCAACGGTAGAATTGGAGAATCCGAAGCCGGTCAAATGACCATTGAAGAATTGCACAACCTGATCATCGGCTTGGAAGATTCTGGAGTGCAGCTTTCCAATGAGTGGGACATTCAGATAGAGCATATTGATAACTCAAGAAAGGTTTCAGATACCAAAATCTTGGAGCTTACCAATAAATACAGGCTGGTCAATGATAATATTGACGATATACTAATTCAGGGTAGATCTTATGAATACGCCTATAAAACTGACTTGAATACTTATTACTGGATCCCGTTGGATTTGGTCTTTTAAAGAAATAGACTTGTAAAAATACTTGTTGACGTGGGTCATGCAAAAATACAAATTCGTCATGTTAATATGAGTTATAATGACTCAAACGGGACCATTCTTTATGTTGAAGACTTGGAGGTTTATAATGGAGAATTAGTGTTTTTTTTGGGGCAATCCGGAGTGGGTAAATCATCTTTATTAGAGAGCATCGGGGTAATGAATGACCTAAAGGCGAATGGAAATGACTCGAAGAGCTATTATCAACTTTGTTTCGAGGATAAAACCTATGATTACCTTAAAATAGACGAGGCATCAAAGGCCATTATTCGCAAAGAATATTTGAGTTTCGTTTTTCAGGAGAACAATCTCATGAGCAATTTTAATGTGGCGGATAATATTCTTTTGACCGCCTATTTATCTCAAAAAAATGATGCGAGGGACCAGCAGATCAATGTCCTTTTGAAGGAATTAGGATTAAATACATCTCGTTTAAAAGATGATATAACCAGCTTTTCTGGAGGACAGAAACAGAGAATAGCTTTTATTCGAGCCCTCGTTAAAAATCATGAAATACTGATTGGAGATGAACCCACAGCCAGCTTAGATCCAGTCAATGCTCAAAGGGTCCTAAATAAGTGTCAAGAATTGGTTAAAGAGAATAAAACGGTTCTGATCATCACCCATAATATAACTCAGGCATTGAGCTATGCGAACAAGATAGTGCTGTTCAATTACAATGGTCAACATGGCGAAATTTTAAAAGAGAACATCTATACCCGCGAAGAAATAAATCGTTGGACGAATTCCAATGGTAGAACTCTGAGTTCGGAAGAACTAACAGCAGTCATCTTAGACAAACTATGAATTACTTGATTCGACATATCGGAAGGCTTTTGTTCAAGTCGAATTTTGATCAACTGTTATTCAACAATGAATTCAAGATGTTCAATTTGAAAAAATTAGGACTTCTATTCACCATAATATCCCTTTCGATATTCGCAATTGGCTTCAATTATCAACAATATCAAGCTTTGAGGTTGAAGATGAAGAATCCCTTTACCAATTGGCTGGATTTTAGTCTTGCTGATCAATCCAATGACGAAACACAAAAGATACTGGAGTACTTTAACCAAAAGGAATCCAAGGATGCATTTAATTTGAAAAATGCCAAGGGCTATGAAATTGATTTTAATCGCTTCACCAATATAAGAAGCTTCGAATATGAGCAGTTTACGTTTAGATCAGTAGAGTCCTCGGATGATATTTTTGGACAGATCATCAGTGCCAAGGGAGGTGAGGTCTATTCGTGTAAAAAAGAAGAAGAAGTTATTGCTGCATATGAAGACTGCGCGGTAGTAGTTACGAAAAAAATGCTCGCTGATCTTGGGTATGACAATAATTGGTGCGATGCGAAATACCTAATAGCTGTGATAGATCGCGTACGTCAATACCATTTACTTATTCCCATCGCTGCTGTCGTCAATTTCCTTCCAAACAATTCGGATTTAGTGGCAAACTCAACACTTATGCGGATCATGAGAACTCATCTCGGCAGAAATGAAGCGGTAACTACTCCATCCGACAAGTTGCGTTTTCTAACAGATCAAGAAGGAACAAAACCCAAAGAAATCAGTGATCATCAGAACACGAACGCCATGCGCGTACCTATATCTTCTAATCTTTCTTTATTGATGCATGAGGTGAAATTTTCAGATTTTTCTTTGGCCGAAAATTTCAAAAAGAGATTCTTAAGTGATAGAATTCGTCTATCCCGAAGAATTGAACTATTGAATTGGGATTGCTTTATCGAGGAGGAAAAGAATGCTAAGGATTTACACTATATAGCATTTAATTTTAGAGATCTCAGCAAGATTCACTCTTTTCGAGATAGCCTATTATCAGGGTTTGATGCTAATCTATCCCTTAAGGACGTAGAAGCAGGCAAAAACTTTTCCCAGGTATCCAAATTAGCACTGGTAGGAATTTTTGGCTTATTTCTATTTGGGATTATATCGGTGGTCATTTACCTACAGACACTCTTAGATGCTCATTTGAAATCAGAGTCCAGAAATATTGGTACCGTTATGGCATTTGGTGCCAGTAGATCAAGATTAACCAAGGTTTACAACTGCATATTCATTTTGGCTCTTGTTTTTTGTATTCTATTATGTTTTGTCTTGGGGTTTTTCCTTCATTTATTTGACATTACCGTGATCAATATTGCCAGTTATTTTGCTGCTGGAGTGTTCATCACGTTCACCTATTATTTTGGGCGTAAAACCATATTGTCCGTATTAAATAATTCACCAAGTAAATTAATAAAGCGATGAAATATTATTTCTTATCTATTATCTTCTATACAATACTCTTAGCTTGTTCGAAAGAACCTGGCCCTCCAAAAGAAAGTGAACCCGGCATAATTCAAAGTCCTGAGAAATTCTCAATAAACCTTCAAAATCCTTATATCGACTCTTTACAGAACTATTCAGAGTTAGTAATAAAAGGTATCGCCGCAAATCAGCGTGAAAACGTGGATAAAGAATATTCACTCTTTAATGAATATCGTAAAAGTGACGCTTTTATAAAACATGTTAATGAAGATAAATCGGGCGTACTTCGAAGATTTGTTGATTCTCTATCCATCTTTGTAAGTGATAGATATAAGGACTATATAATGCCCTTTGAAAAACCAAAATGTGCAATTGTCGCTAATGAAGTCAAGGAACTTGTAATACAAGCACTTAAATCCGATCAACCTTCAACTATTAAAAAAGCGTATAGCAAAACACGCTCGAAAAAAGTACAAGAATGTTATGATTATCAGAATTTTCGGGATCAAGTTACCTTGTATCAGGATCAATTAGAGCGTAAGATGGAGCATTTGATGAACTAGCAATGCTTCATCTTACCAGCTTTGGTTGGCATATTAAATTAGTCTTAAAGAAGCTTCAACGTCAGCAATAATATCCTCAATACTCTCAATCCCCACTGATATTCTTATCAGCTGTGGCGTAATACCGAATTTTCGTCTAATAGCCTCATCTATATTGATATGACTTGAAGTATATGGATGCAATAACAAGCTGTCTACATCACCAAGAGTAGGAGCATTACTGATCAAATTCAAATTATTCATGAATTTCATTACTGATTCCATTTCTGCATCTAATTCGAAAGAGAGCATTCCACCAAATTGTGCCATTTGTTCTTTGGCAATATTATAATGAGGCGAAGATTCTAGTCCGGGATAATTAACGGTTTTGATCTTCGGTTGTTCCTCAAGAAATTTGGCCAATTTCATTGCATTCGAACAATGTCGATCCATTCTAAGGCTCAAAGTCTTTAGTCCGTTATTTAAATTCCATGCCTCGAAAGGAGAACATATTCCACCAGTTAGCTTGAGGGTTGTCCAGAATTTTCCTCGCATGAATTCAATGTCTCTACCGATAACAGCTCCTGCTGTACAGTTACCGTGCCCGGCGAGATATTTAGTGGCTGAATAAACAACAAAATCAACCCCTTTAAGCAATGGCTGTTGCAAATAAGCGGTACAAAATGTATTGTCAATTACTGTTTTTATGCCTGTATTCCGACAGATTTCAACAATTCGATCCAGAGGATAACAGTATAATAGTGGATTTGTTGGGGTTTCAAAAAAGAGTGCTTTATACGAATTTCCTTCAGCTTGTAGAGTGAGTTGATCAAGATCCTGAAGATTGACAAAATCATGTTCTATTTGTAGCGTGCTAAGGACTTTGACGAACAACTCAATGGTTCCTCCATATAAATCCTGTGACAACAATACTCGATCACCAGATTTACAAAGAGATAATATCATGGTGTGAATCGCACTCATACCGCTAGAACACAGGTAAGCTTCTGCCATATTATCATTAGGATAGGACTCTAAACGCGCCAACTTTTTAGCGACAGCTCTTGTTGTAGGATTGGCATATCTACTATAGACATAACCGGAAGAATTTCCACTAAAAATTTCAATTGCCTCTTCCATTGAAGAGAAGACAAAACTGGAATTGGGATGGATCGGTAAAGTGTGTACCTTTGCAGCATCGAAATCAACAGTTCCAGCACAAATGGAATCGAATGAAATTTTGGAATCGGACATAGAATTAGTTTAGTGGATAAAGATAATAAGGAAAGAATAACTATTAAGATAGACCCAAAGCAAACACCGAGAAGAATTGACCATTTTCTCATAGACAGACTATTCAATATTAGTAGAAGTAGACTCCAACGCTATATTAAAAACGGTGATGTATTGGTCAATGATAAAATCGTCAAGCCCAATTACCTGATCAGTCCCGGGGAAGAGATCACTGTTCTTTTACCTAATTCCGGCAATAAGCAAGATGGCATTACTCCTGAAGACATCGAACTCAATATCGTATTTGAAGACGAACATATATTGGTAGTGGATAAGAAAGCGGGAATGGTTGTTCACCCCGGAATTCAAAATGATAGCGGAACATTGGTCAATGCAGTGGCCCATTATTTATCCAATCACAAACTACCCATTATGCAAGGGAATTTAAGTGATCGGCCGGGATTGGTTCATCGAATAGATAAAGATACCAGTGGTTTGCTTGTATTGGCAAAAAATGAGGATGCAATGACTAAGCTCGCGAAACAGTTTTTTGATCATAGCATACACCGAAGATATCAGGCTATCGTCTGGGGAGGATTTGATGAGAAAGAAGGAGTCATTGATGAACCTATAGGAAGACATCCCAGAAACAGGGTTATTCACTCTGTGGTGCCCATAGATGAAGGAGGAAAGAGAGCAGTAACACGATATAAGGTATTAAGGGATTTGTATTACATCAGTTTGGTACAATGCGAATTAGAAACAGGAAGAACCCATCAAATACGTGTTCATATGGATCATATTGGACACACTCTTTTCAATGATGAAAAGTATGGTGGAAATAGGGTTTTAAAAGGAACCGTGTTCAGCAAGTACAAGAGATTTGTAGAGAACACTTTCGAAGTACTTCCCAGACAGGGGTTACATGCTATCGAACTCGGTTTCATTCATCCTGCAACGAATGAAGAAATGTTATTCAAATCCGAGTTACCTGAGGATATGAAGGAATGTCTCACTAGATGGGAGAATTACTTAAACAGCCGAAAAACCTTGATGTAATGGATCTAAACGATAAAATTTCTCTATTGTCCAGCTTGGGGAATGAATTTCGGAGCAATGAATGGTCGGAAATGTTGGTACAACACGCCGCCAATCACAACATCTGGTACGAGGCCAATATGGTTAGAACAGCAATGTCCAATATTGCAAGTGAAATGCTCAATGAAGAAAAGCTCAAATCATGGATTTCGAATTACCCTAAAAGTAATGAAGCTAAAAGGGTAGGGTTGATACTAGCTGGAAATATTCCCTTTGTCGGCTTACAGGATATTATTTCCGTGTTCTTATCAGGTCATCAAAGTGTAATTAAGCTCAGTTCGAAAGATGCATTCCTGATCCAACAAGTAATCGACAAGTTGATCGAATTGAATAAGGATTGCGCTGCTCACTTTGAAATTGTCGATAAAATGGAAAAAATAGATGCCATTATTGCTACCGGAAGCAATAATAGCTATAGATATTTTGAATATTATTTCAAGGACATTCCTCATTTGTTGAGAAGAAATCGAAGCAGCATTGCGGTCTTGGATGGCTCTGAATCAGCGGATCAAATAAAAGGACTTTGCGAAGACATTTTTTTGTACTTCGGTTTGGGATGTAGAAGCATATCTAAATTATTCATCCCTAAGAACTATGATTTAGTAAAAATAAGAGAGCCCTTGGAGGAATGGAATATCTTGTTGGACAACGCCAAATACAAAAACAATTACGATTACAGCTATGCTATATATCTGATGAACAAAACGGCATTTTATGCCCTAGGTCCGGGAATTTTTCTTGAGTCGGACCAACTTCATTCAAGAATTTCATGCATTCATTTCGAATATTACGAAGATATTGGCGAAGTACATTCCTGGATCAATTCGAATATTGATGAGATACAGTGCGTTGTAGGAAATGGCTTGAATAGAGATTCAATTCCTTTTGGTACAGCACAAAAACCATCACTCCAAGATTACGCAGATGGCATTGATACAATGCAGTTTTTAAATCAAATTAGCCTATGATAAACAAGAAGGAAAGGGCAGAAGCAATAGTACAAATACTGGAGGATCTTTATCCTGAAGTACCAATCCCTTTGAATCACGAAGATGCCTATACTCTTTTGATCGCGGTATTGTTATCTGCACAGTGTACGGACAAAAGAGTCAATCAAATAACTCCTTTCTTATTCGAGAGAGCCAATAACCCAAACGACATGCTCCATCTTTCCATAGAGGAGATTCAAGACATCATTCGACCTTGTGGTCTATCGGCCAACAAAGCTAAAGCGATATGGAATTTGTCCAAAATCCTACTTGACGAGCACGGTGGGCAAGTACCTGATAATTACGAAGATTTAGAAGCATTACCTGGGGTAGGACATAAAACCGCTTCGGTTGTAATGAGCCAGGCATTTGGATATCCCGCTTTTCCCGTGGATACGCATATTCATCGCTTAGCTTATCGCTGGTGCTTAAGCACTGGTAAGAATGTGGTCAAGACCGAAAATGACCTCAAGAAAGCATTTGATCCTTCTATATGGAATAAGCTCCATCTTCAAATCATTTATTTCGGCAGAGAATACTGCCCGGCCAGAGGACACAAACCTACGGAATGTCCCATTTGTTCAAAGTACGGTCGAAAATCTATGTTTAAGAACTCTGGATAAGCTCAGTTTCAATGGACAGTTCATTAAAATTGAATTCACTTTCCATTTTGTCCAAGTCTATTTTTAAAGAATCTCTATGCTCAAAGTATTGTGGGAGCAATTCCTTCGGCATAGGATCAGGTGGAGGTAATTTTTCTCTCAGGTGATTGACTTGTTTACCGTTTTTCCAGAATCTGAAGCAGACATGAGGTCCCGTAGCCAATCCTGTCGATCCCACGTAACCAATAGTCTGGCCTTGTTTAACAGATACTCCTGGCTTGATGCCTTTTGCAAATCCTGACATATGCAGATACTGAGTCTCATAGACCTTATCATGTCTCATTTTGACATACTTACCATTTCCTCTTGTATATGATGCTTTTGTAATTGTGCCTGCTGCTACAGCCTGAATTGGTGTTCCGTGAGGAGCGGCATAATCTGTCCCTAAATGAGCTTTCACCCTTTTCAGAACTGGATGAAATCGTCTTGGATTGAAAGAAGAGGAGATTCGACCGTATTTAACCGGAGATTTTAAGAACGCTTTTCTCATTGGTCTTCCCTCTAAATCAAAGTATCCATTGTGTTTACCAGCATCGAAAAGAAAGGCGTAGTGATCTTCTCCGCTGGCAATGAAATGACCGGAAATCAGTTTTCCATAATTCACTTTTTTACCGCCTACAATTTCTTCCTCGAAGATCAAGCTAAACTTATCTCCTTTCTGCACATGATACATATCCACAGACCATGCAAAAGCGTCTTCCATTGTAGAAGCAATTCCTGGATTCAATCCGGCATCAATGATGGCATTCCACATGCTTGATTCAATAATTCCGGTAGCTTGACTAATTACCTTGGTGACAGGTCGATAATGTTTGAGTACTTCACCCTTGGCAATATCAAATTCGTAATAATAATAGGCCGATGGATCATAGATTAATTTTTCCGCTATGGTATCCGTGTAAATTAACCCAACCTTCTTTCCTTCTCTCCAGGTTTTTACATCAAAGATATCTTCAGAATTGGTGATCAATCGTGATATCTTCTCATACTTAACTCCACGTTTCAATAGAAAATCGGCAAAAAATTCGTTGGACTCAATTTTCTCCTCTTTAATATTTTTGCCAGTTACATCCAGACCGTAATACAAGTGTGCAGTAATTGGTAAGCATCCAAATTCTTCGATTTCTTCTTTATTCTTTTCCGTGTTATTAGCAAATACAAAAGATATCAAACCAACTGAAATAGCCAGTATTCCTAAAATCTTATACTTATTTGATTTATTTTTTCTTCTGTGCCTTGTCCCCATTGAACAAATATTTCTTCGATTTTATTTAATTCCCCCGCTCAAAAGATTCCGTTCAAATATCAACACTGAGCCATTATGTTTATCTTCAAGCTTTAATCAGAAGACCAAGTATGATTTCGAGTCCCTATCATTCTATCGTTCTAAATCAAAAATTAGTCTCACTGCAAGCTCCCATAGTAATGGGAATAATTAATCTGTCTCCAGATTCATTTTACGTATCTTCTGTTGCAAAAGCTCAGACGAATTTATTGAAAAAAGTAGAGAAGCACGGCATAGAAGGGGCATTAATTGTGGATATTGGTGCAATGAGCTCGAGACCAGGCAGTCAATTCATCTCTTCAGAGGATGAATTCGCTATTTATAAGCAGTTCTTGCCTTTAGCTATTAAGGAATTTCCTAATGTGTTTTTTTCAATCGATACTCATCGATCCAAAATTGCCAAATACTGTTTGGATCAGGGAGCAGCTATGATCAACGATATCACAGCTGGACTAGGAGATGAGACCATGTTTGATGTGATCGCAGAATTTCAAGTTCCCTATATTTTAATGCACATGCAAAAGAGTCCGGATGTCATGCAAGACAAACCCGATTATAAAAATGTAGTATTGGAGGTTTTGGATTTCCTTATACAAAGGGTAGGGGAATTACGAGAAAGGGGAGTTCACGATATCATCATTGATCCGGGTTTTGGCTTTGGAAAAACTATTGAGCACAACTACCAACTGTTGAAAGGCCTTAGTGATTTTCGAATATTAGATTGTCCAATCCTAGCAGGAATAAGCAGAAAGTCCATGATTTATAAAACGCTTGAAATAACTCCCGAAATGGCTTTGAATGGAACATCTGCATTACATATGTTGGCATTAATGAATAAAGCTAATATATTGCGCGTTCATGATGTGAAGGAGGCCATGGAAGTGGTAAAATTGTATGAGCTAATCAAAAGTGTTTGAAAATCTATGATCCATCTCAGTAATATTGACTTAATATATGGAGAACAATATGTTCTGAAGAACATTAGCCTTTCGATTAAAGATAAGGATAAGATTGGGCTCGTTGGAAGAAATGGAGCGGGCAAATCCAGCCTTTTTCGAATTATTTCCGGTATCATCAACCCAACCAATGGTTCAGTCAATATAGAAGGCTCCGCTCGGCTAGGTATTTTAAGACAGGATATAGAATTGCCTTCAGGTGTTAGTGCTAAAGAGGAATGCCTTTCTGTCATGGACGAGCTGAACGCGCTCAATGACCACTATCATCAGTTAGAAAAAGAAATAGCTTCAAGAGAGGACTACGAATCATCGGACTATGCCAAATTACTAGATGACTTTTCATTTCTATCCGAAAGAATCTCGAATATCAATCCGGATAAAATTGAGGCAGAAATAGAAAGGGTTCTCAAAGGTTTGGGATTTACGGATCAAACGATTGATAAGAAACTCGAACTGCTCAGTGGTGGATGGAGAATGCGTGTTGAACTGGCCAAAATTTTGGTCCGTAAACCAGAGTTCATTCTGCTTGATGAGCCCAACAACCATTTGGATATTTATTCGATCATTTGGCTAGAAAAATTCATTGCCGATTATCATGGATGTGTGATTGTGATCTCTCACGATAGCACTTTCCTGAACAATGCCGTCCATAAAATACTCGAAATTGAGAATGGCAAAGTAGATGAATACGATTGTAATTACACCCAATATTTGGTGGAAAAAGAAATGAGGCAGGAAAAGTTAAGATCGGCTTTCCTGAATCAACAAAAAGTCATCGCAGAGAAAGAGCGAACCATCAATCGCTTCATCGCCAAAGCTACCAAAACCAAAATGGCGCAATCCATGCGAAAGCAATTGGAGAAAATGGAGCGGGTCGAATATGAGGAGTTTAATGCGAAGAAATTCAATCTTCAAATAAGTTATAGCAAGAGAAGTGGGCTTGAGGTTTTTCACCTCAATGATATTGGGAAGAATTATGGTCCCTTGGAGGTTATTGACCAGGTAAACTTAAAAATCTTAAGAGGAGAAAAAGTTGCCTACATCGGACAAAATGGTCAGGGAAAATCTACTCTGGTCAAGTTGATGTTGGGCATAGAAGATCCAACCAAGGGATCAATTACAACTGGTGTCAATACAGATTTCGGTTATTATGCCCAGAACCAAGAGGAGACCCTCAATCCGAAACTGACCGTTTTGGAAACTTTAGAACAAGTAATCCCGGAAGATAAAAGAACCAAATCAAGGGCAATTTTGGGGTCCTTCTTGTTTAGCGGAGAAGATACAGATAAGAAAGTAAGTGTTCTTTCCGGTGGAGAAAGAGCGAGATTGGCCATGGCCTGCATGTTTTGTAAACCACTGAATGTTCTGATTCTGGATGAGCCGACCAATCACCTCGACATTCCGTCTAAAACTGTATTGAAAGATGCCATAAAACAGTTTGATGGAACCATTGTCCTGGTATCTCACGATCGTGAATTTATGGGAGGTTGGCTTGACAAAGTTTTTGCCTTTCGAAATGGTGAGGTAAAAGAATTTCTCGGAGGAATCAATGACTATCTACTTAAGGAAGGATTGAAAGACATGCGAGAAGTAGAAAAGAAAGAATTTCATGAAACGATTACAGAAGAAGACAATGATCGTGATGGCCAAGAAGAGTTGAGTAGGGACGAACTGAAAAAGATTAAACGAAAAATTCAATACTTGGAGAGGGATCTTGAGAAATTGGAAGAACAAAAGTCCGCAATAGAAGAGCAGCTGATGGATCCGGATATCTTTAAAGGTGAAAAAGGGCACGAACTTACTCAACAGCACGCCGACATCAAGGAGAAAATTGCTTCGATTGAAAGTGAATGGGAATTGTGGTGTGGAAAGCTTTAATGAGTTGGCCAAAAACTAATTATACTTAATACATATTATCTCACATGCGCTATCCATGATTTATGCATTTTGAAATTGCAATGGTTTTCATAGTATTTCTCACAGTGGCTCTTGTATTTTATGCAGTTGGTAATAACAGAAATATTAGTGCAGGTTCCGGTTTAATTTTTCGTTTGAAAGATCAAATAATTTTCAAAGCTCTTAATCTGAATAATCTAATCTGGAACATCGGTTTTTATGGTAAAAATCAGATATTCAAACGTTGTGACCTCTATGCAACGAAGGACTTTATTATCCTTATAGGTTATAATAATATACTAGGATTGAAAATCTAATTTCGACCCGTTGTATTATCCAAAAAGAAACTCAGAAGAAATGATAAGACCAAAAATATGATCATCATCGAGAATTTTGAGGTGAGAACAAGAGGATCAATAATCAGATTTGAGTTGGAACATCATTCGCTTTTTAAATCCAAAGTAAATTTTGGAATCCATAAGCTTTCCAAAGATGTCATTGATTCTTTTGATCAGGTATTGAGTGAACATTTTGACGGTTAAATGGGATTAAATAGCTGGACGACAAACCGAAATTTTTCCGAATTCTAGAATAAAACCAGAGTTAGCATCGTTCACGGAAAGAATTAAAACTTAAACTATGAAAACCTTAGAAAGAGCCCTGATCGTCTATATTTCATTTTTGGTTTTTTGTTTTCTTATTCAAAGTTGTTGTACCGACCCTGATAGGTTTAGAATTGTTGACCGAGGGCAGATGTCCTTTTTTGTGAATCAAGATGGATCAGCTGTGTCTGAATTAACCGACACCATCAGTGGTGAGTTTGTGATGTCTGTTTCCTTTGAGACTGAGCTTGTAGAGACCTTTAACCAGTTTGACATGTTTTCCAAGGCTTATGCTTATAGCTGTGACGAAGAATTTGAAAACGCATTAGACGAATCTACTTTAACTCTTAGATGCAGTGAAGACTTTGTCTATAATGGAGCTACGGTTAACTCGAATACGAATTTTCTAAATTTACCGGAACTCCAACCCTTGATAATAGGAGAATTAGGGCTGATCACAATACCTTTTAATGAAGACTTTATGGAAAATGTGGAATTTGAGAATGGTCAAACTACGTTTACGCTGGAAATTCAGACAACAGATAGCTTAGAGTTAAGTACAGCAAGTAGCGTGATTATTGACCTTTAAAAACTACTCCACATATTAACTCATTGGCAATAATGAATCAATAAATTGATCATGACCATGAGATTTCCATTAGCTAACTATTCTAGGTTCGAATAAGCTTTATTCATATTTTTCCCGCCTGAAAAGCTTTAAAGGCTTTGTCCGGATCATTGCGATGCTTAGAAGAGACGATGATGCTGACCCAGATTACCCAGATGGCATCAAAGACAAAAGTTATTTTCTGCAGAAGCGGAGTGTAATAAGATCCAATCTTGGTCTCATAACTGATGAATACCAAAATACTCAAGATGGCACATATATAGGCCAGGACTTGCATCCCTTTATAACGCTGATATGAGTATAACTCTATAAAGAAAGGTATTAAGGCTGCACAGCCTATTATTCCCGTGATGAATACTACGGTGTCGTGATATGAGGAATACATAAAAACAAATATCGTCATGGTTAGCATTCCCAATATGCGGACCAAGCGGGTATTGGTATTCCACCTATCAAATATTTCTGGTAGAATATAGAAGAAAGATACCATGCCAAAGCTCAATAAAAGATGAGCAACTACAGCGTAAGGCCTAGCTCGGTTAACCGTACCTTCAGGCAGATTCAATGACATTAAATCGCATATATAGTTATGAATGTAACTGTGTCCTTTTGCATTCATATCATATAATGAGCCACCAGGATATAGCGTAGTCGCGATAACAAATAGGACTAAAAATCCAACCAATCCAACAATGGGAAAATAGGTATAGTATCTTAAAACAGCTCTTTTCATTGGTCGCAAAGATCATTATTTTTTAATACTAAATTTTCCTAGATCTAGAAATGGGCCAAAGTTTCTAAATTTTCACATACAAATAAAAATTCTATTAGAATAAGCTGATCCAATTACCATCCAAATCGCAGCATACCGGATCATTAATACAATTATTCCACATATCCGTGTAACTAAAGTTATATGGTCTTTATGCCTAATCCATTTTAATTTATGGTTCCCTGAAATAGGATTCCTGATCGGGGATGCAATTAGTTGTTTTAGCCTGATAAGGTAGCTTATAAAATACCTAAATTTTTGAGTTTGTTTGAAGGGTATTTCTAATTCTAATTAAACCTAATACTATGAAAAATATAATGATTGTATATTCAATTTTACTCGCATTATCTGTTCTTTCTAAAGGCTATGCGAATGAAATTAGATATCCCTATAGTGAGGAAAACATAGCATTTAATTACGACAAAATTATTGAGGTAAAACTGATAGAACATTCTAATTCTTGTTCGATCTATGAACTCCGAGATGAAAATGGAATGATCATATACAATGTAATTGCAGCCGTAGCAACTGCATGGTTACCAGAGATCGTAGAGGGATTTTGTGAGAAGACGATTGGTGATCAACACATTTGCAATACCGTTTACGATGTTACATCCATGGTCGTTGCTTTGCGTGGTAAATCCATTTACAAAGGAATAACACGAGGAATGAACCGATTTACGCGGTGGATCGCTCATCGAGATCTCAGCGTAAGCAAGGCCACTGTAGAAGCTCGTACTTATAGTGTGGCCACGACATTGAGAGCAGTATTCGATGCATATCATGAGAAGTGTGCCAATGGGAATGGGATTCCGTGGGAAACAGTTCACACAAACTCTGATATAAGTAATACCTTTTCTTCTAATTATCATTCCTTTTATCGCTTTGAATCGATTAGACCAGGGAATATAATCAGTCGCCGTGTCAATTTTCGAACTACACCCTCAATTGAAAAATACAATAAGATATTCCAATTGGGCAAAGGCACCCCTGTTTTGGTAATGGGTTACAAAATTCCGGATAGTGATGATCACGATAGAATTACAAAGCGTGATACCTATTTCACTACCGTTGATGGAGATCAATATATTATTGAAAATGGTATTGCGGTCAAGTATATATCCAGTTATAACGCCTCCTATGCTAAGGTCAAACTATTGAAAAATGATGGAAGTCAAGAGTACGGGTACATCGCTAAAAACGATATTCGAAAAATGGACAATAAAAAATGGTATAAAATTAAGTCCAGTGGTAGAATTGGCTGGGTCTATGAAGACTTTATAAGACTATAGCCAAGTACTTCTGTTCTAGTATAAGAAAAGTTCAGACTAAAATGAAACTCCAAAATCATTGAGCTGATTCAACATAGCTTTGAAATCCTTAAAGTGTGGAGCTGTAAAAGATCGCTCTTCACAAGTAATAGGATCGACAAACTCTATTCTTCTGGCATGAAGTGAAGTGCGCGACATCAATGGCATTTCTTCCTCAAATTTTGAAAGTCTGAAGTTCCTCTTGATACTACTGAGAAAAAAATCAGGTAAATAACCATACATAGAGTCAACGGCCAATGGAAATCCCATATGCTGGCAATGCACTCTGATCTGATGGGTCCTGCCCGTAATAATTTTCATTTCCAATAGAGAGTAATTTCCCAAGAGGGTTTCTACCAGTTTATAATGACTTATGGCTTCCTTCCCTTGTTTGGAAACATAATACTTGCCCTTAGAATTAGGCACCCCAGAAATCCTTGCATCAATGACTCCTTCCTCTTCCATTGGCCTTCCGTAGACAATAGCATGGTAGTACTTGTGAATTTCTCTGTTTTGAAACAACATTGAAAAAGCCTTGTGTGTATCTGCATTTTTACAAAAAATGATCAAGCCAGAAGTGTTCTTATCCAGTCGATGTACTACATATAATTTTCCATACTTTATCTCTAGAAGCTCCTTCAAAGATCTCGACACGGTGTTATCCCGTTCCGGAATTACAGCGATATGAGGAGGTTTATTGACAATAATGTAGTCCTCTTCTTCATGAATAATAGAATACTTATAATTCCGAATCATGTCTTGAATATTTCTGAATACTTACGTTTAGATAATACGTAATAGTAAAAAATTATACTTCTTGCCCTTATTCCAATTCCTTCTCTGGAATCTCCAATCTTATTTTTACTGATCAGGTTTTTCAGTTTTCTACGCTCTTTAAAGAGTTGAGACAACTTACCGAAATAGCTTAATCTTGCTCTTATTACAGCCGTGGCATTCTTTCTTTCACCCTTAACAAAAAACATACAACAGGCCACTATATCCAGTAATAATCGACTGGGCAACAACCAAATTAGATTTCGAAGACGCTCATTTCTCATCAAGGTAAAAAGGCTATTCCTAAAGTTGAGATAGGTTTTTCTAGGACTATTATAACTCAAAGTACCACCTCCCAAGTGATAAACTTTGGCATCAACTAAAACTTCCACGGCATATCCCAGTCTCTTTATTCGCCAACACAGATCTATCTCCTCACAATGAGCAAAATAATAATCTGCAAAGCCTCCAAGCACTTCAAATACTTTACTTCTAACCAAAACACAGGCACCTGTAGCCCAAAATACCTCAGCATTTTTTAACTCAGGATTAAAGGGTTCTACGTGATTCAAAATTCGACCTCTACAAAAAGGATAACGAAACAAATCCATCATTCCTCCCGCTGCTCCTGCGTATTCGTAAAACTCCTTGGATTCGTATGACAAAATAGTGGGTTGAACTGCTGCGACGCCTTCATTTTCATCCAAATGCCTAAGCATTTTTTCTAAGAAACCCGGCTCCGGCGACACATCCGAATTCAATAACAAGTAATACTCTGATTGAATATTTTCGAGACCGACATTATAACCGCCTGCAAAACCATAATTTTTGGCTAGTTGAATAAGCTGAATTTCCGGATAGTTGGATTGAAGAAAATCAACACTATCATCCGTTGAGCCGTTGTCAATTACACAAATAACTTCTGTATTCTCCACAGCATTGATAACATCAGGTAGAAATGTTTTGAGGTGTTTCTGGCCATTGTAATTGAGAATAGCGATACAAACTTTCTCTCTAGTAAGATATGATTTTTCGAAGGTCAACAATCAATGCTTTAATCTCTGCTTACATTTTATTTCGTCCATCCTCAATTGTTCTTTTAACTCGTCGAGGGATTCAAATCGTATGTCTTCTCTAATATAATCAATTATTCCAATCTCGATATTGCGGTGGTAAATGTCCTGATCAAAATCAAAAATATTAACCTCAATAGATCTTTTTTGATTCTCATCCAGTGTAGGTCTCCTACCAATATACATCATGCCATTCAACTCTTCTTCTGCCTGAATTCTAATTTTTACAGCATAAACTCCTTCAGACGGAATTAGTTTTTGCTTAGAATCTATCTCTAAGTTGGCTGTTGGATATCCCAGTTCACGACCTATTTGTTTTCCATAAATGACTTTTCCACTGAGTAGATATGGGTACCCTAGTAGTTGATTGGCCAACACAAAATTGTTATCCGTCACTGCTTTTCTTATTTCCGTCGAACTTATTCCGATCTCATCAACCATCTGCTGTGTAATTTGCACAACACTATAATCTAATTCATTCGAACAACGCTGCAACATCTTCGTATCACCTTCCCGATCTTTTCCAAAATGGTGATCATAGCCAATGATTATTTCCTTTGGATCAAATCTTTTTACCAAAAAGTCCTTGATGTAAGCTTCTGCTGACATATCGGAGAATGAAAGATCAAATGGAACAATGACAAAGTAATCAATGCCTATCTCTCCTAATAATTTGATCTTCTCGTGTATGGAAGTAAGCAATCTCAGTGGTGAATCAGGATTAAAGAAATGACGTGGATGAGGATGAAAACTAATACAAATACTCTTGGATCCCGAGGCCCTAGATCTCTCTACAATAGTCTCCAGGATTCTTCGATGTCCCAGATGAACACCGTCATATGAACCTATTGTAATTGTACTTTGTTTAAATTTTGGAAGATTATCTGTATTCCAATAAACTTTCATCCAAATAGCATTAATTTTGCAAAACTAAAAAAATAGCCCATGGCTGAAGTCAATAAGCAAAACATTCTTGATGCATTGTCCAAAATAAAGGATCCTTCCAAGGGAAATAGTATTGTTGATCTTGGAATGATATATCGTTTAGAGATTGAAGGAAATCGCTTGAATCTCGAGCTCAACGTACCACCACTGACCAAGGAAAGCAAGCAAATTTTAATCCAACACTGTCATGAAGCCGTATTTGGTGTTGTTGGAGACCAATATGATATCAACATACATGTATTATCCGAACCCCCAAAGTCTTCCAATCCTCCTGGATTGAATGCGAAAAATATACTTGCAGTGGCTTCAGGCAAAGGTGGGGTAGGGAAATCTACCGTTTCGGTTAATTTGGCTTGTACCTTAGCTCAAAAAGGCTTTAGAGTAGGTTTAATTGATGGAGACTTATACGGTCCTTCCATACCGGGCCTAATGGGCCTGAAAGGCGAAAGACCGAAAATGTCTTCGCGAAGTGGAAAACAAATGATCATGCCGCTGGAAAAATTCGGTGTATACATGATATCCATCGGTTTTATCATTAATCCTGAACAAGCGGTGGTTTTGAGAGGACCGAGATTGTCCGGGGTAATCAAGCAGTTTATTAACGATTGTGATTGGCCAGAATTGGATTATCTGATTGTGGATCTTCCACCTGGAACCGGCGATATTCAACTAACACTAGTACAGACCATTGCTGTGACGGGATCAATTGTAGTAACTTCTCCTGCTCAGATATCGGTAGATGACGCTTTAAGAGCTGCCAATATGTTCAGATTGGAAAATATCAATGTCCCCATTTTGGGTATAGTAGAAAACATGTCATGGTTTACTCCTAAAGAGTTGCCCTCCATGCAATATCATTTGTTTGGAAAGGGTGGGGGGCAAATGCTCTCTGACCAGCTCAACGTTCCCGAGCTAGCCAAAATTCCTTTAATTGTTGAAGCCGGCGAATCCAATGATAATGGTATTCCGGCTGCGATGGAAGATAATCACCCTTTGAAGGAATATTTTTCTACCTTAGCGGACAAGACCATTGAAAAACTGGCATGGAGAAATGCCAATCAAAATCCGACACAAAAAGTAAAGATGAACTGATTGTATGATGACAGCTATTCAAAAACAAGATCTAATTCAGAGAATAGACAAGGCACTGGACGAAGTAAGGCCTCATTTGGCCATTGACGGTGGCAATATTAAAGTGGTCGATGTCAGTGAAGATATGATTGTCCATGTCGAATGGATGGGTAATTGCGAAAACTGTTCTATGTCCGAATTGACGATGAGGGCCGGTGTTGAAGAAACACTAAAGAATAAAATCCCGGAAATTTCTTCAGTAAAAGCAGTTAACTAGAAGGCATGCTTGTACAGGGATTGAGTTCTATTATTCAGTCAAAGAAGAATTTTTTATGCGTGGGATTGGATTCCGATATTTCAAGAATTCCATCCTTTTTGTTGGATTATGACCGCCCTGTACTTGAATTCAATAAAAGAATCATAGAAGCTACTCAAGACTTATGTGTTTCCTACAAGATCAATACTGCATTTTATGAATCCCGAGGAAGTAAAGGATGGGATGACATGGCTGATACTTTGGCAATGATTCCCAGAGAAACTTCTTTTGTTATTGCTGATGCGAAACGCGGAGATATCGGTAATACGGCAAGACAATATGCCAAATCCTTTTTCGAGCACATGAACTTCGATGCCATCACAGTAAATCCCTATATGGGTTTGGATTCTCTGGAACCCTTCTTGGAGTACAGCGATAAAACGGTTATTGCCCTAGGATTAACTTCTAATAAAGGAGCTCAAGATTTTGAAAAGCTAAGGCTAGAGAACAATAGACCTTTATACATCGAAGCCATGCATAAAATGGCCGCTGTTGCTTCTTCGGATCAACTGATGTTTGTCATTGGTGCTACGAATTCGGAGGAAATGAGTGAGATAAGACAAGAGTTTTTGGATCACTTCTTCTTGGTTCCGGGTGTTGGAGCACAAGGCGGTGATGGAGACGAGGTCTTCGATGCATTATCGAATCAGAATTTGGGATTCCTGATCAATTCAAGTCGAGGGATAATTTTTGCCGGGAACGATAAAGTTTTTTCAGATCAGAGTAGACAAAAGTGCGAGGAGTACGATCGATGGATGAAATCCAAGATGGACTGAATTAAAGAAAACTCCCTGCTGGAAACTTGATTTTCTTAATTCTTCCGGATCTCTTAAAAAAGTAACTCTTCAATATCCTCAATACATCCAATGTTTCTTCCTGATAATTGAGATTATCTCGAAATCCCTCTATACCTGAGATACTCTGTTCTTCTTGATGCAAGGTTCCATATCCCTGATAAACTCCTCCTTCAATGAGGATATAATCAGTTTGATTGTAAAAAGAACTTTCGATGAAAATGACTCCATTATCCAAGGGGTACTTGGGATAAGAATGCTTTAACTCACTAAATTTTTCATTGTAATACTCAGGATCTTCATTGCTCGCCTTATCACAGTTGTTCAGCTGATCGTGAATGCAACTTGGATATTTGTCCAATATGCCTTTTTGTATGCAAGAACACAATCCTAAACCCCTCCTCAAACTATGGACATAGGAAGAAGCCGACTTTTTTGTGGTGTGATATCTTAGAATGTGCTTTCCATCATCTGCATCCTTTATCTCGCTGTATTTAACCACCTCATGTCCCAATTCACTTTTCTCGAGATAACTGAAATAATGCTTCTTATTATTTCTCTGTGCACGATTTAGAACAGGTAAATAACTTTTAATCTCAGCGGCCTCCTTTAACTCAGCGATAAGTGTACTTCCGGTCAATTCATATCTAAAACCCTTGACCAGGCGTTCAAAAGCCACCTCCGCCTTCTTTTTGCTGGTAAAATGCTGATAAATTCGTTTTTTGATATTGTTGCTCTTGCCTATGTATACCGGATAGTCTTCATCATTCAACATATAATAAACTCCCGGATCCTGAGGTAAGGCTTTATAAGTCTCTAAACTAATCCCATCGGGCAATTGATGTGCCTTAATGTCCTCACGTAATAGTTTAGGAATATTGATGTCTTCTTCTTTGGCAAACAACTGGGGAAAGATTTCAGAAAGAGCGGCGGCATCTCCCATCGCTCTATGTCGGTCTTCAATCTCAATTCCAAAATGTTCGATCAATTGATCCATTCCGTAAGAGGGAAGTTCCAAGTTTTGTTTGGCCAACTTCACCGTACACAGTCGCTTACTGCTGTATGTATATCCCAGTCTTTCGAATTCATATCGCACAAAGCCGTAGTCAAATCGCACATTGTGAGCCACAAAAATACAATCTTCTGTCATCAAGACTATTTCCTTGGCCACCTCATAAAAATAGGGTGCATTTTCAACCATTTCTTGTCGAATGCCAGTAAGACCCGTGATGAAACTTGGAATAGTGATTTCCGGATTGATCAGCGTTTCGAATCTACTTAATTCTTTACTACCATCATGGATTACAATGGCAATTTCAATAATCCTATCCCTCTTGAAACTACCTCCGGTGGTTTCTACATCTATGATGGCAAATTTATCCATACAATTTTTCGATCAGTATCAGATCTTGTCTCCAAATTATAAATAAAGATATATCTTAAATTCTAATAGATTGAAAAATATGCAACATTTTGTTTTCCTCTTTACCTTTTTAGTATTTTTTTCTTGCTTCACGAGTAAAACACAACAAGATACTGAGCAAGAAACCTCCGTACTCCCTGGAATCTATCAAACCGATCAATATATCCCCGAAATCACTGGTAAGAAAGTAGCTTTAGTCATGCATTCCTCCTCTCAATTGAATGGAGTTCTATTGGTAGATAGCCTTTTGAGTCTTGGTATAAAAATTAGTAAGATCTTTACTCCTGAACATGGGTTTTGGGGTGATAAGGCAGCTGGAGAAAAAATAGGTAACCAGAATTATAGGAATATTCCAGTTATATCCTTGTATGGGTCCAATAAGAAATTGAAAACGGAAGATTTAGAAGATGTCGATGTGCTAATATTCGATCTTCAAGATTTGGGTCTAAGATTCTACACCTATATTTCGACCTTGCATTATGTACTAGAAGCTGCTGCTGCAACCCAAACACCTGTTCTAGTTTTGGATAGACTTCATCCCTTCTATAATATCCTAGGAGGACCTATACTCGAACCGAAATTTAAATCTTTCATTGGCATGCATCCTGTTCCGGTCATTTACGGCATGACGATAGGGGAGTACGCCATGATGATTAAGGGCGAAGCATGGATTGATCATTCCTCTGACTTAGAACTGAAAGTTGTTAAAAATCTCAACTTTTCTCAGGACAGTTATGTCGAGCTCGAACGTGCCCCATCTCCTAATCTGCCTAATCACAATTCCATCAAGAATTATCCCCATCTATGTTTTTTTGAAGGAACCACTTTTAGTCTTGGTAGAGGTACGGATTTTCCCTTTGAGGTCCTTGGGCATCCCAAACTGGAAGAATTTGATACAATTCTTGTTCCTACTGTCCGAGCCTCTTCGAAATGGCCAAAATATCAAGATAAGAGCTGTTCCTTTGTTCGAATTGAGCACAGCAAATACTTGGATTCTACAACATTGGATCTAAGACTACTCATGAAATACAACGATTGGGCTGCTCAGAACAAACTTGTTTTCATCGATCGTCCTGATCATTTTGATAAACTAGCTGGAACAGATAAACTAAGGAATTGCATGGATAATAAGTCTTTGTGTGATGATTTTTGGGATGAAGTCCATCAAGGTTTAGTCCAATTCAGCTTATTGAGAGATAAATACCGCTTATATCCCTGATCGTTTACACTTTGTATAGATTCATGGGAGTAATATCCCTTAGAATCTGTTAACTGATGTACCTCGCTAAAATCGTGGATGTTTGCCCAGTTTTTCAAGGCATGTAAATCGAATTTTTTAGAAATCTCCATCAATATGGATTCCTCCTTTAGAAAATTGATATCTCTGCCATTAATCCGTGCACCGTGCGCTTCTTTTGAAATTAAATAACTGCGACATTCTCCGGTTACAGGATCGTATGTGGGGTAGTGAATGAACTTTTCTTCTTTCAAATCACCATCGAGTTCTCTATTAATTCTAGTCAGTAAATTGAAATTGAATTTACTGGTCCATCCCTCATGATCATTATAAGCTCGAAGAATAATATTGGGATCCTTCTTCAAATCCACTGCTACAATAAGAACATCATCTTTTTCCATTTGACTTCTCAAAAGCGCCATAAAATCATGACATTGCTCTTCATTAAAATTTCCAATATTACTTCCTAGGAAAAGAACAAGCTTATTACTAAAGCGCTTGAAATGATGCATATTCTGAAAGTAATTCTCCACTGATGCCTTCAATCCTTATTTGAGGCATTAATTTTCGAATATTATGTTCGTTTTCAATGAGAACATTAGGAGAAATATCAAAAGGAATATAATCAATATTATCTTGGAATTGGCTTAAGTTTTTAAGAAAAATAGAGGTCTTAGTTCCATCACCAGCTCCTAATTCGATGATACTCAATTGGGGCCTTTTACCGACAAAATCCAGTATTTCTTTAGTAGAATTGGCAAAAATCTCCAATTCGCATTCCGGTAAATAATAGTCCTCAGATTGCATAATTTTTTGAAAGAGAAAGTCTCCTTGAGTATCATAGAAGTACTTCGAACTCAAATGCTTGGGTTTGCTCGTCAAACCCGCGATTACGTCTTTTGCAAACTGAATATCCATTAAATTCTCGCTTTTTACTTAAATGTTTTTAGCCAATCTAATCCCAGATAACATCCACCTAAGATTGGGGTGGAAAAAATTTCTGTAAGAAATACGACTATGTCCATGGGGTGTTGCAAACGAAGCGCCTCTCAGTACTTTTTGGTTTACCATAAACTTGCCATTATACTCACCAATAGCCCCTTCTGCCTTTTCGAATTGAGGGTAGGGGAGAAAGGCACTGGAGGTCCACTCCCAAAGTTCGCCCCCACTTGAATTGCTTTGCTGCTGCTTCCCATTCGAATTCAGTGGGAAGCCTACAAGATTTCCACGAGGCGTAGGCCGCCGCTTCATAAAAGGAAATATGCATTACAGACTGATCAGGATCAACTTCATGAAGTCCTTTTAGCGTGTAAGAGTAATACTTGTTATCGATCTTGGTCCAATAATGTGGCATCCTAATATCGTTCTTCTTGATGTATGCAAATCCCTCATCCAACCAGTGGTCAAACTGATCATAACCCTTGTCCTCAATGAATTCAATATACTCTCCATTACTCACCAAGGATTGAGCTATTGAAAAAGGATATAAATAGTACTGATGTCTTTTAGACTCGTGGTCGTAGTAAAATCCATTCCCTTCATATCCAATAGGGTAGAGGCCCTCTTCAAAAGAAATGAATTCTTTCGAACGATCTTG
>CBDDLT010000020.1:0-23438 GCA_965230755.1 Saprospiraceae bacterium | reverse complement strand
TGCAAACGAAGCGCCTCTCAGTACTTTTTGGTTTACCATAAACTTGCCATTATACTCACCAATAGCCCCTTCTGCCTTTTCGAATTGAGGGTAGGGGAGAAAGGCACTGGAGGTCCACTCCCAAAGTTCGCCCCACTTGAATTGCTTTGCTGCTGCTTCCCATTCGAATTCAGTGGGAAGCCTACAAGATTTCCACGAGGCGTAGGCCGCCGCTTCATAAAAGGAAATATGCATTACAGACTGATCAGGATCAACTTCATGAAGTCCTTTTAGCGTGTAAGAGTAATACTTGTTATCGATCTTGGTCCAATAATGTGGCATCCTAATATCGTTCTTCTTGATGTATGCAAATCCCTCATCCAACCAGTGGTCAAACTGATCATAACCCTTGTCCTCAATGAATTCAATATACTCTCCATTACTCACCAAGGATTGAGCTATTGAAAAAGGATATAAATAGTACTGATGTCTTTTAGACTCGTGGTCGTAGTAAAATCCATTCCCTTCATATCCAATAGGGTAGAGGCCCTCTTCAAAAGAAATGAATTCTTTCGAACGATCTTGTTGCTGGCTTGGTTTCTCCGTCCAATATTTGGGAAAACTGGCTTGATTTCCCAGTATGTATTTTATATCGTAGATGAGCAACTCTTGATGTTGTTTCTTCGTGATTTATCCCCAGGGTAATGAGATCCTTAAGTTCCTCAGATGACGAGGACTTAAGCAATGATACAATTTGCTCGTCCACGTGCTTGCGGTAATTCAAAATATGTCTGACGGTAGGTCGGGTACAATTTCCTCGTCTATGGCGATCTACGCGCTCTCCTTTGTTATTGTAATAGCTATTAAAAAGAAAAGGAAACAATGGATCGAAATCCTGATAATTGGCGTCAAATTTATGGAGAATAAACGACTCAAAAAACCATGTCGTATGAGCCATATGCCATTTGGGTGGAGAGACGAATTCAACCGGTTGCGCTGAATAATCTTCGGCTTCCAAGGGATGACAGATTTCAATTGTTTTATTTCTCGTATGTAGGTATTGTGTAATTAAATCTTCCATTTGTGCAATTAATATACAACTAAGAATTTAGTAGAAAAATAGAAATTATGGCTACCAGTATCACAACCAGTCCAATTAGGATGAATGGTAACGGCACGTTCTTTAAAACTGAGATAGAATTCTTTTTGCGTTCTAAATCCAGAATCCATTGGGCCTTAGTCTTGCCTGATTGATTACGGAATTTCTCAGGAATCAAATCAATCAATATGCCCATAGCTTCCGTATGCATATTCTTATCGACCATGATACGTGCTCCGGATAAACCCATTGCATAGACATTAGAACTATACAAGGTGTTTTCGTCATAAACGGTGAATTCTATTTCATGATGGTTCAAAGTAGACTTGATGATCTCTAGTTCAGCTATATCTAATGTTTGGTATATTTCAATGTATCTATCCATTTTAATTGATCTCGATAATTCCTATAATTTATATTATGTTAAATAGAAATAATTATACCACTCATGCTGATACTTCAAGTATAGCTTTGTTAAACCATAACTATCATCCAGGGCATTATGTTCATCCCCTTCAAATTCTATTCCCTCGCGATCCAGAACTTTCATAAATCCTGTAGCCTTCTTTAAGTTTCTAATTCTCCTATACGTTTCTTTCATATCAAGATAATTGAACTCAGGAGTTTCAATACCATGATATTTGCAGTCTGCTATAATCCAGTCATAATCCTTTTGACCCCATGCCATTAAAATATAGTTCTCAGCGATGTCGTCAATCCAATCAATAAATTCAGCATATACATGAGGCCAAGCATCAGCCCCAACTAGGTCACTATTTCTAATTCCGGTAACACGAGTACAATAACTGCTAACCCCAACGCTCTTAGACGGCTTGACCAAACGATCAAATTCTGATTCTATCACACCATTTTCATCTACCTTATAAGCTCCTATTTCGATGATCTCTTCCTTCATCAAAGGATTCTTATACTCCCAGCAGGTCGCCTCGAGGTCCATGATAATGGCTGACTTAAATTTCATTTTTTCAACTAATAATATAGTTCATTCTTGATGATAAGGTCCCACTCCATCAGCCGGTCCAAATCATAAGCATCCAATCTATTGTGATAATAATAAAGTAGTCTTACATCCTGACATTTATAACTACCATATCTATCGAGGTACAGCACTCTTTTGGTATGATATATACCCAATTGTTTCAGTCCCCAGGAAACCAGTTCATCCGTACTTAAATTAGAATCCAAAATAGGCGATTCTAGTCGTAACTCACCTTCCTTTTCCTTAGTCCTTAACAAATTAATTATCCTATCTATTGCACTGTGAAAGGTATCTTGATCTATTGAGGTCTCCTTGGATCTGTAATTGAATAAATTGTAAAGATTTCCATCTATTTCCTCGTGTTCCAGAATCTTAAAGGCGCAATAAGACAACACATGACTCATCAACACCAAATTGTCCCTTTTATAAGAAATGAGAATCTCATCCGCCAATCTCTGCGTATAAACTTGCTCCCGTTGTTCATTTTTGCCCAACTCCTTATCGTATTCGAAATACAGCTTTAGATTGACCTCATTTCCGTGTTCGTCCAGGCTATTTCCCTTCTGGTCTACCCTATTTCCCAATGCATCCATTGGACTTCCGAGAGATAAATGAACTTCAGCACCTTTTCGAAAAAGATTTCGAATAAACACAAAAACTTCCCTTAGCTTTCCAATCTTTTGCCTGTCCCGTGTGTACTTCTCTCTACCTGCAGTTCGCAGATGCTGTTCAATCAAGGACTTCGCCTCAAGCACATAGTTGTAAGATATTATTAAGGGTACAATATAAATTCTATGGTCCCTACCCTCTTCATATATTCTCCTCTGAGCTGCTACAGCCGAACCCAGAAGCCCCAGTTTCAATTTAGATTCTAAGCTTCCACTTCGACTTCTAGTACCGCCGAGGAAAAACAAACTATTTGTCTCCTGAGCAATCGACAATTCCGACATGGACTTTAAGGTGTCCAGATAAACCTTGTTCTTCTTTCTTCTATCTATTCTATAAGCGCCCAATCTATTCATAAAATAAGCGGCAATATCGCTGTTGAATAGATTTAGTCCCGCACCATATGAAAATCCCGGTAATCCCAATTTGGTATCTATCATATAACCCAGTAATATGCTATCGAGATTGCTGAAATGAGTGGGAACAAATACGAGCGTGCCCTGCTTACAAAGCTTACGAACCAGATCAATATCATCTCCGGATACCTTCATCTTCTTCATGAGAGCCTTTTTCATTCTCTTAAAGCCAAACAAATCAAAGAGTTTGAAACTTTTGTGAAGTGCCAAGAAGAAAAAAGTCAGAAATTTTCGTGCAAAATGGAAGGTTTTTATCTTGAAATCACCAACAATTTCTGTCGAGTACTGATTGATAATAACCGAAAGAATATGAATCAATTCTTCGCGAGCTTGCTCTTCATCGCCATTGACATCTTTGGCCCTTTTTCTAACCTTTTTCCAAAATTGCTTTTCTTTAGGAGGGTCAACAGACCACTGACTTAATCGTATTCTTTGAAGCTCCAAATAGGCTGTTCTAAGTAGAATGGACCGCAGTTCTTCAACACTAAAATCCTTGTACTTAAAGATTGTTTCCTCGTCGATTTCCGAAATAAATATATTCCGTTTATCAGCCAGTTTTTTTATTGGCCAATCGTTGAGGTCCGGAAATACATGGGGATATTCTTTCATTGTTCTTCAAGGATTGAAAAATAACAGTTCTCTATAAATGCTCGTAAATCATCAATTCCCCTACCCGTCTTTGACGAAGTAATGAATTCCTGAGGTAAATCGTGCCAGTATTTAGACAAGGTCTCATGATATCGCTCCATATTCGCCTCCAATTCATCAGGCTTTAATTTATCTGCCTTGGTGAATACCAACACCTGCGGAATTTGTCTTTCTGCAAGGCTGTTAATAAAGTCCATATCCGTTTGCATTGGTTTTACCCTAGTATCTAATAGTACAAAAGTACAGACCATATTGGGGCGTTGAAAAATATAGTTATCGATTAATTTTTTGAATAAGGCCCTCTTAGTTTTGGAAACCTTGGCATAACCGTAACCCGGTAAATCAACCATATAAAACTGGCCATCGATATCAAAGTAATTCAATGTTTGTGTTTTACCCGGAGTACCGCTGATCTTGGCAATGCCCTTCCTCTTTAACAAAGCATTAATGAGTGATGATTTACCAACATTTGATCTTCCAATAAGGGAAAATTCAATCTTATCATCTCTTGGACATTCACTCAGTCTTCCATAACTGGCCTTAAACCTAACCTCGTTCCAATTGATTGCCATACAAGCTTTAAACACAAATAAAACAATAAATTTCTAATTTCCGCATTATTTTACAAGTAGGATAACTAAAGAATCAAAATGAGTAAACGTTTCAAATCAATATCGGTTTTATTCCTCTTTGTCGTACTGGCCATGCAAACTCAGGCTCAATCACATTGGGGTATCAAAGTAGGAGTCAATTCAGCCCAATTGGCAGAAGAAAATTATAATTTGTTGGACGTGCCCGGTTACGACGAGCTAGGAGTGCAATTGAAAAACACAGATTTTTCTTTCCACTTCGGTCTTTTGTATCATTTCGAATTCGCGAAAATTTTCTTTTTCCAACCGGAAATACTTATGACCAGTACGAAATACGAATACAACTTAAATAATACGGATCAGGGTGTCAAAATTGGAGATATCATTCAGAATTATAGATTTCTGGACTTTCCACTGCAGGTGGGTATTCAAAAACATCCCTTCCAATTTGGTATTGGTGCTGTGCCGCAGATCGTGATTGATCAAGACAGAGAATTTGGTGGAATTGGCAATATTAGAAGTCTTGAAGAGGATGTCACCTGGGCATTTACTGCCGGTGTAGGAATGGATATCTTCAGATTGATCAAATTAGAATTCAGATACGAAAATAGCAGCGAACTTCTCGGCAGAACAGTTGAAATTGAAAATGAAAATTTTAATTTTGGTTCCAGAGTGAATCAATGGTTGATTTCAACGACAGTAACTTTTTAAAACAACTGCTTGCGAGTACTTGCAAATTTTGATTATCAAGACATAGAGCAATTTTCGAAAAGAGATAAAGATTTTGTCTCTTCAGAATCTTTAATTCAAGGACTTCTCCCCTACTCTTCTAATAAAGAAGGTATTGGAAAAAGTATTTTGGAAAGGCAAAAGTATCCGGTCGATAGAGTACTTCTCACTGAGGTACTTAGAGATCAATATAAAGACTTTAAAACCATATCGTCTGTAGATCAGAATATTGAATTGCTCTCTCAGGAAAATACCTTCAGCGTTACTACAGCTCATCAGCCCGTCATCTTCCTAGGGCCAATGTATGTCATCTACAAGGCACTCAGTGCTGTCAAACTAGCAGAAGAGTTAAAGTCTGAGTATCCAAAGTTCGATTTCGTACCTTTTTTCATTGTTGGAGGTGAAGATCATGACTTCGAAGAGATTTCTGTTATTCGAATTTTTCAAAAAGAATTCAAATGGAACTTTGAATCGCATGGGCAATCTGTAGGAAACATTTCACCTCAGCACATGAATACTCTCTTTGAAGAATTAGAGGATTTATTTGCGAGAGATCCTAAGGGAAAGTCACTTCTTGATCTTATGATCAAAGCCTATAAAAGTAGATCTACTCTGGTATATGCCACTCAGGAGATTCTACATCTTTTGATGGGTCAATATGGTCTGGTAAGCATAGATATGAGCGATCCCAGATTGAAAAGAAGTTTTATTCCCAGTATTAAAAAGGAAATTCTACAGGAAACCTCCAAACCTTTGGTCGAAAAAGAACAAGGTCGAATTCAGAACATGGGTTTCAAAGTTCAAGCTCATGCCAGAGACATCAACTTCTTTTATCAAAGTGAGGTGGGAAGAAAGAGAATTGTCAGGGAGGAAGATCATTACAAAATACTCGATACGGACTTAAATTTCTCTAAGGATGAATTCGAAGCAATTATAGAGTCTTATCCTGAGCGCTTTAGTCCCAATGTTATTATGAGACCGGTTTATCAAAGTTCCATTCTTCCGGATATCTTGTATGTTGGTGGTGGTGGCGAACTCGCTTACTGGGCAGAAAGAGTTGCTCAATTTGAAGCATTTGATGTTCATTTTCCGGCTTTAATTAGGAGAAGTTCGATCACATTGATCAATCAAAATTCCTTGAATAAATGGGAGAAGCTAAACTTTGAAGCTCAAGATTTGATCAAGAACGAAAAAGACTTGGTTAAAATTTTCATTGATCAGGAAGTCAGTTTTGATCTTGAACATGAAAGACGACAGTTGGCTGATCAGTTTGAAGAAATTTCTAATAAAATCAAACCCTTAGACGCAAGTCTTATGGGTAAAGTAGCGGCATTGCAAAAGTCCTTAGAGAAAGATGTATCCACATTAGAAAAAAAAGTGATGGCCTCCTTAAAACAAAAGAATCAGAATACCATCAATAAAATACAAAAGATTAAACAGACAGTTCATTCGGATAAGGGCCTTCAAGAAAGACGTGATAATGTATTGGGATTCTATTCGCAATCTTCTAAAGACTTGATAGGTGAACTACTAGACAACATCCAAGTGCTGCCTAGTAGATTACATTTGTTGTTAATGGATTAGATTGAAGTAGGTAGTAAATAAGTTCCAATGGGACTTGTTTCATATCCGATCAATATTCAGTTCTATCTTCCCCCAGTTATTTTTATAGAAGAAGCAATTAATATGATCGTTCGCAAAAAAATGCAAATTGCCATCTTTTGGAGCCGTCCATTGCAGTTGATCTCCGATGTAAAAATGATCTTCTTCATTTTTATCAATAGTGCCGCAAAGCGCAAAACATTTCACTCCTTTTAATCTTTTCTTTTTTTCTTTCAACAAGATGTTATTGAATCCTAGGACCGAGGTAGGAATGAAGAAATCCACCCATTTTTGACCGGGTTCAACCCGAAATAGGTATTCCTCCCCTGCCCTAACCTCTATAGAGTTTCTTGAATAATAGTCCTTAGCGTAAATGATCATCCCCAACTATTAATTTTGAATTATTCATTTTTAATTTTCAATTACCCACCGTGTACTTTCCAGTGTAATTTGTTTTTATGATTAAGCTCTTTCCAATAAAGCTTATATGCTCTTCATTTTCAATGTAGACCACCAAATAATGGTAGTTGTCATTAACCAATTGCTTAAAATCGAATTGGTCTTTAGAGGTCAAGGTCTTACCATTTCTTGTAAAATAATAGGTCTTGCGGGGCCTGCCTTCAGGAACATTATATGCCACCATGGGATAGTCAAATTCTTCACCTGAATTCAGCGCTTCTAGATATACATTCAGATCTTTTTGCGTATTGAATTGCAGCATTTTGGCATCCAGTGAAAAGTTATTACTGTAATATTTATTACCACAGACCAACATTAAATGATCCAGGGAAGAAGAACTGAGTGTAACAATTAAATTATTCTGTGTTTCTATAAATTTTTCAGTAGGATTAAACGCTGGATGACTTACTACTAGATTGCTTACTTCTATTGGGATATTGATCGTAAAACTACCGTCAAAATTGGTAACCGTTCCAACGTTTACACCCTTGCCAATGACCTTTGCATTAGCAATTCCCTTTTGTTGTACATCGATCACTTTACCTGTAACTTTTTTGCTTGTCGCACTTTTTTTCAGCACTACATCAATCTTAGTGCGCTGTTTAATTTCTACATGTTGAGCATCGTACCCTTGCATTTCTATGGTCATTATTTTAGGATGGGTTCCAGCATTGATTTTATAGTTGCCGTATTTGTTGGAAGTAGTGCTGTTCTGATTTTCAAGTATACTGATTTTAGCTCCAGGCAGAATTTTATTATTTAAATCCTTGATCGTACCCGAAATGATATGATCTTCTTTTTGAAGTATTACTTCGACGAAATTTGAACCATTTAAACTAACGGCTTTGGTTTTGTATCCCTTAAGTTTTGCTTTTAAACTAGCGATGGATTGGTTAGACTCAAGTTGAAATTGACCGTTTACATCTGTGCTCGTCTTTATCGTGGTAGTAGGAATAGAAATTTGAACCCCACTTAATGGTTTTTCCAATTGAGAATAGACATATCCACTGACTCTATATTTATCGAGTGGTTCTTCTTCCAGATAGAATATGATCGTTCCATCACCATTGTATGATTTGGGCTGGGACAGATAAGCATCATGAGAAGCAACAATCTTTCCATTCGACTCGTCTGATTTAATATAATATTCTCCTTCTTCGTTGGTTATGCCAACTGTCTTTCCACCAATCGATAGCCTAGCTCCATCCAAGGGTTTCTGATTTTCTCCAAATACGGTTCCATACAAGGTCGTTGTCTGTTGAGGAGCTAATACTTCCTCTTCTTCTAGGTCCATTCTTACAGTAATATTGTTGAGTACATCGATGGCTTCTACCATCTTAGTCTTATAACCTGCCTTTGAAAACTCTATCCAAGAATTTAAATTTGAAACCTCCAGATTGAAATTTCCATCCTTGTCCGAAACAGTATTGTAAGGGTAGTTTACAAGATCAACATAGACATTAGAAATGCCAACAAGATCGTGATTCAATACTTTTCCAACTACAATCTTTAGATCAGGAGCTGTTCCGTTTTCAATGGCTTCGATCAACTTTTGGGTTCGAAGGATGATTTCATTCCTGTTAACTCCTTTCAATCGAGTGGTATTATAGAAATTAATGTCCTCATTTAAAGACCTGATAACTTCTTGTTTAGTCATTCTTTGATCGAATATTCTATCACCAGTACTGTAATAGGCTTCTTCCAACATCTTGCAACGAGAAGCTCGGACTTTATGGTTGCTAATAATTGGATTATTGGTAATTCTGAACTTCTTTAGGAAATGGCTATAGTCACCAAATGCCTGCGGCACCCTGCCCAAGGTTTGCATTATTCTAGCTCTTATTGCGTAATTATTGATTTGCCTAGAATCTGCATTAATTGCCCTGTTGATCGAGTTTTCGGATTCTTGTAGATTTTCTTCGGCGTAATTGAATTCGGCATATAAAGAATGAATCAATGATCGTGTATTAGCATCAGAGACTTTGTTGATGTCCTCATTTCTTTGGTCATTGACAAATTGCATAAAATTAGGACAAGCTGAAGCATTGGCGAACGAGGATAAAATGATCAATTCTAAGCCAGTTTCTTCTAGTTTTTCTTCTAGAAGATAAGGATCCGTTTCTCCTAACTTAAATTTGTTGTTTCGATTTAATTCAAATTCTCTTGAAATGGTATCCGGAGGTGTAAAGAGCTCCAAAATGACATTTTTTTCATCATTATACCAACCCGATATGATCAATTGAGGTACTCCATCAATAAGTCCAAGTAGATTGTCTTCCAACTCGTTCTCAACAAGCTTGGTACCATCTTCAGTTAAACATATAGTCGTATTGAAATGATCCTGATGCTTCAATAGAGCATTTCTGATCAATTCAGGGAAGTGATCCCCCAATTCTCCGGCAAAATTGGTAACCACCACCGTACAATCATCTATTTCGCACTTTTCTTCAGTTACTTTATTAACACAAGTTTCGACCTGCATCGTAATGAGTGCCCCAACAATGATGGTTGCCAAGCCAATTGCTCCTCTTTTTATCCAATAGAGTATATCCTTTTCCTTTAGATCGAATACGAAGTCGTTCAAATCCTTGAAAAATTCGTATTGCTTTTCGTAGTCAGTATTCGAACCACTTACATTCTTCCAGCGGCTCCTGAAGTCGTTCCTTTTAAATTGCAACATTGACCTTCTACCCAACTGCTTCAAAGCTGCATCTATATTCCCATTGGAAATGTTTTTTAATATCGACTTGGCAGTTGAAATCAAATTCATCGATCTATTTTTTAATTACAATTTCTGCTCGCCTATTTCTGCTTTGACTCTCATATTTTACTTCCTTTGCGCCCTTACTGATTACTCTAGCCTTTTCGGGATTTCCATATTTTCGAATTTCTTTAGCTCGTTCTAACCCAAGGGAGTTATTCAGCCATTCCGGTCCTTCAATACTGGCATGACCGTATATTCTAATATCATTGATATCATGTTCATCAAATACTTTAAAAATATGAGCGATATCCTTGCTCCATTTTTCCCGGTTTAAAAGCCGGGTGTTGCTTTTGTAGGCAAAGGGAAACTCTACTGTTAATTCACTATCACTTACAGCTTGAATCTGCCAAGAACTGTCGGAAAGCAATTTGGATTGACGATCATAGACCGAAGCGTAAATATCAAATAAAGGGTACTCATCAATTAGATGATCAAAACAATTTAGTTCTAAACTTTCCGAACCGGATTTGTTTTTCAAAATTTGGCAATCTCTATTAGCCCGAACCAAAAGGTCCAACTGATCTTTATAGGCTAACTGATCGAAGTATTCACCATCTTCAATCATACCTCTTAGGTATTGATAATTTTTCATTCTCAGGATATGGTTATCCGGAACATAGGACATGCTTGTTTCTTTGGTATTGGAAGACATCATTTTATTATCAAATTCTTCATAGACAGCAGCAACTTCGTTAAATGCTAGGGCAATCATCATTGAGTCATTGGTCATTTTGACCAACTCTATGATTTCATTTCGAATACTGTCGATGTCTTCTTCTCTTAAAGAAGTAAGATAACCCTCTCTTTGATCCCACAGAATCTTAATTGTGCCTTTGAGCATACAATTTTCAGGACAATCTACCTTGGGTTCTGCAGCCAATAGGCTGTCCAAAAATTCATAATTATCAGTCTGGTATTTCAATTCATGAGCAATGGATCTTGCCAATATGCAAGCACAATTACTAGGCAGGCTAAAATTTGAGAAGTTATGTTTTACATTGTTTTCATCATGATCGTAATAACTGTAGTCAAGAAATTCGGAAGTAGATATTTCGAATCCTTTGTCCCTTAAAAAATTAGGAGGATAAGACTTATTCGTTATTAACCTAAAGCTATCCTGGTTCATTAAATCCTGGATCTGAACAAAAATGTCAATATCACAGTCCTTTGAAAAAGAATCAATAGACAATGCTTTTTCATTAATTCTATGCTGTTGTGCCTTGTTTATAGTGGTTGATTGTACATTTTCCGTGTAATGTCTGTGGTGATTTAAGTTGAATGATTCCGATGCGCTTCGGGTAAATGTTAGCACTTCGCTATTATCTCTTGGACTTCTATCTTCAAAAAACGAGAGTAACAATCCTCTGGAATTAGGAGTGGATACAATATCACAAACTTTTTCCTTAGTGGGGATATATGAAATAATTCCAAAAACCGTGGCAACAAAAGATAACAGGCCAATAAAAAATTGTACCGGATGATATTTAACCCACATGTAGTAAACGAAAGTCTTCTTCAATCTTTCGAACGAAATTAAAGCGCTCAATTTGTCGGTAAAAGAATAGATCCTCTCGTATTCTCCGGTCCGAATTTCCTCGTCGGATTGTTTATTCTTGGAGAACTGACTCATCATACTTTTCCCAAGCCTAATCAAGGACTCTTTATCGTCTACTTCGAGAATCTTACGATAAAAATCTTGTCGTATTTTGTTTTCAGTTTCTTTCATCTCCTAGATTATTTTGAAATAATCCAGCTCTCCCAAAGCTCCTCTTGAAAGCAAATTATCGTAAGCGTTCGTATAAGCAGCACTAAACCTTCGTGCTTCTAGTTCGTTTTCAAGAGATTGATAGTATTCCTGGCTAATTTTTACTGCAGCAAGTACAGGAACAGCTTGGGTGTAGTACGCAAAATTCACATTGGGAAATTGCTTTTTAAGTTTTTTGGCCATATTCTCACTGAAGCAAGCATTGAGAAACACAAATTCCAGATCATTGACATGTTGAAAGACTGAAAAAACTCGACCTATCTCTTCCGTGGTTACAATGTCAATTTCATGAGTGTTTTTTCTAAGTACTATTCCGTTGTTGTTGCCATGATTCGAAAAATGAATAATCTCATAGCCGCCAAATTGCAACTCCTCTTCAAAAGTCTCATAGTCACAATCAAAACATGGCTTTAGGCTGGCCCAGTTCTTTTTCTCAAGTACAGATATATGCATGAATTCCTTTTCTTCGTCAAACTGCTGCGCGGCTTGGCGATTTTTAAAGTAATACTGCCTTGGATTGGCAGATACGAAAAGTATATCCTTTCTAAATATTTGCTGCTGATCTAGATTTAAGGCAATTTCATTCAATAATCTCTTTCTAAACTTACTCGCCTCTTTGTCTAACCCAGTTAAAACCTTCCCTTCTGCTGCCTTCGATTTGTCATTTTCAATGATCTTCAGAATTGCACTAGTACTGATTAACTTATTTAGTACAGTCTTATTCTTGAGACCATCCGGGTTGTCAATAATAGTTTGACACTGATCTAAAAGCTCTCTATCGAATCCTTCCGTATTATCAAACCTGTTCTTTAATGCATAGTATAAGTTCTCCATGAATAAAAGTTTACAATCCCGCCAATTTGATTAGATCTTCGCTGGGGTTTCGGGCTAATATCTCTTCTCTGTATTGATTGATGATATCCGGATCAATTTGGACTCCTTCTTCCGTCGAACTCAGATCATTGAGTTTTTCGATGTTCAAATCTTCTATTATGTGTGTTAGCTCCAAGCTGATGCTCTCCAATTCCTTTTCGGAAAAATATCCATCCCTTGTCGTTCTGAATCGGTTGACGAAAAGATCGATGACTTCATAAATTCCGAACGGAGATGCCTTGGCCTTCTTGCTCTTGGTAAGGTCATTAATAGTATCCGGAGATATCTGTAAAGCATCATAAGCTCTTAGCACGCCATTGCCGTAATATTTTTCGCTTTCCGAGTAGTCGTTGTTGGCGGAACCGAAGATAGCTTTGCGCACCGCCTCTACTCTCTTCCAGCCTTCTATTCCCGCTGTGATCAGTTCTTGTTGATAAAAGGCAAGCCAAAGCGCCACTGCACTGGCAATTTGTGGAGTAGCAGAAGAGGTGCCACCACCACTTTGTACAAAACTTCGATCACCTGAAGAAGTTAACCAGGGTACATTAGGGGTATATGCTGCCAATGCTGTTTTCATAGCTCTTTTTGGTCCCCAATTACCTTGCATAAACCGTGTGCTCAAACTTCTAATCGGACTTCGATCTTCCTGAGCCTTGAAGTCATAAGGTTTTTGATTATACGTGGCACCACATGCTGCGATTACTCTATCAAATTTAGCTGGAAAAACCAATTTTCGAGGTCCAATTTGGGCTATTCCTTGAACGATACAATTTCCTGCTGCTGCGACCACCACAATTCCCTTTTCATAAGCCTTGTTGATGGCTTTGGCCATTTTAATGCTTGGCTTACCTCCCAGAGACATCGTAATCACATCACAATCTTGACTTATGGCATATTCGATGCCTTTTACAATGCATTCGTTGTCGATTATAATTACGGTATCTGTAACTCGTATCGGTATTACCTCGATAAAAGGAGCAGCTCCAAGTTTGCCAAATTGCTTACCATCAGCATTGATATGTCCACCACTAATCAATCCAAGAGTTCCGGTCCCATGGCCTTGTTGTTCTCCACCTCGGGTTCTATAATCCTCCGCTAAATCGTTATTCTCCTCACCTTTTACGAAGGAACGAGCCAAATCTGCTCTGATGAAATTATTGTCTCTTAACAATGGATGGTAAGGATCCCATCCGGTATCTAAATGTCCTATTCTGACCGGCTTTGGATTTCCAATTCTTCTAATTTTCTCTTGCACATGGTTTCTAGCATCAGCCAATTGACTGTGATGTGGTCCTAAGTGCCAATTTCTATCCATGTTTTGTGTTCGGTCAAAAGGCGGCCAATACACCATAAAATCTGTTTCACTGCCCGGAGCCCTAGTAGCAATGTGGTCTTTGATTTCGAATCCTCTCGAGGTGGCCGGTTCGGCAATGATGTCATAGCCATTTTGATCCGAGTTTCTCGAAATACTATGTATCGTATTCCAAATATGAGCATTGTCAGGTAATTCGATTTTCATCGAATGTTTTGAGATACTCAGTATGCTCTTTATTTCTCCATCATATAATTGGGCAATTACTCCAAGATTTAATTCTCCATTTTCAGAACTTAGTACTATGATATTGCTGTTTGGCTCTGGGGTTGGATCTATTCTCGGCTCTTCTTCATCATCACCATCATTCGCATCGTCAGTAGAAGTATCTTCAGGATTAATATCCGGCACAATTAAGAATGGATTTCCCTTTGATCTAAAATTAGAAGCAGCACCGTAGTCTGTTATTTTTGGATGAGGATATTCGTAGTATGAGCTGATTTTATCTATGATGAATTGTGGGCTACTAATAGGGAAATTGCCGAGAACATATTTCAATGTATGGGTAAATCTTCCATTTCTTCTCCCGTCAAAAGTAACTTCATCATCTTCACAAGCAGCCAATAATAAAACAGAGGCATCCATACTATCCGGATCTTCAACATGCGGTGTATTGTCCAGTATTTCCTTATAAAAGTCCATGTTGTTTCCTTGAATTTCTTGAGACTTTTCAAGTGGGACTTTCTTCTCTACCAGATCATTTTCTCGACAGAAATCAGACATACTCATATTGAGCCCGGGAATAATTAATTCTCTAAAAGTCGAACTGCCTGAAAGCGCCATTGATCTTACCACAGATCCGCTATGGCAACTGTCCGAAACAACTAAAATTCTTATTTTCTTTTTGATCTGAGAAAAGGCATATTTGATCTCATCATCTATCAATTGCCGGTCGTATAAGCACCATGTTTGATCGATGAGTTCATCAGGAGTTACATTCCTCCAGATATCCTCTATCAAACTTCCGTGACCGGAATAGCTGACCAATAGTATATCACCATCCTGACAACGCTCATTGGCTAAAGCAAAGGCGTTCAGAACATTTTTAGATGTAGCGGTATCATCTGTTAAGAATGCTAAATTTTCATAGCCAAAAGTTTCTGTGCTCAACTTGAGCATATCCTTAGCATCGAATACTGCCGCTCTCAAATCTGTTATTCCTCCATAATGACTTTGATCAACTTTATTTACACCTATGTGTATCGAATATCCTTTCATAATATTGGTTTAAAAGTTCATAGCCATTAAAAGTAAATATGGAGAAAGATGCTATATAACTTTCGTTATATTCACCCCATTTATAGGGGGTATTCCCCCCCTTTTTACGTGTAAATGATCTTATTCCTAATTTGTAAGAACTAATGAAGAATAGGAATCTGATAGAAGTAGTAGGACTTTAAATAGAATGTTTATAATTTTTTCGGAAGCGTATTATATCGAACTCCTAACATATAGATATCTGTCGGTGTGTTCATTCTGGCTGATTTGTTGGAATCCAAGTTTTTCCAAAATCTTAAATGAAGCGATATTTTCTTTATTGCACCAGGCGATGATTTGATCAATTTCTTCTTTTTCTGTCACCGATTTCACGAGTTCCTCTACTACTATTCTTCCAAGACCTTTTCCCCAATATTTGCGACCAATAGAATAGCCAATTTCGCACTCTTTTTCTCTATCATCACGAAAGCGCCATATGACACTTCCTATGAGTTTTTTAGTTTCTCGCAGCTCCACTCCTTTTCGAATCGTTAGAATCTGGTTTTCTCTTTTACGGGCTGTTCTTACGAAATCTTCGGCGTCTTGAAAAGACAACATAGGGCCACTTCCTCTATACTTCATCGCTTCCTTATCGGAATATATCTCGAATAGATCCTTGACATCCAAGAGAGTCAAGCCCCTAAAAATAATCCTACCTGACACCTAAGTAGATTTATATTCATTTATTAATATATGTCAAAAGAGTATGGCCCATTGTGAATTTCCCTTTTATTCTTTCATCGCTTTCCAGTCTCTATAAGTTTTTGGAACATTCATTTCCTTTAGTTCGTGCCATGCTTTGATTCCGTTTTCACGTTTCGCATTGGGTTCATTTTTCATATAGTCTTCTAAAAAATACATGTAATACGTTCCTTCTATGCGTTTGCGTGGCTCCTTGGAATTGTTAATTTCGACATAAGACTTTACAAGGTCTCCATATGTAATTGGATTGCCTTTAACTAATTGATCATCTCGCCATCTATTTAATCGATATTTCGTGCCTGATTTTCGCCTAAATTTTGGATCAATTTTCTTAGCCTCCAACTCCAGAAATCTCCAAGTTTCCTTGTTGTTGACAAAACGTATTACTAATAATTTCGTGCTTAGACCAAGTTCAGCATCTTTGGGTTCCGTTTGACCCTGAGGCTTACGTATTCCTGGGGTGATTTTTCCAGTTTTTAAATAAGATTTGATCAATTTTTCCAATTCATCTTTCCTCAACCTAGAACTATTCTTAATGCCGATTTGCTTGGCAAATTTCTTCAATTCTACCGCATACCAGTACCCATTTTCAAATTGGCAGACGGTCATTTTTGATACCAATTCGATTTTACTCTTTTGTTCTTTTGCTCCAATAACTTTTCAATTTTAATCCTCCTACTATAGTAAATATAAACCTAAGAACCAAAAATATAGCCAATCCGGGTGTCATTCCATTATTTGTATTTCCAGGTCTAATACAATTGTCCCTTTCTAGTTCATTTTAACTATTCTTCCAATATAGATTTCAGAATTTAAGGCATTAACAAGCTTAACAAAATACAAACCATTGGGCAAATCACTTATATCGATTCTTAGAGGATAACTTAGATTAGACAAATTTTGATAAATTGTTCCGTTTGCAGATAATATCTGCACAGATACATCATTCATTTCTCCTTGAATTTCAATAATACCTCCAGTTGGGTTGGGTCCAAATATTAGATCACCTGTTTTAGGGCCAAAGTCTCCTATTGATGTGGTCACGTCAGTTACTTTTCCGCCTATCACTATAGGGTGCAGCACAGCATCATCTGGAGTCAGGGTTCCTGCAAAGGAATTACCGTATTGTACGTTTAACTGAGCGTTGGTTTTACCAACATATCGATTTGCCACACATTCCTCCGATTCACTTATTGCACAATCATTACCTCCCGAGACCAAAGGTATATACAATCTATCTTGCTCATTGAAATAAGCCTTTGAATTATTAAATGGTCCAAAATTTAAGGTGATTTCTTGTGGTGCAAAGAAATACAGCGCGTCCTCTTTGGCGCCAGATATCATTGGAAATGCTTTTTGAGGCACTTCATCATATATTATTTCTGCATCCATAACAATATTCTTGTTAGGGTTTTCAAAAACGATATCTCCTTGAATTGTTACTTCAGACTTCGTAGGTGTAATCGACAACATTCCCACACCAAAACCTTCGCCTTCGTCATCAATAATATGTTCGCTAGGAGCATTAATTCGTATATCCTCTCCTTCATTATCGAAGGTCCCACCATCAATGGTGACTTGACCATTTTTCGGCAAAGACATACCAACCGAATTACCAGAAAATCCTTCAATCGTATTATTGCTTAAAATCCAACGATGTGTATTGTGATAATAATCCATGTCTATTCCTATAACCTCCGGTTCATCATTCACAAAGTTTGGTGCTGGATTAATTCCGTAATCTTCATATCCTGTTCTAGCACCGTATCCTAATATTCTTGAATTTTGAATCGTAATGTTAGTGGAGTGGTTATGTTCAAAACCTACCTTACCTATATTCCATAAAATAGTTCCATCAATAACTAAATTCAACTGATCCTTATAACTTGGCGGTAAATCGTTCATCCATAGGTTCGGATCTGTTTCTGTTGGGTCTACTTTTCTATGAAACTCAGTATGGGTATAATAAGTTTGTACACCCCTGGCAAATCCGTATGCGACATTGTCTTTAAATGGTCGGGGTTGTAAATACCAAACGTCCAGTACAAAATTGGGATGGATTAATTTCCAATCATGCAAAACTTGGTTAAGAGTAGGAAACTCAGAAGCTGGCACATGTGCATCTATATCACCTCTTGTCATCCCCATGTTCTTTTCAACTAGACCTTCTGTCCAATAAACAAATGCATGACCGGTGCAGCCAGAAACCACATTACCCTGAACAGTTACTCCAGTGCCATGAAACCAAAATCCATCTCCTTGCCAAGCAAAATCTTGTCTGTTTTCTTTAAGGTCAGCCAATGCATTTGTAGGGTCCCCATCCGTATATGAATCCCTAGGGCGAGGTGCCTTCATTATAGGATTGATAGGATTTACGGTTCTAATAGCAATATTGTTAACAAATGATCCCGTTTCATTTCCAGCTTCTGTATTAAAAGCCCCACCTACTACTTTATAACTTACATTATTGATAAAATCAACTCTTGATGAATGGTTCACATAACCCCATCCTGGATCTGTGTTTACAACACAAGCTTCCACATGAGCTGCAGTTGGCAATGGTGTGATAGGCTTAGCTGGAAAAACTGAAGCATCTAAGCCTCCTCTATGAAAATGGAAAGAGTATCGACCTCTTGGATTTTTGCCTCCATTAGGAACAGGACTTCCGGTATTTTGATTGGCATCCAAATCTTCAAAATCCCAATCATCTAAAAGGATGTTTTTGTCAGTTCTTCCTAAATTATTAGCTTCAACATATCTAATATCCACATTTAGTGTATGCATGAACATCAAATGACCTCGAGGTTTGCGGAAATCACCACTAATTGAAGATACACTAGGATTTTCCGAGGAAACCACTATGTTTCTACTTAAGTTGGCTACATGAACATCAAGATCTAAAGCTTGAGAAGGAGCTTTATGATCTCTTGTCAATGCTGGAAAGAAAGTGACAATATTTCCTGAAACATTGGTTATAGTAACTACTTCATCCATTTCAAACTCGGAGGTACTTGAAATGGAGGCATTGGTAATCGGGTCCGTTCCCGCAACTACAAGTTTATCACCAACCTGCCATCCTAGAGGGTTCGAATTGAAAATAAATTCTGTAGCTCCTGCTGAAGGATGAATCTGCAGTGTTAACCAACTAGTCTTATCTGATCCGTGCATCGTAGTATTCCCCATTAACACGGCACCCGGTACATAGCGCTCTGGATCAAAAGAGCTTGTGGTTCCACCTCTTTCAGCAAAAACCAAGCTTGCCTTCACGTTGGGGGCAATTTTATTAGAACTCGTACCAATTTGCAATTCACCCAGCATCGCGCTGAACAAATACTCCGTCCTCAATTCTGTATCCACATTAGTTGCAAACTGTAATTTGCCACCATTATCTATTCTTATAGACTTGAATTCTTCCCTAATCATTCCATCCACGTTGACAACTATACCATCTGGAATAAGTACTCGGTCATCATTAGAAGGCAATGTTCCGCCCCAAGTTGACGTAGAAGTCCAATTTCCTGAGGTTACTGCTGTAATAGTTTCTATTCCAGCTACTTGCAACGGCGTTTGTGCAAATCCCAAGTTGGAACAAACTTTGACCAAAAAAAGGATCGTGAAAATAGGTGACAAATTTAAAGTAAATTTTCTGTTCATTTTATTATTATAATTTGCGTCCTAATCTATAACAAGCAAAGTGGTTTTTACCCTACCAAGAAAATAGTAAATTTATTGCAATCAGATCCTATTTTGAAAAGACGCTTCATAATAACTCAGTGGAAATTTTGTTTTTCACCTCCTCCATAAGTCGTATCTGCACCTTAAATGTCTCTCTAAAGTCGTTTAAATTTCTTGCCGTATTCTGCAGTACAACTAAATTCATCTTAGTCTTAGGGTAATAATAAGAGGCCGAAACAAAGCCCGGAGCATATCCTAATGCACCAATCTCCATATCACTCTCCCCTTTCTTAAAAAGCAATCCATAACCGTATTCAACAGTGTCAAAAATAGGATGAATACGAGTTGCATACCTCTTTTTCATCAGAGCTAGGGTTTCTTTCATCAGCAATTGTTCGGAATGCAGTAAATAATTCCATTGGATGATGTCTTTGGCTGTTGATATCATAGAACCTGCAGCAGGATAGTTGAGCAAACTATTAGATGCATCGACTAAATTGCCATTTTCATTTTCTGTATATCCTTTCGTTAGTTCGTAGTGATCACTATTAGCAGGATGACAGGTTTTATTCAAACCATATTCCTCAAACAGCTCGTTTGCTATCTCTTCAAATGGTCTATTGTTAATGGATTGAAGAATTTGCGCCAGTAGTTCATACCCCAATTGAGAGTACCGAAACTGTGTTCCCGGTTCAAATGCTAAGGCTTGATCTATTGCTTCAATACCATGAGTATGTGTAAGTAAATGATGAATCGTAATTTCATCCGTCCATGGCTGTTTCACATCTTTTAAGTATTGGCCAATCTTATCGTCAAGTTTTAGCAAGCCCGTCTCATATTCCCGAAGTATTAAAACTGCAGTAATCTGTTTACTGATTGAACCTATGACAAACTGGTCATCGAGCTTAAGTTCTTTTTCTTGCTCTATATCGGAATACCCCTGCACTTTAGAATACAAAATTGTACTGTCCTTTGCAATGGCAATAACACCGTTAAAGTTCCTATTAGAAATAAGGCTATCAATCCTTGAAATCAATCCCTTATGTTCGTTAAAGACAGTGTTCTTTTCATCTTTACATGAATAGAAGATCAGTAATAGAAATAAGCCTTGAAGCAATTTCATTTTTCTATTTTTCTGAGAATTCGAAATACATTTTTACCATTGTGATTGATAGAGAAATTCTTATTCTTGAATGTAGTTTAAAGATTAATTGTCAATTACTTATTCTGAAGTAACCAAGTATAAAATTATAATTGATAATTATCGTCCAGATAAGTGGCCATTTTATCATACTTCACTTTACTCTTGGCAACTTGCTCGAATAGAGATCTATCAATATTGGCTTTATATGGCTTAGAATAGATAATATCCTTCTTATTTTTTAGCTTTAATCTGATAGATGTTTTAAAATCACCACAATATTCTTTGACTTGAAAGCTAACAAATTGCTTAGCATTTAGCTTTAATGGATAGAAATAACTATTCCCGCACCAGCTATATTTCCAATACTCTATCGGTTGCCATTCTCCTTCTTCATTCAATGCTTCTTGTATCATGATTAAGCTTCCATCTTGTTTTTGTATTTCGACCAAAGAATCAGTAGTATTTATGAGATAGCCAGTAAAGTATGCTTCATTATCTTTAGAAAAAACTTTAGATTTCTTCTTTTTGCCTTTCGATCTTTCAAATTGAATATATAATTGGTTCTTCTTATGCTTTATTTTCCTCGAGTCAATAGGAGCGGGATTAGAACAGTCATAAACAGCACTTCGAATAATTCCAGAGTTGTCTTCTTGTCCAAGTAAAAATCCGCTAGAAAAAAGAAAACTAACGAGAAATATAAATCCTTTCATCCTATCCATTTATTCGATTTTAGATCCTGTTACGACGCTTATTGATAATTGTGATATATCCCAACAAGACCGCAAGTCTGCATGGATATATACTGAGATATTATATAACCTAAAATCGAAAAAGATTATTTCAACAAGAAAGTACCTTACTTTTTCTTATTCTTCTGCCGCTGTTCTGCAAGTTTCTGTTGTTCCTTCAAGGTCTTCTCCATCCGTTGCTGGAAGGAGTTCTTCTTCTTAGGATTAGACTTGTTTTGCCGCAGCTCCTCTTTGAGCTTCTCCTGGTCGATGATGTAGTTTTTTGTGACCAAGGTCTGCGTGATATTGAAAATGTTCGAGAAGAACAAGTAACAAGATAGTCCTGATGCAAAATTGTTGAAGTAGAACAAGAACATGAATGGCATCAAGTATTGCATATACTTCATAGCAGGCTGTGCGCTGTAATCCATAAACTTACTGTTGTAGTAAGTATAGACTATCAATGAAACTGCCCATAATATGGTGAACAAACTGATATGATCTCCGTAAAATGGGATATTGAAAGGCAACCAGGCGATCACATCAAAAGAAGACAAATCTTTGGCCCACAAAAAGCTCGCTTGCCTAAAGCTGATCGAAGCTGGAAAGAACCGGTATAAGGCAAACCATATAGGCATTTGTAAGACCATTGGCATACAACCTCCCAATGGATTAACACCGTATTCCCGGTACGTCTTCATGGTCTCCATTTGCTGGGCCTGAGCATCTCCATCTGACTTTTCTTTGATCTTGGCCAATACAGGTTTTAAAGCAGCCATCTTAGACTGGCTTTTAAGCATTTTAAAGGTAAAAGGATATAGTACTAATTTAACCAGTAAAGTGAGTAGCACAATCGCCAAACCTTTAATACCTAAAAATCCTAAGAGAAAATTAAAGAGTGGTCGAATCACCCATCTGTTGATGGTTCCAAAAATGGAAGAGCCGTATGGAATGATGTATTCCATTTCCATGTTCATCGCCCTCAAATTTTTGAATTCATTAGGCCCCAAGTACATCTGCATAGAGTAATTTCCAGCATCCGACAGGTTAAATTGGACATTGGTTTTGGCCAATTTTAGATTTTCGTCGCCTTCTTCCATTGGAATGATCTCCAAAACGGATTGATCAAAGCCAGACTCAGAAATGATCGTAGAATTAAAAAACTGATTGGAGTGCGAGACCCATTGTAGCTTTTGACTTCCTAATTCTTCTTTGTCTTCCGAGGTACAACTGCAATGCTCAGCATCATCATCCATTGGTCTATAATATATGGATGAATACATTTTCTCGTAATCTGTATTGTCTTCAATTCGATCCAAATAATTATCCCACTCCAGTTTGATGGTTTGATTGTTAAATGGAGACTGAATATCATAGGCCAATAAATAATCCCCTTCTCCCAATCTATATTCGATATTGAATTCTTCACCTTGATCAGTTGGAATAGAAAATGATATTGTCCCACTACTCTCTTTGGCTTTGAAGTACAGGTCTTCCGTATTCATTTTTCGACCGTTAAGATCGAATTCTAATCCAAATCGATTTTTCTCATCCTCCAACAAATATAGAGGAGTGTATACATATTCACGTTCCTCGTTGATATCAAGCTTTTGATAATCTTTGAGCAGCACCGACTTTATCTTTGCCCCTTTGGTGCTGAATTCCACTTTTATCTTATCGTTCTCAAGAAATACAGATTTATCCTCACCAGACAAAAAGTTGGCCATATCACCCAATTGTTGCTGATCCTGAAGCATGCGCAAAGAATCTAATTCTCTCTTTAATGCTTCATTCCCCACGGTCCCCTCCGCACTTGAGGAGTCGGTCGTAACTGTTGTTTTATCTTGATCTTCTAGAATGACTTTTTGCTCTGCCATTTCAATGGAATCCTGAATCCTCTTTTGCTCTGCAATTTCCGCCTCTGTAGGTGCATTGATCTTTACATACAGAAAGAATAACACCACTAACAT
>CBDDLT010000019.1:0-88408 GCA_965230755.1 Saprospiraceae bacterium | reverse complement strand
ACCATTCCTTCTCGAATTCCCGCCAATCAGTACCTATTTTGATGATTGAACTCTCTGCAGAATTATTCAAGCCATATGTTTTATAATTCATATATTGCTTCTGTTAACAATGTCGTTCTGGGAAACACAGATTATCAATGGTAGAATCGATTAATTATTGTGGTAAATGAAAATTCTTTCAAAAATGTTTTGTTGAAGACAAATTTCAGAAAAATTGGCATTTAATTTTTATCCTGGTAAAGCAGCATTATCTCAAATTTATGAATTATTAATAATGGATATGATAAACTATAAGTATTTCTGCGGTTTTGTTCTTTTTGTTTTCTCTTGTTTTCACCTGTCTGCGCAAGACAGATTAACTCCTGAATTGTTATGGGAGTTGGATAGAATTGGACAGGAAGATTTATCTGGGCACCAGCTGATCTATGGCCTTAGTGATTATGATTTGGCAGAAAACAAAGGCAATAGGGATTTGTATTTGTTCAACTTGAAAACTACCCAGACGACCAAATTAACTTCTAAGGAGGGTTCGGAATACAATGCACAATTTAGACCGGGAACAGATCGAATTGCCTATTTATCCGGAGGTCAACTATTCGAAATAAATGCTGATGGTTCTGGAGAAAAGTTAATATCAGAAGGTCCTTTTACCAGCTTTAAATTCTCTGGTGACGGAAATAAAATTGTTTATACCCAGGAGGTAGAGTACGAAGTTTTTGAAAACCCATACCCGGATTTACCCAAAGCTACGGCGCGAGTCTACAATGATCTAATGTTCAGGCATTGGGATCATTGGGAAGATCAGAACAAATCCAATTTGTTCGTTGCAGATCTTACTGATAATGGAATAGAGAATGCTAAGAATATTGTTAATGAAGCCTTCGACGTCCCTCTATCACCTTTCGGCGGTAAAGAGGAATACAATGTTTCAAATGATGGACAATGGGTGGCATATACCTGTAAGAAAACGGATGGAAAGGATTATGCCGTTTCCACCAATTCGGACATATATTTATACCATACAACAACCGGAGAGACAAAAAATATGACTGCCGGAATGATGGGTTATGATAAAGAGCCTTCATTTTCACCAGACGGTAGATATATCATTTGGAGTAGTATGGAAAGAGAAGGTTACGAGGCAGATAGAAATAGGCTTTTTATACAGGATTTGGCCAATGGAAAACGAGAGGAAATCTCTGACTCTTGGGACTTTAATGCCAATCATCCGACGTTTGACCCATCTGGAGATCACATATATTTTCTAAGTGGACAAAAGGCGACCATTCAGATACTGAAGTACTCTCTGAAGTCAAAAGAATTAGAGACCCTGACGAAAGGCAGACATAATTACTATGATTTCCTGATCAATGAGAATCACTTGATTGGAAGGAAATGTTCAATGATCAGTCCTCATGAGCTATACCGAGTGGATAAGGAAAATGGAAGAGATGAACGAATCACTTTTGTTACACAGGATGTGATGTCAAAAGTAAAGTCATCAAGGATTAAAGAGAGATGGATTAAAACGCACGACAACAAGGATATGTTGGTGTGGTACATCTATCCTCCTGACTTTGATCCGAATAAAAAATATCCGGCTCTTTTGTATTGTCAAGGTGGACCTCAGGCTGCAGTTAATCAGTTTTTCAGTTATAGGTGGAATTTCCAACTCATGGCAGCCAATGACTATATAATCGTTGCTCCGAATAGAAGAGGACTTCCTTCTTTTGGTACGGAATGGAATGAGGTTATCAGCAAAGATTGGGGAGGTGGCGCCATGAAGGATTACTTGAGCGCTATCGATGATGCGGTAGAATTCGAAAAAGCCATTGATGCTGATAGGCTAGGGGCAATAGGAGCAAGTTTTGGAGGGTATTCCGTGTACTGGTTGGCTGGAAACCATGAGAATAGATTCAAAACCTTCATAAGCCATTGTGGATTGTTTAACTTGGAGAGTTGGTATGGAACCACAGAGGAGATGTTTTTTGCGAATTGGGATATTGGTGGACCTTATTGGGAATCCGAGTGGAAGGAGAACTACAAGAAAGATAGTCCTCATAAATACGTTGGCAATTGGGATACACCGATATTGGTCATTCATGGAGAAAAAGATTTTAGAGTCCCCATATCAGAAGGATTACAAGCTTTCCAAGTTGCCCAACTGAAGGGTATACCTAGTAAATTTTTGTATTTCCCGGATGAAGGACACTGGGTTTTAGGACCTCAGAATGGAGTGTTTTGGCATAGAAGCTTTTTTAGCTGGTTGGATAAGTATTTAAAACCGGATTCGATCAATTAAGTTAGATCATTCTTATGTAAAGAAAAATGATAGTATTATTATTGTGAAATAAATGTTAAGATTTAAGTCAAAAATCATGTTATAAATTAGAAATCTTTGTGATTTCGAAAAAAGAAAAGTTATGAAAAAGATTTTGTTGTTTTTGTCATTTGTATTGGTCCTGTTTGCTTGCGAGGACGAATTGGAGTTTGGGACAGGTGAGGAGAATGCATCCATAGTAGGAACTTGGAACTTGAATTCTATTAGATCCTATGAGTGTGGTTCATTCGATGTGGTAATCAGCAATATAGAGGATACAACCTTTCATTTTAATATAGATACGGTTATCCGTGACTCTTTCATCATAGATCCTGTTTTGGGAGATACATTGGGAAGAGATACTTATGAGATCATTTTTGACACCATGTATTTTTCACGAATGGGAGCCACTGGTTATACAGATACTGCTTCATTTAGAGAGACCGATGCACTAGGTGTTGGAGGAGGAAGACTATTAAATAGATATAATTTGGTATTCACAGAGGACACTTTTGAAGTCAACTACGAATTTGATACCGTTTTCTTCCAGGATTATGTGCAACATTACGTTCCATGTAGTAGTGCATTCACCTTTGATGGTGGAGGAGGAGGATCCTATACTGGAAGTATTTTCGACGATTCTACAGGTAGTGGAAGTTTATCCTGGTCTGACTTGGGACAGAACGTATTTAATATATGTTTAGATGGAGATTGTAAGGATTATAATGTAGTGATTAGTTCGAATGGAGGCATGTCATGGGAAGACCCTAACTTCAATACCAATGACTGTAATAGAGCAGATTTTGCTTTCAAGAAAATGCCTAACTACATAGGAACCTATGCTTGGACTCAAGTAAAATTGGAAAACTGTTTTGGAGATTCAGACGATGCGATCTTATACACGGATTTAGTATGTGATGTAGATAGTGATGCACCGGTGACCAATACGGTAGGTGCAGTTTGTTATAAGCTAGTCTTGGATTGTGAAGGAATAGGGTACTTCGAAATTACAGGAGGTCCAAACGAAGGAAATGTTAGAATCAATTATGCTGAGATTTCTGAAGGAAACTTTGTTGCTAATCCAACAGGTAATCCAAATGCAGATAAATGGGCCTTCACAATCAATGGCGATGTGATTGACTTGAATCTAGGTGAAGTGACTACCTTGGAAGGATTTACTTGTCCTTTGGAAGTGAAATTTAATAAGGAGTAATCAAGAAATAACTGATAAACCTAATCTAAAAAAGGGAATGAGTGTTGTGCTCATTCCCTTTTATCTTTTATACAAGAAAACTGTATTTTCTTAAAACATTTCTCTTTTTGAGAAGAAGAAAGCTCCTTCAATAGCCGCGTTTTCATCAGAGTCAGCACCGTGAACAGCATTTTCTCCTATGCTAGTCGCATACTTAGCTCTTATCGTTCCTTCCGCAGCTTCCGCTGGATTAGTGGCCCCGATTAGTTTTCTATAATCTTCTACTGCATTATCTTTTTCCAATATTGCTGCTACAATAGGACCTGAAGACATAAACTCCGTCAATTCTCCATAGAAAGGTCTTTCTTTATGAACCTCATAAAACTGACCAGCTTCTTCCAAAGACAACTTTGTATACTTCATAGCAACAATTCTGAACCCACCTGCATTAATGTGTTGTAATATGTTACCGATATTTCCTGCCCTGACAGCATCAGGTTTGATCATTGTGAAGGTTTTATTCCCTGCCATTTTGATGAATTTAATTTTAAAAATGCAAAACTATTATTAAATGGAAATATTAGGTTAAATAAAAAAGTAATTTTTTGATTAGCTGACATTAATTGTGAAATTTGCACACGATATGGACAAAATATCCAAACTAAAAGAGTTATTAGCCCAGGGCAACAAAAAAATAGGAATCGTTTCTCATCGTAATCCGGATGGAGATGCCATAGGTTCCAGCCTTGCTTTATACCATTTTTTAAAAGCAGAACATCAGGTTTCATTACTGCTCCCAAGCGATTTTCCAGCATTTCTTAATTGGATGCCGGGAAGTGATCAATTTTCTATCTACGACAACGAAGTGGAGAAGACCTGCAAAATTATTGATGAGCTGGATATTTTATTTGTTCTGGACTTCAATGCTTTTGATCGAATTGATAAACTGGGAGAATATATACAATCCAATAGGCCTTCTCATGTCGTCATGATTGACCACCATATTGACCCTCAAGATATTGCAGATATTAGCTTTTCAGAGACTACGAGTAGTTCGACCTGCGAGTTACTTTACTCGATTCTAGAATCAATCGATGATAAGAAGATTTCTATATCATGTGCGGAGTGTATTTATTTGGGCATGATTACGGATACAGGTGGATTTAAGTATAACACAACAAGCAATACCTTTAGAGTAGCTGCATCTTTGAATGATAGAGGAGTAGATAACTTCAGAATCCAAGATTTGGTTTTTAATAATTCCTCGGAAAAGCAAATACGTATTTTGGGATTGAGCCTGAACAATAGAATGGAAATCTTACCGGAATATCATACGGGAATCATTTCTCTTAATAAAGAAGACTTCATTAAATATGATATTCAAAGGGGTGATACGGAAGGGGTAGTCAACTATATACTGCGAATCAATGGAATTAAACTGGCCATATTTCTAAGGGAGCAACCCAGCGGTGTTGTCAAGCTATCTTTTAGGTCACGAGGAGAATTTTCCGTGCATGAGTTAGCGAGAGAACATTTCAAAGGAGGAGGTCATAAGAATGCTGCAGGAGGATTCTCATATTTTCCTTTGTCTAGGGTTCGAAAGAAAATCCGAGCATTGCTTCCGGAATATCAAAAAGAATTAGAAAATGCTAAAATTTATGAATAAACTAATAGTACTCTTCTTGTTATTAGGGTTTTTCGCATGTACTGAGGGACCTGAGAATGGATCAGTTGAGACGCAGAGCTATGGTCCGCCCGCTGATTCGGTTGCGGAACATGAATTCAAGCACATTGTCAAGAATGAAGGGCCAAAGCCAGAAGTAGGAGATTTAGTCACCTATATGCAGAAAACCTATCTGAATGATTCATTGTTGGGAGATCCAAAGTCTTTTGGATTAGCTAGAACTGATGTCTTACCGGCTGATTCTATGCTTAAAGCTCCATATAATCCTACTTATGCTGCAATGTTTAAAATGTCGGCAGGTGATAGTGTTAATGTTTCCCAGCCTTTGAAAAATGTTGATGTACTTCCTTCGACTCTCAGCAGAGATGATGTATTTAATTACGAAATTAAGCTCTATAAATTCGAATCAGAGGAAGAGGCAAAAAAACGCTTGGCTGAGTATTTGGATTTAGATAAGACGGTAAATGACCAAATGCAGAAATTCATTTCGGAATACACTTCCGGAGCTTTGGATGATCAATTGACAACGACTTCAACAGGTATAAAGTACCTTGTACGAGAAGAAGGTAAAGGAGAAAAAGGTATAGTAGGCAATCCAATATTTATCAATTTTTCAAGTTTCCTTTTAGATGGAAAATCTCTTTTCAGTACATTTCTTACTGGTACGGAGATTAACTTTCCACTGGGAAAACAAAAAATGATTCCGGGAATGGAAGAAATGGTGGCCAAATTTCCCAAGGGATCTAAGCTAAGCTTTATTGTTCCTCCGGAATTGGGTTATGGTGCAACAGGAAAATCACCACAAATCCCGGAAGATGCAGAAATAGCATTCTATATGGAAATTTTAAATTACTAAGTATGACCACTGATGACCTTAAATCCCTGAAGAAGCGGTTGGGCGCTTTGAGGGAGTATCTTTGAGATCGATACGAAAAGACTTGATTTAGAAGACAAAACGCAGGATACCCTCGATCCAAACTTTTGGAATGATTCGACCAGGGCCCAGTTGATAATGAAGGAAGTTAATCGTCTGAAGGCTTGGATTTCAGATTTCGAAACGATGCAATCCCTAGTAGATGATATAGATGTCATTTACGAGTTCTACAAAATGGATGAAACAACAGAAGAAGAAGTGGATGAAGCGTATGAAAAGGCTTTGGAAGAAGTAGAACGAGTAGAATTCATGAGCACCTTGAACAAGGAAGAAGACGCTTTGAATGCCATTTTAGAGATCAATGCCGGCGCAGGAGGTACAGAAGCTTGTGATTGGGCTGAAATGCTATTTAGGATGTACTTATTGTGGGGCGAGAAAAAAGGCTTTAAGGTGAGGGAGTTAAATAGAGTTGCAGGTGATGTTGCAGGTATAAAAAGTGTTTCACTTGAGATAGAAGGCGATTATGTGTACGGATTACTCAAAGGTGAGAATGGCGTTCATCGCTTGGTTCGGGTGAGTCCCTATAATGCTCAGGGAAAGAGAATGACTTCGTTTGCTTCTGTGTTCGTCCATCCGTCCATAGATGACTCCATAGAAGTGAAGATCAACACGGCAGATTTGGAATGGGATACTTTTAGAGCCAGTGGTGCAGGAGGACAGCATGTCAACAAGACGGAATCTGCGGTTCGTGTAAGACATTTACCGACCGGATTGGTAGCGGAGTGTCAGGAGGAAAGGTCACAACATTTGAATAGGGAAAAGGCCTTGCAGATGTTGAAATCAAGATTGTATGAGCGTGAACTACAGAGAAAATTAGAAGAGAAAGATAAGATAGAAGCGGATAAAATGAAGAATGAGTGGGGATCCCAAATAAGAAGTTATGTTCTAGATGATCGTCGAGTCAAGGACCATCGATCGGGACATGAGACGAGAAACCCTGACCTTGTTCTCAATGGGGATTTGGACGCATTTCACAAATCTTTTTTAATGATGGGTACCGTTTAAGGATGATTAACTTCTGGAATAGATGGAATCATATACTCAAGCTGATTTATACCTTGACCCTTGTTTCAAGGGCTTATCAGGCCGTTCAATTTGATCTTCCACTTAGATCATTTTTTTGGGACCAGGGACTTCTTTCGCCCATAGCTGAATTTTTCGGAATTTCCTGGAGCCAATACTTACAGGTATTTAGTGATTCTGCAATGGTCAATATGCAGTGGATATTCACATTAGTATGGCTGCTATCCGCATTCCTTATTTGGATAGATAAGTGGTGGATCTACTGCAAGCCTCTTTTTCGTCTTTCTTTGATATTATACGGAATTCTCATCCTGTTATTAGGGAAGGAGCAATTTTATAGATTGGGACAATACCTCGAATACGGACTTCAGTTTTGGATCGTATTCATCTTTTGTTTTTCTCAATATTTCCGAATGTATTACGCTAGAATGTTCATTGCTTTGGCATGTGCCCTAACTTTTATAGCTCATGGTTTATATGCGGTAAATTTTTATCCCAGACCGGGATATTTCGTTCAGATGACCATCAATATACTGAACTGTTCTGAAGCTAAGGCCAAACTGTTTTTGAATATCATGGGAGGCCTGGATTTTGTAATGGCGATACTTGTTTTATTACCTGGGAAATGGCGGGTAATAGGATTTATATATTGTGTATATTGGGGCTTTCTTACGGCATTCGCCAGACTTTGGTCCAACTTTGAATTAACAGCGATGGGAGAGTTTGCATCGAGATGGTTGTACGAGTTTTTTGTAAGAACAGCGCATTTTATGGGCCCATTATTTGGATTAAATTTGATGATTAACTCAAAAGATAAATAAAGAATATGGAAAAAATAGGTGTAATCGGTGCAGGTACCATGGGCAATGGAATCGCTCACGTTTTTGCCATGAAAGGCTATCAAGTTAATTTGATAGATGTTTCTGCCGATGCTTTGAAAAGAGCGATGGCCACCATTGAAAAGAATCTTGATCGCATGATACAAAAGGAGAAAATCAGCGAGTCAGATAAAAGTTCTACTTTAAATAATATAACGACATTTGAATCTCTTGAATCGGGTGTGATAGAATGTGATCTTGTGGTCGAAGCAGCTACTGAGAGAGAGGATTTAAAGTTAAATATCTTTGGAAAACTGGACCAGCACTGCAAGCCAGAAGCCATTTTGGCAAGTAATACATCATCGATTTCCATAACAAAAATTGCTTCGGCAACTTCAAGACCGGAGAAAGTGATTGGTATGCACTTCATGAATCCAGTCCCCATCATGAAATTGGTAGAAGTTATTAATGGATATTCTACAAATAGCGAGGTTACCGAAAAGATCATGGAATTATCCAAGAAATTATCCAAGGTTCCGGTAAAAGTGAATGATTATCCTGGATTTGTGGCTAATAGAATTCTAATGCCCATGATCAATGAAGCAATTTATACCCTCGAGCAGGGAGTTTCCGGTGTCGAAGGTATAGATACAGTAATGAAACTGGGAATGGCTCATCCGATGGGACCACTTCAATTGGCAGATTTCATAGGACTGGATGTTTGCCTAAGTATTTTAGATGTGTTGTATGACGGGTTTAAAATGGATAAATACGCGGCATGTAATTTGCTTCGAAATATGGTTCAAGCTGGGAAATTGGGTAGAAAAAGCGGGGAAGGCTTCTATCAGTACACCAAAGGATCCAAAGAAATTGTCGTTTCGAAGCAGTTTAGCTAAAAATATTCTTGATAATTTTAAAAAATTACCTTATTTCTTTATAAATTTGGATAGTTGTTGGTTTATCTGTCTTTCAAAAATTAGCTTGGCAGCATCAAAACGAATTACTCAGCATCTTTCGATTGGGGTTAAGATAGATAAACACTACAAAATAAAAGAGAGGATTTATTCCTCTCTTTTTTAGTTTATGAGCATTCGTAATTCATGAAAGACCTACATTTTAATACTGGAGTTATTTGGTGGAATTCATATAGGCCTGGCAGGACTCAAGCAATAGAGATTAAAGACCGATTGAATTAAACATAGACAACAGGATTAATCTCTCTCCGGCTTCAAATGATTTTTGTATTTATCCCTCATCCAGTTTTCAATATCTCTATGCTGCTTCTCTGTTAACCAACTGGGGATTTCTACGGACCTCACCCTGGAGTTTTTCGGAAGGCTGAAATATGGATTTGGAGCCTTTTCCTCTCCAAAGTCATCCAATTTTGGAATGTACTCAGTCTTCTCCTCAAAGTTCATTCTATTGGCATTATCAATGTCAACACAGTAAGCTTCATCCGCAACCATATACACTGTTTTATCTTTTCCTCTCAATGTACTGTGCAAAACCGTTTCCGCCTTGTATTGATAAGGATACCATATTTTGTCCCAGTCCGTATGGTGGATTTGTGTGATCAAAATTCGATCTTTTTCCGATTCATACTTCGTATAAGTTTCTTCCAAGTAAGCCAGCCGTTTCGTAAAAAAAAGACGAGCATGTCGAATGCGAAACAGATTAAATACAAAGAATATAACCAGTAAAGGAACTAAGTATTTTCTCCATTGGTCTTTGGATAATAATTCGATACAGATAAAAAAGCAGAGCACTATCCCTACAAATACCATATAACCATCAATCATGATGTAACACTTGTTGTTCAGATAATGAAAAGTGACAAGGTTTAACATCATAACCAGGGCGGCGGATAATACTAAAACAATCAGAGGCCATATCCGTCGTTCCCAAAGCAAATAAGCAATGGAGATCAGAAAAAGAACCCATACGAACCAGTGTTCAACCCGGATATAGTCTTTCATTATCGTGTATACGAAAAAGTCCTGGCTATTACTCAACACCGGGATGATTTGGTCCAGAAAACCCAATTTTTTTGATTCATACGATCCCTCTCTTATCGTAAGGTACTTGATGATCATGGGGAAGATATAAACCAGTAGTTTAATCCAGAATTGTAGTGTCCAGGCCTTTCTATGGTAGAATCCCCAAAAGACATAGACCAAAATTACTGGTAATATTGGAACTGGGTGGCTAATAGCCATCAACACTCCACAGAGAAAAAACCAAATTCCCTCTTTTACTTCGCCTCGCAAAGAATGGTCCTGCCTTTTTCTAGTAAATACAGCTATAAATAAAACACCAAAAGCGATAGCAGGAATGATCTCCGAGATACCAGCATAGAACTTATATCTCCACATGGCTCCAAATACAGCTACGAGTAGGGTAGCGGCGTATATGTTCTTTATGCCATGTGCAATGGTGATATAAACCAGATATATTAGGGCCATCAGCCCTGCCGAATAGAGGATCAGAATGGTCTTCAGAGAGAATCCTAATTTAATAGCCAAAAGCGGAATCCACTGGGTAAAGTAGCTTACAAGTCGATCGTGAATGACGTAGAAGCTGCCTTTCTGTATGATCTGAAAGGTATAATGAGCAGAATCAAAATTAATGAGTCTTTCTTGATAAAAGTACCCGGCGGCAATAACAAGAGTGATGAAATAAAGATGGCCAAAAATGACCAAAAATTTATCATCCGTATACCGTCGGATTAAGCCATTCATCCAACTCACTTTTCAGTAGGATATTGAAGTAACTCAAAAAATTGATCCAATTTTGGAGTGATGATGATTTCCGTTCTACGGTTCTGTTTTCTGGATTCAGTGTCCTGACCAGAACTCTTAGGAACATATTGTGATCTACCACCTGCAGTCATTCTTGACGGCGCAACACTGTATTTGTCTTGTAGAACACGTACGACAGCAGTTGCCCTCTTTACACTTAAATCCCAATTGTCCTTAACACATGAAGTTTGAATGGGAACATTATCTGTGTGACCTTCAACCAATATATCCAGTTCTTGATGATCATTGATCACTTTTGCAACTTTGCCCAACACTTCGTTAGCACTTGGGTTGATTCTATCGCTACCAGAAGCAAATAATAGTTTATCCGACAAAGAAATGAAAACAACACCTTTCTTCACTTCGACTTGAACATCCTCGTCATTGAGATTGCCTAACGATCTCTTCAAGTTAAGAACCAAAGCCAAATTGACTGAATCCTTTTGTTGGATAGATCCTGTTAGATCTTTAATGTATTTATTTTGTTCGTTGATAGCTTCTAATGAACGCTGTATATTTTCAGCACCAGTTTTGCTTATTACAGAAAGGTCCGCAAGTCTGTCCAATAGATCAGTCTTTGTTTTCTTGGCCTCTTCCAATTGACTTTCCAATAAGGCAATTTGATTTTTCTGACCGTCAATTACTGCTTCGCGTGAGGCAATTTCTTTTCTAAGTTGAGAAGATTCTTGCTTGCAATTATCCAAATCCTTTAGTGTTCTATTGTGGTTTAATTCGATTACTCCACAATTATCCTGTAGGGCGATGTATTTCTTTTTTCCCACACAAGATTCAAGAAGAAACATAGATGTTAAAGCGATCAAAATGTAAAATCGATACTGCATAAAATGGAATATTATTACTTTAAATGAACATTATCCTAAACGCCACAAAAGTAGCTAAATTTTTACAATGGGTATTGATCTTTAAAGTTTTCGATGGCCCTTCTTTCTTTTTTTGTGGGCCTCCCTGCTCCTTTCTCTCTGAATTCGGGTTTTGCCTTGCCGATATACCACTGATCGAACTTTTTATACTCTTCCTCAGGGGTCAAATCTTTATAGCATTCGACCGCAATACTGGCGCCAACTCTTTTAGAGATTAACTTTTGAACCTCAAGGCTTAAATTGATTCCTTCTTTTTCAGCTACCACGATATCACCAATTTCTATGGTCTGAGATGCTTTGGCCAATTTGTCATTGACCTTAACTCTATTGTTTTTGCACATACTGCTGGCCAGCGTTCGAGTCTTATAAATTCGAACACTCCACAGCCATTTATCAACACGAGTTTTGGTCGACATGATATTTTATAATCGAGGTAATTGAAGGTTCATATCCTGCAAACATTTGAGTACATGTTTTGCTACACAATAGTTTCTATACCAACCCTTATCCGCCGGAATAATATTCCATGGAATCTCACTGTTGTTGATCGCATACTCGTAACAGGTTCTGTACTCTTCCCAATGAGCAGATTCTTTCCAATCATTCGGATTGTGCTTCCAGTTTTTATCGGGTTGATCGATTCTTTCTTGTAGCTCTTCTCTTTGTTTGTCTCTTGAAATGTGTAAGAAGAATTTCAGTATATGTGTTTGATTGTCGCCTATGAGCAATTTCTCGAAGGCATTAATTGCATCCATTCTTAAATGCACTCTTTCTTCATCGATCCAATCATGCACTCTCTGAATAAGAATATCTTCATAATGCGATCTGTTGAATACAACCAACATTCCTTTTGCAGGTGTTCTTTGATGAACCCTCCATAAAAAATCGTGATTCATTTCCGGTTCAGTCGGCTTCTTAAAAGAGTATACATCAATGCCAGTAGGAGAGCATTGACCAAAAACCTTCATGGTCGTGCCATCTTTTCCGCTAGCGTCCATTCCTTGAAGAATGACGAGTAAGTTTTCTTTTCCAACAGCATACATGATATGCTGCAGACGACCTATTTCTTTAGCAATTCTTTTTGTTTCTTCTAGAATCTCATCCTTGTCAAGATCCTCTGGCGGTAGGCTATCGATGTTGTCTAATGATATCATAAATTCTAAACTATATTCATTTTCTTTCTTTTCACAAGATAGGTTTGTAGAATGCTTTGAACTCCGCTGTGGATATCTGTAGGAACAAAGTCTATCTTATATCTCAAGCATTTCAATCGGAGATCTTTCAGTTTTTCGCTCATCTTCTTGTGAAACTGCTCCTGGATCTCCTTTGGAAACAAGGTTATCTTCTTACCTGTCTCTAAATCGGTCATTTCATATGGTCTGTCCGAGTATTCAAAGTTAAATTCTTTTTGATAATCCAAGGTATGGAATAGAATTACTTCGTGTTTGTTGTACTTGAGATGTTGGAGGGCAGAGAAAAGCTCCTCTTCTTGTTCAACATTATCCAACATGTCGGAAAAAATAACGACTAGGGATCTTTTGTGTATAGAATCTGCGATTTGGTGTAGTGCCTGTACTACATTACTTTTTTTGTTTTCGTTTTTATCTCGAAGCGTCTTCTCCAGTTTCGAAATAATGAGGTTATAATGAACTGAACTCGATCTACATTTGAGATGTTCTTCAATTTGCTCGTTAAAAATGCTTAGGCCAAATGCATCTCTTTGTTTCTTCAACAAGTTCATGATGCTCACAGTCGCAAGGGCTGAAAATTCTATTTTGTTGAGAATATCGGAATCGTTGGGAAAAAACATCGAAGACGAACTATCTATAAGGAATTGGCACCGGAGATTGGTCTCTTCTTCATATTTTTTGGTGAATAGTTTCTCTGTTCGTGCAAATACCTTCCAGTCTATGTTTTTGGTACTCTCACCTTGATTGTAAAGTCTATGCTCTGCAAATTCAACGGAAAATCCATGAAAAGGGGATTTGTGCAAGCCTATAATAAATCCCTCAACTGCCTTTTTGGCTAATAGTTCGAGATTTCCCAACTCAATTTTCCTACTCTTGGGTACCAACTGATCCATAGACCTTCTTTCTTATGTAAACGAATAAAGCCCTTACTACAAAAGTAAGGGCTTATATCAAAACGTCTTTTCGCTATTATTGATTATAAATGCGCCTGAATTTTATCTGCAAGCGCTTGTTTTGTAGTTACACCTACATGTTTATCAACAACCTCGCCATTTTTAAGTATCAAAATAGTCGGGATACTTCTTACCCCATATTTCATACTGATTTCCGGATTGTGATCTACGTTTACTTTACCAATTTTAGCTTGCCCGTCAAAATCATTGTGTAATTCTTCGATGATTGGAGTAAGCATCCTACACGGACCACACCACTCTGCCCAAAAGTCTACCAAAGCTACGGAGTTACTTTCCAATACTTCCGCACCAAAATTGCTATCTGTGAATTCTAAAGCCATTGTATAATATTTTATTAAATTACTATTCTAGTTCTAAATGTCTAATGCAAACTTGCTTACATTATTGTAAACAAAACAGTTTTGTTTGACATTTCGTTTCATATATAATCAAATAGTATTCCTTTTGCAGTTTTCGAGACAATATGTCATATAGTATCCGTTCATTTGAACTGAATGATCCATCTATTGCAGCGAATAATTTACTCCCATATAAACTACAGCTCCTTGTATTGGAGCCCAAATATTACTGGCGTCGAAAAATGCACTGTTCGGATCATCGTATGAAAGAATGGCCCTCTTTTGTCTAAAACCAAAAATATTTTCCGCTCCCAAATAAGCACTTAGCTCATCATAGAAATAATAACTTACTTGGGCATTGTGCATAAAATAGTCGGGAGAGTATTCCGAGAGCTGATACTCCACAGGGTTATCCGTCGTCAGAGGTAATCTCTGTTTGCCAGTCCAATTTAGAGTATAATCGAATTTCCATTTGTCCTTCAATGAATAAGCCAAATTGACAAAAAATCTATTTTTTGCAATAAATGGCACCTCCCTTCTTTCGCCGATATAGTCTAATTGAACATCAAAATACCGATAAGCTGCTCTGAAATCCAGATTATCAAAAAGCTCATAATCTACTTGAAACTGGAAACTATTCGAATAAGACCGGTCCGGTTGCTCATAAAAAATAACTTTTTGACTGTCTTCGTCACGATCTACGATAACTGAATTGGTGAAGAAGGTATGGTAGAATTCCATCGTCATGCTCAATTCTCTTTGTGCAAGATGAACTGATTTATGCACTGAACTCCCAAAATTCCAGGATTCTGTCATGGGTAAACCATAAACTCCATCCATAACTGAGGAATCAATAACAAATTTTCGATTACTGGCAAAGAGACCGATGTTATCACTGAATATATTGGCGACCCTTCTCGATCTGCCCGCTGATATTCTAAAAGCCGTCTCCAGTTCCGGAGAGTACCTTAAATGTAACCTAGGAGTAAAAAAGAACTTGTAGATATTGTGATGATCTATGCGAGCACCTAGAACTAATCCAAAATTATCGTTAGGAGAGTAGTTATATTCTCCAAATGCACCAAAGACATTTTCGTCTCTATCGTAGTCAATACCATCCAGGCTTTCATCATAATTATCCAGAGCAATGCTTAAACCCATTTTTATGCCGTTCAAAGTGTTTCCAAGAATACTTTGATAGATGAAATTTCCGTAAATACTCCTATGTCTGTTCTGATAAACTCGTTCTCCAAACCTACTGTCTTGATCAAAATACTCCAGTTTATACTGGCTGCCGAAACTTCTCCAAGGGGTATTCTCAAATGTTTTACCCAATTTTGCCCAAATTCCATGCTTCTGGACTTTATTATCCATTCTCCAAACATTTTCATTGGGCTCTTCAAATTGTCCGCCGGATTGATCGATCATGTTACTCTCAAGAAAAATTCTAGATCGCCAACCCTTATCATCCGTATAGCGCCATCTATTGGCAATACTATACGCACTTTGAGTAGGTTGATCCAAAAATCCATCTTTGTTAACATCAATTTCACGAGGCCTCACCTCGCCGTGAGTTAAAAGAGCAGTACTCCAGTTTTTGGATAGCTCTTTTCTAAAAGTAGCATTCAATTCTGTTCTGGACTGTCTATTGTAATAAGCGTTGAGATGAACTTTGTCTCCTTCAGCAGCTTTTCTTTCCTCGACGTTAATCTGTCCACTGATTCCTTCATAACCGTTGACCACAGATCCAGTACCTTTTGACATTTGAATTGATTCTACCCATGCTCCTGGTATAAACCGCAGCCCATAAAGCGATGAAAACCCTCGTATCGAAGGAATGTTTTCCACGGAATATTGGACATTGGGGCCTTCAAGTCCCAACATTTTAATTTGCTTCGTTCCAGAGACTGCATCTGTCAAAGATACATCAACACTGGGGTTAGTGTTGAAGCTCTCACTCAAGTTGCAACAAGCAGCTTTGAGTAGTTCATCTCTTCCCATTTCCTGGACTAAATTAGTCTCCAACAGGGATACTGAACTAGACTTTTTTCTGTAGTTAACGTCAACAGCCTCGAGGCTTACACCTTGATCTAGAATGACTTCAATTTTGTTCAAGCCTTCCGTATCTATCGTATCGGGAACAAGTCCCACGTAACTGATCACCAAAAAGCGATCATCAGGAAGTTTAGCAATGCTAAAATCTCCTTTCTTATCTGTAAATGTTGAATTACTCAAGCCTAACCAATAAACTTGAGCGGCTTCTAAAGCTTGTTTACTGTCTTGCTCATCATTGATGAAAACTTTTCCCTTGATCAGGTCGCTTTTTTGTGCAAATCCCAATGTAAAGAAGAGAAAAGAAGCAAGTATTATACATATCTTCTTCATAACCCTGCAACAAGATTAGTGGTCGGCAACTTCTTTGTATTGGCAGCAACCAGGCAAGCTTTTATACACCGCTTCTTCAGCCTTAATTTCATCCGTATCGTGACCGATGCTGGCAACGGATTGACAAATTTCGGTACGAGAGGTTTTGTCCTTGTTATAGATTACTACTAATTCGTCTTCAGCTTTGTACCAGACTGCTTGTTTTACACCCTTGACCCGCGCAGCTTTTTCAATCCGCTTTTTACAGGCATTACAAACGCCATCTACATGAATGGTTTCTTTGACAAATTTCGAATCTGAAGCAGAAACGGCATCTTGAGCCATTCCAATTCCACTAAATGATATTGTGGTAATTGTTAATATGAATATTTTTAATAAGGTTCTCATTTTAAAATTGTTTATTATTTGAATGAATAGGGTTGGGTCTTATCTAGATAATGATATCAGATAAGACGATTCATCCATAATAAACAAGTCGTGATAGTTGTAGGTAAATCTTTTGGTCTGGTGGTTTTCTATCTATGTAATAATGCTCGTCTTTTGAAAATACATAGGAATGATCCTGCTCTATTAACAGGGATGGCCTGACAATGCTTGACCAATTAACGATGTCCAGGTCGGCTTCTTCCTTGAGCAACACATCGAAATCAACTTGTGATACCTTAAGATTTTGGTTTTCACAACAGTCATTTTCGGATTCTTTACTACAACAGCAATCAGCATCGTAAACGATAGAGATGCTTGCCAACTGATCATGACAATAATGCAAATTCACATTCAAGCCAGAAGAAGCGAGAATGTAGAAAAACAATGGAATTATGGTCCAGTAATTTCTCATAACATTACTAACGAAAAAAAGTCGTTTTTCGTTTTCAAAATGGTAAAAATCATACCAAATTTATTTAAAAAGAGTGACATCGCCAGAATAAATTCTACGCACCCCATTTCTCAACTCAACATCAACATAGTAAATAAATACTGCTGGGTTGAGCTCTTCACCTTTGTATTTGCCATCCCAACCATCCTGGGGGATATTGATTCTTAGGTCTTTATTAAAGAGAATTTCATTTCCCCAGCGATCGTATATTCTCATTTCATGAATGTGGTTCACCCATTTATCCTGGCTGTAGACGAAGAAGAAATCATTGTTCCCGTCAGCATTAGGAGAAAATGAATTGGGTATAAATACTTCTGGTTCGAATACAACTCTTATTCGGGTGTCGCTTTTAAAACTGCAACCATTGATATCAAATACTTCCAAACCATAGGCTTGCTCCTGAGTTGGAGATGCCCAGGGCTCAAGACAGTTGTCACAATTGAAACCAGTAATATTCGACCAATGAATGGAGTCAATTACGATATTAGGATCAGTAAAAATAGGGGAGAGTTGAACGGAGTCGCCCCACTCAATTTCATGTTCCGGAATTAGGAAAAAACTAAAACCGCCTTCACGATCTATCCGAACTTCTTCTGTCAACTCACATCCTCGATCATCGATGATGCGAATTTCATGATTGCCTGTGGTGATTTGTTGTAGATCATTCAAATTTACAGGCTGACCATCAACAAGAATTTGATAAGGTGCAGTACCACCCGTTATGTCTGTAATTTGTATACTTCCAAATTCTTCCTGACATATGGCATTTTCGCTGAGGTACTGAAGAGCTTCAGGTCGCGCCGAGTTTTCAGCGACTTCAATAATTCCATCGGAAAGACAACCATTGGCCAGATTGAGAACAGAATATGAATAAGTCCCTCCCGCATTAGCACTTAATTGGTCAGAATTCGAAGCAATTACAGTGCCATCAGAATTCGACCATGTCACTTCATAGTTCAGAGAAGTTGAAAAGTTGAGGCTCATTACAGATTCTTCATTATTGCAGTTAATCTCTTCAGGATAATCTATATCGTATGGAATCGTATCTCTATTCTCCAATACTTGAACACTATCCATGACCATACAACCATTGTCCTCATTCATTACCTCTATGGCATAAAATCCAGCGGCATTAACCAATACGATTGAATTATCATTACTGCCAATTATTCCCGAAGAAGGACCGGACCAGAGTATCGAAGTATTTGACGAATTTGAGATAAGCGCTGATATGACTGCAGTATCTTGATCACAGGTTAAAGTAGGTGGTTCTGAGAAGTCAACCAATGGATAATCATAGTTTCCTGTAAGTTCAACGCTGTATTGATTCTGACATCCATTTTCTGGGTCTACTACGTTAAGTAGATAAGTGCCTTCCGAACTCGAAATAATAGAAGCTCCGTTATTAAAGAATGAATCAATGATGCCTTCGCTTGTGCTCCAATTGTAATTTAGGCTTGGATCAAACATATCTACAGTGATAATAGCTGTCGTATCTTGACAATTAAGCGTATCTAATTCCGCAAAAGATGCCAATGGAGAAATGGTGTCTATTTGAACCGAGACAGATTGACTCACAGAACAATCATTCGACTCATCGAGAATGGTGACCGTGTAATTCCCTGGTTGATTAACACTGATTACGGAAGAATCTGAAATAATATTTCCGGATGCATCTTCCCATTCGTAAAGAATGTTGCCATTTCCACTGGCTGATCCGGTCGATATGATGTCAACGAAGTTTCTTGAGCAATTTAAGGTATCAACCGGTGATAATACAAGACTTGGCAAGTTCTGGTCGGGGTATACTACTTGTTCTAAACTAGAAATACAGCCATTGTCTTGATTGATTACTTCCAAAACGTAGGTCCCGGAAGATCGCACTTGGGTATTCCAGGCATTGTCTTCAATGACATTACCTGCATTGTCATACCAGATTGGATAATAATTACCTACTCCTAAAGCAGTACCGGAAAGACTAACGCTGGTGTCACTGCAAGTAAACAAAAGGCTGTCTCCAATATTAAAATCAGGAGATATTGTATCTATTTCGACCAGAATAGAATCTCTAAATGTGCAATCCGATGTGAGATCGGTAATGTTGAGGAAATACCATCCCGGGCTATGAATAAAAACACTCGAATCTCCGGACGAAAGATCAATTCCATTACCATTTAACCATTCTACACTAGTACTTCCCGATGAAATGATGTTCTCAACTGAAATTTCTATGCTATCCGTATTACAGTCTAGTTGATCGGGATTTAGCACGTTACCAGACGGGTAATTCTGGTTAGAATATATTTCTACCGAATCAATGCTGATGCATTCACTTTGTGGATCATAAGCTTCTAAAACATAGAGCCCTTCTTGGGTCGCATTAACCCCAGTGGTATCTGTAATTGTTCCTTGTGGTGTTGTCCAGGAATACTGAACTCCGGTTTGAGAGGGCCCTGCGTTGATAAAAAAGGATTCAATATGACAAGTTAGGGTATCAGAATTGCCCAAGTCGATCAATGGATAATTAAAATTAGATTCGACCATCACTTCGGCGGTGTCCATACATCCGTTGTCCGGATTGGTCAATATTAATATATAATTACCGGCAGAATCAACTCTGGGTTCTAAGTCATCGGTGCCATCCACGAAATGACCATCAGTGGTAGACCAAGTTATGAAAGTACCTCCGGGCAAATTAGATCCAAAAGCATCCAAAGTGACAATTGGATTCTGGCAATTCAGTATTTCAGGGAAATCAATGATGGCATTTGGAATTTCATTATCACTGAATACTTCAACACTGGTAGTATCGGCACATCCGGAATTCGGGTCAAAAACCACCAAATTGTATATTCCTATTTCGTCGACTTCGATTTCACTAAAACTGGGATCGCTCAAAATATTGCCGTTGTCCGTATACCAATGAAAATCATATGGCCCATCAAAGGAAGACCCGATGGCTCTGGCTAGGGCGGTGCCCCCTCCGCATCCTAAAAAGCCCTCTACTTCAGCTTCGGCATCAATCTCTACTCGCTCGTCCGGTACTTCGACAATTTCGAATTTAGTACACTCCGTATCTCCGTTGAAAAAAGTATAAGTGAAGGTGTAAAAACCAGGTTCTGATACATTGATGGAGTAATTTGGTGGATAGGCAGGTCCAATATCAAATCCGTTGGGATCTGTCCATTGGCCAAAGTAGTTCGGCCCGGTGCCTGCGACATTGGTGACTTCGAGTTCTACCGATGTACGGGTGCAATTGATTGGTTCAACTTGAGTGGGAATGAACTCGAGTTCGACGGCAAACACTTCAACTTCATCTTCTTCAACACAGATTTCAGTAAATTGAATGTTGTCAACTGCAAAGTCATTACCACCGAGCGTGGTATTTTGATTGATGAGACAAATTTGCGCAGCAGAAGTTCCACCAGCTGACCAATCCGCCGTGTGTTCTGACCAATTGCAAACAGCTCCCGTAGGACTAAAGGTGTTTCCCAACAAAGTACCATTTATACGAAATTGAAGGATGGCAGGAGAGGCCGCTACTACTGAAGTAACCCAAGCTGAGAAAATATAGTCTGAACCTGGATTGACCGTTACATTCTGACACCACACCCTTTGATTGGGCATTCCCGCACCATTGACCACAAGCATATTTCCATCACCGCTTTGATCGGAGCAAGCCGCAAAACTGGTATGGCCTATTTGAGGATTGGTTAAAACATCAAAAGTTCCTTCACATCCCAATGGTCCCCAAGGTGATATACAGGCACCGTTAGCTGCGGTGGCGTGGGTATAGTCACTTGTAAAACTGCTGACCCCTTGAGAGAAATCACCATTGACAATGATATTGTTCATAGTATTGTACTCCGCCCTAAGGGTATAAATCCCCGGCTGATCTACTTCCGGGTCTAGAATTGTTGGGTCGGATAGACCATTTTCCGGAGTCCATTCGTAAAAATCATAATCTCCGCTTATTGATCCATTCAACTGTCCGGATTCGTCTGGACATAGATAGACGTCATCACCAGCGGATAAGGTGAGATTGCATTGCCCATGAAGTAGATTAGAGAAAACGCTGAAAATGAAAAGAAATAAAATCCCTCGAATAAAATTTTCAGTTGTCATTACACTTTATATTAATATAGGTGAACAATTAAAGATACTAGTTTTTTCTGAAGGCTTAGAGAATTTGTTGGGTGCCCTTGATCTTTTTCGGATATTCGTGGTTTAAAAAGGTAAAAAATATGCAAAAGATGAAATTGCTTTTTCTGTTCAATTTGACTTTTATATTGGCCTCCTGTCAGCAATTACCTCAATCCAATAAAGTTGCTAAGGAAGAGAGTAACATTAGCACAAATTCTCAAGCTTATTTCGCAAGTGGATGTTTTTGGTGTGTCGAAGCGATCTATGAATCGGTGAAAGGAGTAGGCGAGGTATACAACGGATATTCCGGAGGGCATACTGAGAATCCTAGCTATGAAGAATCTAATACTGGTAGAACAGGTCATGCAGAAGCGGTGATGATCGAGTACGACAGTAGCAAGGTAAGCTTTAAGTCACTGGTTGATGTATATTTTGGAAGTCAGAATATTGAGCAGGTTAATGGTCAGGGACCGGACCACGGCAGTCAATATCGAAGCATTGCTTTTTATCAGAACAACGAAGAGAAAAAAATTATAGAAGAAAAGATAACTGCTTTGGAAAATCAGGGATATAAAGTAGCTTCCGAAGTGAAGCCATTCGATAAATTTTGGATGGGGGAGGATTACCATCAGGATTACAAGAAAAAACATCCCAGTCATCCATATATCAAGGCGGTATCTAATCCTAGACTAGAAGCTTTTAAAAGCAAGTTCCCTCTGCTTTTGAAGGAAAAACAAAAGTCTTAAATGTCCAGGTGAAATGATAACAATTGCGTTCGAACAGCGATAAAGTAGTTCTAAATGGATTATGACAAAAAAAAGATGATTTTAGAGCAGTTCAATTCGATCTGTAAGAATACGCTAATGGAGACCTTAAATATAGAGTTCTGCGATGTTGGAAAGGACTTTATCGTAGCCAAAATGCCTGTAGATAGTCGTGTTCATCAACCGGAAGGTTATTTACACGGAGGTGCTTCGGTAGCTTTGGCGGAAAGTGTAGGTAGTGCTTCAGTGTTTTACTTTCTACGGGATGCTAAAAAAGTAAGGGGAATTGAAATAGCAGCCAACCATGTTCGAGGTATTAAAGAAGGTTATGTTTATGCCCGCTCCACACCGATCCATCTGGGTAGAACCACTCAGTTATGGAGAATCGAAATTACAAATGAAGAAGGTGAGTTGATTTCTTCTGTTAAATTAACTACTCTGACCTTGAATCAATGAGTATCCCATTTTGGCAATTGACAGATGAACTGAACCGACAATTCGACGCTAAGCTTCCTTTTGTTGTTTATAGAAAAGCCGGAGAAAATCAAATAAAGGCTCTCTTGATGGACAATACAAAGAGTGATGAATTTGACTATGAGAAAGAAGGATTTTTACTTCAGTCTTTTGATTCGAAAGTACATTTCTTCTTTAATAAAATGACTGCCAAGAGTTTGACGAGTGAGATTGAGCTGGAGAGAACAACTTTAGAGTATGACTATGCGATAAAAGAAGAACCCGATGCAATTTATCAGGAGAGCTTCGGAAAAATAAAAGAGTTTATAACTTCAGGGGCCATTGATAAGGTAGTGTTGTCCAGAATAGCAGAGATAGAAATAAAGACCTTTAATTTAGAAAAGCTAATCGTCAGTCTATTTAGAAACTTTAGTTCAGCGTTTTGTAGCTGTTTCTACCATCCTCAATATAATTTTTGGATTGGAGCAACGCCTGAGAGTTTGCTTCGGGTCCGTTCAGGGCGATTAGAAATTATGTCCTTAGCTGGTACTAAAAAAATGGATAGTCAAAAGACTTGGACTTCTAAAGAAGATGAAGAACAATACTTGGTTACTCAATACATTAAGGATTGTCTGGAAAAAATGAATTTTGAGGATGTTGAAGTTGAAAATAGTAACCGTCAGGCTGAAAATGTTGTACATAAGCTGACCATGATTTCTGCAGATTGTTCTTCGATGGAAAATCAACAACTCAAGCAATTGATCGAAAGCCTACACCCGACTCCAGCAGTTTGCGGGGTTCCGAAAGAAGAAGCATTTAAGGCTATTGTCAAATCAGAACAACACGATCGATTGTTCTATTCCGGATTTTTGGGTGAGATCAATGTTCGAAATGAGCATTCACACTCTCGAGAAACAGATTTATATGTTCATCTTCGCTGCGCCAATTGGGACGAAAATTTGGCTAGAATCTATATCGGTGGCGGCATCACCGCATTATCCAATCTTCATCATGAATGGAGGGAAACCGAATACAAATCTTTTGCTATGAAGAAACTGATTGAGATGACGGAAAGAAAAGCGAGCGTAAATGAGTAAGTTTTCTGCCATTCCTACCGCTCAGTTGATCGCACAAATCACAAAGCAACATCATATAAGTGACATTGTCATTTCACCGGGAAGTAGAAATGCTCCCTTAACTTTGCAGTTTACAAACGATTCCGATTTTGTTTGTCATAGCATCGTGGACGAACGTGTAGCAGGTTTTTTCGCTCTGGGAATTGCCCAGAAGACAGGACACCCAGTTGTGCTAATTTGTACGTCTGGATCCGCTTTATTGAACTATTATCCCGCCATTGCCGAATCATTTTACTCCGATATACCACTTATTGTTGTTTCAGCGGATCGGCCGGCCCACAAGATAGATATTGGAGATGGTCAGACCATTCGACAGAAAGAAGTTTTTGGAGCTCACGTGCACTTTTCTTGTAATCTGATTTTGGATGGCGAAAATGATAAGAAGAACGAAGGCGACACTGGTGATAATTCTTTAGACCACAATGCTCAACACATTACTGATGCAATAAATTTTTGCTTGAAAAAGAAGGGGCCTGTGCATATTAATGTACCCTTTGAAGAGCCGCTCTATGATATGACAGATGAAATGATATCGCTTAATGATGTAAGCATTTCTGAAGCCACAAATCAGAGCAAAGAACCGGAAAAAATTCCTGGTTCCTTGATAGAACATTGGAATCAGTCTGAAAAGAAAATGATGCTTATTGGGGTGTTGAATCCGGATTCAATCAATCAGAACCTCATCAATCAACTAATTGAAGATGCCGATCTATTGGTGTTGACAGAGACCACATCTAATTGTCCGGATTTGAAAGGTATACTGAGTATTGATCAACTGGTCGCTCCTATAGAGTTAGCAGAGGATAAGGATGCATTATTCGAAACCTTACAGCCGGATCTGCTCATAACGATGGGAGGTATGGTAGTATCTAAGAAAGTCAAATATTTCTTAAGGAAATTCTCTCCTCAATATCATTACCATATAGGGCCAGAAGATTTTAGAGATACCTTCTATTGCCTGGATCAAAGTGTGAATGTCGAAATTGATAGGTTTTTGACCAATGCTCTACAATTCAACCATAAATTTTCGAATTACAGCAAGACTTGGCTGGATCTCTTTTCAAGAGGTATTGAATATAGAAATCGGTATACCAATAAAGTCGGTTATTCAGATTTTAAAGTATTTGATAAGCTAATATCCTTGTTGCCCGACCGATTGAATATTCATTTTAGTAATAGTTCAGCGATTCGGTACGCTCAGTTATTTCCAATGAAGAGTGATTGGGATATATATTGCAATAGAGGGACAAGTGGGATAGATGGATCACTGAGTACGGCTGTGGGAAGTGCAGTTTATTCTGGTAAGCAGACGGTATTGATCACTGGCGACCTCAGTTTTTTCTACGATAGCAATGGCTTATGGACGGATCATCTCAAGACGAACTTTAAGGTCATCATCATCAATAATTCAGGAGGAGGAATTTTTAGAATTCTACCTGGAGATAAAAGCAATCCAAAATTCGAAAAGTTTTTTGAAACCCGACATAATCTGAATGCGGCCAATATTGCTAAGATGTATGGATTGACTTATTACAGTACTGCCAACTTAGAAGACTTGCAAGAGAATATGATCCCATTTATAGAAGATCAACAATCGCCCGGTATATTTGAAATTTTTACTCCACCCGAGGTCAACGACAAGGTGCTATTGGGTTATTTCGATTTTCTGATGAAAGAACATCAAGACGATTATAAGTATATTGTTTCGAGTAAATAATGTCTGATGAAAAGAATTAAGTGGAAAAAGTACGGATTTGAGTTTTTGTCCATTTTCATCGCAGTAATTGCTGCTTTTGCATTGAATAATTGGAATGATAATAGAAAGGCCAACGTAGCAGAAAGCAAAATACTTGCGGAAATTTCAAATGGGCTGGCGAAGGATATTGAGGATGTGAAGATTAATATTTCGGGACATGAGAATGGAATGAAAGCTTCCAGGTTTTGGAGGGATCTTATCAATGGAGAAAAGAGAAGTTTAGATTCCATCGGACAATATTATTTTGATCTTACTAGAGATTTTATTTCAATTCAGAATGCATCAGGTTATGAGACCCTCAAGTCTCGAGGCTTGGAATTGATCAAAGACGACTCATTGCGATTTGCCATCATTTCTTTGTACGAATACGAATACAGTGTGCTAAAGAAGTTTGAAGAGGAGTATTATGAGTTACAGTTTCAGGCGAACTATTTTGACAAATTCAACGAAATTCTTGCACCTCATTTTATCTATAACAAAAGAGGTAATTTCATAGGAATCAAAACGCCATTACAATTATCTCATAGGGATAAAAAATTATTGATGAGTTACTTGTGGAAAATAGAAATAAATCGAAATTTCATGATCCATTATTTCTATTCGGATGTTGAGGCTAAAATTGAAAATCTCAGGCAGCAAATTGATGCTGAACTCTAAGCTAAGACCAAGAATACATTCGAAAAAAATAATAGAGTAGAATATCAGCTTCTTCCATCTGCACATTATGAGATAATATTTACATTTGAGGCTTAAGAAATAGAATTATGTCTAAAGCGAACTGGAAAAAAGTACGAGATTTCGAAGATATTACCTATAACAAGTCGGGTGGGGTAGCCCGCATTGCTTTCAATCGTCCGGATGTCAGAAATGCATTTCGACCATTGACGACTTCTGAGTTGTTGGTGGCGTTCAAAGATGCGCAGGAAGACACAAGTATTGGGGTCGTACTACTATCGGCGGAAGGGCCTTCATCCAAGGATGGGGTATACTCCTTCTGCAGCGGTGGTGATCAGAAAGCTCGTGGATATCAGGGCTATGTTGGGAATGATGGAATGCATCGCCTTAATATTTTGGATGTTCAAAGGTTGATTAGGTTTATGCCTAAAGTAGTTATTGCTGTTGTTCCTGGTTGGGCAGTTGGCGGAGGACATTCTCTACATGTGGTCTGTGACATGACTTTGGCAAGTAAAGAACATGCAATATTTAAACAAACAGATGCGGATGTGACCAGTTTTGACGGAGGATATGGTTCCGCATATTTGGCCAAGATGGTAGGCCAGAAAAAGGCCAGAGAGATTTTCTTTTTAGGAAGAAATTATTCTGCTCAAGAAGCCTACGAAATGGGAATGGTCAATGCCGTAGTGCCTCATGAGGATCTAGAAGATGTCGCTTATCAATGGGCGCAAGAAATTCTTGAGAAATCTCCTATTTCTATCAAAATGCTCAAGTATGCGATGAATTTACTGGACGATGGACTCGTAGGACAACAGGTATTTGCAGGTGAAGCAACGCGATTGGCCTATATGACTGATGAGGCTGTTGAAGGTAGAAATGCTTTTCTTGAAAAACGCAAACCAAATTTTGATAAAAAATGGCTGCCTTGATTCCGATGAAGATATGGATTCAAGCGGCAAGGTTGCGAACTCTACCATTGTCCATTTCAGGAGTATTGGTAGGAACAGCAGTAGCGATTAAAGAAGGGCTTTTTAATGCGGGAACACTGGTTTTTGCACTTACAACAACAATTCTACTCCAAATTCTATCCAACTTTGCCAACGATTATGGGGACGGTATCAAAGGTACCGATGATGATAGGATAGGTGAGACCAGAATGGTTTCTTCCGGGATGATCACCCTTCAAAAAATGAGAGCAGCTATAGGTGTCCTAGTGTTTTTATCCTTTTTATCGGGATTTTACTTACTGCAAATATCTTTGGGTTTTGAGCCCATTCCTCGATTCTTGCTCTTTCTGGCTCTTGGCGTACTGGCAATACTTGCTGCGATAAAGTATACCGTTGGTAAGAATGCATATGGTTACAAAGCTAAAGGAGATATATTCGTCTTCATCTTCTTTGGTCTTGTCAGCTGTATTGGTACTTATTACTTGATGACGGAACAATGGAATTCTTCCTTGCTATTGCCTGCTTGTACAGTGGGTTTTTGGAGCATGGCAGTATTAAACTTGAACAATATGCGGGATCGTATCAAGGACGAACAGCACGGAAAAATAACCTTGGCGGTTTTACTTGGTGCAGAACGGGCAAAGTCTTATCATTTTGCTTTGCTTATCCTGGGTATGATTACCGCGGGAATCTATGTGTTTTACAGTTTTGATCATCCTGTCGAATTTATTTGCCTTTTGGCATTTGTACCAATCCTTATTCATATATCCAAGGTGTTAAGGATAAAAGAGCCACGAGCTTATGACGGTCAACTCAAAGTAGTAGCGCTAAGCACTTTTCTGTTCTCATTGCTTTTATGTCTTCAACAGCTCCTAGCGTAAATGAAATGCAATTATTTTAGAAGGGACCTTCAATTCTATCGGCCAAGCGGTACCTCTAGGGGTGTGCTCAAGTCGAAAGAGACTTGGATCATAGTGTTAGAAGAAGACGGACATTTCGGAGTTGGAGAATGTGGATTGCTCAGAGGATTAAGTAGGGATGATCGTCCCGATTATGAGCAAAATTTAGCTTGGTTACGGGATAGTATTAACTCGAATGTAGAGGAAATAGAACAGGAGTTGCAGGATTTTCCATCCATCCTTTTTGGATTCGAGCAGGCGATGAAATCCTTGAGATCTGAAGACCCTTTCGTTCTATTTTCGAATGAATTTTCTAAAGGAGAAGATGGCATTGATATCAACGGATTGGTATGGATGGGAGATATATCCTTTATGAAAAAGCAGATCGGTGAGAAAATTGATCAAGGATACCGATGTATCAAACTTAAGATCGGCGCCTTAGATTTTAAGGCTGAATTAGACTTGATTCACGCTCTTCGAAGGGAATACAGTTCGGATGATATTGAAGTTAGAGTTGATGCCAACGGTGCCTTTTCGAAAGAAGATGCATTGGAAAAACTGAAGAGACTGCATGAGTTGGAATTGCATTCTATAGAACAGCCTATTAAAGCTGGTCAATTCGATGAGATGAGGGCTTTATGCGAGCAGTCTCCGTTGTCTATTGCCTTGGATGAGGAACTTATCGCAAAATGCTCGGATAAAATAGGATTATTGAAAAGAATTAGGCCTCAATACATCATCTTGAAGCCCAGTCTTTTGGGGGGATATGAAGCTAGCCATGAATGGATCAATGCCGCTGATGAAATGGGAATATCCTACTGGGTGACCAGTGCATTGGAAAGTAATATCGGCCTCAATGCCATAGCGCAATGGACTTATGATCTAAAAATTGAAATCCCCCAGGGCTTGGGAACTGGACAATTGTATAGTAATAATTTTGTCAGCCCATTGGAAATATCGCAGGGTTCGATTTATTATAGGTCGAATCTCTGCTGGGACAACGGTATTATAAAGTCTGTGAGCTAATGGAATTAGATCATCGTATTCATCCGGATTTTGCCATTAATGATCAAGCCCTGAACGGTCAAAAGCTGAATGACTGGCTGGGACAAAACATAAACTCGCCGAAATCCATATATCAAAAGGCTGCTCTTTTCATTCGAAACTGGATGGATGATACGCAGTATATGGAAATGAAAACATCCGGATCTACTGGAACACCCAAGACCATCCGAAATTCTAAAGAAAGTATGATCTGGTCTGCAAAGAATACGAATTCGTTCTTCGTTCAAAATCCAGGATCCAGAGCTTTACTATGCCTTCCGATTGATTTTGTTGCTGGGAAGATGATGTTGGTGAGGGCAATGGTCTGCGGATGGAATATAATTCTTACTGAACCAAGTCTTAATCCTTTAGAAGAGGTCGAATCTGAGCATAAATTCGATTTTGCAGCGATGATTCCGGCCCAAGTAAAGAATAGCATCGATCGAATATCTCAAATTGATTGTCTTATCATTGGGGGAGCTCGAATTGACTATGGACTTCGTCAAAAACTCAATACACTTCAGAATCGAATTTATGAGACATATGGAATGACAGAAACCCTGACCCATGTGGCGGCGAGAAAGATATCTCAAAATACTCCTCTTAATGGTCCGTTTGTAGGCTTATCTGGTTGTAGTTTTAGTACTGACTCCAGGGGGTGTTTGTGCATTAATGCGGTGGGTATTTCAGAGGAGTTGATTGTAACCAATGATTTGGTTCAACTGATGGATTCTCGGCGGTTCAATTGGATCGGTAGGGTTGATAATGTGGTGAATTCCGGAGGCATTAAAATAAGCCCGGAGAAAGTCGAAAATATATTAGATAAAAAAATAACTTTACCTTTTTTCGTTTCCGGTATTCCGGATGAAGTGTTGGGACATCGATTGGTCTTATTTATTGAAGGTGGAGATGAAGACGATGTAAAGGAAATCAAGGAGAGCTTTGAGTCTTTGCCACTTGATCGATTTGAAGTGCCCAAGAACATTTTTTGTGTTGAGAAATTTGTCCAAAATGCAAATAATAAGCTGGATAGACAGAAAACCATTGAGGAGTTTTTATTGCGTGGAAGTGCGGACAAAGAGTAGAGGATAATTTTGGACTCATGAAAAAACTGACAAGAAATTTTTTCTATTTTTTTTTGACATGCGTTCCGTTTTGCTTGTTATTCTACCTTATCAACCAGCAATTATTCAAGACTGTTAAACCCGAATTCGCTCCAGATATAGAATATGTTTCCGTTGGAGCATCCCTGACGGAATTTGGTTTATCCGATAGTATAATTCCCAATTTTCTGAACTGTTCTCTATCTGGAAGGTCCAGTTTATCGGTGATGAAAACAGCGGAGGCGGTGCTTTCAAACAACCCACAAGTCAAGGGAATAGTGGTTGAATTTGGAATACAAGCAATGATGGGAATAAGGGATTTATCTTTTCTAATTCCCAACTCTGCATCGAACGAGTTTTTATCACATTATCCGCTTATTAGCTATAAGGATGTACGAAGATATCCTATCCATTACAAGTATTACTTATTGAGTCTCATAAGAAAAGAGTGGGTACTCAACATGGATTATATGGAGAATTACATTAGAATGAAAAGAGACTTACCCGTCGACAATACTTTGTTTCCCTATTTGGGCAGCTATAAACCTCGAGATATAGTTAGAACGAAGATTGATACGGCTAGATTTAATCAGAGAGTCAAGATGCTACAAGTTTTTACGGGGAAAGAATTACCGATGAGCAATGTAGATGTTTCGTACATCGACTCCTTGGTGAATTTGACAAAAAAGTATGATAGGGAATTGATCGTTTTTGAGGCTCCGATGCAAGCCGAGTTCGTAGAAATGATACCAGATGTCTATGTGTCCAAATTTGAAGAGTATAAGGAGAGAGCGGTCGACCAGGATCATGTGAGATATTATTCCTTTTTGGATTTCGATTTACCTGATAGTTGCATCATAAATTATACTCATCTCAATATATATGGCTCTAGGATTATTTCCGAAGCATTTAGAGATAGTCTATACCAAACGGAATATTGAATAAATAGAACTTATTTATGGGGTTTAACACCTTAGAATTCTTGATTTTTCTTCTTCTGATCTTCATTCTATATTGGAGATGGAAGGATAGTATCAGGGTGCAAAACCTCATTCTGCTGTTGGGCAGTTATATCTTCTACATGTGGTGGGACTGGAGGTTTTTATTCTTAATTATACTGAGTTCTACGGTTGACTATTATGTCGGTAAGAGCATTCCATTAAACAATCGCAAGTATGCTAAGTTACTATTATGGACCAGTATCACGGTCAATATTGGACTTCTAGCAGTCTTCAAATACTACAATTTCTTCATTAGTTCCTTTTCCCTGGTACTTTCGAGTATTGGCCTTTCGCCAAATCTTAGAACCTTGTCCATCATTTTGCCAGTTGGGATTAGCTTTTATACCTTTCAGACCTTGAGCTACACCATAGATATATACAGGAAGAGGCTGAAGCCTACCAATGACATGTTGGCTTTCTATACCTTCGTGAGTTTCTTCCCTCAGTTGGTAGCAGGACCAATTGAAAGAGCTACCAGGTTTTTGCCTCAGTTTAAAGTCAAGAGAAAGTTTTCCTATGAACAATCGGTTGAAGGACTGAGGTTTTTCCTTTATGGAATGTTCAAGAAAGTGGTTATTGCGGATTCGCTGGGCGTATATGTGGATGAGATCTTCGGCAATTATGAATCTCTGGGTGGTTTCGATTTATTTCTTGGAGTTTATTTCTTCTATGCGATCCAATTGTATTGTGATTTTTCCGGATACAGCGATATGGCGATCGGCTCGGCGCGATTACTTGGATTTAATTTGTCGCGAAACTTTGCCTATCCCTTCTACTCCAGGAACTTTGGAGAATTATGGCAACGATGGCATATTACTTTATCCAACTGGTTTCGTGATTATGTCCTCATACAAATGCTTCGATCGCGGTGGAAGGTGTTAGGAGCGGGACCTCTAGCTTTGATCATGTTTGCCTTAATTGGTCTTTGGCATGGCCCCAACTATACCTTTGTTATATGGGGCTTGTTGAATGGAGCGGTTTACGTTATACAGACTTGGTTGATCAAAAAAGGATATCAGAATCCCGTCATCGATGAGGTCTCTCTTAAGGACTGGAAAAACATATTCGTTACCAATTTTTTAGTTGGCCTTTTCCTAGTGTTTTTCAGATCTCCCTCAGTCGGATTTTCCTTGGATTATATCAGTCATATGTTTTCGCCTTCCTTTTTTACCAAATCGTACTACTGGCCATATATATTCTGGCCTGTTGTCTTATTCTTTTGGGAGTGGAATCATCGGGACCATTGGCACGGATTGAAGCTTGACCATTGGAAAAAATGGCAAAGACGAATGCTTTACGTTGTCATGACCATATTGATCATGTACAATTTTGGGAACATTAGGGAGTTCATCTATTACCAGTTCTAAGCCCTTTCCCTATTGCGCTATACAAAGAGATACTTGATTTGGTTTGGGAACTAAGTCGAAGCTATAAGTTCAATAACTCATTCCCTCTCAACCAGCTCAATATCCAAATCACAACTAGAAATATTGCTGGCCCTACGAATCCTTGAGCAGCCGGATCAGGGTGCGTCATATGAAAGACGATGGCCCCGCCAAAATAGGCACTTAGCAATACCGTACCCAATTTGTAAGTCCTGGGGATGATGAACAAAATGACAGATAGGAGTTCGCCAATACCTACGATCGTGATCCAATCTCCCATGCCATTTCCTGAAAGTAGCGCAACCACCTCCTCACTCGAACTCAACTTTCCGAATACTGATAACATAAGGAATAGGCCTAAGCCGATCGATAAATAAAAAGCAATTTTCTCTTTTGTCATGATGAATGATTTAGTGTTGAAGCAAATTACAAAATTAATTGAGAATCCCATATTCGAGCGATTTTGAGCAAGTAAATTGGGAAATTGATTATAGTAATTTCTTCCATCCACAACAACGAGTTCCATCTTCTATGCAGCGTTTTACAATGATCTTGGCTATACAGGTTGTAATCATCCGGGATGCGTTTTATTAACTATGAAAATTTGAAAAAATGAAAATTAGATACTTGATTTTGCTGGCCCTGGGATTGACTTTTGTGGCGTGCAATAAAAATAGCGATATCACTCATGTTAACGAATCACCTATTCAAATTACTGAATACTTTGAGTTTACCCTTAATGGCACCACTTACAGTTTACCTGAATTTCAAGCTTGGATTGAAGATCATGATACAGTTACAGTTACTCAAATTGAAAATGTCGGGTTGGGCTTGCCTGTTGGCGTACCTGAGGTGATTTATAATATCCACGGTACAGGGGAAGGTACTTTTGAAGTGGCTGACTTCACTATCCGATTGGACGAGGAGAGAAATGACCCTCATTTCTTCGCTTGTAGAAGTTGTGAAATCACATCCATTATTGAATATTTTGGTTCCGAAGGGGACTTTGTAATTGGTACATTCTCGGGAGAAGTAACTGAAAATGACACAGAGGATAAATATCCAATAAGTGGAAAGTTCAGTGCAATTCGGGAGAATTAAAGCTAATCATATTAGCGAAGCGTCACTAAGCAAAGTGGTGCTTCGCTTTGTAGTTTTTGTATGAAGCATTCTGACATATCCGACCAATCAATAGTCAACGGCTGCGTAAATGAGGATCGTGTATTTGAAAAAGTCCTTGTCGAAAAATATGCCGCCCTCCTGATGACAGTGAGCAGACGTTACTCAAGGACCTATGAAGAAGCAGAAGACGTGTTACAGGATGCTTTTGTGAAAATATTTGAGAGTATCCATCAGTTCGATGAGAATAGGGGGAAGTTGAAAAATTGGATGACCAGTATTGTCATTCGAACCGCTTTGAGAGATTATAAAAGGAAATTTCCCTCAGAAAAAAACTTGAGAATTGATTTGGTAACAAATCAGACTACTCAGGATAATATCATTGATAAACTATCTGAAGAGGAAATACTAAAACTAATCTCCCAACTTCCGAATGGCTTTAAACAAGTATTCAATTTGTATGTCATTGACGGTTATTCTCACAAAGAGATAGGCCAATTATTGGGAATTTCCGAAAGTACTTCACGATCACAACTAGCACGGGCTAAGAAAATGCTACGTAAAACATTATCAAAATTCGAAATCAAGCAATCATGGCAAAAGAGCGCATTTACGATGATATCCGTTCTAGACTGAATCAGTATCCTACTGAACTAGATGAGGAGCAGTTCCTAAAAAAAGTTAGAACTAAAAGAGCATCAGAAAAGAGGCCGAGAATGGCGATTTTCTTTTTGCCTTTGGTTGGATTAACTGTATCTACCGTAGTTGTGTTTAATTCGATCTTTCACTTAACAGAACCAAAGGGAACAACTAATTCTCAAGGCACGGAAACGAAGTATGAAGTTGATATGTCGAAACAAAGATCTAATGTTGTCCAGATGATTAACGGAGAGATATTGTACAAAAAAGAAGACTCTGACGCATCTCAAGAATTGCATGAGGTTAAAAATTCGTTTACAGAAAACATAAAGGAAATTCAGTTTGGAAAAGAGAAGATCTCATTAATTAGCAAAGCCACTATCAGCAATTCTAAAATTAAAGTAGCAATGGATGACGAAGGAAATTCAGCCTTGCAAAGTTCGATAAAAGAGGCTTCCACACTGAGACAATTAAATACCATTCGTCCAATTGTTTCGAATAACAAATTAGGTCCTAATATTTCCATAATTAATCGAAAGTCATTTCAGCTGAAAGAGGAAAAATCTACTTTAAATAAGTTCAGTATTACTTGGTTATCTGGATACGACTTGGCCAATAAAAAATTGAGTGGTATAGATCGAAGTTATGAACAAGAAAGGGAAGAAACAGAAACGAATCTACCTTCTTTTTCAACGGAGATTCAAATTTCCTGTCCACTTAATAATGGAGTTAAGCTGATCTCTGGTCTATCCTATCAGCAGATCAACGAAAAACTTTTATGGGAGCGTCTCGATACTGGAATATTGATCAGAAGAGATGGGCAATTCTATAAACAGGAATTACAACGAGTAAAAACCCATTACAACCGAATGGAATTCTGGGAAGTTCCAATCTTGATCGGATATGATTATTCCTTTGGTAAGTGGGAGTTAGGAGTGAATGGCGGTGTTTATTTGAATATCCATTCATCTTTTTCAGGGGAGATTAGGTCATCGGATTTGCAGAGTGATACTTTTATTTCATTAGCTGATTACTCCATACATAGAGGATTAGGAATCAATCCTGCTTTTCGCTTAAGATTGGGCTATCAGATAGAAGATTGGAGAGTTTTGTTAGAACCAGGATTTAAAATTCAAGGACGATCTATTATTGAACCGAATATGGATTTCGAACAGAAGTACTCTTTTTGGAGCTTGAGATTAGGTCTTACGAAGGAATTCGGGAGGAGCAGGTAGGGACTCCTCCCTCTCATCAAGCTTTAATAAATAGAATTAACTCTTTTCACTCAATTCCTTCACTTTCTGAGCCCAGTTGAGCAAAATGCTCTTTTGTTCTTCGTAATCTGCGCCAAATGGTCCACAAGAGATCTTTAATTCTGTACTGGTTCCATTTTCGTTCTGGAGGAGTAGGAATTTCTCTGTGTAATGGACCAATCCATGATCATTCTGGATATAGTAATTTCCGTACAACTTATTCGCATAAGAAGAGGTAGGAACACCTAGTTTTCCATAGTGATAATTGGCCTTGAAGGTTTTCCACCAGTCTGATGGTAGTTTGTTGTTTAAATCAAAAGTAGGCTGTAATGCCTCTACGTATTCAGGTTTAGTTAAAACTTCCCAAATCACGTCTTGTGGAGCATTGATATTGATGTCATGCGATACAAACTGAGTCCTATGGATTATTTCAGATTCTTGATCCGAGATAAAATCTACCTCATGGAGCCATGCACTTCCATTGCCACCGTTCAAGTAGCGAAAGCCTACTATAGAATCATTGTCGATATTGAGGGCCTGAATAACAATAACAATCTCTTCACGATTGGAATGCTCATTATAGAATTTAGCCAATTTGGGCATGGTCATATCCAATGGCTTTGCATTGGGGTATTTTTCCATATCGACAAGAATGAGGGAAGCGCCGTTGCGAGCTTCTTCTTCTGTTGCCATTCTTCCATTGACGACGGGAACATCTTTCCAATCTGCTATATCAACCGCAGGGAATCCATTTAAGTTGTCCGGACAATACCAGCCACCGTATTTGTGAGGTTCTTTATTGACGACCTTATCCTTTTCTTTTTGACAGGGTATTTCTGCTTGGGAATTCAACAAAGTCTCATTTTGAGAGCAAGAAATAAAAGAACTCAAACATAAGACTACCAGTACTTTTAACATTTTAATTTTCATAATGAACAATTTTTAGATTTTTGCTCAAAGTATATGAAAAGGGTCCGGAACTGATTTAATTAGTGTAAATTAATGTAAATCCCAAGTAAATCATCTTTAAGAATTTAAGAAACAGCGCTAATTCGAATAGTTTTGTTTTATGGTATGGAAGAAAAGCATATTCATTTTGGTTGTCTCAGTTTTGCTTGCAGTAAATACTAAGGCTGAGAACAAAGATCAATTGACCAAGGTTGCCCTCCGGGCGGTTGGACATGAATTTCTTATGCAGCTCAACGACAGCACTTCACGTGTGCTGCCGATAGAAAAGCTTGACAATAGGTATTCTATCCGATTCGAGCGAGAATTTGCTTTCGAACCCCATTTGCTTTCTTATTCCATAGTCAAGGTGTTTGAAAAATCCCAAATAAAGGATAACTATATCGTCGAAGTTGAAGAATGCAAAAGTAAAGAACTGGTCCATAGTTTTCGGGCGACTTTGGAGAACAATATAGATTTGTTGGCGTGTAGGCAAAGAGAATTACCCGAGGCCTGTTATACCTTTTACTTTACAGGAATCGATAAGGAAAGCGAGTTGACATCCGGTGAGGTCAAGACAGATTTTAATTCGAAATACTTGTTTGGTCTTGTAATATTGTTGGGGCTGGGCCTGATTTTCTTTTTTGTCAATAGAAAAAGGAAAACCAGAAATGATTCCGATCTAATCAATATTGGTCGATATCGATTCGATCAGAAAACCATGATGTTAACGCTAAAGGAAGAATCGATTCAGCTTTCCAGTAAGGAATCAGATCTTCTTTTTTTGTTATTCTCTAATGAAAATAATACCCTAAAAAGAGAGCATATTCTGGAGGTCGTTTGGGGTGATGATGGCGACTATGTTGGAAGAACTTTGGATGTTTTTATCTCTAAGTTGCGAAAGAAATTAGAAGCGGATCCTAGTTTGAAGATCATGAATGTTCGAGGGGTAGGGTATCGGTTTGTGGTTAGTGGTTAATTTAACCGTGATCAGTTCAGGTGATTACGAATTTTTGAAATCATTTATTTCATTGATAAAAATATAAAACTCTAAGGTTTCATAGATTTTCAATTTTAAGGTAGTGTTTGTTGAAGATTACTGTTATATATTTTAATTGGTTTGATTCATTATTCAACCAAGTAATGCTGTAATATCGGTGTCAAATCTTCCATTTTTTGCCATTCTGTTGGTCTTTCAAAGTCTTGACCTGACTCTAAGATCTGAGCATTGGGATAATGGTCTTTGATGTACTTCCAGGTAGTATCTTTCCAATTTGATTGATCCATTTCAAGGAGTTTCACATTTTTAAGAGGTCCGGAAACCGCCTTTCCAATCAAAGGCCACCATAGGCTTTCCGTTTCCCTATCCCAGAATACAAATCCGTCCAATCCATCCCATACATCTTCATCGAAATAAGTATATCCACTTAATGCAAATGTGAGCGCTTGATCTCCATAGTTCCGTGCATAAATGGCACCTAAATCAGCCAATATGCAGTAAGCGGCCATAATTGGCTGTCTATCCAAAACATCATTTACAATCTCATGCCTGGTTAGATCTTTTACGGAATAAGCCTTGGCTTCGTTTCCCGAAAAAGCCAACAAGAATCTTGTGCTGTCTGCCCAAATTGAGTCTGCTTCATTAACTGAAATAAATTCAGGATCTAACAAAGCTGGGAATTTTTCACGACCAATTCCATAATGAAACTGGTCGTCTTTAAGCAGGTAGTCCGTTATGTCGAAATGCTGATTTTCGTTTTCACCGCCATAGAACATCTTCCTTCCTTCTATTTCGAAGAATTTACCATTTTCAGCAGCAACCGGTCGTTGCTTCTTGACAATTTCTTTGTCTTCCTTCGCTGTTATTTCTTCTTTTTTTGCTTGTTGTGTGCATCCTGTTAAAAAGAAGGCTAGGGCTAGGAAAATGAATTTATTCATGTCGTTTTTTTATCGTAGCAAGTTTGGTAAAAATAGGGAATTGTTGGGTTTCAAGGAGTTTTATCTTATTTGGGGTCAATATTTTCCTATATTTTAAAAACTTGGCCAATTTCAACTATATTGTTATCGAGCTAATGGTTGTCTAAATCATTATTTACTCAATGATCTAACTATATAAAACTAAAATCAACAATTATGAAATTCTTAAAATGGGTACTGGGAATTCTTCTACTTCTGGTAGTTCTTTATTTGCTGGTAGCAGCATTTGTTGCTCCTAAAAATCTAAAAATTGAGCAGTCTGCCACCATGAAAGCTCCGGCCAATATGGTGTATAATATGGTCAATGATTTAAAGGCCTGGGATGAATGGTCCCCTTGGAACAAGATGGACACGGCAATGGTGAATACTTATTCAGATATGCATGTGGGCAAAGGAGCAAAGGTTTCTTGGGATGGTCCTAAAGCTGGAAAAGGAACGCAAGAGATTGTGGAAACAGTAAAGGGTGAATCTGTACGAACAGAAATGTTTTTCGATGGTTTTGATGAGGCCAGTTATAGCAACTGGAAGTTTGAGGAAGGAGAAGATGGAACCAAAGTTTCTTGGGATTTTGACGGGGGCAAAACACCCTTTATTATGAGACCAATGAATCTCATGATGAAAGGGGCCATCAAACAGAGCTATACGGACGGATTAGCAGCGATAAAAGAAATTGCTGAGAAGAAAGCAAGTGAAAGAATGTATGACGGTTATAAGGTAAATAATATCGATTTAGGTGATAGGCATTTTGTGATGAATCGCAGTGAAGTAGGTTTGGATAACATATCTCAGTTCTATCAGCAAAACCTAGGTGCTTTATTTGGTAAAGTGCAGCAAGCTGGTGCTGAAATGTCCGGTATGCCTTGTGGTATATTTTTTAAGTATGATGAACAAGCAGGTATTGCAGATATGGCGGCTGCTATTCCGGTCAAAGAAGCCACAGAAGTCAGCGGTGCTACTTCTTACACGGTACCTGCGGGGAAAGCCCTTCAAATAGATTATTATGGAGATTACTCAGGTACAGCCAGTGCACATATGGCAATGGAAAAATGCTTAAACGACTTTGGTTTAACGAACAAAGATATTGTGATCGAAGAGTATGTGACAGATCCAAGTCAGGAAAAAGATCCAGCAAAGTGGTTAACTAAGATTACCTATATGTTAGCGAATTAAGATCAATTCTTAACGGGAAAACAAAGGGTATGTGAGTGGAAATATATTGGGTGTCTTCATTTACATGCCTTTTTTATATTATAGCCATAAGGTAAATCGTGGATTTGATGGAGTTTTAGAATTGCCAAGTATTAATATTTATCTGTAGATCGGACCTGTCCGCCTTTGGTGAAAATTGCAAATCAATCTCTTAACAGTATTTATCATCTAATATCCGTCCGTACTTTAGGCTTGTCCAACTTTGACAGAAGCTAAGGACAAGGGAAGATTTACTATAATGGACATTATTTTGTTTTGATGTCCTGGGAAGATTTACGTTTGAGCATCTAAGACTTATAATCTTCTACATAATGTCTGGACTAAGAAAGCCCATCAAAATATTGACGGGCCTGTATTACTTAAGAATTAAAATTTGACAGTTAAGCCAATTCGACATTCACTGCATTTAATCCTTTTCTTCCTTCTTCGACATCATAAGAAACCTTGTCTCCTTCGTTTAGCGAATTCACATTTAATCCATTTACATGAACAAAAACGTCCTTCCCTCCATCATCTGGTGTGATGAATCCAAACCCTTTGCTGTCATTGAAAAATTTAACTTTACCGTAATTCATTATTATTATATAAAATTGTAAAAGGCGGGATATCTTCATTAATAGCCCTACCACGATTTAACAAACGACCTTGATTCAAAATTTGTTTCAATTTTTCGAATTCTTTTCTGAGTTTCACTCCAATTTTGACAACAATGAATAATGGATGATATACTTTCATTGTAGATTAAGATAGGTAATTCTCCTTCTCCTGCGTTGTTTGTTATTTCCAATCTACAAACTAATATCATTAAGATCTAAAAATAGGTGTCCGTAGTTTGGTAACTACGGATAACGGAGGCGTATATTTTTCTTTTTTAGTTGCACCGTACGGTCTCGTATATGAGGTGTAGCCAGCTTTTGCTGGCTATGAACGTTTTAGCCTATGTAGGCGGTTTGCTTCTTTTTAATAATTTATGATTTTTATTAAATCTTGATTAGTTTTTTAGAATAGAAACTATTTCCAATGTTTCCCTTAATAAGATAAAATCCAGCATTTAAATGTGCTAAATGAATTTTTGTTAATCCATCTGAAATGCGGATTTCCATAATTTGAAGACCTTCCAAATTGTATAAATACAATTCTGCATTCTTATCTGATGAAATATAAAGTTCGTCCAAAATTGGATTTGGGTACATCTCTATTCCGAAATTATCAACTTCACTTTCTAATCCAGCTGTCATATCACAACTTAGGTGATTTACCAAACCGCTTAAGTGTTCATGTATGACACCTTTCATTCTATCTTTTTGCCCTGGAGTAAATACATGTCCACAATTTTGACCAGCATAATTCATTAGATTTTCAATGGGCTCCCGATTAACGCATTCATTGAATTCATTGCAAGAGGTGTCCATTGGAAAAGGAGACGAATTATCATGAGGTTCAGTATCACAAACTCCATCTCCTTGTGTTGTACAATCCGTTTCATCGCATGACATTCCTTGAAAGGTATGCCATAAACCAAAATAGTGACCCATTTCATGGGAGGCAAGTTTATTATAAGGGTTTGAAATGTTGTATCCCAAAGACCCATCTACATCAACACCGACCCTAGTTGGGGTCAAAAATACGCCTCCGATTTCATATTGCCACCATTGACTAATTGGACCAAACCCCGCTGCACCTATCTGATTACCGTTCATTACAACCTTTATAGCGTGTGAAATATAAACATTAATGTACCTATCCTCTGACCACCTGCTGGAGTCCATTACTTCATAAATGTTACCATTGTCTTGAGGGGTAGATATTTGAATTCCATCTTGAGTAAAATCTGTAATCAAAGAACCGTCTTTTCTAACAATTCCATTGGTTGAATTTCCGTCAGGGTCTATACAGGCGGCTCTGAAAAATATTTCAGAATCGGTTCCATTTGGTGATATGGCTATGCTATCATGAATAGGTATAGCTCTGAAATCTCGATTTAATGCCACGAGCGTGCTAAGAATTTGTTCTTCTGACAGATTGGTTCCTGTACCTAATGGTTCTCCCAGATGAATGACATGAAATACTACATCAAAAGTGTCAACCTCAGCATTTCTTAGGGCTATTTGATTTTGAACCTGATTGTTTATTGTAGAATTAATGGTTTGATAATGTTTAATATAGTCTTGTTCTGAAGCAAATAGAGAATGTTCGATTATATCGTTACCACAATCTTGTCGTTGAGCGTAAGTGGAAAATCCTATTAATAGAATAGATAGTGTAAAGATTGTTCTCATAATCCAATAATTTTCGGTGATAATATATGAATTGGACTTCATTTTTATGGTTTGGTTTAATTCCCAGTATTGTTTGAGTTTCCAAAATACAAACCAATATCATTAAGATCCAAAAAGATAGGAGTCCGTAGTTTGGAAACTACGGATAACGGATAATGATATACGCCTGTACCGACGATAGGAGGTATGGCGTTATATCTAATGTTCTCTGCTGGCCTTTTTCATTTCATTTAATCGTCCTAAGTTAATATTTTTAGCAACCGATTGCTAAGCTTGCAGCTCTTTGTCGCCCGCAGGAACGAGGACGGCAATGTGCTGCAAATGGGAGGTGAAGTTAATGCATTTAATATCCAAATATTTTTCACAATTGAAATTTATTTGACTATCAGACACTTAGGATGGCATTCAATTACTGTCAATTACTTTGAATGAGCTTCCAGTATGCTTGATTTGGTTTTTTGTTTTGAATTGCGTTAAATTTATGTTATAATCTTTGAAAAAGTAGGATTTATCAAATAAGCGATACAATCGTCGAAGTTGAACGTAGAGAAGATTTGTTCATTAAAATCTTCGACAATGCTTTTGATAATTTTACTTTTTACGTTTCTTTTTTTCCTGCGACTTGCTTATGCAAGTTCCCTTGCTACTTTTTACACGGCTCGCTGGGAACAACGGCAACGCATATCTGAAGAGGTTGCTTCGGCTTCAGAAAATATTGGTTCTTTTTCGCATTGCCCATCCCGCTCCGTTGCTTGGAAATTAGCACTGCGTGGGTTGCAACCCGCCTCCAACCCAAACCGTACGGGATCAAGCCCAACGGCCTTAATACTGTTGGCCTTTTTAGGTCTTGCTAGTTGTGGTAATCCCGAAGTTCCTTCCTCGAAGGTCCCAGAGTTTTTGTACCACTACGAGACTTGGGCAGATGTTGACGGTTCTTATGCCTCAGAATCCTGCGGCAATTTTTCCTTGACAGAAAAAACCCTCACATACCTTACTGAGGGTCATGAGAATATCATTGACAGAATAACTGATCCTATCAGAAATGATCAACTGAAAGAATTTTCAGGAAAGATTCATAAAGTCATCGTCAATGAGTTTCCTCTAGTAAAAAACGCCGATTCCAAAAGAGTAGAAACTGTTTTTGAAAGTCTGAAACAATTTGCACCTCGATCCGTCAGGCCATCTCTTGAGGTTTATCTGGTAAAAAGTGGACAAGTTGTGAATGCCTTTACAATTGCTGGTGGAAATATATATATCACAACATCAATGTTGCGCAGTATTCAAAACGAAGACGAATTGGCTCTTGTCTTGGGACATGAGATTGCCCACCAAGTGAAGGGCCATACTACATTGAAATTACGTCAACAAAAATTCCTGGTAGAAAATTTAGGAGAAGTAGGTGGGAAAATCACTGATGCCATTATCAATTTAGTTACCATTCCTTTTAACATCCCGGAAGAGTATGAAGCAGATTGCGGCGGAATGTGGCTTTGCGCCCAAGCTGGATATAATGTGGAGAAAGGCATTATGATTTTCAGCCGCTGGGCAAACCAAGAGAAATCCGCACCTAAAAATTCTTTTGTTAGTACACATCCCAAAGCAAGCAAACGCTTTGCCTGTTGTGCAACCTTGACGGCTGAGGCCAAACAACGAGCTATTGAATTTAATATTGAATCTAAAAAGTAATTAGCATGCTAAATCTTACTCAACTTATCGCATTATTGACACTTGCCCGTACGTACGTACGTGAGCACATTATTCATCCGGTTTCTGATCCATTAAAATTGATCGGCGATTTATTTACGGATCAACTTTCAAAAGTTGGTGTCCGCGGACCCGATGACGGCAAGCTAAACGTTCCCAAGCGAAACGAATCTGCACGTTTTGAGGAACAATTGGTTAGTTCATTCAGGTCTTTATATCACCAGTTATTTGCGAAATCACTATCCATAGTCAGTGATCTCAGCGGTGCTATTGATGCCATAGCGCAAGACATCAAGCAATCTGATTACTATAAAGAGTGTAGTAGATTGGTTGCTGATCTTTATAGTAAAATTGAGATCAAGGATAGTATTATTGATTCTTTGAGATCAAGCATACAGAGTATCCATACCAGTTTCAACCTTGAAAAGTCAAAGTGCAACCGTCCTACAGGGCAAACAAACGGCTGGCCTTTATTCATCAAGAAGCCCTGGCTGCTTTGGTTTGTTATTATGCTATTCGGCCTTTTTGAATTCGAGTTTATACGGTTCTTCCTTGAGCAGATGAATTTGGATCGCTATGCTGTTATAATTGTTGCCCTCTCCATAACAGTTGTAGTTGCTTTCGTTTGTCATTTCCTTGGCCAATTACTTCGACGTGCAAATAAGCCTCTAAAGGCACAGATTTTTCAGTATGTCCTACTGTTATTGGTGATTGTCATTGCTTTTACTGGATCAATTTTACGATGGCATGCTGTACAGTCAGCGGATCAATCCAGTGACGGAATGTTTGATTTTAATAGCACGAGCAATATTGTGGAAACAGTTTCGAGTATCGATTATTCAGCAGCACTGCAGGATGCTTCTTTCTGGATATTTTTTGCTATTAATTTTGCCATGTTACTCATAGGAACTCTGGTCAGCTATTTTGCTCACGATACTCATAGTTCGTTTGAACATAGCTGGAAAGAGGTGCACGTTAAGGTTCCGGCATTGGAGGCAAAAATCCTGATAGCGAAATCCGAAAAATCTGCACTTATCGATGAGGCTAAAATTCGGGTGGCTGGTAATTCACATCTTCTGACTGATGAAGTCAAAGAGAGGGTTACTCAATATGAGGAGGCTCTTGGCCTGTATAATCAAATTGTGACCGATATCAATAATGGTCAGACGATTGTAGAAGACAAGGTCCGAATCATTTCCAGTGAATACCGCGATCTAAATCTCAAAAACCGTAAGGACGGAGGAGATGGAATTTTTACCAGCCCTCTTCACTTTGAATTGGATCGAATTGATCCTCGTGAAAACAATATTCTTAAATTCTTTAAATCATAAGCCATGCGTTTACTTCTATTAATTATCAGCTTTCTATTTTTGAATCTGAATGCCTTCTCACAATGTAGTGAGAAGGTTATACAGGACTATCTGATTTATCTGGATGTTACCGATCACGATCAATTGGAAGCCTTAACCAAGTATTTGCCGATTGAATTCAAACGGCTGCTACATTATTTTGAAAAGGAGGATGGATTCTCCTCCTGCCATGGGATTAGTTGTGAGGTCTATCCTCTTAACGATCTTGGAAACAACAGAGGTTATAAGATTGGGTTCCATGCCATTGAATCTAAAATGACCGACGTTCAGATCAACCGCCAGGTTAAGCCGCAATTTGCCAATAATCTTAGAGAGTCAATTAAAAAGGTTGTTGCACTAGCTGAGCCACCTTACCAGTACACAAGGATCTACGAGCCTCTGTGTCAGGAAATAGCCAAACGCAGTGCTGACAAGAGACCTCTAAGGATATTTATTTTCTCTGATATGCTAGAGCATAATTCAACGTCATTCTATCGATCCGGCAATCAGATCGATATTGATAAAACACTGGCCAAGTTGTCTAAGGATTCCTTTTGTAAGTTATCCGATGATATGTCTTTTGTTGAGATTCAATTCATCAGTTTTAGAGATAGTGAAAACGATAGGAATATATCAAGCGCTACTCACTTTTGGATTGAGTTATTTAAGTCGAGAAAAGCAAAAGTTTCTTTCGGCAGCAGTGTTCAACTGGAGTGAGCACACGCCTTGATGATGTAAGTTTTTTAATTAATTAGAAAAATAACAATATGCGAAATTCACAATCATATTATAAAGGTTATACTGATGGGCTAGCTTCAAAAATTACCAACCGTGACTTCTTTCGGCTGTCCGAGAAGACCAAACTCTTTCATCTTGATGAGGAATGTAAAGCTTATCAACAGGGATTTGAAGATGGGAAGAGAGGCAATCAATACTTATCTGATGCTCAAACTTCCAGTTCTTCCATTTACTTAACTACATTTTTTAAATCTAAAACTGCATAGAATGCAAAACAATAGTTTATCCCCGATACCTTGGACAGAAGTAGAATCTTTGACCAAAATAGATACAATAGCCGATCCCGTATCTGGGAAACTCGTCAAGTTTGGATGGCGAAGGAACCGTTGGTCTGATATTATTCGAAGTAGATCTCAGTCTGGCCCTGTACATCTTGGAAACAAGCATGTGAAAGTCATTGAAGCCATGATCAACCATGGATTAGGGCAACTGACTTTTGCTGACCCTAGATATACTAGTGATCCAACATTGACTTTTCATTTCGGCGCGGCGTATGGTCACAACAGAAATCTAATTATTCATCAAGATCTCGATACAAGAGAGCACTTACTAGTTTCAGAGATTTTGAATAATCCAGTACAGTATTACAATCATTTCACCATTCGCATTGATGTGAGTGATTTGGAAATGTATCAGTATGATTGCAACATTATACTGGGGTCAAATAATATTCCTTTTGTGATGACAGAGAAAAACAACAGACGTAATACTCTCAGTCATAATTGGTGTATAAAATTTGAGAATCGCACCTCCCTTGAATACTTCAAATCACATTTCGGGATATTGGTTAACAATATTTGCTTATAATCTCTGATTAAGTATGAAAATATTACTAAATATAATTTCATTCATTTTGTGGTTAGTGACTGTCCCGCTTTCCATTTTTCCTTTATTCAGAATGAAAACCAGTATTGAGTTTGATATTTTGATCACTACTATTGAACGCAGTTCTGATTGGGTAGAGATTAGCTACATGAAATCCATAAGCGATCTATGGCAATCAGAGAATCAGCTATTGGCAGTATGCTTGGTAATCTTGATTATGGTATTACCTGGAATAAAATATCTGCTCGATTTCCTTCGACATTTTAAGAATGTTCATTTCAATAAATTGGACGGGATCAAAAGACTTGTATTCGTAGATATCTTCTTAGTGAGCTTACTTTTGCTAGTTGCATACAATGTGGAAGTCTTGATAATCCAAATAGAAAATGGGCTGTATATGCTAATAGGCTCTGTCCTATGTTCATATCTATCATTAATGCCGTTTAATCTAAAAGACCATGACCTTTGAGCCATACCTTTTCTTCAGGCAATATACAGGCGTGTATGTTATTGGCTAAAATGCATAGTTTGCGAAAGAAACCATTCTTGTTGTTGTTATTCAACTTATCGTGAAATGAATTCATTTTCTGAAATACAAGCCAAGGTGTCTCGGTCTCCCTTTTCAGTTGACGATCTTTGTTTGTGTCGCTATTTTTAAACCACAGAGCAAAGGCAATTCTTCTAAGAACCAACAAATTATCGAGTCCTCCAAATTCACCAATGTAATGTAAGTAATAAAGACTTTGTTTGGCTTCGAGTCGCAAAAAATCATGAATTACACCGTTGGCTTGACTAGTTATCTCCGATTCATACGAACTCCAATTAGTTGTTGATCTTTTACAAAGATATTCGTCTCTATATTTTATCCACTCTTTGGCTCCATCAGGAATACTACCCAATATTTCAAGAATATCTTCGCACGCTTGATTTAACTTTAAAATGAGGTTTTCCCAATCATCATCCGTCAACAAATAATCTTTCTTAACTAATTCAAATTCGATCGACATTCGGTTCCTGATCTGATGTACATTTTTATCATTCAAGGAGGTCAATGCAAACCGAGAGTAAAACCCTTTTTTCGCAGATTCAGCAAGTACGTCGTAACCTTGTTTGTTTTGCCATTTCTTACCGCCTTCCTCATATAGCCGCCAATCCGATACAACTGCCAAAATATTGTTGGAGGTATCTCTGCTCAACGTGTTAATTGCTTTAGCAGAAGTAGTACATGGTTTGAGATTAAAATAAGGTCCAAGCCTCTTTTTCAACTCATCCATGTAAAGTGGATCGTCTTCGACCATGACAATGGTATACTTTTTCTCAAGCTCAAGTTTCTCAGGATTGTCAATCAGCTTACTCGACATCGCATTGACGCAAATATTGATAAATACGGATTTAAATTTTAAAAATGCGACCTCATCTTTCTTTTGAGCCTTAATCAAATCTGAATATCTTGCTTCAAAATCAATCTGGGTCAATTCCTGATCGTTAAACAAATCCTTAAATTCGTTTCTTATTTTAGTTAGATCGGATTGATATTTCAGATCATGAGTCAACTTGTCAATGACATAGCCGCTCCTATTATAGAGCATCTCACATACATCAGCTAACCCAGCATCTGTTATCGGGTTTATTTTTTTGAATGCCTTTTCTAACTCCTTAGGTTCAACTGGCTGTTGTCTGAATATGACAGCCGGATCATTGAATGCGGCATACTTAACCGGATCTTCATCCAGCATATACTGAAAATACCGCTCCGGCAATGGACTATAAACACAAATAGGATTTTTGAACCCATGCTTTGTTCTCAATTCTCTTACTAAATCCAATCCATAATGTTGAGATATTCTAAATTTTTTAGAATCGGTGTACTCTATCTGTATAAGAATTGATTCTACCACTGACAAATCCGGAATTTCAGGATGGATATTGTTTATTACTGCGAAATGGCTCATTTTTCAAAATACTCTTTAAAGTCAGCCGTGGCCTTTCGGTCCTTGCTAGGGATCAAATAATTATTTGCATTTCTATTTTTAATTCCAGACAAGATTTTACATAATAAATCACCGTTGTAGTAAAAGCCTCTTTTATCGCTTCTTAATTTAAAGCTAACAAAATGTGCGAGGTCAGTATGATCTTTTTTCGAGTCAATTTTTGGAATTGCAACATTGTTCAATTTAAGTTCGTCAAGGCTATCTATATTTCTTTCTGTTGCGTATTTGGTAAAGTTCTCTATATCTTCTTCACAAAGCTGTGGCAAATAATCATTTTTTGTTAATGCATGCATTATTAAGTCAATGGCCAATAAAACGCTCTCCAATGGAGCAAAAATCTTTTTGCTCGAATGTGCATAATACGATCGTAAAGAATAAAGAAAACAGCCTATGTGATTTATTTTTTTCGGTTTGTTGCTTTGAAAGTGCCAAGATTGATGCTCACATATATCGCCGAGGGAAATCATCATATTTTGAACTTCATTCTTCAAGTCATTGTCATAATTACTTGTCAATTCGAAAAAATATCTTGACGATGCATACACTTTTTGTACACGCTTCAGGCATGAAAAGACATGCTGAATGTCATTTCTTTCTTGCTCAAGCTTCCATTTTATCCTTTTTATTTGTTCGTATTCTTTTGTCTTTCTGTTTTTACATTGCTCTAAGGACATTTTAGCAACTTTTAACTTTTTGGGTAAGGCATGTTCTAAGTGAACTTTTACTTTTATCCACAATGACCTTGCAAATTGCCATTCTGGATTCATTAGTTGCTCAACCTTATTTTTGTATACTGTAAAAGTTTCTGTTAACTGTGTATTAGACAGATTTACACGTGTATCCTTGACAACCCAAGACCAAGCTCCATTTTCTTTCAGGACTTCATAGTTCCAGATCTTGTTGCTGGTTGTAAACATCATATAAGGTAGCCAAGGATATTCATTCTTCAATTTCTTTAATAAAGAAACACCAGATATTTCCTCTACCTTATCTATGTCCTTGTAAGAAACAGTATCCTTATGGCGTTCACAGATGTATAGGTCAGATATGACATAATCAGGTTTGTGTTCATTTACTGAACTTATTATAGAATTGATTGCTTCTTCTTTACTTGCATTACCTTCTCGGGCCTTTACAAGGACTTCTACGTTTGGTGTAACAACCTGCTTCTTAAAGTTTTCAAATATATGCTCGTACACCCACTCGTATTCTTCATAGAAATCATCTATGATCATCAGCTTTTTTCCTTCAGGGATTTTTATCCGCTCCTTGTTGCATAACAAGAATCCTCTTAGTAGGTTATCAGCTGCCAAATTGTATCCAGGTCTTTCCTCATTTTCCAGTACTTTTTTTAACTCATCTTCAAAGTCCATGCCTTCCACTTTGTGGATGAACTTAGTGCTGGGGAGATTAAGCACTTGATGTTCGGGTCGAATGGCTAAAATCTGTTTCTTAGATAGTACCGAGTACAGAACCACATTGAAAGACTTATTAAGACTGTCACTTTGATTATTATAGTGCTGTAGGAGTTTGAGGAAGATGTGGATGCCACCGAAATCAGGAATGTGATAGTCAGGATAAAGTTGACAGCCAACTTCTATTAGAAAAACTTGGTTATAATCAAAGGTGTAACTAGGACTATTGATTTCTTCCCAAAAAACAACTGCCCGAGGTTTTTCTTCTTCTTTCTCGCTACTCTTAATTGCAATAATCCTGTTATTTATGATCTGTGGTCGGTATCTCTGATCTTTTATGTTATTGTCAACCATTATGAGAATGCTTTTTGGTATAGCGTTTTTCTATGATCTCCTTGATTTTCGCCATGCGGTCACCGTGATTATCAGGAAAACCAGCCGGGCTCAATGTGGTATATGGTTTAATCAGACTTTCTAATTCTATGTCTGTGTTAAATAATAGTTGGTAAATATCCTCAATGACCAAGGGGTTGTGCTTCAAATAATTATCTACATCTTTGAGTTTTCCTCGTAAATCTTCACGGTTCAAATATTCTACTGTCTTGTCATCATAGTTAATAGCTTGAGCCCTTGTGTCATTTCCACCAAATAGAATTTTCCATGCTTCTGGTTTTAAATTTTTAAACCTTTCATTACCATAATCATCCTTTTCAATAACAAGAGACAAATCATTTTTATGAATGAATATCAAGTCACCATTAACAATTTCAGACTTGTCAATAACATTAACTCCGATTTCATCCGCAATTTCTATGAACTTAGATTCCTGTTCAACTATAGAAATTAAAGTCTTCATTTTATGTACTTTTATATTCAAAAACATATAAAATATCACTAATATCCTCTACACTCTCCCTATTGGATCCACGACTCCGAGCAATATCTCCGTCCTTATACAAATCATGGAAACAAGAGAATATGTAATCACCAACAAAAGTCTCTTCTCGAATAAATTCGTGCTCCAGGATCGCGGGCTTGCAGATATAGAAATTACCAGCAGTTAGCATCCTTTCGTAGTGGTCTCTAAGATACTTAACAAACCCTCCCTTGGTTGTTCGAGTTGATAAGCCATTATGTAGCCCCCTTATATTAATATTATTCTTGTATTTCACTTGAATAAAAACACAATTATTCTGAGTCCAAGATTCTATAGGCTTATTCTCCGAATTCTCTTGGATTCTCGGATTTTGATTATCCTTCTCAATAAAACGGATAAAATGGTCTGGTAGTGATGAATCTACTTTAGGCTTACTTTCTCCCTTAATGCTAATTGTGATATCATTTCCCTTAGCATAAGTATAAAATTTGCATTTAGTTTTCAATGAATCATTTGTGACATGGAATTCGGTAAAAAAGTGTCTATCTACTTTTTCTCCTAGCTGAAGCAAAAGTTCTACACGAGTGATAAACTCAGACAAACCGCATTTATGTAGTTCATTAATATTTTTATCTCTAAATTTATGCCAAGCATTTATATGTTCTTGGGTAACTGGATTACTTCCATGGCTGATGTCTTTATGGCCAGCAGAATCGCTGGCTTGCGTGTGATTTAGAAAAAGAACTTCTCTATCAAATTTACCTAATAATTTCGCCTGAATCTGCCTCTTATTTTTGTAAAATAGTTCTCTATTATTATTCTTCATTATTTGGACGGCAAGATTAGCTCCAATATGATCAACCATTAATCTGTAAAATAACCTTTCTGAGACTGAGACATCCCGACTTGTTGGCACACCAATGCCCATTGCACCTAATGAAGAAAATTTGCCATTATCATAGTTAGCGGTTGAGACGAAGTATAAAATCTTTGAATCGAATATTTTGCACAAGAGTGCTGACGCAAACGAAAAGCTAATTATGTCTATCGAAGTTACATCCGAATTATTTAAAGCTTTCGTTAGGACTGAATTCGATTTAAAACAGGTGTTTTTAATCTCGTCCATTGAATCGGTAACAAATACTTGACTTATTAATGAATTATATTCTTCATCCGTATCGATTTTTCTATTAATGCTAAAGGAGCCGAAATTTTCAACGTCTTTACTTACCAAAAAATCTGAAGGCCAATTTAGATCAGAAATCGTTTCGGGGCCAATCTTAATCTCTCTATTGAAATATTCTTCTGGAAACTTAATAAATAGAATTCGATTTCCTTTGTCATAGCGAAAGTTCAAACTATTAATCTCGTTGGAAAGTTCAACTTGAATGTTTATCGAATTGAACACATTACTGGATATAATATTTACAACTCTCTTTTCTGGTGTAAAGTAATTTAGCGTCGCTATATATAGTGACAGAATTTCTTCAGTCAAACCAGAATACAAGTCCTCAAATAAGAAATACTTTAGACTCTCTGTTTCCCATTTTTCAATATCAGTATTTGCCAAACTATAATGTTCTTTTAACTTGGCAAATCCGGATATAAAAAAGTTCGTTTTTGGGAAAAGGTAGTGGTATGAGCATAATCGATCGAAGTATTTGGCATACTCCAAATCAGGGTCCTGGTAACCTGATAAGGCAAATGGAAATGAATTCAACAAATCCATAATTGATTCTGCAAAATACTTTTCAATCATGTTGACTGTTTTATAATTGAATTATAAAAATTATTTCTGGAATCAAGAACCTCATTTGTCCCTTGTAATATCAATTTGATCTCTGTTTCACATGAAATTCGAGGAAAAACAACATCTAATATTTCATATGAATGCCGATAGTCATGTCCTTCGTGATCAATAAAGTACCGAATTTCGTCATCGCTTAGATTATGATTTGTTCTTAGCCCTTTTATACTCAAGTGACAGTCCATTGATATTATAGGCTCTATTGCGATACCAAAAACACCAGCACCAACAATAGGGTTTTCATGATTCGTCCATTTCTGATATGTTTCTAACATTTTAACGGTACCATTGTCAGGAGTCTCTCTAAAGATCTCAATATTGCTAATCCCTAAGATATTCATTGATTCAACTAATTGGTCATAGTGAATTCTTCCATTATGTCCGTTGCCGAGCTCTTCCCAAAGTTGATCAACTAACGGTTTTATAAATTCTAAGTCATTTGATTTAGAGATGATGTTAGCATAATATCTTGGAAAGTTCTTTGAAAGAAAGGTCCTTTGCAATAACCATTTATGCTCAACTCTTGGACTGATAGTTCTTTTTTCATAACCTGTAAAGAATTCGTTTGTAAATAGGATATGCCCTTCTATTAATTCAATCGCCTGATTAAGCAACGAAATGTTGCTTTCATTCTTAATTTTATAGGACCTTAAAATATTACACCTCATTGGAAATGGATAAATTTGCTATTTGTATTGCTTTAATGACATTGGATAAATAATATCAAAATTGGATATTTTAACTTCTCCAAAAACCCCTTGATAATTATAATTTTTATTTAGAAAAGCAATGAGTTCTTTTGACTCAGTTTTACCAGTTTTTTCAACAGCATCAAAAATGATATTCATAGCGTCATAAGATATTGCCGACAACGTCTGAGGATCTTTTGAGTACTCATTTACAAATCTTTCTCTAAACTCAACTGTATTTTGAAGTTTGGAGTCGGTAGAAAATCCAAAATCAATATAGTACGCACCAGATATTGTTGATCCTGCCGTATTTTTAACATCAGGGAGACTCATTGTTGCATCTCCAAGAATAGTACCATTGAATCCGTTATCTCGCAATTCTCGAATAATTGTACCCAAACTTTTTCCAATCCCTACTACATAAATATTCCTCGGATTTTTGCTAAGACATTTCAATACAGTCGTTTTAAATTCGGAGCCAGTCTCGTCATATATTTCAGTGAATTGAATATTCATTCCGAGTTTTTGGCCTTGAGATACTGCGGCATCCTTCATGCTTCTAGAAAACTCACCGTTCGAGAATAAAATTCCGAACTCCTTAATGCTAAGAGAATCCTTCATCAACCTAGTAAGCTCTTTTGCTGTCTCTAAAGGGGGCAGCCAGTTTCTAAATGTTGAGTTTGAAGATGAAAGTAAATTGTCAGCACCGGATAATGCAAACATTAGTTTATTCTCTTTCTCCGTTATAGGCTTAACCGCTAGACTAATTGAGCTTAGCTGACTGTAAACCAAGAGAGGGTCAAATTGATTTAAATGTTTCTGTACTATATTAACTCCTTCTTTTGGCAGGGATTGTGAGTCACCAAATTCAACTTTAATTGGTTTACCAAGCAATCCGCCTGAATTATTTTTTTCTTTAACCGCTAGTTCTATTCCGTGTTTTGCGTATTCCCCTAATGTTGATGCGTTACCAGAAAGAGAAAGAATGGCTGAAATTGTGTGGCTTTCTGATTCCTTTTTCGTTTGATTGTTGCATCCACCAATGATAATGGTTGTCAACAAAATATAAATTAGATAATTAACCTTCATCTGTATCCATTTTTAATATTTTAGAATAATTAATCTTCGTTTCACTATGTTCAACAATTACCATAGTTTTATTTATTTCTTTATTTACAAATTTAGTCATCACTTTGCCTTTTTCTCTATCTAGACCAGCTAGTGGTTCATCTAAGAGCCATAAATTGGTATCCTGACATATTAGGACAGCACAACTTAGGGCTAAGCGTTGACCACCGGATAAATTACCGGCTCGTACATCATTTTTACTCTCGAGTTGTGGGAATATCCTATATGCCCTTTTGAGTAACGCATCTTTATCGGCTTCATGCTTCCCTTTTAGTGCAAGAATTAAGTGTTCGGCAATGGTTAAAGTAGGAATAACCAAACCTCCTTGTTTAAAGTAAGATATACCCATACTTGGCAACTCATCCGTCCGTTTATCGTTTAGTGATATACCCTTATAGCTAACATCCCCTGAGTTGTCATTAATTATACGTGCTATAGTTTTAAGCAAAGTGCTTTTTCCACTGCCATTGTTCCCTAAAACCAATAGTCTCTCACCTTCAAATAACGAAAACGAGATGTTGGAAATTACTTCTTTGTTGTGGTATCCTGATGATACCATGCATAGTTCTAAAACGGGTGCTTTCATAGCTGCACGATTTTCTGATTCATTAAACAATATTCTTTATCACATAAATCGCGGAGGCTTTCTTTCCTGTGTTCGATTATAAAAAAAGTCACACCATTTTTCTTTAATCTGTATATCTCAGCTTTTACAATTGGGATGATACTATTTGCTAATCCGGCAAGCGGCTCATCCAGTAATATTAGTTTTGGCCTTGATGCTAAAATGGTACAAAACGACACCAGCTTCTGTTGACCAAATGATAAATTTCCTGAGGTGGCTTTCAAGTGCTTTCTTAGACCAAGTAGTTCTAATAATCCCAAAGAGCCCGGCGATATATCCTTAGTAGCTATCTTTAAATTCTGCTCTATAGTCAGATTTTGAAATACACGAGGCGTTTGAAAAAGCCTGGAAACCCCCTTTTTTGAGAGATATACCGGACTATTTCCTTCTACATTTTTTCCTTCAAATTGAATACTTCCTTTATCCGCTTTATCATAACCTGTGATAATATTGAATAATGTTGATTTGCCCGTCCCATTGTCACCGGTCAGCAAACTAACTGTACTGTTGCTCAGCTCCAAACTGACATTTTCCAATAGTCGATTACCACCAAAGGCTTTGTACAGATTCGATATGTTTAACAATGTACTCATGAAAGATATGGTTTACCCAATATTCCTTTAGGTCGAAACCGAACTATTGTAATCAGTAGTAAGCCGAAGATTACCATTCTTAAGTTGGCAGCATATTCATCCGGAATTTGTACCATCTTGACCAGTTCCGGAAGTAAAACATATATAGCGGCACCAATAATTGCACCCTTATAACTACCGATTCCACCAATAAGAACAATACTTAAAATCAAAATGGATTCGTCCAAAGTGAATGAGGTAGGATCGATGTATGTGGTATAGCCTGCATACATGCTCCCTGCCAAAGCTGCCAAAAATGCTGAAATAAAAATGCTGGTGAAGCGATATCCTTTGGGGTTAATTCCAAGGTTCGTCAGAGCAATTTCGTCATCTCTCGTTGCTTGAATTAATAGATTTAACCTACTACTGTTAAGAAAATAGAAACCACCAATAGCGATGGCCAACACAATAAAGCCAAAGACAGAGTAAGCAACCGGGTCAGAAATTGAATAGCCAAACAGTTCCGGTTGGCCGATACCCGGAATGCCATAAGGTCCTTTAGTAAGGTTAATCCAATTGAATATCGTTGAAAAGAAAATGACCTGAATTGTCAAAGACGCTAAACTAAAATACAGTTCGCGAACTTTTGAACTTATGTATGCGTAAAATAGAGAAACTACTAAAACAACCGAAGGAATCCATATCCAACTTCCAAAATAACTTATGCCAAATTGTGTTGTTAGGATGGAGGTTGTATAAGCTCCTAAGCCATAAAACACTGCATGCGACAAATTCAAAAGACCGGATGTGCCAATCATTTGATTTGCACTTAATGCAAGAAGTGCATAGATTTCTAACATGACTAATATGTGGAGGTAATAATTCATGCCGTATCTCTTCTTAAATTGTAGCTGATCAATCCTTCTGTCTTAAATAATATGACTAGTAGCAACGCGAAAAAAGTTAGTCCATCCCTCCATTGCGCATTGAGATTCCATTCTATGACGTTTTGTACTATGCTCAATACTATGGCTCCTGCAAGGATGAGAAATACATTCAGTCGTGTTACGAGAATAGAAACTACCGCTGCTGTTAAAACTAAGGTCATACCTGAGTGAGGCTCAATACCAACTTCTATGGTCTTTAGCCAACTTGCCAAGGACACGAGAATTGTTCCGAAAAGTAAAGCATACATTCGTCTCGATCTTATATTTATTCCCAGTATTGAGGAAATAAGATCTGAATCAGAAACAGCTCTAAGATCCAAGTTTAAGTTTTTCCTTTTCAAAACAAGGAAGCTCATGACTATGGCTATGGCACTGGCAGCAAACTGCCATTTTTGAGCTGGTGTCATTAACACTTTACCAAAAGCCAAAGCTTCACCTCCGACATCAAGTACTTTGTTTTCATTCCCAAAAATCAAGGCCAATAGGTTTACTAGTACAACGTAAATACCCATTGATGATATTAGTGAGATACTTTGATCTGCCTTCGATAAATAGAGTGGAAGGTAAACCAACTTTTCAATGAGAACGATAAGCATTAAGCTTAGCATAATTGATGCTGCCAATGAAACAAGAAAGGAACTAGTTACCTGGTACATAGCCCATGTGGTCAATCCGCTCATTGCATACATGGAAGCATGAGCCAAATGAAACACTTTAGTAACATAGAAAATATAAGAAAAACCAATGGCCACCAAACTCAAAACAAGCCCGGAACAGATACTGTTCAATATTATTTGAAGATATATCTCCATATTTAAGTACAAAGTTATTTAACCATCAGTTACTTATAATTACTTCTTTTATTTTGCTGTTTATCAAAGTGTTATGGCCATTTTTTTGTGATTTTCAATTTTTGGGTTGGCAGAAGCAGCAATGTGTGCGATAGAACTCTTTGCTGCTGCGGGTGGGGTGGCTTGCAGAGAACATGTTTATATCAGCAACTATACCATGTTATTTTCATAATAACTATCACATAAACGTTTCAAACGTTTATAAACGCTTAATTCTAGTCTTGTGAAAATTCCGATGATTAGATCAAATTGATGCGCAGACATCATTGCTCATTCTTCAAGTTTTGTAATCGTTCTTTGGGTAGCTTAAATTACAAAGTATTATGGAAACAAGGCATATAACTTTTGTTACATACAGTAGATAAAATAAACTCTAGGATGTAGCATTACTCCCCCAAACCCCTTAACAAAACCTCATACTTCAAATAATCAGCAGGACTATCGGAAGAGTTATTTATGGCCTTTTTGAAGTACTTTTTTGCCATGGGAACATTGGATTGTATTTGATACAATTCCGCCAAACTTCCGCAGAGGGTAGCAGATTCGGGATGAACAGATATGCCGTATTTTAATAAATCAATGGCATCTTGAGATAAGTCCTTGTCCAGAAACAACCAAGCAGTTTCATTGATTGCTCCAACCGGAATGTAGAGATCATCCCAGTAGTCAGGTTTGATTTTGTCGTAATAATTCAGAAATGCTTGATAGCCCCCCGTTTTAATCTCATTGGGTGGGTAAAACTCGGAAAAGATATGTTTCAATCCGGAATAAATGCCTTGGGCCATGGCATCCACATGATCCGAATGTTCTTCAATTTCACATTTCCAGTCCATGTTTTTGGGATCCATATCCGAAAGGAGTTGTCGATATCTCAACAGACCGGATTTTCTAGGTTCCTCTCCTTCGACATTAGCATACATATATTTTCTTTTATCGAATTTATCCGGAAGATTTTCTTTGATGAATTTTTCAGTTTTTGGTCCAATTCCAAATCCAGTCATGATGTATCCATCCACCAACGCCGGGCGCTTCACCATGATGTAACTGCAAATTCCGGCCGCTGAAGACCAGCCGTATAAAACCCGAAAATCGTTGACTCTGTAATTTTCCGAGAGAAAAAGGAATACTTCATGTTCTAAGAAATTAATGAAGGAGATGTACTCTCCGTCTTCTTCAAAGGTGACATAAAAGTCTCTCAGCCGATCGGTATTTGGAATCCCTACAACGATCATTTCAGGCAAGTAATTGAAGTCATTGGCCAGAAATTGAACAGATCCTGTGGCATAGTCGAAAGCGTATTCACCGTCCAAAACATAGAGCACCGGATAGGTCTTATTATTGGAATGGTAGTTAGGTGGTAGTGAAATGTTAATGGCCCGGGATTCCGACAGATGTTCAGAGTTGAGAACATGGTATTCGGTTCTATCTTGAGACTTGGTAAAAACACAAAAGGCCAGCGCGGCTAGCACAATTAATAATTCTTTCATTTGATTTTGGTTTTTTATTCGATTTATCTCTATTCTCAGTTATTCATCAGCTTGTTTTTTGTTCAACAGTTTCCCAAAATTTTCTAATTCCATCCACATCCATCTTTCCATCATAGGTATGCAAATCAGTTATATAATGCATTCCTAAATAGTTGGCTGATTCCTTGAAAGGAAGCCAGAAAAAATCCCCTAGATTATTGCCATTGGAACTGCTAATTACTGCCATGTATTTACCTCTGAGCTTTCTACCTAGGTCCTTCTCTATAGTGAGCAGATCACTGATTCTGTCAAAGAAGACTTTCATGATTCCACTCATGGAGTACCAGTAGACTGGGGTAGCAATAATTATTACATCATAGCCATTAATGATTCGCTTCATCAAGTCGATGAAGTCATCATCCCGATTCATATGTTCGTAGTCGTAGTATGAGATTTTGTGATCCAATAAATCAATCAAATCCCAATTGGAGATCCGAATTAGTTCGTCGACTACTTTTTTAGTTTCGCCATTTTTTCTTGAGCTTCCTATAATGATCAGCTTTTTCAATTCTCTTTGCATTGCAGAATTTTATTATATAAACTGCAATATAGGAAACTCGAGATTTGTTAGGTTTTATTCTTTTTTCGCTTCATCCATGACCTCTCTGTTCTTGACGTATTTGTCAAACCAGTTCAACTGCTCCCAAAGAACATGTTCTATGGATTCTTTAGCTCTATAACCGTGATCCTCAAAAGGCAGTAATACTAACCTTGCCGTTCCTCCAGAACCTCTAATGGCCTCATAAAATACTTCTGATTGGAAGGTTAAGGTTCCAGGATTAGAATCGTCATCACCGTGAATGATCAATATTGGTTCGTTGACTTTGTCGGCAAAGAAAGTAGGGGAGCAGTCGATATACGACTTGGTCGCTTCGAATAGAGAACGTCGCTCTCCTTGGAATCCAAAGGGCTGATTGGTCTTGTTATAAGAACCACTTCGAGCGATACCAGCACAGAACAAATCAGTATGCGCCAATAAGTTTCCTACCATCAAGCCACCATGGCTATGACCGATAATACCTATTCGATCCGGATCGGCAATGCCCATTTCTACGGCTTTTTCTACCGCTGCTTCTGCATCAGAGACCAATTGCGGAACAAAAGAATCATATACTGTTTCTGGATCACCAATCATGGGCATAGCCGTATTATCTAGTACAGCGTATCCTCTCATAAGGAAGTATTTGTGCGATGCACCCCAAATGCGCATGAATCGACTTGAAGAGCCTCTCACTTGTCCAGCAGTTTTGGCCCCGGAATATTCTAGGGGATAAGCATAGACAACGGTTGGAACTCTGGTTCCCTCTTTATAACCGGGAGGTAAGAGCAACTGAAAGCTCAACTCGACACCATCGTCTCTTTTGTACTGGACAATTTCGTTCTTGATCTGACGCAATTCCGGGCTTGGATCCTCAAAATTGGTGATCGGCTTTTTGGTAATAGCTCTGGTTCCTTCTCCCGACTCAGCTTTAATCGTACTTCCCAATGAAGCCATGTAAAAATTCGGAACAGAAGTAGAGGACTCAGAACTCATGATAAAACGATTGGGGTCCTTTCCGAAACCGACAAAGTATTCGTATTTATCCTTTCCACATCTAAATATCCTCTCAACATCACCGGTCTCAATGTTTCTGCGATCTACAAATGGTCTATCCCCTTCTTTACTACCTCCACGTCCGCGGAAATACATGGAGCCGTTTTCTATCTTGATGGCACTTTTTCCATTGGCCATTTGAGTATAAAGCGGATAACCAGGATCATTGTATCTATCGTTCTCGTCCAAGTCAAACCATAACTTCGATGTACCCTTGTCAACATCCAACAGCCAGACATAACGCCATCTTTTCATGCGTTCTCTTTGATAGACCATTAACATACCATCTTTCTCACCCCACATGGTAGCTTGAATTCTGTGTTCTGCTTTAAATACTTCTTTCGGTTCACCCTTAAATGGTGCTTCCCAACTCACCAGACGGTCTCTAAAATCGGCTTCAGCCACGGGATTACCACCATCTAATGCCTCTCTCCAGAACAAGGTATGAGGAGCAGTTGGCTGCCAGCTTATATATCGTGGGCCTGTGATAACACCGTGAATGGGTACTTCATTGGCCAATGGCTGATTGACTATCGTCTTGACCAGTTGTCCTTGAGGAGTCCATACTTCAGCGTCATTGGCAAATCTCCACCAAGCAACTTCATGTGACCATGGTTCTTTTAATCTTTCTACAAGAATATAGTTTCCATCAGGAGATATTCCAGCATACATATAGATGGCTGAAGGTCCAATGACTTCTGTCTTTTTTGTCTTGGTATTATAAACGGCCAATTCAGACTGCATATAATAACTGAAAAGCTCATCGTCGTGGGCAGTTTCGAGCAAATTCCTTGCTTCATAGGTCGATCTGGCAGAAGCCCCGGCATCTTCCAGGATCTTTGGTCCCTTAGGCATGCTAGGTTTCTGTGGAGCTGCTCCACGATCTCCTATCTTTCTTACCAGGATTCGTTCCTGATCGGGAAACCATTTGACTGCACTATCCATTAAGGGGTTGAGAATCACATCAGGAACTTTTTCGACATTTCCATTGATGTCACCCATCCACAGTTCAACCCTGTCTTCAAATCCGACAGCTAAAGCAAAGCGTTGACCATCTACTGCCCAATAAGTGGATAAAACCTCCGCTTTATCCGGGATATTCAAGGCTACAGTATTACCATTTTCTATAGTTAGAATTCGTGGCGAAGTACCACCGTGCCTTCCGTGATAGTAGTTGTTCTTAGGATTCACTCTTGTTCCGGCCAGTTTGAGCATAGGACCTGCCAATTCAGACAAACTTGGATAAATAATGGGATCAGACAAGAGCATATGTGTTTTGGTCGGAGATATAGAGGTTCTGGGCAATTGTGGTGCGTGAAGGATTTTTAGGATATCCTCATCCGGGGACTGCCAGGCATTGGTATTTTCCTGAGCAATCATTTCATGGTTTTGGAGGAAGATCATTAAACTAAGAAATAGAAGGGAATAAATCTTTTCTTTCATGATAAGAAGTTTAAAGTTTTGATTGAATTCGCTTTGAAGTTAAGGATATCAGTCGGTACCTTATAATTTTGAAATTAAGATAACGTATTATTAACAGCTTACAGAGCTTATTAGATCAACGGGAGAAACTCAATGATGAAGACATGATTCACATGGACTTTTTGATTCAAGACTGAAATTGTCTCTTTGGTGGCTTAATTCCATTTTCTGAAGATGTTCAATTCGAACTCAATTTAACTCCTATGAAAAATGTTCTTGGTTGTGCCGGTCCATAAACGAAATTACTATCTCTATTTTTTCCAATATCGAAATCATCCTGGTATGCATTGAAAATATTTTTGACACCACCATAGATTTCCATGTTGTTACTAGAGGATAGAAGAGGTAAGATATAAGCCATTTTTGTGCTTACTTCTGAGAAGCTTTCTGTCGAAATTATTTCATCAACCGTTTGATTAGGAGCACCTGCAAAATGTGGAACCTTCATGGACCCTGTATAAACATAATTCAGTGTTGCATTCCATCGATCACTTGGTGTAATGCTAAGTATGGCATAGCCATAGTCGTTGGGTGTTCTTATGAATTCCTTGATTCCGTCTATTTCATCGATATACTGCACCGGATTATCGAACTCACTTGTTTGTAAGGTAAATCCTCCTTCCAGCTGGATTTTTCTATTGTAATTGGCACGTAATTCCAGGGTAATTCCTTGAACATCGGCTCCATCTCCATTTTGTTTTTCGAATAATTCCCCAAACTGATCTTGCCCAATGGGCTGAAGGAAAAAGGCATTGTTTAGTCGATTATAGAATCCCTCTAATGTGAATCCGGCAATCCAATTCTCCATTGGCTTGTCATAGTTTATGGAGCTACTTATGCTGTGAGATTTTTCAGGTTCTAAGTCCGGAGATAGGGATATACGTGAAATTCCACCACCGGCAAAAGCAATGTGTAAGTCCGTGTCAAAAGCTTGTGGAGCTCTAAATCCTCCGCCGTAGTTGATTCGAAACTGCATATTCTCTCTATACTTATAAAGTAAGGATGCTCTTGGACTAAAGACGATATCATCCACCAAATTGTGTTGATCCATTCTGACGCCTGATAACAAAGTGAGCTCAGGAATGATTTCCCAGTCACTTTGAAGAAAAAGACCATAATCTTCGGTGGTTTGGTCAATAAGATACCGATAAGCCGGAATCTCATCCAAGACATCATCGTAGATGTATTCTGCACCAAAGCTTAGGACATTTTTCCCTCCCAGAAAGTCCTGTAATCTGTGGTTCAACTGTAATCCCACATTGACGGTGCTTACTTCGGAAACGCCATAGGGTGGGTTAGTGACGAACTCATCAAATTCCGGTGCATCTTCGTCAGGAATAATCCCGGTATAGTGATCTCGAGAAGTATTTTGTCCAGCGATATAAGTGATCAGCGAGCTATTATCCCGATTAAAATTGATTTGATAATCTGCACTCATCATCCAAACATCATGGGTTCTCTCTTCAGATTGCTGCGCGAGATAGGCCGGTTTATCTTCAACCATTTCTCCTCCAAATCGATATTCATTAATGTAGCTGAGATTGAGTTCCAATTTTTGGTTGTCCTTGGGTAAAAAGAAGACATTGCTACCGATGGAAGTATTGTTGATCAAAGGAATTTCAGAGAAATTATCTCCATTGGCATCGTAAAAATCACGTTGTCGTCTGTTCAGAAAAAAAGAAACACCTGAATTTCCGTCCTCAGAAATCAATGTTGCGTTTCCACTTATAGTATTGTCATTGGTTTGCCCATCGATATTTTGATAAGTATAGTTCAACTCATAACTGTTGTCTCTTGGGATTTTCGTAATCACATTGACCGTCCCACCGATGGCGCTAGAACCGTACAATGAGGAACCTCCACCTCGGACCACTTCTATTCTATCAATCATGTTGGCAGGCAGTTGTTCCATTCCATAAAGCCCGGTAAGTGGACTGAAGATGGGTCTACCATTGACTAAAATCTGTGAATAACCTCCTCCCATACCATTCATCCTTAACTGCGTGTAATTACAGGTTTGACAATCAGTCTCAACCCTTAATCCCGGTTGAAATTTCAACCCTTCCGAGAGATTACAGGCCTGAACATTCTCTATGGTTTTACTATTGATCACGTTGACCATGACCGGAGAGTTGGTTCTGCGCTTGAAAGTTTTCGTACCTGTTACCACAATGGCGTCCAATTCTAAGCTAAGTTCATCGAGTTCGAAATCAATATTTACATCGTTTTGAGATTGATCGACAAGCACAGTTTTTTGTACAGTTTTATACCCGATATATGCCACTGAAACAGTATGCTCTCCGAAAGGAATATTCTCTAGACTAAAATGGCCATTAGCACTGGATAAAGTTCCGATATTGATAGAATTGATACTTATTTGAGCATATTCTGTAGGCTTGGAATCTATTGTTACAGTCCCTCGAATTGCTCCCGTTTGTGCATTTATGACAAGGCCAAATAAAATGAAATAAGTAAATAAAATAACTCTCAACAACATATCTATTTTGCTAAAATTAGGTTTGCAAAAATATAAAGTTAGACTAATCTAACAAAATTTACTGACAATAAATTATCTTTGTGTAAAAAAGTGGCTTCAGTTACCAAAGAGAATTACATCAAAGCCCTGTTCTTTCTACATCTAAAAAATGATGAAATTGCTTTGTCTGATCTCAGCGAAGAACTTCAGGTCAGCCGACCGACAGCCAATGATATGATCAAAAAGTTACAGGCTGAAGGTTTTGTCAAATCAGAGAGATATAAGCCTATTCGAATAACTGATAAGGGTAAAAAATGGGCGGCGTCTATTATTAGAAAACACAGATTATCCGAACTTTTCTTGCTACAGATTATGCGTTTCGGTTGGGAAGAGGTGCACGAGATTGCGGAGGAGTTAGAACATATCAAAATTGAGAAATTCTTCAATCGAATGGATGAGATATTGGGCTTTCCAACCGCTGATCCGCACGGTTCTCCAATTCCCGATAAAAATGGCAACTTCGATAAATCAAGTTACCAGCGTCTCTCGCAAATGCCCGTTGATTCTATTGTGCGCGTCAAAGCCCTGAGGGATAGTTCATCAGAATTTTTACTTTATTTAAATAAAAAGACCATTCAGCTGAATACTCGGATTAAGGTCGAACAGATAGAATCCTTTGATGGAAGCTATTCAGTTTCCTATGATGATCAATCGAATGTCGTCTTAGGGAAGTCCGTCTGTGAAAGACTTCTAGTTGAAAAAGTTTAGTAGTTGTTTCTTTCAGCCATAAGAACCAACTAACCAACCAATTATTAATTAACGTGAATAATGGATAAGAAAAAGCAGATTATCAGGTAAAAAAGAAGGAGAAAAATCAGTATATTATGGTTTGACAATCAATAACTTACTGAAAAATCTCCTGTTATGAATATAGACAATCTTATCCAAATTTTCATAGAAGTTGACGACTTTTTCATTCGATTTAAGCCTCAAATGGATAAAATCAGACTAGATTCTGGTGTAAAACGAGTGAGAAATAGAAAATCTAGGCTTTCTGATTCTGAGATGATGACCATTTATATTGCTTTTCATCTTAGTCATTATACTAATTTCAAAGCCTTTTATAAGGAGTATGTATGTCAGCATTGGACAGATTTATTCCCAGATTTAGTGAGCTACGAACGCTTTAACCAAACGCAGAAAAAACTGATTATTCCTTTTATAGTATTCATGAATCAGCGTTGTTTGGGCCATAGTAGAGGAGTGAATTTTATTGATTCGACGACCATAAAAGTTTGTCATATTAAAAGGGAAAAACAACATAAAACTTTCTCTCATTTAGCGACTAAAGGGAGGTCTACAATGGGTTGGTTCTTTGGTTTTAAGCTGCATCTTATCATTAATGACAGAGGAGAAATATTGTCATTTTATCTCTCAAAAGCCAATACAGATGACCGTAATCTTAAGGTTATCAATTGTTTAGTAAAGTCTATCTTTGGCAAATTATTTGGTGATCGAGGATACATCTCCAAAACCTTAGCAGACTATCTGTGGAACGACGGAATTAGTCTCATTTATAAAAGAAGAAGAAATATGAAAAAACAAAATCTCTCTGACGAAGATCGCCTGTTCCTAAGAAAACGTGCTCTAATTGAATCAGTCAATGACGAACTCAAAAATATCTGCTCCATTGAGCATACCAGACACAGATCTCTGCAGGGTTTTATGAATAACATGCTCTCCGGACTTTGTGCTTATCATTTCTTGCCTAAAAAACCTTCTCTTAAATTCCAAGAAAATCAGACTAATCACAGTCTCCCTCTTTTAGCTTGTGCTTAAACATTATTCACGTTAATTATTAATTATCAATTTTCAATTACCACTTCCTTATTCCTTCTTCCAACTATCGTCCCTACCTGGAGTATAGGGCCCTCCAAGTTCATCCATTTCCTTTTCTAATCGTTCAACATCGCGGACGAGCTTACTCAATATGGGCTGTACGATATTGCTGTAGTCTTCACTTGCAATCTCATACATTCTCATAGCCGTTCCAGTGGGTTTTTGGCGATTGTTGATGGTGTTGCCATAAGCATACCAGGCTCTTTCTATCAATGAGTTTTCAGTGGTGTAATACCGGCTTCTCAAGCTGGAATTTCCATAAATCAGGTCTTTCAATTCCCACATCTTATCCTGCATTTCTTGTACACGATCTAACCATCCCATAGGCAACTTAGGACTGGTTTGTATGGCTTTATCCAAATGCTTTATTTTCGAATCAGTCTCACTCAATAATTTGGTACTTCCTTGAATAGACCTATACAGCGAAGCCGTTTTAGATCTAAAATCTTCCGTAATGGCTATTGATTGCTGGTCCAGGACAATTGTATTATTGTTTAAGTGTTTTACTTTAAAATCCTTGTGCAGAACCAAAGTATCCAAATCATCGTGTTGCTGAAGGATCATGCTGACGCGATAATCCCCTTCTGGCACCAATGCCCCCCAATCTCTGGAACTATACCTTCCTGGTTTTCTCTCTTTTAACTGGATTGCTGATTGGCTGGCGTATCTTCCATTCCATACCACTCTATGAATACCTTGTTTGGCAGGCTTAATTATTTTGTTAATTGTATTCCCCTCTTTGTCCTCCACAACAAAGATCAATTGTTTTTTTCTTTCGCGATCCTCAGCTGTAATTTCTTCCTTAGTAGGATAAACGGTTTTATCCTTGTTCTTGCGAAGCTTCTTCTCTTTCTTATTTCTAGCTTGTTTTATGCTCGGTGGAACAGTGTCCAGATGATAATCAAAACTCACTCCAACAGGAGGATTTTTAGTAGTAAAATACGATTCGCCTTGACTGGCATTGCCTCTGGTTCCCAGTGGGCTAGACTCATTGTAGAGTAGTGCAGTCTTCACATCGAAAATATGGGCTCTATCGTCTTTATTATCTAATTCTCTCAACAAGTGATAGTTGTCAATGACGTAAAAACCCCGTCCAAAAGTAGCCGCCACCAAATCATTCTCTCTTCTTTGTATTTCCAAGTCTCTCACCGCAATGGTAGGCATTCCCTGCTTTAGTTGGGTCCAATTCTTTCCGCCATCCGCAGTGTAGAAAGCACCGAATTCGGTTCCACAAAAGAGCAAATCCGGATCAACATGATCCTCCTCAATGGTGTATACAGAACCCCTTTCCGGCAGGGTTCCGGAGATATTTCTCCATGTTCTTCCATTATCCGTACTTTTCAGTAAATAAGGCTTAAAATCTCCGTGTTTGTGATTGTTGAACACCAAGTAGACCGTATTCTCGTCATGCAATGAGTACCTAGCATCATTGACATAACACATATCTGGAATTCCGGAAATATTCTTCGTGGTTCTCCAATTTTGTCCAGCATCATCGCTTAAGTGTACTAGGCCGTCATCAGTGCCTACTATGAGGCGATCTTCTTTTAATGGTGACTCATCCAGCGCAGTAATATTGCCATATTCTGAGGTGGATCTATTCTTAGCAACTGCGTCGACTTCCCAAATTCGATCCATTACTTCGAGTTCATTTCGATCCAAATCTCTACTGAGGTCATCACTTATTGCTTTCCAATTATCTCCTCGATCATCGCTTCTAAATAATTTATTGGCAGCAAAATACAGACGCTTAGAGGAGTGTGGACTTATCAGTAATGGGCTATCCCAGTTCCACCTCAGGCCTTTCTCGTCTCTATCTGCCATTGGCTTGATACTGATCCTTTCTCCGCTCTTATGATCATATCGCACCAACCATCCGTACTGAGATTGACTGTAAATGATATTTGGATCTTCAGGATCCACTTGAGATTTAAAGCCATCACCACCTTTCGTAATATACCAATCAGAATTGGCGATTCCGGCATTGTTGATTGTCCTGCTTGGTCCTCCAATGGTGTTATTATCTTGGGTCCCTCCATACACATTATAAAATGGAAGATCATTGTCCACTGCTAGCTTATAGAATTGAGTCAGAGGAAGATTAGGCTTAAAATGCCAGTTTGTGGCGTGGTCCCAAGTCTCATATAATCCTCCGTCACAGGCCACCAACCAATGATCAGTATTGTTGGGGTCTATCCAAATATCATGGTTGTCCACATGCTTGCTCTTCTCACCAGTTCTCTTAAAGGTCTTTCCTCCGTCTTCACTGTGATGCAACCAGGTATCCATGCTGAAAACCTTATCCGCATCATACGGGTCACAGTAAATTTCAACGTAGTAATTACCACTAGTTTGGTAATCAGAGGTTTTCTTCCAGCTTTCACCGTAGTCTTCCGATCGGTAAACTCCTCCACTTTTTTTGTCAGCTTCGATCATGGCATAGACCAATCCTGCTTGCGAAGGAGCAGCACTAATAGAAATCCTTCCCAAATCATTTTTGGGAATACCATTGGTCAATTTTCTCCAAGTTTCTCCTGCATCGGTAGACTTATAAATTGCTGAGGCAGGTCCTCCGCTAATATAGGTCCAGACATGTCTTCTTCTTTGGTGTGCAGTAGCGTACATAATATTACCATCATTGGGGTCAATATGAAACTCATTGATACCAGTATGTTCATCAACTTCCAGAATTTTGTCCCAAGTTTGACCGCCGTCATTGGTTCGATAAAGTCCTCGATCACCGCCAGAACTCCATAGAGGACCATAGGCAGATACAAAAACTCTATCAGAATTATCCGGATGAATGACAATGTTTCCAATATGCTCGGATTTATCCAAACCCATTTTCTTCCAGGACTTACCACCATCTACAGACTTGTATACACCATCTCCGTAGGCAACAGAGCGCTGATTATTATTTTCACCAGTACCCAGCCAAACTACATTTGGATTCTTTGGATCGATACTAACACACCCAATCGAATATGAACCATACTGATCAAAAATGGGATAGAATGTATTTCCGTGATTATCTGTTTTCCAAACTCCTCCTGAGGCCGCAGCAATATACCACTGGTCATGATTATGGGGGTTGATTGCGATATCCGCAATTCTCCCGGAATTCATAGCGGGACCCAGAGCTCTCCAAGTTAAAGCAGCTGGTGCCTGCTCTTTCTTATCTTGAGCAGATAAGAAGGCAAGTTCGAAACATAAAAAAGCAAGAAATAAGAATAGTTTAATAGAAGGATTCAATGTACTGTACTATTTAGATCAACAATAAAGTTGAAAGTACAAAATTGGAATCACTTCAAGAACAATCTTCTCCGATTTCCCTTTCTACAATATTAATTACAACCCAATACTTGTTTAGACAGTGGATCTGCATTTGGAAAACAATTACCAGAAGGTAAGCTTTCCGGAACATATCTTTCCAAGTTAGAATCGTATAAAGCATTGACTATGAAAGCCTCTAAATCCTCAATTTCAGATTGGGTAAGATTCAAAGGTTTGAAATGCTCAGACAAGGCGTCATCCGGAACTATGGTGCTTTGCTTAATAGCATTATTCTTGTAGTCGATAACGTCCCTAACATTTGTAAAGGTACTTCCATGTCCGTAAAATGGTGAGTCTTTCAAGTTGTATAAAGTAGGAACTTTAAATCTATAGTTGTCTTCTGCATTACCAGTGAAGCTGGCTCTACCCAAAATCTCAGGAACATTGGCATCCGTTTTGAATACCTCTTCCGGACAAGTGAATAAATCACCCATACCGATGGCATGAAATTCCATATTAGCCAGAGATGGCCCTCCGTGACAAGTGGCACATTCTCCTTTATCGAAAAAGTTAATCGCACCTCTTTTTTGCTGAGCATTCAAAGCCATATAATCTCCTCTCAACCATTCTTGGAATGGAGATTCATTGGCCAATTGGGTTCTTTCATAAGCGGCAATAGCCAAACCTGCGGTCTCAATCGTATATCGAGCCCTTTCAGGGAATTCTGGGAATACTTCATCAAAAAGCTCTAAGTAACCCAAGCTTTCAATCAGTTCTTTTTCGATCACCAATCGATGTACCTCCAAACCAGCTATGGCTTGAGTTTCAGTCCCTTCGTAACCCAATTTGTTCTTTTCTTTTGGAGTGTCTTCCGTCCATTGACTTTCTGTTCCTTCGTTTAGATCTGTAGCACCGAATTGACCATTCCACAATACATTGGTCTGATAGGCAATATTGAGTGAAGAAGGAGTTCGAATGGGTTGAACGTCCAAATCGTCTTCTTTGTACAACATATGTCTTGTCCGGTCCATAAATGGGCCAAAGCCGATTCCACCATCTCCAATAGCTTGAAATCTTCCCGACTGGAATCCTCCCGCCGCATTATGACAACTTGCACAAGAATAGGTTCCTCTTCCAATTTCATTTTTGGGATTTTGAGCCAATCCCGTTTCATGGAACAAGAACTTACCCAGTTCTACTTTTTTTGCAGTGATTCTATTATTGGGATCTTGAGGAATCTTATTAAACTCATTCGATTCCGGTAAGATTAAATTTTCAATTTCATTGATATTGGGGGAAGCTAAAATAGCGGCGGTCAAAGCATTGTCCAAATCCGAAGGTCCTGACTGATCATCTGATTGACAGGCCGTGAACAAAAGAATTGAAAAGGCTAAAATTCTAGTTAAAAGTCTCATCTCTACTAGCAATTGTTTATAAATAACTGACTTGCGAGTAGAAACAAAAATTACACGTTAAAGAGGAAATGCATTACATCGCCATCATCTACAATATATTCTTTTCCTTCTACTCTAAGTTTTCCTGCTTCCTTAACTGCAATTTCTGAGCCAAAACTGACGTAATCGTCAAATTTTATCACTTCAGCGCGGATAAAACCTTTTTCGAAATCCGTATGGATTACACCGGCAGCCTTAGGAGCAGAAGATCCCTTTTCCACCGTCCAGGCCCGTACCTCTTTTTCACCTGCGGTAAAGTAAGTGATCAAGTTCAACATTCGATAAGCCTCCTGAATTAGTCTGTTAACTCCAGGCTCTTTTAAACCCATTTCTTCAAGAAAATCGATCTTTTCATCATCTTCTAATTCTGTAATGTCGGCCTCGATTCCAGCAGAAATCAGTAAATAGTTTGCATTTTCCTTTTCGATAACTGGAATGATTTTGGCCGTTAACTCGTTCCCATCGATAACAGAGCTTTCATCTACGTTGAGGACATACATCACGGGCTTGGCAGTGAGCAACATCATCGAATCCAAGAGGTCTGTTTGATCCTTATTGTCGAAACTCAAGGTTCTGGCAGGATTGGCTTTTTCTAATGAGGAGAGTATAACTTCGGCAGTTTCTACATTTTTGACGGCTTGTTTCTCTCCTGATTTTGCCATCTTCTTCAATTTCTCCAATCGGTTTTCTACAGTCTCAATATCTTTCAGTAGAAGTTCTGCATCGATGATTTCCTTATCTCTAATGGGATCCACACTGCCATCCACGTGAACAACATTGCCATCCTCAAAACAGCGAATCACATGAAGGATAGCCTGCACCTCTCTTATATTGCCTAAAAATTGATTCCCTAATCCTTCTCCTTTACTGGCACCCTTAATTAATCCGGCAATATCTACTATATCCACAGTGGTAGGAATTATCTTCTGTGGCTTGACCAAATCGGACAATTGAGTCAGCCTCTGATCAGGTACAGTAATTACGCCAACATTGGGTTCTTTAGTAGCAAACGGATAATTCGCAGCAAGAGCTTTTGCAGATGACAAAGCGTTAAACAAAGTGGATTTTCCAACATTCGGTAAACCAACAATACCACATTTTAGAGCCATAGTTTTTTCGTTTAGTCCGCGAAATTAAGGAATTGTAGATTAAATTGAATCAAAGAGGCACTTTAAGGATATATTTTATATTTTGGATCAAACTTTTGTTTGAATTACTTAGCTCATATTACGCTTTCCGGAGATGACCCGAATTTTCTTTTTGGAAACTTCATTGGTGACATTATTCCCTTCAAAAACATAGCATTGTTGGATAAAAAGGTAAGGTATGGTGTAGAGTTACATCAATACATCGATCGAATTACTGATGCCCACGAGGCGACCAAGCGGACGGTTCAATTATTCAAAATGGACCATGGATTGTATGGACCTGTCATCGTCGATATTGCCTTTGATCATTTCTTATTTAGAAATTGGGATAAGTACGTCGAAGAGGACTATGGTCTTTTCTGCGATAGAAAATATCCTCAGATACAGTCGTATTATTCTGCCTATCAAGAACTACTTCCCGATTTTGTCCAGTCAATGATTGACTCCAAATGGCTCAATATATATAGAAGTATCGATGGATTGGGCAAAGTGTATAATTCGATGAAGAGAAGGGTCTCTAAACCGGAGTATTTTGATCATTGCATTCGAACCATCAAGAACAATAACGAAAAAATTGAAGAAAACTTCAACGAATTATTTCCTTTCCTTCTCGAGAAATCAAGAGAAAAAAGAGAGGAAATTATCCTTCAAAATGGAAGGAAAGCGTAAATGTTCTGCTTATCACTTTCTCAAGAACAGTGGATTGTAACAACTGATCGTCATATATCAGTGAGTTACTTATTCCCTGGCTCATTTTAATTTCTGGTGAGAAAATAAAATAAGGGAAAAATATCTGTAATCCGACCCCGAACTCTAGTGCGAAGTCGGTTGGCGATATTTTGACCAGAGATTCAGCTTGCCTTGTCCTGGAATTACTGGCCACATCAAAGGTGTACTTAAACCCAGTCAGTGCATAAACCCTTATATCATTGAATGGCGCAGATTTATATCGCAACATAAAGGGCAACTCGAGAAAGACAGATTCAATGGTTCGGGTGTCCACTCTTCCGGACTCATCCGTAGAGGTATAACTCAAGTTTCTCTCAACAAAAGAAAAAGCAGGAATAGAACGGAAATCGAAATACTGACCAATTTTTAGATTGGTAATGATTCCCAAATTGAGACCTGGTCCATTGACTGAATTTAAAACACTGATGCTGTCGTTGAGGATGAAATCATCAGATGCAAAAATTCTAAAACTTGACTGATTATAGCCAAGACTGATACCGAAATAATATGGCTTACTCTGAAAGTCCAGGAAATTGTAGTTCCCTTTTGGTCTTTGACCAAGAGCATTAGCTATTATTGTCAGGCAAATTATAGCACTAAGTATTATTTTTCTGCCGTGTATAGTGTACATATACCAAAGGTTAATCTTCTCTCTTGAATATTAGAAAATCCAACTTCTCGAAGACATTGAATAAATCCCTCTCCATCAGGGAAATTTTGAACACTTCGAAACAAATAATCATAGGCGTGAGGATCTCCTGATTTAATTCTTCCCACTAAGGGTAGCAAGTATTTAAAATAAGCGTGGTAGATCGATTTGAATAGAATACCTCTCGGTTTGGAAAATTCTAAAACCGCCAATTTTCCACCAGATCGTAAAACCCTATTCATTTCTTTCAAACCGGAACTCAAATTTTCAAAGTTCCTCACTCCAAATGCAACGGATATTCCCTCGAAACTATTGTCGGAAAAGTTCAAACTTTCCGCATCTCCTAGCTCAAGCTTTATTCTTTCGGTCAAATCCTTCGCTTTAATCTTTATATTTCCTTTTTCTAGCATCTTATTAGCAATATCCACACCAATTACGTTGGTGTTTTGATATTCCTTGGCCAGTGCAATGGCTACATCGCCGGTTCCCGTAGCAATATCTAATAGTTTAGGACCATCTATTCCTTGGATGAAAGAAAAACTGTTCACCAATTTTTTCCTCCAGCGCTGATCAATACCAAGGGAGAGAACTCTGTTGAGAAGGTCATAATTCTTAGCGATATTATTGAACATCTCACTGACTTGGTTCTTTTTATTATTCGAATCCTGATATGGTTTTATCTCCTCACTCATATATTTAAAAACTTCGACAAATGTACATTAAGTTTTGTGCTTTATATAGCGCTAATTCTTAATTCTTCTTAGTAAAGAAACTTCAAATATTTTGTACCTTGTGATCTTGTTGAATTGAAAGCGAGGTAAAAGAAAAATATGACAGATCAACAGAATATTATCCCTGTAAACATTGAGGATGAAATGAAATCGGCCTACATCGATTATGCGATGTCCGTTATTGTTTCAAGAGCTCTGCCAGATGTTAGGGATGGATTAAAACCAGTTCAGAGAAGAGTACTGTACGGGATGACGGAATTGGGTTTGAGTTATAACAAACAACCTAGAAAATCCGCACGTATTGTTGGAGAAGTATTGGGTAAATATCATCCGCATGGTGATTCGTCCGTTTATGATGCCATGGTAAGAATGGCCCAAGATTGGTCATTGCGATATCCTTTAGTGCAAGGACAAGGGAACTTTGGTTCTATGGATGGTGATAGTCCTGCGGCGATGAGATATACAGAGGCTCGATTATCTAGAATCAGTGAGGAGTTACTGGCTGATATTAAAAAGGAAACTGTAGATTTTCGGCTGAACTTTGATGACAGTTTGGAGGAACCCACGGTTTTACCGGCACGGATACCAAACCTTCTCATCAATGGTGCAAGTGGAATTGCAGTGGGTATGGCGACCAATATGCTGCCTCATAATTTGGGAGAAGTGATTGATGGTGTGATAGCTACAATCGATAATAGAGACATCACTATTGATGAACTTTGCGAGTATATTAAAGGTCCTGATTTCCCTACTGGTGGAATGATCTACGGATATGCGGGAGTAAAGGAAGCTTTTGAGACTGGCAGAGGTAGAATAATCGTCAGAGGAAAAGCGGATATCGTTCAGTCCAAAACTGGAATGGAACAAATCGTGATTTCGGAAATTCCTTTTATGTTAAATAAAGCCAGTTTGCATATCAAAATTGCAGAGCTGGTTAAGGAAGAAAAGGTCACTGGTATAAGTGATGTTCGAGATGAGTCGGATAGGAATGGAGTGCGACTTGTTATTGATGTCAAGCGGGATGCCATGGCGAGCATTGTCCTCAGTAAGGTATATAAATATACCTCTCTTCAGACCTCCTATGGAGTTAACAATGTAACGCTGGTTAATGGACGTCCGCAATTGCTGAATCTGAAGCAATTGATTGAGGAGTTCATCAAGTTTAGAATGGAGATCATTGTCAGAAGGACACAATACGATCTAAGGAAGGCAGAGGAGAGAGCACATATTTTAGAGGGTTACTTAATTGCTCTGGATAATCTGGATGAGGTTATCAAGTTAATTCGGGCATCTAAGGATGGTGAAACAGCAAAAATTGCATTGATTGATCGTTTCTCTTTCTCTGAAATTCAGGCTAAGGCAATCTTGGACATGAGATTGCAAAGGCTAACAGGATTAGAGCGACAGAAGATAAAGGATGAATATGACGAACTCTTGAAAACTATTTCCTACTACAAAGAGTTGTTGGGGAATGAATCCATGAGATATGATGTCATGAAGGAAGAACTTCAGGAAATCAAGGAGAAGTATGGAGATGAGAGAAGAACAGAGATTGTATATTCTGACGGAGAAATTAGTATTGAGGATCTAATACCGAATGAAAAAGTGGTGGTTACCATTTCTCATCTAGGTTATATTAAAAGAACCAATCTCGATGAATACCGATCGCAGGTAAGAGGAGGAAGAGGTTCTCGAGGAAGTAAGACTAGAGATGCGGATTATGTCGAACACATGTTCATCTCTTCGAATCACAACTACCTACTGCTTTTCACTGAGAGTGGAATCTGCCATTGGTTGAGGATCTATGAAATTCCGGAAGCTGGTAAGAATTCTAGTGGAAGGGTATTACAGAATATTCTTGCTCTTCCTAAAGAGGATAAAATCAGAGCTTACATCAATGTTCCCGATCTTGAAAATGAAGAATTCCTGCAAGAGAATTTTGTGGTATTTGCTACCAAAAATGGTGTGGTAAAGAAGACGAGCCTTAAGGATTTCTCAAGACCTAGATCGAATGGTATTATTGCTATTAATATCAAGGATAATGATCAACTTCTTGAAGCAAAATTGTCTAGAAACAATGGTGAGATTATCCTGGCCAATAGAATGGGAAGAGCAATTAGATTTGATACTAGCGATGTAAGGGTTATGGGTCGTACTGCAGCCGGAGTGCGAGGAATGAGTCTGGCCAACGATCAGGACGAAGTCATCGGAATGGTGGTACTCAATGAAGAAGATCACGAGTATAGTTTGTTGGTGGTTTCTGAAAATGGCTTAGGAAAAAGATCTATTATCAGCGACTATAGAAAGACACGAAGAGGAGGTAAAGGTGTTAAAACACTTCAGATATCTGATAAAACAGGTAATCTAATCGCGTTAAAGTCGGTCTTGGATAGTTTTGACTTGATGATTAGTAATAAAAGCGGTATTACCATAAGAACGCCAATTAAGGATATTCGAATCATGGGTAGAGCGACCCAAGGAGTTAAGATTATAAACCTTACGGATGGCGATTCTATAGCGGATGTGGCCCTGGTTAAATCATCAGATAAAGACGAAGAAGAATAATATTAATTTAACTTTAACAATAATTAAGAAATTTTATTTAGATTATTCTGGTATAATTTCATAGAACTAAATCTTTTTTTATGAATAAAATAGTAAGCTTTTTGACATTGATGTGCTTCCTAGTTTTTAGTGGTCAATTGGCTGCACAGGACTATGTCAAAACAGTTAAAAAAGCGAAAAGAGCACTGAGCAATTATTATTTGGATGAAGCATCGAATGGGGATGACCTGGATGAGGCTAAGGATCTTATTATGGATGCCTTTAAAGATGATGCCGCCAATTCTGACTACAATGCCCTTTTAATTAAAGGAAGAACTTTGTCTGCTTATGTAGCACGAGCTCAAGCTGCATCCTTAATAGATCCTACTAAGATGGTTAAGACTTGGGATTTGTCTTCAGATGCTAAGAATGCTTTGGTAAGCGCACTGGGAATAGCAGAGAAAAAATACCAAAAAGAAGAGGTTTTGGATAATTTGGCATTTCACGCTGTAAATCTATCCAACGAAGGAATTAATGCATTCAAAACAGAAGATTTTGGATTGGCTTACAATGCCTTGAGCTCTACTTTGGAGGTGAAAAAACTTCTTGATGACAATGGATTAGGAAATCTGTATTTAGGCAGTGATGACGAAATGAATAGCCAAATGTACTATACTGCACTTGCAGCTCAATTGGCCAATAAGAATGATAAAGCAGTAGATATATACAATAGCTTGTTGGAAAGAGGATATAATTCTTCTGATATCTACGAGGGCCTTTATAGAGCTTCCTATGATACGGACAAAGAGAAAGCAGTTGGTTACTTGGAAGAAGGTAGAAAAATGTATCCGGATAGTACCAATTTATTGTTTGCGGAGATAAACCATTATTTGAAAGAAGGACAAATCACTTCTTTGGAAGATAAGCTTAAGGAGGGAATTGACAAGGATCCAAAAAATGCTTCGCTTCATATGACTTTAGGTAATGTTTATGATAGATTGTATCAAAAGAGTTTTGAAGGCGGTAAAAAGGATGAGGCACAATCTTATTTTGATAAGGCTATTGCCAAGTATAAAGATGCTTTAGACATAGATGCAAATATGGGAGATGCTTTGTATAGTGTTGGGGCTCTATATTTCAATAAAGCGGCAAATGTTTCTCAAGAACTTAATGCTTTAGCCGACGATTTCTCTAATGCAGGTATGAAAAAATATGAAGCAAAGAATAAGGAGATGTTGTCTTACTTCGACAGCGCTTTGCCTTGGTTTAAAAAATCAGAAATGGCCAATGCCAATGATATTAATACGCTTATCGCATTGAAAGAAATATTTGCGAAGAAAGAAGAAGTCTCTTTGTCTAACGAATTCAAAACGAGATTAGAAAAAGTCCGAGCAGGCGAAACACTTAAGTCTTATTTTGAAGGCAAGTAATTGATCATATAAGTATTTAAAAAATGCCAAGGTAGGATACATACCTTGGCATTTTTTATTTTGTGAACTAAATTCTAAAGATAGTTCGATGATCAATCGAAGGCCGCAATCATTTTTTCTTATTCTCATTGTCACTACATGCATAATTGCCTCCTTTTTGGCGATAAAGAATGCTTCATTGAGGGGAGAAGAACCGAGAAGGGCTATGATTGCTTATGAGGCTTTAGAAAAAAGTGATTACTTAAAGCTCACAACCTATGGAATTCCATATTATAATAAACCGCCACTTTACTTCTGGGTGTTGGCCAAGTCTTTTCAGTTTGGTGGTTTTAGTAAACTCAGTCTAAGAGCTCCTGGACTGATATCTATATTCCTTTCTGCCTTGATATTGTTTTGGTGTTTAAGAGATAAACCCTGGGTTCATCGAGTTTTAGCCTTGGTTTTTTACTTGAGCTTATTCGATTTTCTATTTTATCAATCTGTCTATACCGGAGAATTAGATCATTTCTTTAGTATGTTGGTTTTCCTGTCCTTTTTCTTTCAATACAGATGGTTAAAAAAAGATAGGACGATTTATTTCCTCTTAGCGGCAGCTGTATGTTTTTTGGCATTTATTACCAAAGGATTGCCAGCTATAGTCTTCTTTTACGGGGGATGTATCGCGATTGCGCTAATGCATATTCGGAATAAGACAATGAATTGGATTCGAATGGGTCGTGACCTATTGCTTGCCAGTTTAGTGCTTTTTGGACTCATATCCCTTTTCTTCCATACTTATGGTCAGAGCGGAGGGAATCAACAAGTTCTATTTTTAAATCTAATCGCAGAGACCAAGGATAAGTCGGTTGACGCCTTCAATTGGATGGAATGGTTTGGTCATTTACTGGCGTACCCCTTGGAATTTTTTAAATACTTCCTGCCCTGGGTTTTGTTGTTGCCGGTATTGGGTTGGAGAAAGATTCGAGATCAAGTTAAAATTGACTCGCTAACGGAATTCTCTTTGTATTTCCTGGTCATCAATATGATGCCTTATTGGTTGAGTTCAGGAAGTAAAGGAAGATATGTCTTAGCCTTACTACCCGTTGGAATTATTTTCATCACCAATGTTTTGAGTCCATTAATCAGTTATGCAAAACATGATAGACCAATATTTAAAAGAGTACTAGTTATTCTACAAGCCTTAGTTTATGGACTGCTTGTCATTGCTTTAGGTTATATGGTCATAGAGTGGGATAGGGTATTTATCCCCACAATCTTAGCTCTTTTGGTATTGGGAATTGTAGGATTCATCAAGTCTTACAGCTTGAAGGAAATGAAGATTACAGATCTATTACTTTCAATTGCCCTGTCTTTTTTCCTTTTCAAAATTGTATTTGCCGAAACAATTCTAACTAATAAGTTGAACAGTGAATCGGATAGGGAAGAGGTCGCCTCGAACCTTATCCAAATCTCCGGGGAAAAGCCCATATACTTAACAGGAGATTTAAAGTCTAAAGAAGTGAGCATTAGCGTTCCAGGAATACAAATTAAGGATGATTTGTACTATCCAGTTGTTCCTTCATTCGAAATTCCCTATTTCTATGCACTGGAGAAGGATCAATCCATTCAGTATAAACAATTTAATGAGGACTCTGACAATTTATTTCTACTTCCCGAAATGGAATATCAGAAGGCCGAGATGCGTGTTAGAACTGATTCTTTGTATTCTTTTCTCGATGAGTGGACCAAGGTTAGATTCTATTTGGTTCAAAATAAAAAAGGCGAATAAGTAAAATACCTATTCGCCCTTTGTTTCATTTATTTTTGACTTAATTCATAAGATTATTCACTGATAACGAATTTTCCGAAAGCACGGCCATTTTCAGCCTGTACTTCGACGAAATAAGTTCCTGCTACTAATCGACTTACGTCTAGTGACAGTTTTTCAGAGCTGATCATTTGATGATCAAAATCTCCTGTATTACGTCCTAATATATCTACTATACTTACTTTCAGACTTGGACTCAATACCAATTCTGAAGATTCCAAATACAACATGTTTCTAGTTGGATTAGGATATATACTTAGATTATCAACAATAATTTCAAGGTTGGAGGAAGTCATTACGTCTACGTCAAACATGTAAGAGTACTCACCACAGATCGTGTAAACCGTTACAGTAACTGTATACATGCCATCTTCGTCATACTCATAAGTCGGATCCATTTCCGTAGAAAAGTCACCGTTGCCGAAATCCCATCTTATACTATCTACTGATCCAGGAGTAAGATTAGAATTGAAATCTACTGAAAGATCATCTGCATCATAAGTAGGATCAAGTTGTGGTGGAGCAATTACCGTGATATAATCCACTAGGGTAGAGGTAGACATACCAAATTGGTTGCTAGCTCTAAGGAAAACATCAAATACCCCAGGAGTATTATAGATAACATATGGATTTTGTAGATTCGAACTATCAGGATCTCCAGCTTCAAACAACCAAGTCCAGGTATCAGGATTTCCTTGTGAATCATCCATGAAGAATACCGTATCTCCTACACAAATTACATTTTCACTAGATGCAATAATGGCCAATGGCTCTGCACCTCCAATGAATACATCTTGTGTAAGGGTATCAGTTCCACAGTGATTATAAGCAATTAATGTAACTGGATAAACTCCCGCTTCATCATAGCTATGCATAGGATCGAACATAGTACTTCCATTACCATCTCCAAAGTCCCACTTAACGCTATCAACAGAATAAATTGATGTATCGTTGAAAGCGAAGTCTAAGCTGTCCTGTGTATAGTCATAACCCGCTGTTGGTATGTCTTCAACTTCAATATGATTCATCATATCCACGGTATCACTACCAGTAACATTGGTAACTATCAAACGAACATCGTATACTCCTCTCGCATTATATGTAACGATTGGATTAGGATCATTAGAAGTGGCAGGATCTCCTCCTTCAAATGTCCATTCATGCATATCTACTGTACCCGTACTGGCGTCATTGAACTGAACTACCAGATCAACACATCCATCATTGGGATCACTAGCGATACCAGCAACAGGTAATAATACCACATTCAATACTTCTGTAGATCTAACTGTATCACACTCATTGAATGAAGTAAGAATAACTGTATAAGTGCCATCCGCAGTATAAGTATGCGTCGGATCATTAACAGTACTGCTGTCGCCATCACCGAAATCCCAAATTGACCCGTTGTAGAAATCACTATTGTTGGTGAAATCATATGTGCCATCAGAAATCCAATCTGAATCGAACGCCGCAGTAGGAAGTTCCTTGATCTCCATATAATCAGGATTCAAAAGAGTATCTGTACCTACCGTGTTGGTAGCGTAGAAGTTTACATCGTAAACACCTGCAGTGTTATAAGTAACCACCGGGTTTCTATCCGTGGAAGTAGCAGGTGATCCACCCTCAAACTCCCATAATACACTGTTAACAGTTCCGAGAGATTGATCAAAGTACTGTACAGTTTGTCCTACACATCCTACGTCAGGGGTCGAACTAATTTGAGCTATTGGAGCACTACTTACTTCAATGTCCTTTTCAAACCATTCGTCGCCACACTGGTTGGTAGCTCTCAATAGTACCGTATATATTCCGTCAGAAGCATACGTATGAATCGGATCGACATCCGTACTTCCATTACCGTCTCCGAAGTCCCACTCATAAGAAGTGGCGTTGACAGATGTATTGTCAAATATTACTCTTAAACCATTATTTACATCAGTAGAATCTGTAAAGCTTGGATCCGGCAATGAATCTACTGTGATATAGGCAACTTTTACCATCTTATCCTGATATCTCCCCAAACGGCTGAATACTTCCAATTCTACTCTATAAGTACCCGGAGCATCATAGCTTACCAATGGATGTTGATCAGTAGAAAAGTCTGGCTCACCACCTTCAAAAGTCCATTCCCAAATCTCAACATTATCTGAGGATAAATCTTCAAACTGAACATCGAGAATAGCACAACCCTTCTGGATATCCGAAGTAAAGTCAGCAGTAACAGGAGAAATTACGTCAATAGTTTGCGTGATTTCATCTGAACCACAATCATTTTCAATCATGAATGTCACATCATAAACTCCATCTTGATCGTACAAGTGAATAGGATTCTCCTCGAAGCTGGTATTTCCATCTCCGAAATCCCAGAAGAAAATATCTCCTGAAGGATCAGAAGTATTGTCAAATTCAAACTCCCTTCCATTCGCAGTATAAGTAAAGCTAGCTACAGGAACATCTTTCGCTTCTATGTATTCAAACTCTTCCCAAGTATCACTTCCAAGAGGACCAGTTACCGTCAAGCTAGCGTCCCAGAAACCACGTGTTTCATAAAGAACAACTGGATTTTGGTCTGTGGAGGCATCGGGATCACCACCTGGAAACTCCCAATCCCAATCTGAAATTGTACCTGTACTAAGGTCATAGTATTCAACAAAGAAAGGAATACATCCATCTCGAACATCAGATTCGAAATAAGCCTCCGGAGCTTCTGGTGGAGGACCACAGGCATCAGGACAAGGACCATTCTCGAGTCCATCAACAAAATTATCCACTTGAGTCACGGATAGAGGCGCCCAATCATCTGAAGTATTCACTGAAGGTGCCATGATCCAAAATCCATTGGTATGTTGACAACTGAAGTTGTGACCCATTTCGTGAGCCCACAAGTTTCTAATCTGAACTGCACCACCACCATAATCTTCACAAACGTGATACTTAGCACTGTTACATGTTCCACTGAGGTATGCAACCCCAATGGTTCCACCGTTTAGATTTCTATGCGTCCAAAGACAAGCGATGTCATAATTAACACCAAATCCACCGCTTTCCCCCCAGTTTCTGAAAGAACCGAGCAATGTACCTGCATTGGTAGAGTTAGTCCAAGGATCACAAGTTGAACAAGAGGAAGTCCATTGAGTTACGATTAAGTACTCAATATCGTCTTCGAATTGTCCCATGTTCCATAAAGGTTGTACATCGTTCAGTGTACTAACGTTTCTATCTTCCACCGCACCAACTGATCCGTAGTGCTGAACCATTTGCCAATCCGAAGCTATCGCTAATTCGAATAGCCAACATAGACCAGCCATTTTTTCATGTCCTTCATGGTTTTGTACTTCATGCTCATATCTCTCTTCCAATTCTTGCTCTTTTTCCAATTTTTCATGAAGAGCACATTTCTTGTCAGGAGTTGGTTTAACTTCCTTGGAAGAGTAAATGACAGAATAACTTTTTGGGGCGTCGGTGTCCAGGTAGAAAATTGATTCGATGAAGATCAACTCCTTACCGGTTTCAAAGTAACCAGTGATCATTTCATCATTGACTGTAAGACGAATATCCTTACCATCGGTCGTAAAACCTCGATAAGTAATATTCTCAGATTTAGGAAGAATGACCAATCCATTCTCCGTCATAACCCGATGTTCATAATTCTCTGACCTAATGTCATAGGCATAGAGATGAACAGAAGTGGTGAACAGACCTAAATCGAATTTTACATCGACTCCTTCTGGGTTTTCTTTTAGTAATCTGGATAGTTCCGCATAATCGAAATCGTAAACTTCGTATTCGTAAAAGATATCGTCGAGCATATGAGACTCATAAGATACCTTCTTTCCATCGAAGTTAGACGAAGCCTGTAACGAGAACGCCAGCCCAAGCAAAGCAAGGACTAAAAAAGTACTCAGTCTTTTCATCTTAAAAAATTTAATTATATAATTGTTTAACAATTAATAAATATAAATAAAATAAGAGAAGACTACCGTTATGTTCTCGAAAATTTTTCTATGACCCGATTCGGCCCAAATTATCTATTGTTTTTCAGATATTCACTGTAGGTTGTCGAAATAATATTTCCTTTATTGTCCAAATACCTAATGGTCACATCGGGAATATTTATCGCTGTAATTCGAACTTCTGTACGTCTATTGTACTGATGTTCTTGCTCATTACAGTTTACTCCATCCGTACATCCGTTTAGAATTTGAGTTTCTCCATAACCGTTTGGAGATATTCTACTACTGGAAATACCATTGTTCACTAGATAAGAAACAGCGTTTCTAGCTCTTCTTTGAGAAAGATCGTAGTTGTATCCGCTTGTTCCTCTGCTATCGGTATGAGACCTTAATTCGACCTCAATACTAGGATATCTTTTCATAAAATCAACCAATCTATCCAAATCGACTCTGGCGTCTGGTCGAATTCTATCATCATCGAAATTATAGTAAATATTCTTCAGAACTATGACATCACCTTCACGTACCGGAGGTACAACATTTTCAGCTTCTAATTCGATATTGATATCGCTTCCAGAGCCACTTCCACCGCTACTTCCAGTGCCTGATCCGGATCCAGATGAACCACCATTATTAGGATTTGATCCTCCTGTATTTCCACCGTTATTAGGACTATTTTGGGCAATCAATGCTTGTAATTCAGCACAATCAATGTTCTTAGTTGATACCGTTTTTTCTGCAATGATCTGACCATTCATAATGGCTTTTACAGCATATAACTTGTTGCATTCTAGACAATTTTTGAATAGACCTTGATTATCTGAAGATACCTCGATTAATTCGCCTTGTTCAACATTAGATTCTTCAATTCGAATGATCACATTAGACAATTCGTATTGGTTTTCTTTATTGAAGATCACACCTTTCAACTGAACGCAGTCTTGCTCTTTGTCCAGAGCGTAGATCACTTCCGTATTTCCGGTTTCTACTTTAAATTCCTCAAATGTAGGGCTGTATCCCTCCGCTGTAATCGTTGTGTAATAAGAGTTAGGAGGAAGATTAAACGTACAAGATCCATTGGCGTCAGTAGAACATGTCATGTCTCTTTTCGCCGGAGTATCTGTATCTAAAGTCAGGTCTGACAAAGTAAATAACTCAAGACTAGTTCCTGATATAGGCAAACCAGACTCTTTATCAATAATTGTAATTTTTGTTTGAGAAACAATTTCTGTTTCACCACTATGGATTGTAGCAGGTGCAAAGAATCTATAGATGTCATCACCTCCTTGGCCTCCTGAGCGATCAGAAGCAAAATATCCGTTCTTCTTATCTCTATCTACAATAAGGCTGAAATCATCAGAAGAAGTATTGAATTGCTCTCCCATATTAACAGGAGCAACCCAATTGGCTCCATCCAATTTTATTGTATAATAAAGATCTAATCCACCTCTGCCACCTGTTCTATCTGAGGAATAATAAAGCATTCCGTCCGCGTGAAGAAAAGGAAATACATCATTACCATCTGAATTGATTTCCGGTCCCATGTTTTGAGGGAATGTCCAACTATTTCCTACTTTTTCAGATATATATAAATCGTATCCGCCATAACCACCAGGCATATCTGAAGCCATGATCAATTGATCATTATCTACTCCGATCGTGGGGTGAATAATGTTGTAATCCTGGCTATTGAAAGGAAGTTCTTCCGGAGCACTCCAATCTTCACCTGTTCTACTTGCAGACAAAAGTTGTTGATTGATTTTACCGCCTTCGCCGACTACTGGTTTACCATTTTCAGTATAATTTCTTGAGAAATATACTCGGTCTCCTGTTGTGTTGAAAGTAAGCGGACCTTCGTGAATTGGCGTTGTCAAGTTCAATGAAAAAGCCTCAGCCGCTCCAAGATTACCGGATTCCGCTCTAACGCTTTTAAAAATAGAAAAAGCATTGAGATCAATTCTCTTGTCCTTAACAGGTTTACCACCATCTATTTTTCTCGAACTAAGGAAAACGATTCCGTCGCGATAAAAACTAGGAGCAAATTCCAATTCTGCAGAATTCAATTCGGTTTCGTTGATGATTTCAACGCCCTGGCTAAATCCTTGAGGACAAAGGGCAATGTTGGATATTACGAATAAAACTAATATGTGTCTAAACAAGTATTTCATATCGAGCCTTTAGTTATGATCTTTAAAAGAAGTATCTAGGATTTTCTAAAATATTATTGGAGCCTCCTGCACCTCCACCGACTCCACCGCCGAAGTCAAATCTGGCGAGGAATTCTAAACTGCCTGTACCCAAATCGGACACTTCGTCAATATGCATATCATATGCAGCACCTATTCCAAAAGAAGGAACAATCTGGTAAAACAAGTTGAAGTCAATAGACTCAGCAAAGCCAGTACCACCGTGCCTGTATGAAGATCCAATCAGGAAAGTATTATTGAAAAGAAGACTTAAGTTTGCGTCAAAATCAAGAGGAGCGTTCTCCACGTATTTGAGTATGACCGTTGGTTGCAATACTATATTATCCGTTAGGTTTGGCCGTGCACCAAAGATACCGTAGATGTGAGGAGTATACTCGGCAATAACCGACTGTCCATCACTTTCACCTATTTCGTTAGGGAAAATTAGTGGTGCAGAAACTCCAACATGAAACTTATTAAATTCCAATACACCACCTATCCCAAAATTGCCTTTATAAGAGGTCTGGGATCCCGTGTTGATGGAATTATCCCCTGGTTGTCTTATCATGGCATCGGGGTCTGTAAAATCTATACTAAGCGTTCTCAACGAACCACTTAAACCCAATCTCAATCCGCTGTTTTCGGAAAACTTTATATTATAGTTATAGGATAGGGTAGCTTGCCAGGAATCCATGATCCCTATATTGTAGTTCCCTATCAGAAAACCAATTCCTGCATTCTGATTTTGCATAGGAGTCTCAAAACTTGCCAGATAACTGATAGGCGAACCTTCGAAACCCAGCCATTGATTTCTGTAAAGCGCAGTTATGCTGGATACACCTCTTGATCCTGCAAATGCGGGATTGTAGTATACCTTATTGTACATGAACTGCGTAAACTGATGTTCTTGCTGAGCTTGAGCCGTCAAGCCAAACAAAACCAGTGCGATGATTGATACTATATATTTCATGTTGAAATTTTTTCTTTCCATTATCTAAATACTGTGATGAATCCTTTTTGAAGTGGAGCACTACTGCTCTCTCTAAATATGTAGAAATATGTTCCGTCAGGTACCGGCTCACCCTCATAGGTTCCGTCCCAACCAAAGCTGTTCGAATATGGAGCAGCTCTGTATATTTCATCTCCCCATTGATTAAAGATTACCATCTCATTGTCTGGGTATAATCCAGAATCAAGGCAAGGTATCGTCACTCTTTCATTAAATCCATCACCATCCGGAGTAATAGTATTGTACACGATACACTCATCAAATACCGGTTCAACGGTATAAGTTATTGTTCTGGTCGTACAAAGTGAACAATCCGTTACACATACGGTAAATGTTGTAATATCAGTTCCTACATATCCCGCATTCGGAGTATAAGTGGCTACAACGCCATCAACACCCATTCTAAATGAAACAGTACCATTGCTAGGACTAGTAGTTACGGTTACATCGTAGTTTGTATTACCTAAGTTGCTCACCAAAACGGTATCAACCGTGAAGCTGTCTTGAACAACAAACAAGCTAGTATCCGAAACTATCGGAGCAGTAAATACGTCAACTATATTAAATGGAGCAGATGTCGCAGATCCACAACCTGGAATCGAAGTGGTCACCGTATAGGCACCAATATTACTTGTCTTCGCATCCAAAATTGTAATTGGATTACCCGTATCTGTAAAGTCATTCGGTCCTGTCCAATCATAAGTAGCCGAAGCAACTGGATTGATAACAGTCAATACGATGGTATCATCCTCACAGAAGGTCGAATCACCAACAATAATCGGAGTAGGAGCAATAG
>CBDDLT010000018.1:0-48032 GCA_965230755.1 Saprospiraceae bacterium | reverse complement strand
ACGGGACATCACGTGCTACCTCGAATGTCGTTGTACTTCATGAGATTCTTCCCAAAAACGCTGTGACATATCGTGACGACACAAACCCACAAACCAACTGCTTATAGGTCGGGAACGTAGTCTGATACTACGCCCCCTCGGGTAGATTCGTTAACACTCCAACTTGTCGAAACCATGTGTTTTCACAATTTGGGTAAAGTGCGACAAGTCCTAGTATTATGTTAGAGCAGCTCCAAATATTTGTCACCATTTAATGAACCTTTAATAAAAAATGAACCGAAAATTGCAGTTCCAATAATTGCAGCCCACGCGTTAACTTTCTGTGGAAACTGGGTATGTGCCTTCATCATTCACTGAATTTCTATGTAACCAATTTCAACAATTTTGCATATTTACAGCGCCATTTAAACAAAAGGTGGCCTCATCAGGTAAAAGTACTCGACTTAAGAATTGTGAATTGATATTATGTTGTTCTAGCATGGTTTAGCAAAAATTCACTCGTGGTTGAAGTGATTCTTGTTAAGTTCTTGAACTAAATTAATTTTATATGACTAATTGACTACTCTGCTGCGACTTCGCGACTTGGTTTGTGAGGATTATACTCCATTGTCGGTAAAATATCTAACTGTTTTTTTTTTCTGAAATTACAGGATGATTTTTCATGAAATTATCTCTTAATGACCACTAACTCGGAACATTATTTCTATTTTACTAACAGTTGATTGAGTAATAAATCTATCAGGGACAGAGCTGGGCTGTACTCGAGTACAAGTACCTATTGACTTTGGTACTTAGATTACATTTCATGTACTCTGTACTCGAGTACTTTCTTAAGAAAGTACTTGGTATTTGTACTCGTAAAATTAAATACAAGTACTTGTACTCGAACTTTCAAAATTCAAGTACACGAGTACATATAAAACCAGTTTCAGCCAGTCTGATCCTGTCTGTAACATAAACGGGGTGCAATGCTAGCTGCTCTACGACTACTATGATCAGTAGAAGTTGGGCTACCAAACAAATAAGAATTAAACATTTTGTGTTTGTGTCGTGCTGTACTAGTAGAAGTGGTAGATAGAGAAATAAGGTAAGCAACTGTTGGGGACACACACTAAGTTACTCTGAACGGACACGTTGGAATTCATACTATGATGCTGAAATATTGAACAATAAACCGAAACTGCCTTTACTCTTCCAGCGATTAAATTAGACGTACTTCAAGGAAACTGTTTTGCAATATTTAGAGGAGTATTGTTTAGGTCTAAAACCACTGACTATCACTCTTGATATACTGAAAGGTGAAGCATGTGTTTATTACGGATACCTATTGCCAAGTCTTCTATCGAAGAAAAATAAATGGGAAAAATGAAAACTGCAGCCGCTGTTAAGTTGTGGAGGATCACTACTCTTAAACACTTGTCTGGAGAGTTTAGATAAAGGATTTTCAGATATCTTGCGAGAATGCCATCGTTGCAGCTGTTGTATATCCTAAACTCAAATTAAGGTGATACAAGGTAATAAAGAATCTAGATCCATACGTAAAATGGTGATATTAGCTGCAGAAAAATATACAGTGTCTGAAAATAGCAATGAATGAACAGATCCTGGTTCTAACAGTGACAGCTGGATTTTTGATTTTGAGGAAAGGGGAGGTACAATTAATCCTGTAATACCTAGCACACATCCTAGTTGCAACATTGAGGAACACTTAAAAACACCAAAAATTTACAAGTTCCTAGATGACGAGAGGAGCAATTTGAACATGCTCGAAGATTTCCCTCTAATTAGAAAACTCTTAATTTGCTACAACTCCTGTCTTCCTTCATCATCTCTAGTTGAGCGTCTTTTTTCATGTGCATCTATAGTAAATTGTTCTCGACTCCATGCTCTAGGTGACAAAAACTATGACTGAATTGCTGTATCTTTTGGATTAATTCTGCATCCTGAGTACGGCAAACTATACCAATTATGCCTTGTCCCGGTGAAGGAGGAGAATCCAATACAACGGTGTGATCAATTTTCATCTCAAGACGATCTATAGCCGCCTTGGCCATTATTAATATATCGTAGTTTCCCTCATAGAATTTTTTAAGTCGAGTCTGAATGTTTCCTCGAATATTCTTGAATCTATGTCTTGGAAAACGATATTTCCATTGCGCCCGTCTTCTTATCGAAGAACTTGCTACGGTAAGCTCTTGATCATACAACTCTTCCCATTTCAGTCCTTTTTTAAGAATGGCAACGTCTTGATGAGCCGCTCTCTTTAAAACTCCGGCAAGAGATAACCCATTGGCCAGGCTTGTAGGAACATCTTTTAAAGAGTGTACCGCAAAATCAATTTGGTCATTAACTAGAGCGGTATCTAACGCTTTGGTGAATACTCCTTCAATGCCCATATCGTATAGCGGCTGCTGCAAATCTAGATCACCCTCACTTTTTATGGTTTTAATAGCGCAGTTCAAGTTCAATTTGAGAAGTTTTTCTTCTACCTTATGAGCCTGATACATGGCAAGCGAACTATCTCGGGTTCCGATCTTCAATAGCTCTTTCTTTTCACTTCTCTTTTCCATTAGATCTATAAAAGCATTGATATAACTGCAGGCATGAATTTCACCAACACGGGCTTTCTTGGCCATGTTTTTTACTAAATCATTGATCTTTTGATCATTGTCTTTTGAACTTGAAAAAGGGCAAGCCTGATGCATACTAGCATCATATAATTGCTCTTTAGTCAGTTTTAGATAAGGTGAATATTTTTGAGTAGAATCCCATTTAATGAATTCCTTTACCTTTTGATTGATGATTTCTTCTGCCTTGGGTATTTCACTTTTTCTACTGGCCAGCGTTTTGCTTACCAATTGGGAGACTTCGTCGATATTGTAATAACTTACATTTGGCAGATCTTTGATGTCATCGTCAACATTGCTGGGAAGACTTAAGTCCAAAATGTGATAATGGCGATCCGGATGCAATTGTGAAGCCTTAACCACATTCGACCCTTGAGCAGCTGTACAAACCAATATGATATTGACAAACTTGAACAGTTCATCCAATTCTTCAAAGGGAGCAATGGCAGTCTTTGATAGATTTTCAGCCAGCTTTTCGGCTTTTTCCTGGTTGCGATTGGATAAAATAAGTGGTCTGTCCGGAATAAGCCTGTTGAAATTCTGGGCCACGGCAGATCCAATCGCTCCAGTTCCTATGATCAAAGTGTGATCGTGAAATTCTGGGCGAATTTTTTCTTTGAGATAATGGACTGCGGCATAGGAGACCGATGTTCGGCCATCACTTATTCCAGTGTGCTTCTTTACCAGCTTACTCGTATTAAGCGCCGAACTCACCATCCTCTCCATAAAATTACTCAGCTTATACTTTGATCCAGGCGCAATACCTGTTTCCTTAATCTGATTGATGATATCGTAATCACCAGTAATTTGAGAATCAAGCCCACTTGCAACAGCGAAGAAATGTTTCAATACCTCTGTTCCCTGAAGGGAATGCATTAATTCGTTGATTTCATCCTCAGTACTGTCAAATACTTGAGAAAATATACCGCTGACATCTTTGTCAGATTTATCCAGGTAATATATCTCACTTCTATTGCAGGTAGAGAGGATCAATACATCTTCAATATTTAACTCTGAGAATTTCTTCGTTAATTTATTATGGGAATCTTCGGAAATGGCAAAACGATTTCTTACAGCAACGCTACTCTTTTTATAGCTTAGCCCCATGAACTTAAGATGATCTATATTGTTTGCCATTCAGGATGAATGATTCGATTTAAATTATGGATAGCAAAAATGCGAATAATTTAACGAAAGATGTACACTATCTATTATTTTGAATGAATCTAAATAGGGTAATTAGAAGAGAAACTTCTAAGATTAGTTTGAAAATAGATATTATTGAAAAAAATCAAGGTTATGACTCATAAGCACGGTGAATTAAAATTTATGTCGGAAGCAATAATTCCGACGGATATTGGTGAATACACCATGAAGGCTTTTTCTCGGATTGAGTCGGATACCATGCCGCATATTGCTATGATATGTGGTTCATTGGAGGATAAAGAAGTCAATGTTAGAATCCATTCGGAATGTCTCACCGGAGACCTCTTTGGTTCTTTGAGGTGTGACTGTGGAGAACAACTTGACGCTTCAATGGAATATATCAAGGAAAATGGTGGAGTGGTTATTTATCTGCGTCAAGAGGGTAGAGGAATCGGAATAATAAATAAGCTCAAAGCTTATCAGCTTCAGGATAAGGGAATGGATACAGCAGATGCCAACTTGCACCTTGGTTTTGAAATAGATGAAAGGGAGTATCAAGATGCGATCGATATTCTAAGATTATTAGAAGTGAGTAAGATCAATCTCTTGACCAATAATCCGGGAAAAATATCTGCTTTTGATGATAGCGGAGTAGAGGTAGTCAAGCGCGTACCTTTGGTTATTCCACCGAAAAAGGAAAATATAAAATACTATGAAACCAAGAAGAAAAAGATGGGTCACTTCCTGTGATTAGCCCTTTTGGATTTCAGGCATTCCGCATTCTTCATCGGGTTTACGACCGCAAACCTCACATTCGCCAATTTTGTTTTTCAACATGGGATTATTGGTGGCACAGGTACCTCGGAATTCCTTTCCGGTTACAATTTGTCTTATATTGATCATGACGAAGGATATCGCAAAAACAACGGCAATAATGCTGGCCATGGCTAAAAATTGACTCATTGACTTTTTTATTTAAGCAACAATAAAAAATAACTTAGGTTTGCAAATCTAAGGAATATTCAATGGAAAAGGAAAGGAAGAAGATAGAGCTTAAACTTCAAGCATTCGAGAGACTGCTGAACATCATGGATGAGTTAAGAGAAAAATGCCCATGGGATAAGAAGCAAAGTTTTCAGTCTTTGAGAAACCTAACCATCGAAGAAACTTACGAGTTGGCAGATGAACTCCTAACGGAGAACCTTAAGGGAATAAAGGAGGAACTAGGAGACCTTTTCCTTCATCTTGTTTTTTACTCGAGAATCGGCGAAGAAAAAAACGCATTTGATGTAGAGGATGTGTTGAACGATGTTTGTGAAAAATTAATTAGAAGGCATCCACATATTTATGCTGATGTAACGGTTAAAGACGAAGAAGAAGTAAAATCCAATTGGGAAAAACTTAAAATGAAAGAGGGTAAGTCTTCTCTATTACAAGGAGTTCCGAATTCTTTACCTGCTCTTGTGAAAGCGTATAGAATGCAAGAGAAAACAGCCAAGGTCGGTTTCGAATGGGAGGAAACAGCACAGGTAAGAGAAAAATTCATCGAAGAGTGGAATGAGTTGAACCAAGCTCTGGAAGAGGATGATAAATCCCAGGTCGAAGAGGAGTTTGGAGATGTACTGTTCTCATTGGTCAATTATGCGAGATTCATCAATGTGGACCCGGAGACGGCCTTAGCCAAAACAAATCAAAAGTTTAAGAGAAGATTCGAATACATCGAAAAGAAAAGCGGAAATTCTTTAAGCGAGATGTCCTTGGAAGAAATGGATCTCTTATGGGAAGAAGCCAAAAAAATAGAAAAAACAAAGGCCTGAAACTATAATGAGCTTCAGACCTTATCATTTATCTGAAAGTAGATTTTCCTAAACTATTACTGGCATTGATCAACGATACTGACGATCTCACTATGACTTTCCTTCATAGATTCATGGTAGAATTTACAGTAGTTTACTGCAGTTTCTATTTCAGTATTGCTCAGTTGAGTTTTAGTAGCCAGAATTTTTAATCCTTTGATTAGTTCATCCTGCTTGGTAACCCTTCCCTTGCTGTTGTACCTTATTTTATCCATTGCTTCACCATCACAAGCATTTTTCTCAACCCAAAGGTTTCTTTTTTCTAATTCCGCATAATTCTTTTGAGCTAAAATCAATACTTCATTCAACATCAACTTAGCTTCATCCATTTCACTTTGCTTGACCTTCAGCTGGAAGATATTGATGGCTGCTCTAAATTCTTCCACCTTTTGTTTTTCCTCTTCAGGGTTAATGAAATTGGTTTCAGCAGCAAATAGCGAACCCATTAAAAAAGCGATAGACAATAGTGTCACAATAATATTCTTCATTATTTCAATTTTTTATTTCTTTTAAGGAACCAAGATAAATATTCGATCTACCATATTTCCTTAATATGACCAACTAACCCTAAGATACATTGGCGATTAAATTCGTTGCCTATAAAATTAAAAAAAAATCACAAAAGTTTTATTTGATTAAACATCCCTTAATTAGGAAGTATAATCTTAGTCAAAACAGCACCATAAACTAGTTCTTTCGAATTTTGATCCTGAAACTCACCAATTATAAGCCAATGGTCTTCCGATGGTGTAATATATTTTATTCTATTTAGCTTCCATTTAGAATCTAGTTCCAGACCATATTCTCCATAGCTATTATGCTCTAGGTCAAGGATACCTATTCGTTTTTCATTGATTAGGATGACATTTTGTTTGCCGTATTTTTCGATAGCATGCCACTTTCTCTTTTTGATCGAATTATTATTAGTGTCTTTCTCAGCGATAAAGTCCCCATTAGATGAAATACCTTTCCACATGCCTTGTATGTGATAAAAATCTACTAGTTGATTACCGATGGATTCATGAGACTCCAGGTTAAAAGCAAATTTCTTGTCATCTTGAAGTTTCATGGACCAGCAAGATAGGGTAGAGTCAATTCCACTAAACCACAATAGAATACTATCGCCAACCGCACTTCTTTTCGCCGTATAAGAGATAGAATGGCTGAGTCCTGCGGGACTAAAATTGACCAAAGGAACCAAATTGGGCGGATCCACTTCCATTTCGTAGCAAATCAAGGAAGAAGACTTAGGAGAATGCGTAAAAAGTAGATTCATATTCTCTCCTTTTTCTGCGGCCAAAGTAGTCATCTGAAGATATCCAGGTTGATTAAAATAGTGTACCAATTCTCCATTTCCATCGTACATATTGATACCGAAAGCACTGTCTAGCAATACCAAACTTGTCTTTTCTGTTGATGAATCTGCTAGAATTAGTCCTTCGCCTAATTCTTCCCAAGAAATATTCTTCAGAGCAAAATGCTGTGAAGGAAAGAGCTTCAAGACTGGGCCGCAGGAAAACAGGCCTAATATACCAACCAGAGGTAATAGTCTAAACACCAAGACCCTTGGGCTAAATTTGCTATTGCTTACTAGTATAGGTTTACTCATTGCTGAGGTCCATTTCCTCAACGAGATGCTTTGCACCGGCAAACTTGTCTACAATGAAAAGTATATAGCGCACATCGACCATTATATTTCTACATATCGAAGCGTCATAATTGTAATCGCTCATGGTTCCTTCCCAAGCTCGGTCGAAGTTTAGTCCAATCAATCTACCTCGGGCATCAAGTACTGGACTACCGGAGTTACCACCGGTTGTATGATTCGATCCAATAAAACAGACCGGCATCATACCATTTTCTGCTGCGTAATCTCCATAATCTTTTTCCTTATATAGCTCTATAAGCCTTTCTGGTAAATCGAACTCGTAGTCACCCGGAACATATTTTTCAACCACCCCTTTGAGATAGGTTACTGGTTCGTAGTGAACTGCGTCTCTCGGTCTATATGATTTCACCTGGCCATAAGTAACACGCATGGTAGAATTCGCATCAGGGTAGAAGCGTTTTTCCGGAAATGCTTTCATTTGAACAGCCATATAATTCCTCATCTTATCTTCTACTGCCGTATTGAACTCTTCGTACTTAGGATTAGCCTTTTCAAAATAAGTGTTTATGAATGATTTAAAGAAGAGATATGCCGGATCATCTTTTAAGGAGTTTTCAAAATCAGCTCCATCATTCAATGCGTATAGCTTATCGAACTCCTCTTTATCGCTTAGCATACTCCCATCAAATATCTTAGATGAGATCATCTCGAAATAAGCCTCATCTTTGCCTACATATTCCTCTGGAATGAATTCTGCGGGACAATTTTCCACGTACATCGCCATAAGCTTGGCGAATACCTTTTTATCAACACCGATATTGTAATCCTTGTGAAAACTAGATAAATGATTGGCAATTCTATCCTTGTAGCCAAGAAAAGCATCATTACCCGATTCTATTCTATTCAAGCAGTTATTGCTCAAATAGCTAACTCTTGCCAATTCAATATTTCGATAAAAAGTCTCAAAAAACAGTGCATTGGCTAAAACATACTTTTCATTGTCTGCATAGAGTGATTCGAATTCCCCGAGAATGTCTCCATACATTTTATCCCACTTGGGATTGTCCTCAATCCGTTTCTGCAGTTCCTTTTCGTAAGTTTTTTTCTTTTCTATTGCTTTGGTTTTGGTTAGACCCAAGCTTTCTCCTATCCATTTTTTCCAGTAGTTGGCGATTCTTGCAAACTTAGAAGCGTACTGAATTTTTACTTGTGGATCTGCTTTCATTTCTGCATCCATAATACCTAAAGCGGCTTCACGCAAAGCAATTTTCTTGGGATTAAGATCTTCTACTATTTGCTCAATGGCATAAGAAGGTAAGTATTCATTCGTTCTACCTGGAAAGCCAAAAACCAAAGTAAAATCACCTTCTTTTACACCGGCTGTAGAAACTTCGAGATGTTTTTTTGGTTGGAAAGGAACATTGTTCTCGCTGTATTCGGCAGGCATATTGTTTTCGTCGGCGTAGATTCTAAACAAAGCAAAGTCTCCAGTATGTCTCGGCCATACCCAATTATCCGTATCAGAACCAAATTTACCTATTGAAGAAGGAGGAGTGCCAACCAATCGCACATCCGGATAACTAATAGACGTAATCATGAAATACTGATTGCCTTTATAGAATGGTTTAACTTTTACTTCTTCAAATTCAGACAATTTTAATTCTGCCTTTAATAAGGCGATGTTTTTATCGATAGCGGACTGCCGTTCGGTAGCCGACAGGTCAGAACCGACACCCATAAGCACCTTTTTTGTTACATCATCTATTCGTCGTATCATGATGGCACTTAAGCCTGGATTGGCCAATTCTTCAGACCTATTCATAGCCCAGAATCCGTCTTCCAAATAGTTGTTTTCTATGGTCGAATGACTCTGGATTTGTCCATAACCGCAGTGATGATTGGTCAATAAGAGGCCCTGTGATGAGATGATCTCTGAAGTACAAAATCCTCCAAAATGAACGATGGCATCTTTAAGAGAACCTTGATTAATAGAGTAAATATCCTCGGCGGTTAGTTCAAAACCTAAGTCCTTCATTTCTTCTTCGTTCAGAGCCTTGAGTAATTGTGGAAGCCACATACCCTCGCCTGCGGAAAGAGAAGACATAGAATAAACAAGTACGATGAGTGTAAGGATAATTGATCGAAGAATGGAATTCATTGAATTGATTTTTGTATTAAGCTTATGTTCTCAATTTTAAGAAAAAATCAGTTTCTTAAAAGCTTTTACATTAAATTTATCTAAATTTAATTCAGTTGTTCCATTAATATTAAGCGAAAAATGATAAGATATTTACTAGTTTTTTTAGGTGTTTTAGGATTGAATATTGCTTCTGCACAACAGGTGTTGAACATGGATTTGTTGGCCAGTTACAGTGTTGATGAAGTGGAGGATTTGTTCGGATTTCAAGGTTTAACCCACGGGGTAGATCACTACGTGGTGAGTTATTCTACAACAGGTACGGATGGATTTCCGGATACTGCAGGAGCTGTTGTTGCACTTCCCAGCGATCCCGGGACCTCTTTCCCAGTATTAATTTATCATCATGGAACAGTGAATAATAGGTTTGATGTGCCTAGTTTGGGATCAAATGAAGCTGAATTGGGCTTGCTGTTTGCGAGTTTGGGTTATATTAGTTTGGTTCCGGATTACATAGGAATGAGCTCGTCTAGAGGATATCATCCTTATTTACATGTAGAAACACAAGCCAGGGCCTCACAGGACTTATTGATATCTCTCTCGGACTATATGGATGCAGAGGGAATTTCCTATCAAAAAAAGCTATTTCTAACAGGTTATTCTCAGGGCGGTCACGCTTCCGCAAGCACGCATCGAACGTTACAGGAAAATCCCGTAGGAGATTATGAAATAGTCGCTGCTTCTCATCTATCAGGTCCATACAGCTTGGCTGGTGTTATGCTGGATTTTATTCTTTCAGATGAGCAGTATTTTACCGTAGCTTATGTTCCACATTTGGTTTTAGGTTTACAAGAAGCCTATGGCAATTTGTTCAACGAATTAAACGAGGTTTTTAAAGCGCCATATGATGGAATTATTGAACAGCTCTATGAGAATGCAGGACTTTTTACCATCAACCAACAGTTGGTAACGCAGCTTATCATCAATGAGGGACAAAGCGTAGCAAAATTAATGTTTCAGGATTCTGTGTTGGCCAATATAGTTGCCAACGAGAACCACCCCATGCGAATTGCGCTAAAGGATAATGATCTGAGTACTTGGGTGCCGGATTGTCCTACAAGATTGGTTTACTGCATGGCAGATGAGCAGGTGAATTTTATGAATGCTGTAGTGACAGATTCTATAATGAATGCGCTGGGTGCTGATGATGTTTTATCAGTGGATATTGCTTCTGATCAAAATCATGGTGGATGTGTCACTCCTGCGTTATTTTATACCATCAATTTCTTCCAGCAATTCCCTACTAATAATGAGGAAAATGGTTTTCAGCAAGGAGTTGAATTCGAAGTCTATGGAAGTGATGATCATATCATCATTGAATCTGAGAATCCAATCGATGCGGAAGTATATTTGACCACAATTGATGGAAAACTAATCTACCGGGAAAATATCAATCAATTGGTAAGTCAGCGAATTCCTTATAATGAAGCTGGAACAATGATCGTAACTATTCAAACCGATCGCGGCTTGAGAAGTTATAAAGTATTGATGAATTAAGGGTATTTAACCAGTTCTGCATTCGAAGAAGATTCTATTTGATGCTCGAATGAATTTCTCAATCGAGTCAAAGATCTCAATAATTCTTCGTCGTTATTTTGAGTATAAGATATAATAGAACTGTTCAAGTGGTTATTAACTCTTGTCAGTGCTACCCAGTCCGACTGTGGTAAAATCTCACTAATAGAAGTTAATTCTTTTTTGTAGAAAGTTAAGTATTGATCTACCAATTCATCCTCTTCAATGTTTTCTGTAGTAAAGCTCAACAATTGATCAAAACATTCGGCGTAGATTGATTTTAGATCTGCAACGGCCAATTCTCCTTGAAAAGAAGACAATCTATTCATCAATAATTGATTGGGATCAAAGAAATCTTCTTCAAACTGATGATCGAAATTCTCTGAATCTTTTTGAAGCATGTTTAATTTTTTGGTGATCCACTGATTGGTGCTTGGAGATTCAGCGGAGTCTTTAAGAAAGAAAGATCCAAAGAGGAAGGAGGAACTCAGGGCTATTAGGACAATGAGAAATAAATTTTTGTTCATGATTTAAAGTTTCGTGTATTCTTCTGTAACTGTAAGACTGCTACTTTCATCGTACGTCACAAATATCTATTATATAAACGAATAACGCCAGACTTTCGCAATAACTATTGATGAAATAATTATTAACTGGGATCATATATTTCGATAAAAAGAGCGTATTTATCGAAAAATACAGAGCATAAGCAAATATTATTCTTATGTTGGACCCATCAAAAAATCTAATTATGACTTCAATTACTCCGTATTTTAATAAGGCAATTTTTATATTAATATTGTCCTTTAATACTATTTCTTTAAACTATAACCTCATGAATGCTCAAAATGTCCCAATAATTGACAGAGAAATTTTCTTTGGAGATCCTGAGGTATCCGCTGGGCAACTTTCTCCTGATGGTAAATGGCTTACATTTATTAAGCCTTATCAAGATGTGAGGAATATCTGGATCAAATCCGTCGATGAGGACTTTGACAAAGCAAGACCATTAACCGCGGATACTCTGCGCCCAATCCCGGGTTATTTTTGGAGTAGAGATTCGAGGTATATCTTATACGTACAGGATAAGGGTGGTGATGAGAATTATCATGTATATGCCGTAGACCCTTTTTCGAAAGTTAAGGGACCAGGCAATGTTCCACCGGCACGAAATATTACTGATTTTGATGGGGTAAGAGCTATAATTCAGAATGTCCCCAGGACCAATCCTAAGATCATGTACGTAGGAATGAACGATAGAGATGCTTCTTGGCATGATCTCTATGAAGTAAATATTCAGTCCGGTGAGAGAAAATTAATCTATGAAAACGTCGATCGAATCAGCGGTTTTGATTTTGATCATAAGGATGAGATTAGATTGGCTTCCCGCGTAAAAAATGACGGAAGCACAGAATTGTTGAAATATGAAGACGGTAAATTTAGCCCTTTCTACGACTGTTCTTTTGAAGAGACTTGCTATGTATATGATTTCCATAAGGATAACAATCAAGTCTATATGGTGACCAACAAAGGGGATAGAAATTTGACTGAATTGGTATTGTATGATTTGAGTTCCGGAAAAGAGACTTTCATTGAGAAGGATCCTAAAAATGAAGCAGACTTTGGAGGTTTATACCTCTCTAAGATCACCAAGGAACCTATAGCCACTATTTATACCGGAGATAAAACAGATATCTATTTTAAGAATTCTGCGTATGAAAAAGATTATAAGTGGTTAGAGACTCAACTACCCGGGGCAGAAATCAATCTGGGAAGCAGCACGGATGACGAGAGAAGATATTTGGTTTATGCCAATAGCGATACTGATCCCGGAGCCGCTTATTTGTTCGATAGAGACAATCAAAAATTAATCTTTCAATATAGACCTAGGCCTGAACTTCCAACAGAACACTTGTGCACTATGGAAGCCATACGTTACAAGTCTACGGACGGATTGGAGATTCCAGCGTATTTGACCATTCCTAAAGGAGCGGAAGCAAAAGGATTACCGGCAATAATGTTGATCCATGGTGGTCCATGGGCCAGGGATTATTGGGGCTACGACTCTTATGCACAGTTTTTGGCAAACAGAGGCTATGTTGTACTTCAGCCCAACTTCCGATCTTCAACTGGATTTGGTAAGGATTTTCTGAATGCCGGAAACGGAGAATGGGGAGATCTGATGCAAGATGATATATCGGCGGGAGTTAAGTACTTAATTGATAATGGTATTGCAAATCCCGATAAAGTAGCCATCATGGGTGGATCTTACGGAGGATATGCAACCCTTGCTGGAGTAACTTTTACTCCTGATCTATATGCTGCAGGGGTAAGTATTGTCGGCCCTTCGAACCTTATCACATTATTGGGTTCTATTCCTCCATATTGGGAAGCTGGAAGGGTCATCATGTATAAGAGAATGGCTAACCCTGATACTCCTGAGGGAAAGGCTAAGTTGGAAAGACAATCACCACTGAATTCCGTCAATAATATCAAATGTCCATTGATGATAGTTCAAGGTGCCAATGATCCAAGGGTGAAACAAGCGGAATCTGATCAGATCGTCGTGGCGATGAGAGAAGCTAAGCTTCCTGTGAAGTACCTCATTGCTGATGATGAAGGACATGGTTTTAGAAAACCAGTCAATCAGATGGCCTTTATCGCTGAAACAGAGAAATTTTTGGCCGAACATCTTGGAGGACGGTATCAAAAAGATATGGACGAGGAAGTGGCTAAGAGGTTGAAGGAAATAGATAAAGATATTAATACTGTAGAGCTTACAAAGGCACTTAGTGAAGAAGAATTGTCTACTCCATTACCTGTACTTAACGGATCAGTTTCTCCTCGACATTTGCGATATAGCTTGAAGATCGAAATGGGTGGACAATCCATGGCCTTAGTCGTAAAGAAACTGACAGAAATCAAAAATAATCAGGTGGCGATTCGAACGATGGTAGAATCTCCAATGATGAATTTAAGAGAGGATTTAACACTTAATCAGGAGAATCTTACTCCCATCTCTAAGACCATTAGTCAGGGACCTGTAAATATGGAATTTGAGTTTGGTGATTCGAAGGTGGATGGAAAAGTAGATATGAACGGAGATATCAAGGAGATGAGTTTGGATCTTCCAAATGATGTCTGGGATGATAACAGCGGTCTGGAGTGGGCGCTATGTCTAATGGACTTGAAAGAAGGAAAAGAGGAAATGACAAGAGTATACGACGCTCAAAACAATAAGGTTAAGAATCTTAAGATATCTGTTGGCGCCATCGAAAGGATAGAAACTTCAGCAGGTAAGTTTAAATGTTATAAGGTGGTCGTAGACGATGTAGAGGATTCTAATCCTCAAACCTTTTATATCAGTAGTGATGCAAAAGACAGAAAATTGATCAAAAAAGAATCAATTATCAAGGAAATGGGAGGAGCGAAAGCGTCTATGGAATTGGCAGGAGAAGAATAGAATTGAATAAAGTCAAGATATGTAATTGAAGAGGGAGTATTTTGCTCCCTCTTTTTATTCACCTAAAAAACCACCGCCTAAGGCGGTAGGTTAGGGTTAAGAGCGAAGCTAGTAAAGAAGTTCTTATCTTGTAGTGATGCCAAAGAAGATAAGATATAGGAAGTTATCGCATAGTATATATCATTGCAACTATCATGTTGTATGGACACCGAAGTATAGATATAGGGTATTGGAAGGGATAGTTGCGGATGTATTGGAAGAAAAGATACAAGCAATATGTAAGTGGAAATCGGTGGAAGTAATAGAATTAAATATCCAGGATGATCATGTGCATTTGGTGTGTTCAGTTCCGCCAAAGTTGAGCATATCGAATTTCATGGGGATATTAAAAGGTAAGACGGCAGTAATGATGTTTAAGAACTATCCGAGTTTAAAGAAGAAGTTATATTGGGGAAATCATTTTTGGTCACGCGGATACTTTGTAAGCACGATAGGGATAGATGAAGATAAAGTGATAAGATATGTAAAATATCAGGAGAAAAATGATAGGAAGGAAGAGACAGACAATGATGAGTATAAATTGTTCTAAAGGAAAGGCCCTTTTAGGGCCAATTCAAAACTACCTCCTTTGGGGGTAGTAGTTTATTTTTTAAACCTTTTCCAATATCATAGCATAGCCCTGTCCAACACCAATACACATAGTGGCTAAGCCGTATTTCACATTTCGCTTTTGCATCTCCAAAGCCAAGGAATAACTGATTCTCGTTCCCGATACGCCCAGAGGATGTCCGATAGCGATTGCACCACCATTGGGATTTACTCTTGGATCGTCATCTTGAAGACCTAATTCTCTTATGCAGGCTAAACTCTGAGCTGCAAATGCTTCATTGAGTTCTATCAGTCCTATATCCTCCAAACTAAGCCCAGCTCTCTTCAAAGCCTTTTGTGTAGCTTTTACCGGACCTATTCCCATAATTCTTGGTTCAACACCAACAACAGCTGAACTTACTATTCGAGCAATGGGCTGCAAATCATATTTTTCAACGGCCGGTTCAGAGGCAACTATTACAGCCGCAGCTCCATCATTTAACCCACTGGCATTTCCCGCCGTAACAGTACCGTCCTTTCGGAAAACCGTTCTAAGAGAAGAAAGTGCTTCCATGTTGGTATCATGCCGTATAAATTCATCTTGATCGAAAATGAGGTCTTCTTTTTTGCGCTGAGGAATGGCGATAGGAGTAATTTCCTCTGCAAGTCGCCCTGACTTTTGGGCATTAGATGCTTTGAGCTGAGAAGATAGTGCGAATTTATCCTGATCTTCTCTACTAATATTGAACATTTCAGCTAGGTTTTCGGCCGTACTTCCCATAGCTTCCGTGCCATATAATTCCTCCATTTTTTTGTTAATAAAACGCCAGCCAAAACTGCTATCATAGATTTTGGCGTCACCACCGAAAGCTTTGGCGGATTTAGAGATGACCAGTGGCCCTCTCGTCATATGTTCGATCCCTCCGCTGATAATAAGGTCAGCATCTCCGCATTTAATTGCTCTATTGGCATGTACTATGGAGGACATACCTGAAGCACACAATCGATTAATCGTTTCACCCGGAACAGTAAATGGAAGTCCTGCTAGCAAGGCACTCATTCTAGCAACATTTCTATTGTCCTCACCTGCTTGATTGGCACAACCCATGATGACATCGTCATAAGCATCCATTGGAATTTTTGAGTTCTTTTCCACAAGATTTTTTATCACATGCGCCAGCAAGTCGTCCGTTCGAATTGTAGATAAAGTTCCCCTGAATTTACCAAATGCAGTTCTAAGTCCATCTATTATAAAAGCGTCCTTCAATGTTCTAAGTTTTAATGATCTAATTCTTCGTGCAATGTACTGAATTCTTTCAAGGAATTATTTGAATTTCAATTCCCAACTCAACTCTGCTACTTTCGAGAAAGTCTGGTAAAGAGAACAGTACTTAGCCGCTAATTCAAAGGATTTATGAAATTTTTTGTACTTGTCCTCGTCGGCTTCTATCACGATGTCAAGATGTGCCCTTTTTAAGAATTGTGGGCTGGCTTCTTTGTCTTTGGACCATTCGATCTCGATATTGACATTTTCCCAAGTTAACCTCTTCTTGGTAGCGACGTCCATAAAAGTCGAATAAAAGCATGAAACCAATCCAGTCATGGCCAATTCGTATGGGAAAACACCTTCCTCTCCCAATGCAACTTGCACTTGGTTTTTACCAGAATTCAAAGTGCCATTGAAGTCACCGCCAAAAGAAATTTTCTCCGTAGACATAATTTTAGTTGTTTAATGATGTTAAAGATATTTTTAACCTTAGGGTTAAGTTAAAGTTCTCATTATCTAGATAAATCGAATAAATTTGTAGTATAATAGACATTACAAAAGTTGATAATCAAAATGCTCTGATAGGTATTTTCGTTATGTGACTTTTAATGGATGATTAACTCAAATGTAGATGAAATATTTTTTTACGGTCATTCTATTAAGCTGCGTTCTTTGGAGCCAAGCACAAAACATAGTGACGGGAAGGGTTATCGATGCGGATACCAAAGAAGGTGTTCCGTTCTGTAACGTATATCATCCCGGGACTACTTTTGGCGTAGCTACGGATATTGATGGTTATTATGAGTTCAATGCCAGAGAATCGGAGGATTCGCTCATGGCGTCTGCTATAGGATATCAATCTGTCAAGCAACTTATTGGCGGCAGAAATAAGATAGATTTTTACATGACGAGCCAGAGTTTGAGTTTGGATGAAGTGGTTGTCATTGCCGGAGAGAATCCAGCCAACAGGATTATTAGAGGGATTATTGACAACAAGGAACAAAACAGGCTGAAAAGAAGGATCAACTTTGAAAGAGAAAATTATTCGAAAATAGAACTGGACTTAGATAATATCAATAAGGATTATAAAAAGTTCAAATTGCTAAAACCCTTCAGCTTTGTATTCGAAAATATTGATTCTACCAGTGATGAGAAGCCATTTTTACCGTTTTATGTAACGGAATCTATTGATAATCAGTATTACGAAAAAGAAGAGGATAAATTAAAGACCATTCCTCTGGCCAAGAAAGTAAGTGGTATCAATAATCAAACGGTTGTGGAGTTTATCAATAGCATGTATTCCGACTTTAAGCTCTACGATAATTATTTCGAAATTTTAGGAAAGTCTTTTAGCGCTCCTTTTTCTAATCGAGCTATGTTCAATTATGAGTACTACCTATTAGATAGTACTGATATCAACGATCAAAAGGCATACAAGTTAAAATTCAAGCCTAAAAGGAGATCAGAGAAGACATTCTATGGGGAATTTTGGGTGCTGGATTCCACATTTGCTGTTCAGCGTGTTGACATGAGAATGTCTGACGATGTCAATATCAATTTGGTCAGTAGACTGATTTTTTATCAGGAAAATATGCAGATCGGAAGTGATTGGGTCCCTAAAAGAAGGAAGGTCGTGGTCGATTTTAGTGCGAGAGAGGATGCTCCGGGCTTGATTGGTAGAAGGACGGACTCCTACGATAAATATAAGATCAATCCCGACGAGGAATCGGAAGAATACAAAAAGCCGGTTGACAGGATAGATATCTCCAAACTGAAAAAGGATGACGACTTCTGGAGAGAGGCCAGGCATGAGGAACTGAGTAAAACTGAAGAGCAGATTTACTCGATGGTGGACAGCATCAAGTCCATGCCCATTTATAAGACCTATTCTGATGTGATTAAACTGATTGTGTCAGGTTATATAGATGTCGGAAAGGTTGAGTTAGGTAGCGTTTTCAGCTTTTTTAGTTACAACGAAATAGAAGGAGTTCGGCCAGCTTTTGGGTTGAGAACGACCAGTTCTTTCTCTAAAAAAATCAGATTATCGGGCCGGTTGAGCTATGGATTTAGAGATGAACGGTTTAAACCCACAATAGGCGTGCTCTGGGTGCCCTCCAAGTACCCAAGGAGAAGTTTTGAATTGAGATACAAGGAGGCCATTGATTTCAGTAGCTCGAGTAGTGAAGACGTCGTAGAGGGGAATCTCTTTTCTAATGTATATCGAAGATCGATTTACCAGAAGCTTCTTTACGTAAAAGAGTTCAAAGCAGCTTACGAAGAGTTTTGGGGTAAAGGGTTTTCCAGTCGTTTGTCATTCATATATCGTGATTTGGATCCCTATGGAAATCTGGATGCGGAAGGAAATGGTTTCAATTACAGATTTTTCAGTGATCCAGAGCGTGAGAATGTATTTGACACGGTAATTGTGGCTTCGGAAATTAACTTCAAGCTTAGATATGCTTTTGATGAGAAGTTTATAGATGGCAATTTTAGACGTACGAGCCTGGGATCGAGATATCCTATTCTAGAACTTCAAATCACCCAGGGTTTAAGAGATGTTTTTGATAGCCAGTATGACTACCAGAAGCTGGTATTTGCTGCGAGTCATTGGTTCAATGTTTCAACCATTGGGTGGTTTAAATACAAGGTAAAAGCGGGTAAAGTGTTTGGAACTGTTCCTTTTCTTCTAGCAGAGGTGCACGAGGGTAACGAGACCTATTTTTATAGCCCGAATGCGTACAACGGGATGAATAAATTTGCTTTTGCCAGTGATCAGTTTGTCAGCATACATCTGCAGCATCATTTTGAAGGTTTCTTTCTCAATAGAATACCCTTGCTTAGAAGATTGCAACTGCGTGAGGTGGTCGAATTTCGCAGTGTATGGGGTAGTATGAGTGACGAAAATTTGAGGGCAAATTCTTACCAATTGCTGGATCCGACCAAAGATTTTGAAAATACTTATAATGGCTTTCAGGTTTTGAAGGATATTCCATACATGGAAGTTGGATTTGGAATTGAAAATATTCTCAAAGTACTTCGCTTCGATGTGATTTATCGAATTAATTACTTAGAGTATCCTCAGGCTAGTAGAGTGAATATTCGAGCAGGATTCCAGTTTTATCTCTAGCTTGGTCAGATTCAGGATCATTCAGATCTTCTCCAGCAATATGTCATATGATCATCCACCATTCCAACAGCTTGCATGAATGCATAGCATATGGTAGGGCCTACAAAGCTAAAACCTTCTTTTTTTAGCGCTTTACTCATTGCCTTTGATTCGTCCGTCTCAGCGGGGACATCCGCCATTTTTTCATAAACATTAATAATGGGTTTACCACCTACGAAACCCCAAAGAAAAGTACTGAAGTCTATACCGGCATCTTTCATTTTTAAATAGGCTTTGGCATTTTTTATGATGGCATTTACCTTGAGTTTGTTTCTGATGATACCCTTGTCGTTCAGGAGTTGTTCAATTTTGGCTTCACCATAAGAGGCAATTTTCTTGATATTCCAATTGTCAAAGGCACGTCGGTATTCATCTCTTCTAATCAATATAGTATACCAGCTCAATCCTGCCTGTTGTCCGTCTAATATCAGTTTTATCCACAGCAATTCGGAGTCATAAATTGGAACACCCCAAACTTCGTCATGGTATTGTCGATAGATATCGTCCTTATCGCACCATTCACACCTTGTCAACTCTTTATTCACTGCTTTTAATTTTGTGGTGAGCAATAGCTTCTCGAACAGAACCGTGTTCAAGAAGGAGTAATTTAGCCTTTTCGTAGTCCAAATCGAGTGAGTCCTTAATCATTTTTACTCCACGGTCTATGAGTTTGTTGTTGGAGAGTTGCATGTCTACCATCCTGTTTCCTTCAATCTTTCCCAGCTGAATCATAAGGCTCGTCGAAATCATATTCAATACCAACTTTTGAGCAGTACCCGCCTTCATTCTAGTGGATCCAGTAATAAATTCAGGTCCTACAATAACGGAAATCTTATGTGTGGAATAGGCATACATAGGAGCTTCCGGATTACAACATAAAGAAGCGGTAAGACATCCATATTCTTGGGCATGTTTTAGGCCCCCAACGACATAGGGTGTAGTCCCTGAAGAGGCAATCCCCAAAACAGTATCATTAGGAGACATATTGAATGCCTGAAGATCCTTCCAACACTGTTCCATGTCGTCTTCCGCAAATTCCTGAGCTTTACGAATGGCTTTATCTCCTCCTGCTATGATCCCAATAACTACATCATCCGCGACACCAAAAGTTGGTGGACATTCCGATGCATCCAAAATACCCAGTCTTCCACTGGTTCCTGCACCGATATAAAACAATCTCCCACCTGCTTTTACCCTTGGGACCAATTCCTTAACGAAGCGCTCGATATGAGGAATTTCCTGAGCCACCGTCTGAGCTACGGTTTGATCTTCTTTGTTCATAGCCTGAAGAACATCCGCAATGGACATCTCCTGGATATCATCGTAGTTCGAGGCCTGTTCTGTGATTTTCTTTTCCATTTTAGCCCAAGTTAATGCCGATAGATATGTAAAAATGAATGTTCATATACAAGGATACAAAATCTAAGCAGCATCATTTCTTTCTGAATCCCAGGGATAATTCTTCTTGCTGTCTAGGAGTCTGAAAAAGCAAGTAATGAATGTCTTCCATGCATTCTAAACTTAGAATATTCTTTTGATCATCGTAAGACTCCATAACCAAAGCATTCCTTATCAGAACATCCATATTAGAGACAACGATCGAATCGGATTCTGAATATATCCATATCGAGCTGAAGTCCTTGCTGAGTTCAGCACCTAAATAATTCAATTCTAGTTGGTCGCCCTCCCGTTCTTGAATAGAAAAATGATGGAAATAATAGTTTCTCAAAAGTGTATCAATCGAAGAATTCTCCTCCGAATCATAGCTATACTTCGTTTCCGACCAGTTAGAAACAGCCAACTCCATATCATCTACAAACACACGACTTACTATCTCGAATCGCTTCGATTCTTCATTAAATCTGATATCAGTATGCGATACGTGAAAGGGATGCGGAACACCACCCATCAACGCACTTAAACTCAGAAATAGAACTATTACAGATTGAATCATTAGAGCATTTTAGCTGTACATTAATGAATCAATAAGTAAAATTATTGCTTGATCAACTTCCTAAATGCCATTTGTCCATTCTCAAATTCGATCTGCATGATGTGAAGACCTTCTTTCAGATCACCTACATCAGCCTTATAAACGGATCCTTCCAGGCTGAAATTCAAGTGATTCGCCTTCACCTCACTATTGAAAACAGTGATGGATCGAATTCTTTGTCCTTCATATCCTTCGATGATAATACTGGTCGAAGAAGGTTGAGGATAAAGAATCAGATTGGCAAATTCTTCTTCTCTATTGCTCGTCTCAATTGGAACTTCAATATCAGATATGGAAGCGAAACAGCCATTTGCGTCTAAGAATAAGACATCATAGAACCCTCCTTCGAGTCCCAGGAAGTCCTGATTTGCATCAGCAGTTCCAACTATATCAAGATTTTGAATCAAATCGCCACTTATGGATCCAACAGCACCGGTTATCGTAATATAAATAGCTCCATTGTTGTTTCCAGTGTTAGGAATAATCGAATCTATAGTAATAACTAAAGGAGCTGGATCTACAAGTTCAAAGGTCATAGAGTCCACACATCCAGCAGCATCAGAGAAAGTGACACTGTATGTTCCCGCACAGAGCGAGTCAGGATTGTCTTCATTATAATTGTCTGACCAGTTGAAGGTAATTGGTTCTACGCCCTGCACATTTTCTACTGTTATTGATCCATCACAACGCTCAAAACAACGCGGAGAACTTGAATCAAATGTCGCCATCAAAGTACAGTCATCAAATTCTTCGACATCAACAGAGTCAATGGCAATACATCCCACAGTATCAGTAATAGTAACGTAATATCTTCCCGGGGCAAGAGGTCCGATCATTGTATCCGTTGATCCCGTTGACCATTCGACCATATATGGGGCTGTTCCTCCCATTATATTTCCGATCATAGCACTGCCATCATTGCCCATGAGCGTCATCTCATCTTCAGCGCTTAAATCATAAGTGATCGAATCAGGTGCAGATACATCAACGGCACGTATTACTTCGCAATCATTGTTATCTGTAACGGTATAAACGTAAGTTCCTTCACATATATCCGTAAGATTACTGCCTGGAACTCCATTGGACCAATCGACACTATATGGAGGAGTACCACCAGTGATATCGAGTGTAATACTTCCATTAGCTCCTTCAGGGCAAGGACAATCAGGTTCATCTACCTGCGCATCAACAATTAATTCATCGGGCTCTATAATGGTTGTGTCTGCAATCAATTCACAATCGTTTTCATCAAGAACCGTAACCGAGTAGGTATCCGGTGTTAAACCAGTAATACTAGGATCAGTAGATCCCGTAGACCAACTATAAGTATACCCTCCGGTTCCTCCCTCGACCATAACACCAAGTGCACCATCCGAGCCACCAAAACAAGATACATTTTGCACTTGCCACATTAAAGTTAACGGATCCGGGGCAGTAAGTTCTACCATATCCTCCGTCATACAATTATTTTCATCCGTTGCAGTCACCATATAAGTTCCCTTACCAATGCCGCTTAAAGTGGCTCCCTCATCACCTGTAGACCAGAAGTATTCTATTTCGCCTACGCCTCCTTCACTTGCAACTCGTATAACGCCATCATTGCTGTCATCGCAAGATGGGTTCTCCACTTCAAAACTCAAGGTTATTTCGTCCGGAGCAGTCAGTGATTCAGTGATTAACACAATACAATCATTGTCATCCGTAACCGTACAAGTATAACTGCCGCCAGATACATTTTGCAACACACTTCCTACATCTCCAGTGCTCCAGCGATAAGTATATCCGGGAGTGCCACCTTCGGCGACTACTTCAATTCTGCCGTCCATTACATTATGACAGGTAGGATTGGTCTTATCCACCAGTTGCACTTCCAGTGGATCGGGTTCATCAATAATGATAGATTCCACCACCATTTCTGTATCATCGGTCACAGTAACTGTGTGAAGACCTGCGTTGAGGCTGGTTGCAATTTTCGTCGTTTCTCCATTGTCCCACTCATATTCATAGTTCATCGTTGCTCCACCCATAGCCGTTACTTCAGCCGAACCTGTGCTTTCACCGTTACAAGCCACATCACTTAGCTTATCTACGGTTGCAGTAAGGGGATCAGCTCCCGCGTTAAGGTTTGCCGACATGGTTACCTCACGTATGAGGTCTCCGGAGCTATTGCCATTTCCATTAGCAACATTCGCGGTAGCATAAACGGTTACCATCGAACTTGGAGATGTCATGGGTGTTGTAAAGTCCACGGTCCATGTATTATTCGAACTATTTAAGCCTGGATTGTGCTCGGCATAAGTTCTACCTCCAGAAGTGGTCAAAGTAGCTGAGGGAGAAGGATTGCTCAATGTCCCAATATTATTATTGTTTTCGTCCAGAACGACAAGTTGGAATCCAAGTCTAGGGTTGGCGGGAATAGTTCCTCCATGGCTGGCCGTCAAACTAATCGTATATACTTGTCCAGGGTCCAAAGTGCCAGGAAATCCAGAGATATCGACATTGGCAGTATGGTTTGCACCGGCTGTATTGTGACATCCTCCGGAGTTGCATGAAGAATCACCAGGAGCCCCAGTTCTCCCGTCTGGTGGATTATTAAATCTGGCTATAAATAAAAGGGAAAGAAAAATGATAGAGTAAACGCTTATTTTTTTCATGGATATACAATTTGGTATTACTCCTTAAATATAATCAAATGAATCGGATATTAATATTTAAATTGTCGCTGCTTGATGTAATTAATTAGCTTACGAAATATTATTAAGTAGTTTTGATTATGAAGAAAATATTTTATCCCCTGACTGTCCTTTTGGTAACAGGTGCAATTTTTTTATCCTGTGAGAAGGCTGAACCGTCAAAGGTGGTAGTAAATGAAGAGGAAAAGATGGTCTTTGATTCTCTAAAGGCGATACAATACGGAGCGGACGTTTATGGCATGAAGAAATATGTTATGGCCTTTTTGAAGTCTGGGGATAATCGAGGTTTAGATTCTTTGGAATCAGTAGAATTACAAAGACAGCATTTGAAAAATATCCAGAGAATGGCAGAAGAAAATAAATTGGTTCTGGCTGGACCTTTTCTCGATGGTGGAGAGCTCAGGGGAATTTATATTTTTAATGTCCAAACCATAGAAGAGGCAGAAGAATTGACGAATACGGATCCCTCTATTCAGCGAGGAGTATTGAAGATGGAGTTGATACCTTGGTATGGTTCAGCTGCCCTAATGAGCATCAATAAAGAACATAAAACTTTGATGAAAACGAATATTGCAGAATGACAAAGATTTCCAATAGGGGAGAGCAGATACTGCATTCTTCCATTCGACCTGATGCAGAGATATTGGGTAAAGCGTTTGGCAATATTTACGATGAAAAAGAGAATAAAGATGGTTGTCTATTGTTGAGTATCGCTGAAAATAAGCTGAGCGCAGGATCGATACGTGATTACGCCCAAAAATTATTTAAACAGGAACCAATACCGGAATGGACTTCGTATTATACCTTTCCATTGGGACATCCGGAACTTCTGGAAAGTTTCTCAAAATTTTACAGTCGATATATTTCTGGTGTTGATCTGGATACTTCGAATATCGCTTGTTCCGCAGGAGTAACGGCGGTAATTGAATTGAGTGCAATGATTTTGGCAGACACTGGCGATTGCATTGCATTCCCAGCTCCTTCTTATCCGGCCTATACCGGTGATGTAAAATTCAAGGCTGGACTGGAAAGGGTGGATTTTGAACTGATTGATCATCAAACTCATCAAAGAAATTCCTTATCCCAGCAGATTCTAAATGAGCTATTACACAACTCGAAAACCCAAAACAAAAATCTCAAGATGCTGGTATTGACCAGTCCGGATAATCCGACAGGTACCGTTTATACCAGGGAAGAACTGGAATTGACTGCGGATTGGTGCATTGCCCATAATGTGCATCTTATGGTCAATGAAATATATGCCTTATCCGGAATTACTACTCAAGCTATCTACTCCTTTGTGAATATTATGCAGGATAGAAATAGCCCTTATTTGCATCTGTGGTATGGAATGTCAAAAGACTTTAGTTCTTCGGGATATCGAATGGGCTTTTTATATTCATTAAATGCGGCTTTACTCAAGGCTTATGCCAATATGAATGGACCTCATATGGTGTCGGGAATCACGCAATGGCTATTCACGAAGATACTTGCTGATGATCAGTTTTTGAACAATTATGTTTCTGAGAATAAGAAAAGACTACAGCAATCATATCGTGACATTACCGAAATACTGAGCGATTTAGGCTTGTCATACCTGGAGTCCGCTTCTCTCTTATTCATATGGGTAGATTTTTCTCAATTTTTAGGGCTTTTTTCTTCTGAGCAAGAACTGTGGAGTGCCATATATGAAGAGGCCAATATTTTGCTCACTCCTGGAGAGGGATTTGGGCACAGTGCCAAGGGTTGGTTTCGATTGGTTTATTCCTGTTTGACCCAAAATGAGTTGGCCGTATTTCAAAAAAGATTGTCCCCATTGATTGATCGATGGAATAATTCTATCTAGACCCTTGACAATTCGATATGTAATTGATATATTTGTGATATCATTTTAATATCTAAAAGAATTATGGAAAGTCTATTTAAGCCCAAAAACGGGTATCTGGTTTTTTTCTTGCTATTGATTTCATTCATAGCTGTTATCTCTGCTATTGTTTATTTTGATAGGCCACAATTATCATTATTAATTCCGGTTATCATGTTCTTTTTCGTCGGATTGTTCATTGTGCATCCTAACGAATCCAAGGTGTTGATCCTTTTCGGTAAGTACGTGGGAACCGTTCGAGACAATGGACTTTTTTGGGCGAATCCTTTGTTCATTAAGAAAAAGATATCACTGCGAGCGAGGAATTTTGACAGTGAAAGGGTGAAGGTGAACGACAAAATGGGAAATCCAATTCTGATCAGTGTTATTCTTGTTTGGAAAGTGGAGGAGACTTATAAAGCGGCTTTCGAGGTGGATGATTATGAGCATTTCGTAAGGGTACAAACTGACGCAGCAGTAAGGAAACTGGCTGGATCGTATCCATATGATAATTTCGATGATGATGAAAAAGAAACGACCTTAAGATCAGGTGTGAACGAAGTCAACGATGCCTTGGAGGAAGAGTTGAGAGAACGATTGGATATTGCAGGTATCGAAGTTTTAGAAGCTCGAATCGGTTATTTGGCTTATGCTCCGGAAATAGCCAGTGCCATGTTGCGAAGACAACAAGCTTCAGCTATTGTCGCGGCAAGATTGAAAATCGTTGAGGGAGCAGTTGGTATGGTAGAGAGTGCATTGGAACAGCTTTCTCAAAAGCAAATTATCGACTTGGATGAAGAAAAGAAGGCAGCTATGGTCAGCAACTTAATGGTTGTCTTATGTGGTGACAGAGATGCCACTCCAATCGTCAATACAGGAACATTATATCAATAAGTACATGTCAAAGAAGAAATCATTCGTCCTTCGCATTGGAGAAGAAGACTATAAGGCGCTGAAAAAATGGGCGGATGATGAATTTCGTAGCGTCAATGGACACTTGGAATGGTTGATTCGACAAGCACTAATTCGTCGTGGAAAAGATAGTAGTGAAAAAAATAAGGATGTCGAGTAAACCATTCTTCGTTATTTGGGGTTGGAAACGAACTAATAAAATGTATTTAAAATGAGAAACAATCAATGGATTCCATTGGAATCATTGGATCAACTGGAGAAAGCGATTGAGAAATCTAAAGAGCATCCGGTGATCTTATTCAAACACAGCACCCGATGTAGCGTGAGCCATTTTGTCGAGAAAAATTTGGACAACAACTGGTCTGAATACAGTGATCAGGCGGAGTTTTACTGGCTTGATTTGATCAAATACAGAAACGTTTCGAATGCCATAGCGGATCGTTTTGGAGTTCAGCACGAGTCACCACAAATTGTTTTCATTAAAGATGAAAAATTGGTCGATCACGCCTCTCACCAACAAATCGATTTGGAAAAGATTATGGCGACCGCCTAAGTCAGTAAGTGTTAAAGTCTTGTAAATAATCTTTACTTAAGTTAAGCGATCGTTAAAGGCGTTTTAGGGAGAGAACTATTTATTTATGTTTAGTCTTGTATTTGTTAACCAATTAAAAGATTGAACATGATTAAAACATTACATTTTAGAAAGATTTTACTTGTTGCTTTCACAGTTTTTGGTTTTTCTTTTCTCAATGCACAAGAGATCAATAGGGAATTGGGAATAAGATTCTCAAGCTTGAATAACTTCGACTTTATTTACAAGAAACAGAAAGAGGCGAATAAATACATTCGTCATCGTGTGACTTTGGCAAATTTGCGGTATGAAAGTCTATCTATCGATGATCGAGTTGATGTCGATTTAGCTTATTCCGTGGGTGTTGAAAAGAGAAAAGATATCGCAGAGAAATTGCAATTCATCCATGGATTCGAGCCTTTTGCAAGTGTTTCATTAAGAGTTCTTGGAGAAGCGGAAGCATTTTTTCAGGTGGGTGTAGGTTATGTTCTAGGATTTCAATACGCAGTTTCAGATAAATTTCATTTAAGCATTGAGACAATACCTAGGCTGGCTTTTAATTTTAACACTCTTGAAACAGACTCAGATTTTGTGGCCAATGCAGGATTTGATCAAAATGCAGCGGCTATTTCGCTGGTCTATCGATTCCAGAGTGCTAAAAAATAACTGAATAAAAGATGTGGCTCTCCGGATTCGAAAATACAATGAGTGAAGAGATATAAATTATATTTGCATTATGAATAATAAATTGAAGAACAAAAAATATAGACTGATGAAAAAGATGGTTTTATATATGATGATAGCAGCAATGCCAGTTATGGGTTTTGCTCAGGATGACACTCAAAATCCGAATTCGGAGTTGGCTGCTGAAAAGTATGCTAAAAGACTGGATCAGCACGAGGCAAGCATGGGTACAACAGTTCAAAATACCTACACAGCCCGTGATCCAAGACAGGAAAAAATTGATGATAGGAAAGAACGTAGGGATGAGCGAAGAGACTTTAAGAGACAATTGAGGCTAGAGCGGGCTCAAAGACCTTATGTTTTGGATAGAAGAAGAAATCCTTGGAGAAGTACCTATCCTTACGGATTTTAAGTTGATCCAATTTTCAATAATTAATTAAACGAAGAGATTATGAATATTGCTAGAATTTTGATTTTTGCCGCTTTCTTGGGACTATTTGGTATTTCCTGTAATCGCCAAGTGGAAAGAATAGAGACGGATAGTACGGTGGATTTAAGCGGAAGATGGAATGATACGGATGCTAGAATAACTGCACAAGAGCTTATCACTGAAGTTATGTCTCAGCCTTGGCTGGAAAACCATATGAATAAGACGGGCAAGAAACCTGTTGTAATATGCGGAATGGTCGAAAACAAGTCCCACGAGCACATTGAGGCCGAAACCTTTGTCAAGGAATTGGAAAAATCTTTTGTACGAAGCGGTAGAGTTCGCTTGGTTCAAGGAGGTAACATGCGTGATCAGGTTCGAACGGAAAGAGCTGATCAACAAAATAATGCCTCTCAGGAAACCATGAAAAAATGGGGTATGGAAGTTGGTGCAGATTATATGCTTCAAGGTGTCATTAATTCCATTGTTGATGCCGAAGGAAAAAAGAAAGTGGTGTACTATCAGATTGATATGGAGTTAACTGATATTCAGACCAATGAAATCCTTTGGATAGGAGATAAAAAGATCAAGAAGTTCATCAAGAACTAGTTTAACTTCAATTCTTCATCCATGACATTTTTGCGACTATTTACTGTTGTAATCTTTATCGGATTCTTCCTGATGGGCTGTATGAGCTATCAGAAAAGCATGGCTGAGTTCAATTATATGATTTCTGCTAAGAATTTCGATGAGGCCCACAAGTGGATAGGGAAGAAGAAGGTCATGAAAAAATCTCGGAACGAGGTCCTTCTAAATATGGAATTGGCCAGTATTGAACGGATGAACGGTAATCTTGAAGCGAGCAATAGTCTTTTGCACAAGGCAGATTATCTAATAGAGGATAGAAAGGTGAACATCGCACAACGGGCAATGTCACTCATCAATAACCCGCTTTCCTTACCGTATCAAACAGAGTTTTTCGAAGATATAGCGGTGAACTACTACAAGTGTTTGAATTTTCTTGAGCAGAGGGATTTTGCTAAGGCGAGGGTCGAAGCGAGAAGAGCCAACCTGTCTTTGAATAGATTGAATGATGCTGTTCCGGACAAACCCTTGAAGTACCACGATGATGTATTGGCCCATACAATTATGGGATTGGCCTATGAATTAAACAATGAGGTGAATCAAGCTTTTGTAGCGTACAGAAATGCAGTTGATCTTTTTATCCATAATGGTAAGAAAGTAAATTACATGGGGACAAAGCTTCCCAAGCAGTTGGTCGAAGATTTGTTCAGAACCGGAAGCATATTGAAGTTTGGATCAGAGTTGAGTTACTATTCCAGAGTTTTGGGATATCAGTATAAGTCATCACAAAATGATGGGGGAGAGTTAATCGTGTTTTGGGAGAATGGACGATCGCCTCAGAAACAACAATTGACCATAGCATTTAATCTCGAAATGGAAAATGGAGGAGGACTTAGTATAGTGAACGAAGGTGAAGGTATATACACTTCTCTCTCTCCTGATGAAGTGAATAATTATAACTACGATATTACTGCGGATCATGTTTCCATAGCACTCCCGATCTACAAGCAGAGGTATTACCCTCTGAGCAAAGCAAGTGTTAGGCTTAACGGAGTAAATCGGGATTTTGAACTATTGGAAAACCTCAATGTCATCGCTCCGCAGTCCTTAAAAGACCGATATTTTAGAGAGCTGGGCAATGCAATACTTCGTGTTTTGACCAAAAGAGCCATCCAAGAGTCATTGTCACAGATCGATATCAGCGATCTAACGAATGATAGGAAGGAGGATGATAAAAAAGAGGAAGAGGAAACGGAAGAAAAAGATCTTCAAGAAGATAATGGATCAAATGGTTCGGACAAAGATCCCATTTCTTCTCCTGATTCGGATTCAGACTCTGATTCTGATGATGATAATAGGGGGGATATAGATTTAGGACAGGTATTTAATGTGGTAAGTACACTGACTGAGAGAGCGGATATTCGATCTTGGCAGAGTTTGCCCGCACAGATTAGTTATGCTCGAATACCTCTCAAGAAGGGAAAAAATGTGTTGGAATTTAGCTTTTTTAACAGCAAGAATAAACGTGTTACAGCTACTCGGATGGAGATCAATGGTGATGGAAGGTCCCATGTTCGAAACATAATTACTCCGTATAACGCGGTTGTGAATCCAATGTAATTACCGAGTGGCGAATTAATTAGAACTACAAAAAGTAAAATACAGAATTATGAAAAAATTAATATTTATTATCTCAGCTTTGATGTGCTTTGCATTCACAATGGAAGCACAAGATTTTCAAGATGTTGTATACTTAAAGAATGGTCAAGTAATTAGAGGATCAATTGTCAAGCCGCTCGATGAAAATGGTGTTAAAATAATGAATAGCAATAGTGATGTTCTATCCTTCAGCGCTGACCAAGTAAGAAAAGTGGCCAGAGAAAAAATGCTACATCAGAACCAGAAAAATGTAGTTCACGCTTACCAACCCAAGGGTTTTACAAATATTACTACGCTGGGATACGGATTTGGAGTAGGCTCATACGAGATAATGGATAATACTGTGGACAATGAACTGTCCTATTTCAGTATCCATACGATCAATGGCTATCATCTCAATGACTTACTGAGCCTTGGTTTGGGAATTGGAGTAGAATTTCACGAAGAAGTTGGTGAAGGGCAGGACGGGTACGAGTTGGTGCCACTTTTTGCGGATATTAGATTCACCCCTACAAGAAAGGAGATGGCTCCCTTCTTCTATGCCGATGCAGGTTATGGCCTTGGTGCTTTCGAACCTGATGTAAAAGGAGGTGCAATGTTTGGCCTGGGTGGAGGACTTCAGTGGAGTCTGAATAGAAATTCAGCCTTGGTGGCTTCCTTTGGGTATCGCTATCAGGCTCATGGATTTGACAATAGTGGCTCAGATTTTAATGCCAATTATCTCAACTTCAAGCTAGGATTTAAATTTTAGGATTGAAGCATTGATAAATTCAGTTTATCAAGCTTAATAAATCTGTCTGACTGGGCGATATATTTGGAAAGGATGGAGTAATGGCTGTATTCCAGCACAAGATCATCTAATATTACTTTACCCTCTCCAAATATGATCCCCAGCAAGCTAAAAGTACTTTTGGCAGGGAATAGAATCGGAGCGTGAATCAAATGATACAAGGTGTCCATGGCATTTGTTCTTAAATGCAAGTGGATGTTCGATATCTCGGGATTGGATTTTAGAATGGTTCTTCCTTCTTCTATCGTAAACGACTCAAAGTCCTCAATAAGCCCATCTGAAAAAATATGGTAATGTATCGGTGCCATAGAATGCTGAACTTGCCTATTAATGGTGTTAAGAAGCTCAACATAAAAGCTTTCATCCAGTAGTCTGTCCAAGAACCTTTTTGCCGAGTTACCTGCTTTAATATTATTCCATACATCTCCTCTTCTAATATGGATGGCAATATGTATTCCATCCTCCTCATATAAGTTATTTTTTGGATTATAAGAGGACCGCTTAAAGAGTTCTTGCATCTCTTGTATGAACTCCTTGTCAAAGAAAAAATCGCATTTTTCGGCTTGTCTAATCAAGCCCAAACTAAAAATGTACATTCCAGCTTGTTTGGATCTAACAGCTTCAATATGGTCTTTTAATAGTTGTCGGCGGTCATCTCTTGGATCTAAATAGACCGTAGTTTTGTTAGATAATTGTCTAGACAGCTCGAAGGGGCCAATTTTTTTGGCCCAATCCCTAATATGATCTTCCCCACTTCCCAAATTAAAGAACGACTCCCACTCTTGACACCATTCAATGCTTGTCATCTGAGATCCTAAAGGGTCGATCTGCTGATGTTCAATTTCTATAAATGGATAGTGGAGATAGGTTGCACCGGATTCCCGAGCCAGGTATTTCACCGCCAATCGGATGATGACTTGAATGCCAATCCCATCCATGCGATAAGAGGGAATAAGAATTGTAGGCCCGAGTGATAACTCCCCGTTTTTTGAAGAAGGAAGGATTTTGAAGGTTTCATTTAATCGAAATGCAGTCACTTCTGAACTGCTTGCTTCTTTTCTAAATATTCTTCGTATTCCCCAAATTAATTTGGAGTGATAAAGTCTGAAAAGAAAAAATGATAACTTAAGTTTAAAATCCAAAGATTCCTATTGATTTATTCTTCGCGATGATTTATTTGTCGGACAGGACCCAAGGTCCAATCCCCATTGTTGATGAACAATTCGAAAAAGATCTGAGCTTTCACAATCTTGACACTGTCCAATGCATACATGTTATTAACAGGGTAGCTCTCCACTAATTCATCGTTTACGATATAAATATCATTTTCTCCACCGAAATTCTTGTAAATTGGATAATCTGGCCTATTCTTATAAACAAAATCGGGAGTAATAATTACGGATGCACTTTTATCTACATTGGAAGAGAGCCCTAGTACTTGCGCCGATTTATTTCCATGTTTGGCCCTTGTCACTATGTATAGTTCTTCGAAGCCATTTTTATCCATGTCCAACAAAAAAGTCTTTTCAATGGGATCAGAATACTTAAAAGTGTGTCCTTTATTTGTTTCACTAAATCCCTCCAGACTAACTTCAAGGTCTTTTTTATCAGCCCTGTCCGTATCCAACTCTTTGATCAAATACTTTACTCCAGTTTGGGCTGCCAGTTCAGTATCGTAGGAAGCATTCGACGAGCCTTTCGATCCCTCTTCTTTATTCGAACATGAGAAAATGATAAGCAATATCAGGGTATAGAAAAGAGGCTTTAAATATATTTCGACCATAGATCACACTTAATAACAGGCCGTGAAGATACTGCTTTTTCAATATCTCCGCTGTATTTGAAAAATTGAAAACAAAAAACTAGGACCAATGATTCTAAGGTTTGGCTATTTCAGAAGCATGAGCTTTTGAGTACTTAGAACTTGCTTGTTTTCATCCTTGGTAACGACGAAATAGAGTCCATTATCAAGATGGCCAAGATCAAAACTCTCCGAGTGACCAGCAATATTAAATTGATCTACTTCAGCGCCCCATGAACTTATTATCGAAACCTGATGCACACCTTCTGATAAACCCGTGATACTTACTCTTCCGTTACTAGGATTTGGCAGAACTTGAACATTCGAACTCAAATTCTCAACTTCACCTTGATTTGTTATCAAAATATTTGAACGACAATTTTCTAAGGTAGAATGCATCACTGCGACTTGTTCTAAAGTGAAAACGTTGAGGCATCTCTCATCGGAGTAATCCATGAAATTTTCTATCATGTCTGGCAAATCATCTATGTCATCTGTACAGGTATTGGCCAAAGTATCACAAGCCCCTTGTGAAGGAAGCCCCTGATTTGGCGTATCTTCTATCCCATCATCGACAGTGCAGTCAGGATTTCCGAAAATGACGCCATTTCCATCGCCCCAGATATGTCTCAGACCCAAATAATGTCCCAGTTCGTGAGTTAAAGAATGGCCTCGTACTTGAAAAGTTTGACCAAATTCTTGAATCACTCCCATGGTGTCAACTGCTCTATAGTCCATCACGACCCCATCCAATTCGGGAGAAGGAGCACTAGATCCATCCGGCCAATTGGGTGCGCATAAAGGAGGATAAGCATATCCCAACAATGTGCCCAGATCGAAGTCAATACTGCAAATCCAGATATTTACAAACTGCTCGGTATCTCTGGCATCACTACCACCCATCGCAGTTTGTTTTACATTATCCGGCAAGGATCCGGTGAAAATATCCACGGTAAAAGTAGTTTCCGTTCTATGCCTAATAATTTCCTCAATGGTGAATTTGATTCCAGAATTCCCTACCAGTGGGTGGAACAAAGATCTCAATCCCCGGTCTATGGAATTAAGTCCTGAAAAATCATCATTAACCACGTCCATTACCGCTCTTATTCTCTCGTCACTTATATTTTGTTCGTCGTTGGCATGCACTACGTGAATAACTGTTCGGACTTCATACTCCGATTCTGATTTATTGAAGGAGATCTTGGATTTTACATGATCGAAGCTCTGATTTACGGCTTCAATATATCCTGGGTATTTGGCCTCATTCTGATGAAGCAAAAGATCATGTCCGCATTGTTGTGCTGTGTGCTCCTGGCTTTGGGCGGTGATAAATCCCAAAAGAAAGAAGAGGAAACATAAATTTTTGAAGTAGGAAGTCATAGTTTTTTTTCTGAAAGAAATAATATCGGCAAAATATGAAAAAACTCTCGGTCGTCAAATTTTGTCATTCGCAATAGAAATATACAAAATTTAATTAATAAAACTGTGCTAAATACAGTGGACGCAAGCTTTGATCTGTACGTTTTCTAAGTATTAGTTCTGCTTATAATATCTTTTGGTGTTAAGAGCGGTGATTACCAGGTGAGCAATTATTCGATTATGTACAGAATCCTCCTTAATAAAAAGTCATTGGCTGTATTTGTCCTTTTCGCAGCTATACTATCGATTTCCAGAGTTAATAGTCCACAGAATGCAAAGACAGGAGCTCCTAATGAAGGAACCTGTGGTGATGCACCATGCCATACGGGAATTAATTTTCTTGACGGCTCCATTGTATTGGATGGGTTACCCGATGTTGTATTGACGGATTCGACCTATACGCTTAGAATACTCATTAACAATCCCAATGGAGATGGAGCGAAAGCTGGTTTTCAGTTGACAGCGATAGATGCACAGAATGATAGCATCGGAGCATTTTCTAATCCATCATTCAGCTCCGCCATTCAGCGAAGAACAAACCGCGTATATTGGGAGCACCTACCGGCCAAGAATTTTGACATGAATAATAATGTTGAGTATACCGTTGACTGGACCGCACCATCTGAGATAGGAGATGGAATAGTCAAGTTATATGCTAGCTCTGTAATTTCAGATGGCAATGGAGCCGCAACTGCAGATCTGGTACTCAATTTTTCAGATACCGTTAATATCGACAATGGAGTTGCTCCTATGATTGGTGAGTTTGTCAACGTACAGAGTGTAAGTTGTTATGGAGAAGAAGATGGTCGAGCTACCATGCGAGTAGAAGGAGGAAGAAGACCTTTAAGTTATTGTTGGAACAACGGAGTAAAAGACTCAATCGCTACGAATTTAGGAGATGGCTTGTGGTTTATAACGGTTACCGACCAGGATTCAAGCGAATTAATAAGAGCAATAAGAATCAATCAACCAGATAGCTTGAAAATTGATGTAGAATCGACGAATGCCAGATGTCCAGGAGATATGAACGGTAGAGCGACCATAACAGTAACAGGAGGTACACGACCGTATTCATACATTTGGCCAGATGGTGAAAATACAAATGTGAGAACGGGACTCGGTTCCGGAATTTATAATGTTGTCATTCGCGATGCCAAGGATTGTGAAAAAACAGTAGAAATCTTTATCAGTGAACCAGTGTTTTTCATTGACTCCACGGACTTTCTTATTGAAGAGATCTCTTGCTTTGGAGAAGAGGATGGTTCGATTGATCTTCGTCCCGGAATAAGTACCGGAACATTTAATTATAGTTGGAGCAATGGAATGAGCGGTCCGGTAATTTTTGGATTGGGCGAAGGACAGTTTACCGTAACTATCGCGGATATCAATAACTGCCAGGAAGTATATTCATTTGAGCTGGAAGAACCGGAGGTGTTAAGAGGAACTTTATCTGCTCAAAATGTAAGCGCACCAGGAGCCAGTGATGGAACTATTAGAGCTAGTATCTCCGGCGGAACGAGGCCATATAATTATAACTGGAGTAATGGAGAAATGACCTTCGAAATAGAAGATCTTCCCATAGGAGAGTATGAGCTAACCGTTACCGATGCTAATGAGTGTATGTTGGTGCTCAATGCAGAGGTAGATGAACCGGACTGTATGATTCAGATCGGAGAAGATGTTTTTTCAACCTCCTGCCATATGGTTTGTGATGGGGTAATATGCCCCCGAGTATTTAACGGAACGCCTCCGTATCAGTTTCAGTGGTTGGACGGTAGCACGGATAGTTGTTTGACATCGGTTTGTCCTGGTTCTTATAGAGTCACTGTAACGGATAGTAGGGATTGCGAAGTAGTGGTCAATTTCGGAATGAATCAACCTGACCCTCTGGTAGCTAGTTCAGAGGTAGAAGATAATATTTGCGCTGGAGAAAGTGAAGGCTCTATCCAGCATTCAATTTTTGGGGGAACTCCTCCCTATAGAACGGAACCTTTGGATCTCGACGAGTTGGCATCCGGTATCTATGCCGTCACGGTATATGATGCCAATGACTGCGAACTAATCATAGTCGATACAGTAATGTCCCCGGAACCATTGAATATCGTTGTCGAATCATTCACCGATCCCGATTCGTCAGAGAGCAACGGGTCTATTGACATACGAACGGAAGGAGGAGTTAGCCCATATTTCTATTTTTGGGTAGATCAAGACGGTTTTTCAGTTGGAAACACTGAAGACCTGTCGGATCTTCCAAATGGTTGCTATACTTTGACCCTCATCGACATTAATGGCTGTAGTTTCATTTCGGATGAGATTTGTATTGGAGAACCGCTATCTATAGAGGGATTCGATATGAATAGCCTTAGCTTTTATCCTAGTCCGGTGAGAGATTATTTGTTCGTCGAGGGACTTGAGGGATATCATGATTTATGGGTTAAAGTTTACAACTCCAGTGGACAGTTGCAAGATGTGCGACATATCCATCATCAAGCACAAGACGGCAAAATAAAATTGGATCGACTGGACAAGCTATCCTCAGGATTATATTTCATCCAATTGAGTGACGGAAATGCTTCGACCAGTTTAAAAATTGTGAAAACTGGGAACTAGGTTTTTCATGGATTCTAAATAAATATGATTCCGGTTTGGTAGTCCGCAATTTGTGTCGGTCAATTTTCTTACATTTGACCGAAAGTCTTTTATCCAACTGAAACGAGAATGAGTACATCTTTAAATGAAAATGCTATTAAAAGCATCGAGAAGTTTAGAAAAATAATATTGATCTCCATGATCGTTGGAGTCATTTTTTACATTGGCTTTTTATTTGCCTTGCTTGGCGTTGAGGATCGACTACCGCAGAGATTCATTGATAGAAAACTGCCAGGAAATACATTTCTGTATTTAAAATTGGCCTCTCTGGCACTATTCCTCTTTTTAACTCCTGCCTATTTGTTTTTGATGAAAATTCGCAAGCGGTTGGTCGAGATTAAGGCAGGTAGTGAACAGGATCTCAATCAAATATGGTCAGATTTTCATTCTTTATTTGTCTCACTGATTATTCCTTGGTTGATTTATGCAGCCATTATGTTCTATATGGGATATAGAATTTCCAAGTTCGTATTAGTTTCCTTTTAAAAGATGATTTCGTCGGGGAAGCCTCTGGTATTTTACTTGCTGTTTTGCTCGGTATTTCTTCTTTTGCTTTCATGCGAAAGAGAAGTAGAGCATAGACAAGGTTATTTTCCGTATTACTTTGGATCTTTCGACCCACCGCCGGTAAATAGTAAAAATTGGTCTGTTTTTGACCCTTTATTTGAAGAGCCAAAGAACCAATTGAATGAATTTGGGCTGACTAAGGTTCCGCAATATGTCTACAAATTGGATGTGCCCAAAGGATCTTTCGGTGAAGAACTCAAGCAAATCGAAACCGACCAATGGTCCGTTAAGTTTTATCCTCTTGACCAGGAATTGAATCAGCGTTACCAATACACCCATCGATACCTTTGCAAGTATCAACCCGAGTATTATTACTACGCCAATATAGCTTATCCGGATCCATGTGAAAGAAAGCAATATGCACGGGCTAGGGTAGAGCTTCTTAATAAAACGGATAGTGCTCTGGATATTAATTTACGGATGTTTTATCAGAATACGAGTTATTGGTTTCCTACAGACTCTTCTATTGAGTTAGAGGGAGAAGAAAACTATAGAACGAATTATTTTGGATCCAGCAAAGGTCGGAATGTGACCCTCGAGGCGGGTGCCAACGATACATTCTACTTGCCCTATATCATCGGGAAAGATCCAAAAGATGATTCCTATGATAGAACCGGCCTGTACGGCCCTGCTAGAACTGGTGATTACGAGTTTATGCTGTGGGTCAAGGAAGAGGATCAGACACCTCCCGTTTGGCGAGATAGCATTGTGTTGTGGCAAAAAAATCCATTTGCAGAAATACAGAAGGAACTTCTGAAGAATGATAGGTCTTTCTGGGATTCGAACTTAGCCTATATCCCATCCGGGCATTTCAGATTTAAGTTGCTCAATGAGAAGTTTGATGGGGCGAATATATTAGAACCGGGCTGGGTCTATTTCCTGGCAGAAAGAGATCACAAACCCTTATGCGATGGGTGTGCTCCGGGAGATTCAATAATGTCTAAAGATATTATTTGGGATGATTGGTCCGCAGATTCCTTTTTTCATGGGGCCTTAAAGGATATCCCTCGAGTAAAGGTGGAGTATGGGAACAGGGATGATAATGTGACTTTAACAAAAGACGGAATATTTCTTAGGATTCCAGGGTCGAATGAGGAAAAGAGACAAAAGACTTGGGGAGAGTTCAAATTCATGCCCGAATTTCAGTATGGGAAAGTAAAAATTGTAGCTAAACTGGCTCAGATCAGAAATAAGGCCTCTACCCCGACTGGAATCATTCACAATATTTGGCTCTACCAGAAAAGACATCGAAGGGCTGACTCCATTCCAGGCAATCCGTACAATCATTTACTCAACGATAAGAAAAAACAACCCTATGAAATTGATATTGAAATTTGGACCAAGATATACGAGGAGAAGTGGAAGGACATAGGATTTGCCAATTACAGCATTGTGGATTATATGCGGGATGAAAATGTACTGGTAAAACCAGGCAAAGATCTAAAGCTAGAGGGGGATGATTTGATTGACCGTTACAACGAATTTCAACTGAATTATCCTAAATATGAGGCACTATATCCTGATTTTTTTGACGACTATCATTTGTTCGAGATTCTATGGGATCCTAAATATGTGGAATTCTTCATTGATGGAATTTCGAAAGCAAAAATTACCAGTGACTGGGCTAAAATACCGGATCAGCCTTGCAATGTATGGATCAATAGTCCTATTTATCAGGATGGAACCTATTACGATCAGAGGGATATTCCTTTTTTCTCAAAGGATTATTTTACGCATATCAGGTACATCAGCATTGAGTAATAAAATGAGTAGGAAATTTCAGCTTATTTTAGTCGCGGAAAAATTTTAAGTAGATGAAACGAGCATGAATTTTTTTAATCAAAAACTACTCACTGGGGAATGATTAAAACAAATACATGCGAGTTCCTGAATGTATTATAAATTTTTTGCAGATTTCTGCAAAGCAAAAAATTTTAAACAGATGAAATGGAATATCCAACATAAGCATGCACTTTGGATTTTCATTCTGCTTGCGGTTATTTCCCGGTTCTTTACTTTTTTCGATACGGTTTTGGATCACGACGAATCCACCTATCTGGTTTTTGCGCAACAATTATCGGAAGGTGCTATACTTTATGTGGATCTAATCGACTTAAAGCCTCCATTGGGTTTATGGTTGTTCTCTATGCTTTATGAACTCTTTGGGATATGTATTCCGCTTTATCGCTTTTTTTTAGCGCTTATAATTGGAGTAACTGCCTTTTTCATTTATCGAATATCCAGGAACTTAAGCTTGAATGATTTTTCAGCTCTTTTGGCTGGGATTCTATTTATTGTGATCAATCTTTTTCATCATGCACTTTCTTTCAATTTGGAACATTGGATGAATTTGTTCACCGTGATGGGTTTTTACTTTTATTTACAGAACAGAACGTCCAGAGGCTTGCTAATAGCGGCATTATTGATTGGTGTTTCATTTGGTATAAAGTATTTGTCTTTGACGGATTTTTTGGTTTTGAGTGGATTACACTTGTATTTCTTTATGGGATATCGCCAATTTTCGATTGCAGTCTTCTCACGATTTCTAGGACAGATAGTCCTGGCATTTACTGCTTTCGTACTTCCATTTGCCTTGGTCAATTTGTATTTCTGGTTTTCCGATAATTGGGAGGCTTTCAAGTTTATTACTTATATCGCTCCTGGGAATTATTCAGGATCGGTAGGCTTGTGGGATAGAATGGATTTTCTTTTGGATTTCCATGTTCGTTATTTGGCTTATTGCATACCATTTTATTGGGCGTTATTTTCGAAAAAAGTCAACCGGGATGCGAAAGCGGTCTCGTTAATATGGCTATTGGGTGGCTTGCTGGCATGTCAATTGACCGGAAGGTTCTTCGATCATTATACGATCCAGTGTTTTCCTGCACTATGCTTACTTGCAGGAGCAATAGGGGAATATTCGATGATAGAAAAATTTAAAACTAAAAGCCTGGCGATCTTACTGATGGTGGCAGGGGCTACGGCTATATTCAATTACTTTGATTACTTCTTAGAAGAAGATCCGCATGCTCAAATTCTTGAATACATCAATGAAAAGAGCGGTCCTGATGTAGAAGTCTTGCCGATCAATACTTCTACAGTCATTAATTTTGTTCGTCAACAAAAGCCTCGTACACCTTATGTGCATTCCAGTCTTCTGTTCAAGGATTTTCATATCAAAACCCTGGGAATCAATGTCCAAAAAGAGCTGGATAAGTTCAAGAATCCTTATGCCCCATATATTCTGATTGAAGATGATAAGTCATCTCGAAAGTGGATAGACCCTTTAATATCTGAAGATTACATCTTGGACAAGCGCTTCAAAAAAGGCTTGATCTTATATCGGCTTCAAAAGACAAAATCGATATGATTCCTAGCCATGGGTCATTACCATCTTGTCCAAATACATGAATTTATCAAGTAAATCTCCTTCAATAGCGATTACTGAAGGTCGAGGCATACTCACACCGTCATTAGCTGGCCAATGGCTGGTCAAATCACCTCGAGTAGATTTTTCTCCTGGGTGCTGAACACTTATGAAGAGTGTTTTGAAATCGGGGCTGAACCAGGGCCCCGTCAATTCCGCATCTCTCGGCGCACTGGCTACCTGAATCGGTCTACCAGCCATTGCTCCATGACGTGGAATCACAAACAAAGCATTGTTCTTAAAATCCGGATAATATGGCCCCTTAGGATTATTCATTTTACTAGTAGACATGTCTGAACATACCCATAAATTGCCTGCGAGATCGAAACACAAATTATCCGGGCAAGTCAATCCGGATTCCGTACCACCTGAAATGAAGGTTTCAGATTTGAAACTATCAGAACTGTAGTCTCCTAGCTCATCTATTTTAAGAATGGAGCCGTGATCGTCGTCTACTTTGCTGTTATTGGTCAAGGCGATGTACACTTCTCCAGTAAGAGGGTCGATCTCTATATCTTCCGGTCGGTTCTGCGGAGTTGCACCCACAATTCTAGCAGCCTCACGACATCGAATTAATACTTCGGTTTGGCTGAGGAAATGTTTTTTAAGAAGCTCACTTTCTTCCAGGTTCAGTGATAACCATTTGCCATTGATCGTATCTGCAACATATAGCGTTCCCTCCTTTAGAGAATTCGGTTTAGAGCTGACAAATTTATAGATGAATTCATTCTTTTTGTCATCTCCACTATAGGCAACGATTCGATCATCATCCAATCGATACAAGGTGCAGCATTCGTGGCTAAATCTTCCCAACGCAATGTGCTTTTGTGCATTTCCTGTGATTGGATCTACTTCTACCACCCATCCGTAGTGTTCCGAGGGAAACGGATAGTAGTCCTGCCATTGGTAAGGTCCTTTTGTACGCTCTACAACTTGGTTGTTCTCGTACTTCAATTCACCAAAATAATCCTGAAAATTTTCTTCGCAGGTCAATATCGTACCCCATGGAGTTAGGCCTCCGGAGCAATTGCTATTAGTCCCCATCACTGTGCTTTTTCCGGCCAAGGGCTCATCCCAGTTCAGTGGAATAGGCGTCAATCCGGTAATGCGTCTGTTGTACTCGCTGTCTTCGATCACCAGCCATTTTCCATCCTTCTTTTTAATGTGAACAATGGAACCTCCCACATTGTACATCTCTTTTTCTACTTGTTCCTTAGTCTTTTTGTCTCCCCAGTCCAGATCATTGATGAAAAAGGAATTGACATACTCGTGATTGACCCATAGCAGTCCCTCTTCCTTGCTATCTCCTAGAGGGACGAAACAAGTGAAATCATTGTTATATCCGAAATAGTCGTTTTTAGAAATTGGGTCTTCCCAAGAAATGATTTTTTGATAATTCAAGCCTTGGGCGAGAATCAGATCATCTTTGTCCGTGGGATCGACAGGAATAACCGGAACGGATCTCAAAAAATCTATGGTCTTAGAGTTGATTCCCTCTAGTATTACTCGGTTTGGATAATTACCACAAGAACTTAAAAATGGCGGAATCAAAGTGCTGCTCAATACAGCTTTGGAAAAGAGACTTAAAAAAGTTCTTCTTCCCGAATTCAAAGACATAAAATGAAGGTTTTAAGTTTTATCGAATAAGGCTGACATCACCCCTAAAAATTCTAGTTGTATTGTCTATCAGTTCTATTTCAGCTAGCCAGACGAATACCGCTGGATTCAACTCTTCTCCCCGATAAGTGCCATCCCAACCCAGATTTTCAATATTGGCTTGGAAATTCTCGTTGAGCCATACCTGGTTGCCCCATCTATCATATACTTCCATACGATTGATATTCGCGATTTGCGTTGAATACAGTGTGAAAAAATCATTGTTGCCATCAGCATTGGGCGAAAAACTTCCCGGTGCAAATACCCTTCTTTCCGTATTGACTGAAATGAATATAGAAGCCGTGGCAGGACATCCATCTTCATCGATAGCAGATACATTGACAAAGCCATCTCTTAACGGTGCAATTCTAATGATATCACAGACTGGTGGGTTGACACAGTCAAAATCAAATTCCGTTTCCCATTGAATAGAGTCAAAGTCGAATGGACTTTGTACTTCTAGCTGTACTGTTTCTCCCAGATTGACGATACTATCTCCTGGCAGAGCATTTCGATTAATATTAATGGTACGAGATGGAGGACTAGCCAATTCTATATCCACAGAACTATAGCAGTTATTGCTGTCGAATATTCCCACCTCATAGAAATTCGATCCTAAGTTCTCTATTTCATAAGGTAAGCTATCGGGATTGATAGTTTCAAGGACGAAGCCATTCAAAGCTGCCCTATAATCTACTCCGGAACCACCTTGAACATCTTCAATAAATATAGATCCGTTTTCTCCGCCGAAGCATTCCGGGTCAGAGGCACTGGCAATTAACTGAATAGGAGTTGGCTCGGTAAGCGTCACTTGGGCACTATCTATACAGCCTCCTGCATCAGTAACAGAGACTGTGTATGTTCCTGCAAATAAATTGCTTCTTTCGAATCCGGTAGCTCCGTCAGACCACTGGTAGACATAAGGTTCGACTCCATTCATCGGCAAGACTCTAATGGCACCGTCATTTAAGCCACCGCAGCTTATTTCATAACCGTCGAAATCTGTCAGAATATCTAAGCCTGCACTTAAATTACTTATGTTCACCTCTTGGGCATCGCCGATCTCCAGGCAGTTAGTTGGCGTTAGAATATCGATGATTTCCCATTCTCCCGAACGCTCTGAGTAAAAATTGAATACATCGTTATTTCCAACATCAGTTAAATTAACAATTCCGTCCGGTCCTTGCAGTTGGATATCCATTCGCAGAGTCCCGCTAATACCAAAACTGAGCGCCACGCTATCTCCTAAACAAATAGAATTATCCACTATAAATAAATCGACTTGCACATTCGGTAAAAACATAATGGACATCGTGTTCGAAATATCAAGACACGGATCGTTAATGTCAAAGACCCCATTGGGATCTCCATTTCCAACGACCATGGTGACATAATAGGTTTGCCCGATCACAAGGCTGGGATCATAGAATATTTCTCTAGTAGTTTGAACAATCCTAAAGCCACTGGCGAATAGATCCGGATCGTCGTGAATGACAAAATAAACCACATCATCATTGTCGAGTATATTGTCCATTTCTGAAATGGTGAAGAAATCAGCAGTACAGGCCATTGAAGTATCCAATTCGATACTTCCTGCATCTGTAGCACATAGTTCACTACAGTCTTGAGGCGGTACTTGTATGCTCGAAGTTCCACCACCGCAAATCCCAGAAAAACCAAAAATTGATTGTTCGTCAACTGGTATCGGATCACTTCGGAAGATACTATCATTGACGAATGTTCCCGTGTGCGTTGATAAAGGAGATATGATATAATCAGTTGGGTCATTGCCTCCAGTCAATAATATCTCAACGATATAAAAATTGTTGGTAGAATCACAGGTAATTGAAGATTCACTGGCTTGGACAGTAGTGATAACGTCAATAATAATCTCTTTGGTAAAGTTAGGATCCATACAATCGACACCGATGTATTGTATATTCCTCAATTCATACCTTCCCGGATCCGGGTTATTCAAGATCAACTGGAAATTACGATCCATCAAAATTCCGGTGAAAATGGACTGGTTTGCACCGGTAGTCGAATTAAAAAGATCAAAAGAATAGGAATATCCGGCCAGATTAAATTCTAAATCAATGGTGAGTACATCGCCTTCACATATTTCGAAATAAAGTGGTTCGGAATCAACTGTTGCAGGCTCAAAGAACCTTACTGGAATACCAGTATCACTGATATCAAAACAATCGTCATTGACATCTATGTTATTCGACCCATCAAGTGGTCCTGCAATGACGTGGACAAAGTAAGTATCTCCCAAATTGTATGTAGGGTTATAAAGGAAAACTCCCGTATTGTTTCTATCCAAAATGTTGCCCAAGTTATTGGCATCACCGTCATGTAGAACAAACTGCCATGCATCGCCAGATTCTAAAACCAGAGTACCTGGAATAGTATCCATTATTAAATTATCCGGAAGACAAACATCAACCATAGAAGGAATAAGTTCCGCCGCTTGAGTTGTACAGGAACACGCCCGTATAACCAAAGGAACCGGAGTCAAAGGCGACAGGCATCCATTAATATCTACTTGAGCGTAGATGGTCGCAGAAACCGTGAAGAAATTGGTCGGATCCGCAATCGGAATGTTTCCATTCATATCTATGTACCAATTGACTTGCCCACTTGAATTAATAATATCATCGTATTGTGTTAAATCCAAAGTAATAGAACCATTGGCATCCCCACAGGTGTCTATGCTTGGGACCATAAAACTGGGTTCGTCAATAATGGTCAACAAAATTTCGGCAGGCTCGGAAACACATCCATTGGCGGTAACGGTTGCATATACGATAGTTTGATCCGAGGCAGAATAATTGGCCTGATTTACAATGGCGTTCGTCAGGTTAATATTCTCGAACCAGGATACGGAGCTTCCGGTGCCACCATTTACTACATTATTGGCCTGTGTAAGGTCGAATATTCCCATGCCATTTCCATCATCGCAAGACTCCAGAGTATCCGGAAAAGAAGAGGGCTGAGGGTTAATTGTAATCGGAAATTCCAAAGTATCACTTGCACAGATTCCGGTACCGACAATAAACCACACACTACCACCTCCTGTTGTATAATTGCTCGGTGCAGTAATTTCTGATGTTGCCAGTGGATCGTCATACCAGGTAACAAATACGCTTGTTCCCATCCCACAATTAACTTCATTGTTGAAGTTCAACAAGTTTAAGGTAATCATACCGTTCATGCCACAAGTGTCCAAACTGGAAGGACAGGCTTGTGCTGAGGATATTACATTTAGAACCAATTCTGCGGGTCCGGCAGAACAGGCATCTATTTCAACTATGACATAAACACTTCCACCGGTTGATGAATAATTGCCAGGACTATTAATAATATTGGTCAGCGTCAAGTCTTGGTAATAGGTAAACGAGGCATTCGGATCGTTAAAAATATCATTTTCTGCAAGAGTAAGATCGAATAATGCGTTGCCGCTTCCATCATCACAAGCTGTTAAGGAAGCGTCATTGATTCTGAAACTTGGCCGTTCCTCAAATTCAAACACGATCATGCCCGACTCACATAATCCTTCGGTCAAATACAAATTAAGGGTCGTTGGCAAAGTGCTGAAATAATCCATGGTAAGATCGATGGTATCCCCATTGGTTTCCGTCCATACACCAGTTCCTGTGCCATTATATATCGAATCGATAAAGGACTCTAGGTCAATCAAAGCAAGCCCGGTAGTGGGATCAGGGCATAGAAGGTAAGGATTATTTGGAGTTGAGTGATTAATGCCATTCGACAATGTAAATAGAATGGATACAGGATCACTGGCACAAGAGGTTCCAGAACCGGCTTGAGCAACAAAAATGCTATCACCTGTAATGATAACTGAGTCAGGGAACTGTACCAAATTAACTTGATCTTCCAAGAACCAAGTAATGGTTCCTGGTTGTCCGTCTAACATGTCTGCCTCGTAAGACAATAGATTAATTCGAGCTTGGCCATTTTCATCAGCACAGACAGATATGGGGGATATATCCAATAATTCAGCATTATTGAGAATATTCAATGTAATCGTAACCACATTCGAAGTACAATCTCCGTTGTCTACAACAGCAAAAATCGTGGTTCTATCCGTGTAATAATTGTCCGGATCACCAATGATGGAGCTCAAAAATTCTCCATCGAATTCTTCGTAGTAGATTACCGGAAGTCCGGTACCGCCATTGACTAAGTTATTGATGGTAGTAAGGTCAAAGGTGGCAAAGCCTGACCCATCATCACAGCCATCAATAGACGCATCATTAGCCTCAGGTTGCTCCAATTCGACGAATCTCAGTACTACGGTATTGCTAAAACATCCGTTTTCCTCCACTCGTGCATATACTTCGGTAAGTGTACGTGTGGCCATGTATTCCTCTGGGTTAGGGATGAGATTGGTCAAGCCTATATCCGTAAACCAACTGATTTGCCCGCCTATGTATATCTCATCATTGTATTGGGTAAGGTCTATGATTACCGTGGTTAAATCAGGGTCAACACATATCTCTTTTTCTTCAGGCTCATTTGCAAACGGGCTCATATTTAATATGAATTCTACTTCTACGATTGGTCCAAGACAATTACCTGGTTCAGGGCCGTATACCTGGGTGTAGTAGGTATTACCTGGGGCCATCAGATTAACCATGGTCGGGGTTACTACAGGATTAGTTGCTAGATCATCTAAAAACCATTCGACTCTACCATCTAAGCCTACAATAGCTTCATCGTTTTCTGTTAGGTCAATAAGTAATGAATTGGTGCCCGGTGTAGAACAAAGTTCAAAAGGACCAATTGGATTCCACATAGGGTAGGGATAAACTACGAGTTCCATGCTTACCGTCTCGGACAAACACATTGTTACAGGATCTTGATTAACAGCATAG
>CBDDLT010000017.1:0-29112 GCA_965230755.1 Saprospiraceae bacterium | reverse complement strand
TGTGAGCAGTGTTCGGACTTCCATCTGCATTGATCATAAAATCCGCATTTCCATGATCCGCGATGATCAGAATCGAATAATTGTTCTTCGTCAAGACCTTTACCAGTCCCTCAACACACCCATCCAAGGTCTCACAGGCTCGAACTACGGCCTCAAAACTTCCTGTATGCCCGACCATATCAGCATTGGCATAATTGAGGCAGATAAAGTCGGGACAATTCTCCTCAATAAAAGATATACATTGATTGGTGAGTTCATTCGCACTCATCTCTGGTTTTAGATCATAAGTTGCCACTTTAGGCGAGTTAACCAGAATTCGATCTTCTCCTTCAAAGGGCTCCTCTCTACCTCCATTAAAGAAGAACGTAACGTGAGGATATTTTTCTGTTTCAGCTGCCCTTAACTGCGTTTTAGAATGTGCTGCTAGAATTTCCCCCAGAGTCTCTTTGATATTTTCCTTGGGATAGATCACATTGAGGCCTTGGAATTGTTGATCATACTCTGTCATGGTAGAAAAGAAGAGATCAAGTGTTTTCATTCCAAGATCAAGATGATCTTTTTGACTTAGTACTTCCGTAAGCTGTCGCGGACGATCAGTTCTAAAGTTGACAAAGAAAACAGCATCTCCATCTTTTATCCTCGCCTCGTCTTGTTTCCCTTTCTGATGAACAATGGGCTCGATGAATTCATCAGAAACACCTCGGTCATAGCTTTGCCTGACGCTCTGAATCAAATCATTGGAGATTGTTCCTTGTCCGTTCACTAGTAAGTCATAGGCAAGTTTGGTTCTCTCCCATCTCTTGTCTCGGTCCATGGCATAATATCTGCCGCAAATACTGGCCAATTCAATTCCGGTAGACGCTATGCTGGTGAGAATTTGTTTTAAATGATCAATTCCTGAGTGAGGATCTGTATCTCTACCATCCGTAAAGGCGTGGAGAAATACCTTGATTCCTTGTCGATCGAAGAATAAGGCAGACTCCAGAATATGCTCAATATTCGAGTGAACTCCACCATCGCTAATTAGGCCAAGTATATGCAGTGGTTTTTGATATGAGTCGCAATAGTTGCTGATCTTCAATAGCTTTTCATTCGAAAAATAGCTCTGGTCTTTAATTGCCCTATTGATTTTTAGAAGATCCTGATAAACTGTTCTACCGGCGCCTATATTGAGATGTCCTACTTCACTATTCCCCATTTGTCCCTTGGGGAGACCAACTATTTCACCAAAGGTAGTCAAGCTTGCATGAGATCTTGTTCTTTGTAATTCATCCATGTAAGGGGTATTAGCGTGATAAATAGCATCACTTTTTGACTGGTCGCCTATTCCCCATCCATCCAATATGACTAATGCTGTTTTTTTATTCAATGGTCTATTTTTATCAACAAAATATCTTGAAACTGATCAACAAATTTACGCAGCAGATTGGCATAATGGAATTTATCCTCATAAACTTGCGTTATTAGAATTGAGATTTTAAATCATGAACATTTTTAAGATGAAATATAGTATAGCATTAAGTGTTCTTCTAGCATTAGTTTTTAGTTCTTCGACTTTTGCGCAAACCAGTGATATCGCTGAAGGCCTGAGAACTGGAAACGCCACGACCGTTGCGAAGTATTTTGATAGCACAGTATGGATGTGTATTGAAGATACGGAAGATGAGTACAATGCCAGTGAGGCTAAAGAACTACTTAACTCTTTCTTCGAAATCAATAAAGTTACCGGTTTCAAGCGTTTGCATGAAGCCAAGATGTCCAGACCGGGCACAGAGGTTTTGATAGGTAATCTCAATACGGCCAACGGGAGCTACAGAGTTTATGCTTACGTGAATAAGGGAGCCAATCAATTCATCGATGAACTTAGGATCATGACTCCTTAAATGGGCTTCTGTCTAGACTCAAGGCCCAATCCAAATAGTCCATAATCAAAATAACAGGGGTCCTCGGGTTTCCAGACTTTTAGTTTTTGACTCAACTCTAAAGTAGCTTTCCAGTCTGCTTGCTTGCGCGATATTAGCCCGAGATTTAGAGCTGTTCTATGAACGTGGACATCCAGAGGAATCAGGAGTTGTGATGGACTTATTCTCTCCCAGAGACCGAAGTCCACCCCAGTACTTGAGGGACGTACCATCCAGCGTAAAAACATATTGAGTCTTTTACAACTACTATTCTTTGCCGGCGATGCTACATGCTTTCTCGTTCTTTTTGGAGCATCGTTCAAACTGAAAAAGAATTGATGGAATTGAATAAGAGCCTGCTCTACATTATCCTCAGAATATACCTCATCTGAAACGAAGGCATCTTGCAGGCTTGAGTGGTTTTTGTAAAACCATTGAAAAAATTCTAGGAAATAAAGACTATCCGTAGCTTGAAAAGTCCTATGTTTAAAGTCTAAAAAAACCGCTCTATCTTTTTCTGTGTGATTCAGAATGAAGTCATAGGGATGATATTGAAAAAGTTCAATTAGTTTTAATCCGCTATTTATTATAGATTTTCTATTGCCCCAGGACAACATGGCAATCCAAAAAGCAGTTATCTCTATATCTTGTTGCGAGATAAATTTTTTGGGTATTGCTATCGGGTCACTTTTTATGAAATCAGGAGTCTGATATTGTTCGCTCTTGAGCTCTAAAAGTTTTTTTATATCTAGGTTCAAAGGATAAAAATTGACGATTGTAATTAGAAGTAAACCAAAAAAATAATGACTGCCACCATTACTTACACAATAGTACTCGGACTAATCTATATAAGTAAAAAAACATTAAAGGTACAACGGTTCTAAGCAATTATTTGTAGAGCTTGAACTTCGAAATCTTTAAGCGTTGAAGAAAATGCTTAAAGGAAACGGAAAGTACGCCTAATCCATAGGTTACGCTCCTCTTAAAATTAATGGAAGATGCTTCTTCGAAGTATTTTGTAGGACAAGTGACCTCACCGATATCATAGCCTTTGTATATGATTTGACTCAACATCTGATTGTCGAATACAAAATCATCGGAATTCTCATTAAAGTTTATGTTTCTCAAAACCTCCGCACTAAAGGATCGGTATCCCGTATGATATTCTGATAATTTATAGTTGATGAGTAAGTTTTGGCTAAGAGTAAGAAATCGATTGGCAATGTATTTATAAATAGGCATTCCTCCTTTTAGAGCGCCCATCCCCAGAATTCTTGAGCCCAATACTACGGGATATAGGTCTTCTCCTATAATATTGACCATGCTCGGTATTAACTTAGGTGTGTATTGGTAATCCGGATGAAGCATGATCACTATGTCTGCTCCTATTTCCAGGGCTTTGTTGTACAGCGATTTTTGATTGGCGCCATATCCTTTGTTTTCCAAATGCACTATGACGTGATCTATTCCAAGAGATTTGGCCACATTCGATGTTTCATCACTACTTGCGTCATCACACAATATGACTTCATCTACCAAATCCATAGGAATTTCCTTATAGGTCATTTCCAGAGTCTTTGAAGCATTATAAGCTGGTAAGACAACTACGACTTTTTTGTTTTTATACATAGCTTACTGGATTGTTGAGGAATCTCCTCTATTATTCTTCTTCAGAATTCTCGCCGTCTTCCGCCTCTCTTTGGAAATAAGAGACATCATTTAGAAAATTGTACCATTTGATCACTTTTCTAATGTCCCCAGGTGTAACTTGGTCCGGATCATAATCGGGCATTACCTCATCGAAATATTCGATGATCTGTTCCAGTTCTGCTTTATGAGAGGGAACCTCTACATCTATCGAGGCATTGTGCATTTTTTCAAATATTTCATGCAATGGTCTGGAATCCTCAATTGTATAAATGGCAATAGAACCTAGTGGAGTAAACTGATGCTTTCTAGCTGTATAAAACCTTCTTTTTTTGGATTTCATATCTTCAAGCACCAATCCATTGGGCTTGTTGATAGCCATGACGAACAAGGAAGAACTACCTCCCACCGCAATAATTTCGTCTACCTTAAAATTCATAAACTTGTTGTTGCTCTAAAAAAATGCAAGGTACCGAAATTGATTGAAATCTGCTTAAAATTAAATTGTCGCCCTTCAAAAGAAGAATGAATTTAGTAGGCAGTCAGCTTATCAATTGCCTCGCTCAAGTTCGAGTTTGGCATATACTGATTTTCCAGTACCGGATTAAACGGAACAGGAGTATCCATAGCCCCCAGCCTTATTACTGGCGCATCCAGGTGATCGAATAGATGTTCAGATATATAAGCACTGATTTCTGCCCCGATGCCTCCTATAAGGTTGTCCTCATGAAGAATAAGCACACGATTGTTTTTCTTCACGGTATTTTCTATTCCCTCATAATCCAGTGGTCTAAGCGACCTGAGATCTAATATTTCGATAGAATATTCTGACTGTTCTGCAAAGTCAATGGCCCAATGCACACCTAGACCATAAGTAATGATGCTGAGATCTGTCCCTTCCTGAATTAATTTCGATTTTCCTATTGGAGTATAGAAGTCACCTTCCGGCACCTCTCCTTGAATTTTTCTGTACAATGCCTTGTGTTCAAAGTACATTACCGGATTGGGATCTTCAATCGCACTCATTAACAAGCCTTTGGCATCTTCAGGGCTTGACGGATAGACCACTTTCAGTCCTGGGGTGTGAAAAAACCACGCCTCATTGCTTTGAGAATGGAAAGGACCAGCTCCGACAGTACCTCCTGTTGGCATTCGAATAAGCACATCCGCATTTTCGCCCCATCGGTAGTGTAACTTAGCCAGATTATTGACGATTTGATTGAAACCACAACTGACAAAATCTGCAAACTGCATTTCTACCATCGCTTTGTAGTTCATCAAACTTAGGCCCAGAGCGCAGCCTATCACTCCACTTTCGCACAATGGGGTATTTCGAACCCTCTCCTGACCGAAATCTTTCAAAAATCCATCGGTCACTTTAAAAACACCGCCGTACTCGGCAATATCCTGTCCCATTAGAACCAAGTTGTCATGTCGCTCCATGGATTGTCTCAAGCCATCAGATACTGCGTCCACAAATCTTTTGGTAGTAGTAGAACCGGGATTAGATTCCTGTTGAGCATAAGGCATATAAACATCATTCAATTCATCAGTAGCGATGGCCTCAATGTCCGGATATTCATCCGCTTCTGCCCATTTCTCCGCAATTAGCGTTTTTATACCCGCTTTATTCGTCTTTATTTCTTCCTCATCTATCCATCCCGCTTCAAGGAGTTGAATTTCCAGTCTTAGGATTGGATCCTTTTCCGCCCATAGATCGAATAATTCCTGTGGAACATATTTGGTGCCTGATGCTTCCTCATGTCCGCGCATTCTGAAAGTCTTGCACTCGAGAAGTACTGGTCTGGGATTTGCTCTGATGTCCTCCGCAATTTCACTCACTCTCTGGTAAACCTCCAGGATATCATTCCCGTCTATGATGTGTGCTTCCATACCATAACCGACCCCTTTGTCGGCAAGGTGGCGGCAATTGTATTGTTCCTTAGTTGGCGTGGATAACCCATAACCATTATTCTCTATGACAAAAATAACGGGCAGGTTCCATACTGAAGCTATGTTCAACGCTTCATGAAATTCACCTTGGCTTGTTCCTCCTTCTCCGGTAAAAGCCAAGCTGAGTTTGTTTTCCTTAGAAAGACGGTGTGCAAGGGCGATCCCATTGGCCAAGCTCAACTGCGGTCCCAGGTGCGAGATCATTCCCACAATATGATGCTCCATACTACCAAAGTGAAAAGAGCGGTCTCTTCCCTTGGTAAAACCGGGAAGTTTTCCTTGCCATTGACAAAACAGATTCTGCAGATCTACATTTCGGGTTGTAAAGACACCCAAATTTCTGTGCATGGTAAAAATTATCTCATCCTCTAGTAACGCAGCGGTGCAACCAACGGATATGGCTTCCTGTCCTATACCAGAAAACCACTTGGATATTTTTCCTTGCCTTAGGAGATTGAGCATTTTTTCTTCGACTAGCCTGGGTAAAAGAAGCTTCTGATAAAGATCTAGCGCTTTTTCCTTGTTTATTTGCTTGGTGTCGTTATCTATCTTGTTCGCAATCATACTTGTGTTTACTTGGCAACAAAAAGAAGTAAAATTAGGTCAATATTAAGAAAAAAAAGTATTCGTAGAACACAAGCTTCGTTTAGATTCTCGAGGATTTGGACAAAGAAGGCTTAATGAAAAATATTTACTAATTTTAGCGATCTTTTTCGAGCAGATATGATAAAATTCGTTAATTTATTTTTATTGGTTTTTTGTTTCCTTCAGTTAGGAGCAACGGAGTATGAAGGAGAGAACAATGACCATGAACAAATTAAGTCCCGAGTACTTAATATGTATCACATCGTTGATGTGCGGTATACAGAGGATGTAGAATTCTACATTAATCTATATACGAATAGACATCGTTCTCTAATGTCCGATATCATTGGTAGGTCGGAGCTTTTCTTCCCCTACATTGACCAGTACTCTTCCAAATATGGTCTGCCATACGAATTGAGGTATTTGCCCATTGTGGAGTCTGCGCTCAAGCCCTATGCTGTTTCACGATCTAAGGCCGTTGGTCTCTGGCAAATTATGCATCGACTAGGTAGTTACTATCAACTGAGAATTGATGATATGGTGGACGAGCGGTGTGATCTCTATAAGTCTTCAGAGACTGCTATGCTCTACTTGAAAGAACTCTATGATCAATTCGAAGACTGGACATTGGCTTTGGCTGCTTATAATTGTGGCCCCGGTAGAATGAGGAAAGCGATTCGAGAATCGGGAAGTAGAAATTTCTGGGAGTTGAAAGAATATTTACCCAAAGAAACACAGCGCTATATCCCCAAGTTTATTGCCTTCAATTATCTGATGTATTATTACCACGAGCACGATATTACGGCGACTTTACCATTCGAAGATTACAATCCGAATATCGAATACACGATTATCTACGATGAGTTGAGTTTTGATCGAATTGCCGAAATAACAGATTTAAATATTGACTTGATCGAATTGCTTAATTCTTCCTATAAAAGAAATGTAATTCCATCGAATTCAGAAGGGTATATTCTCTCCTTACCATCGGACGCTATGGGCAGGTTTTTGGGGACCTATTATTCAGAAAAAGTGGATAGTCTTTTTAATGGAATTCACCCTCGGTATGGTGTTATTCCCAGATATAAGGTTCAGCAAAGTGGATATACGGTTCGATCCGGAGATAATCTCTACAATTTAGCAAGAAGATTTGACTGCCGTATTACTGATTTGAAGAATTGGAATTATTTGAAGAACGATCGAATATACCCTGGGCAACGCCTTTCTGTGGTATGTAAGGCGATTGATGTCGTCCCCATTCAGCGATCAGATAAAAAACTAGAGGATGTTCCGATAGTAAAGTCAGAGACAAAACCTTCGAATAATGATGTCCTTGCAATTTCCTTGGTCGATGAAGTGAGATATGCAGATCATTTCAGGCCTAAGTCAGCCATTCAATATTATATCATTGAACATTTAATCTCTTTGGATGAAATTGCGGACATGTATCCTGGAATTGAAGCCAAGGATTTGTATGAAATTAATGAGCTGGATGAAGATTCTAAACTACTGCCGGGAACGAGATTAAAAATAGGCAAGTTGTGACGCGACAATTGACTTAAATAATAAGATCTGTTGATGGTGTGAATAAGATCAATAAAGAGATACTACGTCTTGCATTACCCAACATCCTTACCAATGTATCGGTTCCCCTACTAAGTTCTGTTGACACGGCCCTGATGGGAAGGCTTTCTATCGAACATATCGGGGCCATCGGTATAGCTTCAATGATATTCAATTTTCTGTACTGGAATTTTGGCTTTCTTAGAATGGGTACCACAGGATTGACTGCTCAGGCGTATGGAGGGTCGGATGATAAGGAGGTATATTTTCAACTTTTCAAGTCTATCTCACTTGGAATCGTTTTAGCTACATTGATTTTTATCTTTCAAAATCCGTTGATCAATATTGGTGTCAAGCTCATGCAGGTTCCTACTGAGATGATTCCTCTGGTTAAGGAGTATTTCTATATTAGAATTTACGCTGCACCAGCTACTTTGAGTTTGTATGTCATTTTGGGCTGGTTTTTCGGTAGGCAAAATGCCCAAATTCCACTTCTCATCACCATTTTTATCAATGTCATTAACATAATATTGTCTTGGTATTTAGTGGTGGTCCAGCAAATGGAAATCAGCGGGGTTGCTATAGGCACAGTGATTGCCCAATACGGCGGACTTCTGCTTGGAATCATCATAATATTGAACGCTCACTTCAAGTTTATTCCTGCAGCATGGAAGAAGATGTCCTGGAGATGGGATGATTTCAGAGAGTTCTTAGGAATCAATCGCGATATCTTCATCAGAACTTTCTTTTTGTCTTTTGCTTTTGCCTTTTTTAACGCACAATCGGCGATGTACGGCACCCAAATTCTTGCTGCCAATATCATTTTCTTGCAATTCATCAATTGGATGAGTTACGGTATTGATGGATTCGCTTACGCATCAGAAAGTGTAGTAGGGAAGTACAAAGGAAGGCAGGATCGAGATCTAATGAAAGTTGCACTTCAAAGTTCCTTAAAGTGGGGGTTTGTGGTAGCACTTGTTTTTAGTGTTGTGTATTTATTCATGGGAAGCAGTTTTTATGAGTTATTCAGTGAGGGAAGTCTTACCGGTATAGAACGAGAAGTGGTATTACTTTGGGTAGTCATAACGCCTATTATTGGTTGTTGGAGTTATATCTGGGATGGTGTGTATGTTGGTTTGACGGCTTCAAGGGCGATGAGAAACTCAATGATTATCGCTTTTGCAATATATCTTTTAGCACATTTTCTGTTGATAAAATGGGATGTCCATCACGGCATGTTATTGGCGCTGAATATCTTCCTTTTGGCTAGAGCGGTGATTCAGGCAGGTATCTTTAAAAAACAAGGTTGGGATATAAGGTAGACAAGACAGCGGGTCCATTCAATATTGGAAAGGGTGACCCGCTATCTTATCAAAAGTTTACTCCGCTATAATTAGTTTTGAAGTAAAATTATCTTTAGAATTGAATATTCTAACAATGTGAATACCAGGAGTAAGCGCTGACCAGCTCAATTTAGCGGAATGGCCAAACGTTTGATAGTCAATAGCAACTCTTTTTCCATCGATTCCCAACATTTCTATGTTCCAATCATCAGCATAAGGTAGATCAATATACGCTACATTAGCACTATTAGGATTGGGATAAATCTTCAATGATTGATTCAATTCTTCCGTATTGTTAACCGGTTCTCCTATTTGAATTCTAAACTCATCTACCGGTCCAGCCAAAGTTCCAGCTGTGTTGTAAACAATAAACTCAAATGAATCCCACTCGTCATCCTGACCGGAAGTATGCTCATAAGTAACTCTACCGTCCAGAATATCTGACATTCTAAATCCTTGACCAAGACCTATCACTCTTGTACCAGACCTTAGTACCCCTTTGGTTGTCGTCTTTGTTACTGCAAAAATGATTTCGCGATCTTCAATGTCCTGGTGACCATAAGCCAATAAATCAGAAGTAATGTTTTCCTGAGTACTTGGGTCCATTCTGAGAATCTCATTGACCAAACGTTCCGGAGTCGCGGGGAAAGAAGCAGCACATACTTCTATGGCGAATGATTCTAATTCTCCACCTGAACCTCCCGAATTATCTTCTACTACCAAGGTCCAATTACCAAACTGTTCTAAGCCATTAAAATTAGCAAGTGGTTCTTCTGGCTCAATAGCCGGTCCTGGAGTGGATAAGTACAGGCAATCGAACTCTTCCGTAGCCTCGTCGTCAAATGAAGCCGATACGGTAGTTCTATTGGCGCACTGATTGGACCATAGCTTAACTTCAGTACCTCCATCAGGACTGATAATTTTAGCAGATAAATCTCCTACGAAGTCGTGAGAAGCAGAAACGTTAAGAACGTTTAGATCATTCACCGGTCCGGATTCCACAACGGTCAAAATCATCTGTACTTCCGGAGTACCGTTAGGAGATATTCGAATTGGTCCTCCTGTATAACTGTATTCACTACAACTCAATACCTCTGTGGCATAAACATTGACTTTACCAGTGATGTGCGTACCGCATTTGTTAATGGCATTCACTCGCCAGTAATATATCGTTGAGCCATCCAGAGTAATTGGTTTTTGAATACTTGTTCCCGTTACATTTTCTTCGTAGACAATAAACTGGCTTCCGAATGAAGCATTGGTTGCTATCTGTAACTGATAAGATCTTGCATCGGCACTTCTCGTCCATTCGAAGTCCGGAACTAAGCTCCCGCCGCTGATACCGTCAGCAGGTGAAAGCAATACCTGATCGCCGAAGTTATTGGAGATGGCCAAGATTCTACTCGTATACTCAAAAGTATCTTTGTTGTTGAAAAGCTGCACCTGTATTACCAAGGTGTCACCAGCAATTTCCTCATCCATTTGAACGGTCAAATCAAGATTTTCTCCAGGTGTCAATCTATCGCTGGCCAAATCAACTTGAACGCCATCCGTAAAACTCAAATCATAGTTCACGAATACAGTAGAATCATAGTCTAGAATTGACTTAGTTTCTATGACAATCTTGGCTTCTTCCGGCAAACATATTTCTTGATATTCCGGTTCGATAATACCGACATATCCAGGCTCTGATGGAGCGACAACATTCGAGTTTCGATCTGAGATATCAAAGAAGATACTCTCTGAACACTTGATTTTGATTCGAACATTATTTTCTCCAAGTACATCTTCTGGAATCAATACCAAAGCTCTTCCGTCATTTGGTGTAGCCTTGGCAAGTGTGTCAGGGAAAGTTAGTCCACCGTTAAGGCTGATCATGATGTCCACATTGGCACAATTCACCGGAGCTAGTTGAGATTCAGCTGGATCCCAGTTGATAAAGTTATAGACACCTGCTGTTAAAGATTCTCCATTATTTGGTTGTACCACAGCAAAAGGTCCTGCTTCATCCGTAACGTAGAAAGAAAATTCTTCCCAACTTACTGCACCCGCTTCTGCATTGTTGTCTCTCGCCGTAAACCTATACGTCATCAATCGTGTAGAATCAGGTAAGTAATCCAGACGATCAAAGAAATTTCTATTCAAGATATTTTGGAGAGAAGGGAAGGAACGATAAGGCTCATTAACCGGAGGATTAAATTTGAAATGAGGCGCATCACCGCGTGGTAATTGTCCCGGAGGAACTGGTGCACCCAAATCATATTGTTCCCATGTAAAGGTCATATTATCACCATTCGCGTCGATTGCTTGTCCCTCAAGCTCAAAAGGAGTCTTCAAAGGAATATAGAAGCCGCTGGTGTAAGGAATATTTATTTCGGGACACTCATTATCCGTTTCAATTTTGGCAGCACATTCCGAAGCGGCACCCTGATCTCTGGTGAAATTCCAAATTCTCTGAATGGAATTGATATGGTAGTAAGCGTCGTTGATGTTTTGATTCCACATTGCACAACCCGCTCCTGAGTAAGACATGATGGTATTACCGGATCCTGGCTCAAAAGCTGTCCCTGGAGTTTCGTTACCCTCACAGTTGTTAAAAGTGTGGGTGGCCGAGAATTGATGTCCCATTTCATGAGCTACGATGATAAAGAAATTCGTAGAGCTGTAATTTCCAAATTGACAAGAAACTCCATTTTCTTTATTTCCCTGACAAACTGATCCAAGAGAAGCCAACCCTCCGGCATTTGTTCCGAAAACATGTCCAATGTCGTAATTGGCCGATCCCAGTCTATTTCTTAGAACAGGTCCGTTTTCTCCCAACATAGCTCCTGTATTTCCATTGGTATATGGGTCCGTGGAGGCAGTATAGAAGAATACTTGTTCTGTATTATTGATCAATTGAAGTTCAATTCCCGCGTCTCGGTGGAGAGCCAGATTGACTTTATTCAGGATGGTCACTACTTCTGCCATTACTGAGTTTTCTGTTCCTCCATACTTATTTGAAAATTCACCAGTTGTAGCTATTGCAACACGGTATCTCAATAGATCATAATCAGCAGCTGATTTATTATTCTTGTGTCCATCGTTGGCCGCGTGAACGGCATCGTAAAGCTCTTCTTGCTCGTGATCTACATCGCAATGGAAGCTCTCTACACCATTGACAGAGTTAGGATAGTCTTCAAGCCAATAACTGGCATATAAATTTTGGTCCTCTCCTGAAACTTTGTGAATCAAAGCCAGCCCATGGTCTGTTTCCAAAGCGGCATCAAGACCCGAAGGACTAATGGATAGATGAATTCTATACTCTTGTTTTAACTGATGGTGTCCTCTGAAAGCCCTAATATCCTGATATTTTTTAGCTAGCTCTTCTTCCATAATATCATAGGCCTGAAGGACAAAAACTTCAATGCTTCCATCAGGCATGGGCAATTCAAAAGTCCTTTGCTGTTGATCTTTATTGGACAAATCCTTCAAGGACTCAAAATATCTCTCTTCATCGAGGGAAAATCCGAAATAGTTGTTGGGTTTGATATACCTTTCATCCCATTCAGAGTCAGATATTTCGGCACTTAGAATTCCATTATCCTGTTGTCCAAAACTTGAACCGATTACAATAATAGATAAAAGAAAAGTAATAAAAAGTTCTTTCATAGTTTCCATTTTTAACGCATATCGCCTGCGTTCGATTTAATATTTCGAATTTATAAATATTCGCCGTCAATCACCGTGACTTCCTGCAATAATAAGAATTATTAGCAAAAAGTTTATTTAGAGCGATTTACAATAATTCATTGGTCACATCGGTGACACTTAAAAAGTAATGGTTCTAGTGTCTGAAGAACTGCCAAACTGATTGGTGACTTTAACACTGATGTTATTGACTCCTTTCCTAAGAGGAATGGTGGCAATGATTCTTCCCGAATCCTTTTGGAAAACGAAATTTGTTAAAGCCTGATTGTTAACAAGCAAAAGTATCTGATTCTTGTCGTTTATATTCGCAACTTCTGCTACCATAGCCAATTGTCCCAGATTAGAATCGAATGCACTCTTCTCTATATCACCTGTGCTAATAATCCTTGTCCTGGGTAATCTGCTGCTTGGATCAACAGATTTTTTATAATTGATCGTCGACTTTGCTCTTGCAGAACCCGTTTCGTTATTGGCTTCGATGTTAATCTCATTAATTCCCTCTAGAAGCAACACCTCCGCATTGACTAAATTTCTTTCAGGATCGAATGAAAAGTCGATCGATTGGCCATTGAACAAAAGGCTGATGCTGTTCTTGCTTATGACATGATCAACTTTCAAGCGTAGCGTATATAATTTCGATCGAACTTCAGTCCCGGATTCTCTGGGAGCATACCAGTCGATAATAGGTGGAGGAACAGGCTTTTTGTATTCTACATTGATCTCTTTCCTAATATCTCCATCCAGGTTGTTGGCTGTGATAACAATGATATTATTTCCTTCTACAAGAGGAACTTGAGCTCTCAAAGCAGATTCACTGTAGGTAAAACGCTGAGCGGTTCCGTTGCATAAAACATTGATGTTGTTGGCACCCTCTACCCTTAGGACATTGGCCTGTAGATCGAGTTGCGATGACTCTATTCGAATGTCCCCCTGTGGCGAGAGCAAATTGATAATAGGTGGTTTTGGTCGCACGTAACTCACACTGATAGACTGAGCATCTCCTCCATCTTGATTTTCAGCTTCAATTACTATTTCATTAATTCCCACGATAAGGTCGAGCTCTTGGCTAAGTAGACCATTGGCTGACAATTGAGGCGATTCGATGAGTACACCATTGAGCTTGAGTTTTACCCTGTCGTTGGTGTTGATATGATCAATTCTTGCTTCCATTTTATATGGAGTTTCTTTGACCAATTGTCTATTTGTAAATGGTCTTACAAATTGAATTCTCGGAGGTCTAGGAACTCTGTAATCGATGGTGATTTGCTTATTGTCTTGCCCAATCTTATTGCTCGCTATGATGGTAATTTGGTTTGTGCCTTCTCTAAGGTTTAGCATTGTATTCAGAGAACCATTTTCGAAGTTGAAATCTGATCTTCGAGTGCCATTTATCAACAATTCGATACGGTCTTTGCTCTTGACTGAACTAATGCTGGCAATCAAAGGAATCCTTGAATTAACCACTTCTGATGAAGCTGCTTCAGGACTGATGAACTTGATAACAGGGGATAGAATCGGATCGTAGTAAATATATATTGTCTTGGTTTTCGAAGCCGTTAGGTTTCCTGCGGTGATCTCGATTTTATTCACCCCTTCATTTAAGTTGAAGGTTCCATTAATGCTATTTCCTTCTCGGGTCCAGTCCGACACAATTCTACCGTTATTTTTGATGACGACACCGCTGTTTTCAGTCCTCAATATTTGTCCACTGAATTGAACTACATTGGTTTCAAAAGTGGATTGATTTTGAGGAGAACTGAGGTATATTTCCGGTGGATCGAGCTTGACGTAAGACAAGAACCTTACATCATCCGCAACACCCTGAGCATTAACAACTATGAGACTGATGCTATTCTTTTCCTGACTTGCATTTCGTTCAAATACTACTTTGCCCGAAGAGGGATCAAAACTGTAATCTTGAACTATATCCTTGTTGAAATATATGGTTAAATCATTCCTAGAACTTACATTGGTCACATAAGCTTCGTATCGAATATTTGGACTGGATAGATCTGTCTTGACATTGCTTGGAGAAACGACGTTAATGCTTGGTGCCAATGAAGTCGTAGTTTTTGGAGTATTGGTAACAATTGGCTCCGTGTCAGTAATATTCGACTTATCTTCCACGACAGGCTTATCCTGTGTTTGCGGAACATCTACTTTTTCCACTACATCCGGTTGCGCAACACCACTATTATCGGCGTTGCAGTTCAGAATCTTGTCGTAAACATTGACTTTCCGACTATTATCTCGAATTTTAAGGTAGTTGGTTCCTTGATTTAGAGTTAGGCTCTTTCTAAGAATTTTCTCTTCCTTGAAAATCGTGAAATTGGACATTTCCTGGTTATTCAGAAAGATCTCAATTTCATCACCATCCAATATACTCGGATAGATCAATTCCAAATTATACGAACAGGTCGCATTGGAATTATTCCATATAACTGGAATAAACTCTGAAACTTCAAATTCTCCCGACCTTTTGCTCAGATCCAATTCAGGTTCTTTATCCACATATCTGCGAGCACCAGAGCGCAATACTTTGATCTTTTGCTTTACATTGCTCGTCTTATTTTTTACTATGAGCTCAATGATATTAGTGCCGTTGAGAAGCATAACATTACTTGTGACACGCTGTGTTTCAGGGTCATATTCGTAGGGGTATTTCTTGTCATTGACTAAAAACTGTAAGTCTTTTTCATCAACTTGACCATTGATTAAGATTTCAACGGGTGTGCTCTCTGTGTTTGTAGACAAAAGTTCTCCCTCAGGTTTGATTAGATTAAAACTTGTTAGAGCGCCGGAATTATCCGTATAAACGTCTCGACTTACTTGAGAAACACCATTTTTATTGATGGCTACTACTTTAATGGTATTTTTTCCCTGGTTCAATTGTATGGGTAGATTGAGATAGGGGTCTCTTTTATCATAAATGAAATCAAGTTGCTCCTGCTCGTTCACAAAAATTCTTAAATCTCGCTCACTTGAAACGCCGATTGGATCAATTTTAAGATCCATTTTTAGGCCGAGTACATTTTGATTATCCACCTCAGGTTCGATGAACTTTATGATGGGTTTACTGCCGCGAAAATCGCTGTTAGCTCCCGGAGTATAGGTGTAGTTGTATATGACTTGATCTGTTCCGGCATTATTACTAGCTGTGATGATAATTTTATTTTCACCTTCGATCAAAGGTACATTGGTTGCCAGTTCTTTATTGTAGTATTGGAATACGTCATAATCAAAGCCGTTATGGCTGATATTCAGGTCTTTAACGCTTTTTATGTATCTAACTTTTGTTCGAATAATGGCCAGTGGATTTTGTGTTACTACATCGTTGTCGATGGGAGTTTTCATCTCTATCTCTGGTGCCAAAACAGTCTTTGTATTAGAAGCCTGCTTGATATTCCACTTCAAGAAAATTCCGGGAAAATGAAGAATATCATTATCTGAACTTTGAGAATTGTCATTTTCCCACTGTATGCCATCCAGAAGGTCTTCACCACTTAAGGTTACTCTGTATTTAAGGCCTACGGTTACATCTTTCAGGCTTATGTAACCCAGTTCTAATCCAAAAGTAGGCATGATGTTGTTCAGGTATTGTTGATCGTCAAATCCATCTGCAGCAGTCTCATAGTCTCCATCCCATTCTCTTTCTAGCAAGCTTATGACATCAGACTCAGATAAATTGGGAATATCATTAAAATCGGGTCCGGCATAGTCGTAGGCATTGCCCAGTCCATTTCGTTGATCGACATCCACATGATACCAACCGATTCCGAAACCGGCAAACACTCCAATGTGCCAGGAATTATTCAGTCTATTGGGATTGATGTAAATAGGGACTTCTATGCCTGTTTCGATTATTTTTATTGCGGTAATTAGGATAGATAAAACCAGGACTATTGGCATAATTGAGTGGTTCTGCCTCAGTTCTAGAACCGTTGAGTGCTGTATTGTTTTTCAATGCCTGTAAAACGTTCAGTATCAAGGCCTGAATTGCTGGCAAAATTAATTCTCCACCTCAAGTTGGGGATAAGAAGCTGGTCTGCGGAATAGGAGAGGTTTTTTTCGACACTAAGCCCTATGGCATACCCCTGACCGATGCGGGGTTTAATGTCGGATTGAAGAAAACTAATACCTCCATCAATATTAAAAGTCCACCAGCCTCCTTCCTTATCATCTTGAATTTGGTTGTCAATGTAGCTACTATCTTGTTGTCCAAAAACATAGCATGAGAAACCAAAGATCAAGGAAAGAAGGACAAGGTTTTTTACGTTCGCCATATGCTTTGTCCTGATATTTCAATCAAATATATTACAATTTATTTTAATCCGAATAGCTATGAAGGAAGATTTTAAGTAAGGATATCTTAAGCTCTTTAAATCAATCCATAACAAATAGAACTCATTCATTGTCAATGGATACAAAAAACCATAAATTCGATATGCCTCTTTTCTGTCCAAAACTTCGCATGATTTTTGTTGTTGAAATCCAAGATTCAAAGGGTTTTTAAGGGATTCATAGATTTTTTATTCGTATCTTTGAACGATTTGAAAAGGGAAACTTCCTTAGTCTTTTTAAGGGAGATGAGTTATATACTTAATGCGAAAATATGAGATTACTATACCTTGCGATCTTGCTGGTCATGCCCTTTATTTTGTGGGCTCAGAATAGAACCTACGACGGTTCTGAGAATAACTTGAGACATCCAGACTGGGGTTCTACTCATTCTATTTTAACAAGAATTGCTCCTCCGGCGTACTCGGACGGTGTAAGTGAACCAATGATAGCGGATCTTCCAAACCCTAGAGAAATAAGTAACAGTGTAATGGCGCAGCCGGTGATGTATTTTGATACTATCACAAGTCTGAGCGATTACCTATGGTGTTTTGGTCAATTTATCGATCACGACATCATTTTGACAGAGAGTGGAAATGAGACATTCTGCACGGAGGTACCCATGGGAGATGCGTTCTTTGATCCTTTTAATACGGGAACACAAGAGATGTGCATTAGAAGAAGTATTTGGGACTCAAATACTGGAACTTCTGAAGACAACCCAAGAGAACATGTCAACGGTATTACCGCATGGGTGGATGGAAGTGCAGTTTATGGTTCCTCTGAAGAAACGGCTAATTGGTTGAGAAGCTTTACTGATGGAAAACTCAAGACTTCTGCGAACGGCCTACTTCCTTGGAATACTGTTGATGGAGAATATGATTCTCCAGTTGATCCTGATGCGCCATTTATGGGTGATGATACAGGAATGAATGAGAAGCTTTTTGTTGCCGGAGATGTTAGAGCTAATGAAAATCTTTTACTCTTGTCACTGCATAACATTTTTGTACTTGAGCACAATAGGATATGCGATGAAATTATTTCTGAAAATCCAGATTGGACTGATGAGGAAATATTTCAATATGCGAGAAAATATGTGGGTGGATTGATCCAAAATATAACTTTCAATGAGTGGTTGCCTGCTACTGGAGTTGTTTTGGACGATTATCGCGGATACAACCCCAATTTGGATCCTTCAATTACTAATGAGTTTTCGGCTTTTGCCTTCAGACTTGGTCACACTTTAGTTAATTCTAAAGTGATGAGAATGGAGATGGATAACACGGTTTCTCCAGGGGGACATTTGGATCTTCGATTTGCTTTTTTCAACCCTTCTCAGTTGTATAGTGACGGATTGTGTCCTATTCTTAAAGGGGCTACTTGTCAAGCAATGCAGATGTTCGATAGAATGCTTATCGATGATCTGAGAAACTTCCTGTTTGGACCTCCGGGATCCGGTGGCATGGACTTGGCTACCGTCAATATTATGCGAGCCAGAGAAAGGGGTATTCCGGATTTAAATACGATTAGAGAAAGCCTTGGATTGCCGGTTTATGTAAGTTTTGACGAGGTTAATTCGGAAGAGGAAACATCCGATAAATTATCCAGTATGTACAGCAGTTTATTCAGCCTAGATCCTTGGGTGGGTATTCTTGCCGAGCAACATGCTTCGGATTGTATTTTTGGAGAAACTACAGCGGAGATTTTGAGAAGACAATTTACTGCATTGCGAGATGGCGATCGCTTTTATTTTCAGATAGATCCCGCTTTGACTTTAGCGGATAAAAGAGCAATTCTAGGGGCTAGCTTGAACGATGTAATAGTTAGAAATTCCTGCATGGAAAGTGGAGATATGCCAGTGGATGGGGCCTTTTCGAAAGCGCAAGTATGCTCGGTTGCTAGTAGCAGCAATGAGCTTTACTCTAGCAATGAAATCTCTATCTATCCCAACCCGATAGGTGGACAATTTTGAGTTCGAATTCTTCTCCGAAGAAGAAGGTAATGGCCTCATAAGTATTACTGATCAACTGGGTAGAGAAATTTCCCTAAGTGAGAGAAGGGTGGCCTACGGTGAGAATAAAATATCTGGTGTAATGGATCGCAATTTACCTACCGGATCATACTACGTCAAGATATTGGTTAACAATCAATCCTACGTCGGTAATTTGATAAAGGTTCAGTAAGAATTTAGCCTCAAAAAGAGAGGGATTAAAAAAAAATAACTAGATTCTCGGATTGTTTGATCTGAGAATCTTTTTTTATGTCTTCAATTATGTTTCAGGCTTACACCTTGCCCTCAGGAGTTGAGCTTGCCAATCGTTTCGTTATGGGCAGCATGCATCTTGGCTGGGAGGAATACCCTGGAGGAGACAAGATCTTATCACAATTCTACCGAAAGAGAGCCTTAGGAGGTGCGGGATTGATTATTACAGGAGGAATAGCACCCAATGAACAGGGCGCAGTAATGAAAGGAGGCGCGGTTTTTAACTCCGAGGATCAAATACCTTGGCACAAAAATATTTGCGACGGATTAAAGGATTTATCGAGCAAGATTTGCTTGCAAATTCTGCATACAGGACGCTATGCATTGAACCCGGATAACGTGGGTCCTTCGGCGATTAGAGCACCAATTAATCCATTCGTTCCCAAGGAGTTGAGCGAAGAAGAAATTGAGCAGACCATACAGGATTTTGTACGTACTGCAAGCCTGGCGGAAAGGGCGGGATACCACGGAGTAGAAATCATGGGTTCTGAGGGTTATCTGCTGAATCAATTCAGTGTTCCCCGGACCAATACCCGAGAAGACGATTGGGGAGGAAGTATTGAAAATAGAATTAGGCTTTCTATAGAAATTGTCCAACGAGTAAGGGAGGCCACAAGCCCCAAATTTATTATTGTTTTTAGACTTTCTATGCTAGATTTGGTCGAGGGAGGAAAACACCTGGGGAAGAAATTGTTTTTCAAGCGGAACAACTGAAAAAAGCCGGGGTTGATATTCTAAATACGGGAATAGGATGGCATGAAGCTCGAATTCCTACAATCGCTGGTGTAGTGCCTGAAAGTGGATTTTTATGGGTAACTGAGCGGATGAAAAATGAGATAGACATGCCCATTATTGCGACCAATAGATTTAATCATTTCGACAAGGCAGAAAAGGCTATTTTGGACGGGAAAGCAGACTTTGTATCGATGGCTAGACCCTTCCTGGCGGATGCGGAATTGGTGAACAAATATGAGAAAAAGCAGTACCATCAAGTGAATACCTGTATTGCCTGTAATCAGGCCTGTTTGGATCATATTTTCCAAGCCAAACCAGCCAGTTGTTTGGTCAATCCAGAGGCAGGGAAAACATTGGTTAAAAGCGAAGAAAATGCCCATTCATCAGGGGGCAAAAAAATAGTGGTTGTAGGTGGTGGGCCGGCAGGTTTAAGCTTTGCTTATTATGCCTCAGGATTGGGCCATAATGTTGAACTCATAGAGAAAGAAAACGAGGTAGGAGGGCAATTTCTATTGGCCTGTAAGGTGCCTGGAAAAGAAGTATATCGGGAGACGATTCGCTATTTTAAGCAGGGTATCCTTGAAAACGGCGGTAGCATTAAAACCAGTACTGTATTTGATGCCACGGACTATAAGGATTCCCTGGATGCCGTGATTTGGGCTGCTGGTGTTGCAGCAAGAAGACCTGCCATGGAGGGTGTTGATAGTGAATGGGTTAAAACCTACGACGAGATACTGTCTGGAGATATACCCGAAGCAAAAAAGATAGCCATCATCGGAGGAGGCGGAATAGCTGTGGATTTGGCTCATTTTTTATACCACGATCATCATGAAGATTTTTATGATTTTTGGGGAATTGATAAAGATCTCAAAGAACGAGGTGGGCTCAAGCTTCCAGAGCGCAATGCTCCAACCAAAGAAGTCACCATTTTTAAGCGATCTAAGGGTAAAATAGGTGGTTCTCTAGGGAAGACGACGGGATGGATACATCGGCTGTATTTGAAGGAAAAAGGAGTTCGAATAGTTGAAGGTGTTCAGTACCGTCAAATTGATGGTAACAAGCTCGTCTATCAGTTGGACAATCAAGAAATATCTGAAGCCTTTGATCTTATTGTTTTATGTGCTGGACAAGAGGCCATTCAATTTGATGGGGAACTATCCCAGGGCACAGAATTTTACAAGATTGGAGGGGCCAGGATTGCAGATGAATTGGACGCTCAAAGGGCAATAGAAGAAGCCTACGATTTAGCCCATAAAATTTAGGTAAAGATCACTTGGTAATGACGTGCTTTTCAGGGTCAAATAAATGGGCTCTTTTCCATCTTTTATGGGTCCAAAGCCAGTAATTTGGAGCGTCACGAATTTGCTTTTCCAATTTTGCTACAAACTTCTTTGTTAAGTCTCCTTTTATATTGGGGTCGTAATCAATAGGTTCAAAGTGGACGGTATATTTTCCTCTTGAATTATATTCGATATTGGCAAACAATACGGGCACCTTGTGATTAATGGCCATATTTTCGGGGCCCTGATACCAGGGTAAAATATTTCCAAAGAACGGAATCCAATAAGCCGTATCAACATGAGAAGGACTTTGATCAGCGATTAGAACCAAAAGGCACGGTTCGTTGAATACCTTCTTTCTTTCTTTTTTAAACTTTTCAATCGACCAAAATTCTAAGCCGGTTCTTCCCCTTGTCTTTTTTATATGAGAATTGATTCGTTTGTTTTTTAAAGCTTTAAATATTGCCACAATTTTAATTGGTGAGAAAACGCCGTATCTTATAGCTGCGGATTCCCAGTTGCTATAATGTCCCATAAGAATAATGGCTGATTTACCTTCTTCTTTTAGATTTTGAATAAGGGTTTGATCTCCTAGCTCAAATTGCTTTTCTAGATGTTTTATAGAGGCTGACCCACCTTTTAAACTTTCAACTAATAAGTCACAGAAATATTTATAAAAGATCTTCAATTCGCGGTCTGTTTTTTCTTCTTTCCAATCGGGAAAACACTTCTCAAGATTCGATCTGGCCACTTTTTTTCGATAGCCAATAATATGATAAAGTACGAAGTACAGCATTGAAGACATCCCATACAGTATCTTCATGGGAATGATACTAATAGCAAAATGAGCCAAACGGTAGAATAGATAAACTAAATAGGACATAATATAAAAGTACAATTTATCTCAAACATGTTGAGGTATTAGGCAGCGAGATTTGTTTGTTGTTTCGTTCTATTATAAGCGGAACTAATTAATATTATATAAGGATATATTGATATATTTGTCCTTATTGGAATGCGGTCCCTTTAGGGACTAGGAGAACAGCAAAATAAATAGATTGAAGTACAGACCCCTTTGGTTCGATTTTCATTCCTTTGTCATTGTGTTAATGATGGCCTGTTGCGCTAATGTACATGCACAATGTGACTTGGGCTGCCATCCTGGGCCCTTAACAATCGCACTTGGTGAAACAGGTGAAACCCTCTTAGAGCCATCCTATTTTCTCGCTTTTCGTTCTTCTGGTTGTAATGGTAGTGATTCTGTTCAGATCATTGGACAGCAGGGTCGGACGGTAGACTGCTCTATGATAGGAATGCAGTATACGGTAAGAGTTACAAATGTTGCTTCGGGCAATTATTGTGAGACAGATATTTTGGTAGTTGATCGATTGGATCCTGAGCTTATCATACCGGCAGATATTTCCATTCACTGTGACAAGGATTATAGAGATACCAGTGTAACGGGAAGTGCCATGGTTACCGACAACTGTTCTTACGATCTGATCTACAGTGATAATGCATCGGACTTGAACGATTGTGGTCTGGGAGATGTGATTCGAACTTGGAAAGTGACAGATGAAGGAGGAAATACTACCCAACAAAATCAAATCATTACGATCATAGACACCATTCCTCCTGTCGTTCAGTTCCCTCCGGATATTACCCTTCACTGCGATCAAGATGAACTGGATCTCAGCCTTACGGGAGTACCGCTATTCAGTGATAATTGTGGGAATTTGGATGATAGTTATACGGATTTACCTTTCGACCTTTGTAGCCCAGGTACAAAAAGGATATTAAGAAAATGGGCTGTTGCAGATTTTTGTGATTTAAATGGGCAGTATGGCCTAATTGAGCACTCTCAAACGATTACCGTAACGGACACCCTAGCTCCCTTCTTTAACTGTGCAGTCAATGATACACTTGGAACAGATCCTTCTCTGAGTACAAGATGGATGCTGATAGAAGGCTTGAACAATTTATCCGATTATTGTAGTGGTATTTTAGTAGATACTATTGTGATCAATTCTTATGGAGATACCATTGATTTGGTCGCTGGAAGTGGCTTGTTGAGCTTGGGGGAGAACAGGATAGAGTTTTTTGTCGAAGATGAATGCGAAAATAGGGATTCCTGTAGTCGAACGGTATTAATTGAAGATAATGAAGATCCTATGATCATTTGTCTGCCTTCTACCAACGTATCTATTTCTACGGATACCAGTTATTTGTTTCCGGAAATCTTTTATCGAGATGTTTCGGATAATGCTACGGTAGACAGCAACCTCAAAGTAGTGCTGGTCTATAATAATGTGGAATACGATAGCTTAGCGATAGATTGTTCATGGGTTGGTCCTGACTTGCACGACATTCTCGTCAGAGTTACAGATGAGAACGGGAATTTTAATCAGTGTCAGTCTTCTTTTTATGTCCATGATATTTCCGCGCCTCAGATATATTGTCCGTCTGATATAACAGTTCATTGCGGAGAAGATTATTCGGATTCAGGAGATCCGGGATTTTATGAGAATTGTTATTACAGTTTATGGTATGTTGATGATGCATCTGATCTCAATAGTTGCGGACTTGGGGTTCTAACTAGAAAATGGATCATAGAGGACGGAGAGGGTTTGAGAGACTCTTGTATTCAGTATATTGAAATCATCAGTGATTTTGTTCCCAGTTTTACGGGGCCAAGTGATATTACCATTAATTGCGGAGATAGTGAACATCCTTCCAATACCGGAGAACCTAGCTTGACGGATAGCTGTAGTCATCTGATTTGGGCATTTAGTGATCAGGAAAGTGCTGGCCCTCCTGGGATTATTAAAGTGATCAAAAGGACCTTTGAAATTATCGATGATTGCAATTCGAGTTTTCAAGAGTTTTATGTTCAAGATATTTTTGTTCAGGATATCAGTGAACCAGAATTAGAATGTGAATTCCGATTCAGTGTATTACTTGCCCCATGAATCTTGTGAAATGCTCATTGAGATAAGAACTAATATTTCAGATGATTGTAATTTGGGAATAAACTTGTCTCATGATGCAGGTATTGGATCGTTCAACAACGAGATCTATTCTGCGACATTCGAAAAAGGGCAGTACCTCTTCAATATATATGCAGATGATGGCCTGGGCAATTTTGACACTAGCGTTATTCACTTCCATGTGTTGGATACTTTTCCACCATTGAGCATATGCCGTAGAGGCCTTTCTATGAATCTGGGTTCAGATATGATATTAACACCCAATCCTTCTCTTTTTGATCTGGGGTCTAGTGATAATTGTACTTCTTACGACGATCTCATCTTTCGAATTAGTCCAAACAGTTTTGATTGTTGGGATCAAGGTGAGAATGAGATTACTTTTACCGTGATTGATGAGTCCGGTAATGAAGCCCACTGTATTACCGATCTCTATGTGCAGGATCCTGTGGGATATTGTCCTCCACTGGAACATTTCATTGAAGGCCAGGTATTGGATGGTGATTATCAAGCCATTTATGGAATTGAAATGCTGGCGGTAATTGGGAATGATACTTTGTCGACCGAAACGGACGAGTATGGCTTATATCGATTCGATGCTATTCCGAGTGGTTCGAATATTACTGTTTTCCCAAGCAATGAGGGTTCCGCTGGTTTGGGTCTTAGCACCTTGGACTTAATTCTACTCAGAAGTCATTTGTTAGAGAGAACGAGTTTTCAGCGTCCCTATGAATATTTAGCTGGTGATGTAAACGGAAGTTCGAAATTGAGCAATCTGGACATTACAATCATGAGAGGAATCATTTTGCAAAATCTTACCGAGTGGCCAGGAGGAGAGAACTATGGATCCATTCCATACTTTAGAGAGTTTGGCAATCCTGAAGAAGTTCTGGATATGAGCTCGGAAGAAAAGCGGATTGAGATTATAGAAATTTTAGAAGATGTTCCTCATGCTGACTTCATCGTAGTGAAAACCGGAGATATTAATAATTCAGCTTTTGAGGATGGTCTGCTTTCGAGAGAGTCTTGTGATAGCATATTCTATTTTAGAACTCAGGAAGCTCAGGTCGAATCCGGAGATGAGGTGGTGCTTCAATTAGTGAGCGGTATTGATTTTGATTTATTGGGAATGCAATTTATTCTGGATATTGATCCGGCCTTTTTGGAATATATTGAATTGGATGACATATCTGGCATTGGATTAGTTGATCAGACCCATTACAATTATAACGATCAAAGTAATCAGTTCATTTTGACCTGGGATCGATCACCTGCGGTAGCGATATCAGAAAATTCAGTTATCCTGGAGATACGATTCGGGGTTAGGTCTTCATTTGATTGGCCGGAGCATATCGATATCTCGGAAACTGAAATTGTGGACGATAATTTCATGGGTTATGATATTTGCACCTCGGAAATTACCTCGATAGCGCAATTTAACGGTGATATACCTAGTGTTGGGCTTTACCCTAATCCAGTTAGAGACATTTTACACTTCGAATTCGAATCAAATTATTTTTTTTCCACATTTGACGAAATAATTATTTCGGACATTTTTGGCACAATTCGTGAAGTAAAGAACTTAGAAAGCCTTCATAATCAGTACTTTTCGTTAGGTAATATGGACCCTGGCGTGTATTGGGTAAGGCTGCGAAATAGAGAAGGAAAGCAATTGCAAGTAGGGAAATTTGTAAAAATTTAGCAGAAAGTTTTGATAAATCGATTTAGAGAAATTAACTTTGGGCGATGAATTATGCAAAATCCTGAGGGTTTAGCAATTAAAAGCAGCACTCTCAAGCGATCCTTCGTTATAAACTATGTATAATTTATTCGATCTCTTTCCCCCCATGAGATCTAGTAATAATTCTATTTTTTGTTTCCCCCCCTAACAATAATGGTGGTGTGAATCGTTGATTTGCATCTAGTAATTTAAATATTGTATAACAACTTATTTATTTAATAAATCTTAATGCTATGAATTTTATTGAAAAATTGATCGTGGCGATGCTAGTTTTCTTTGGCTTGGCATTTACCACGAACCTCGATGCTCAAACGAGAGTTTGGGATGATCGCTATGAAGCGGTTGATGATCTTGGTGATGAGTATAATTCTTTGGTTGCAAATCCAAATAGTTATACAGCACAAGAGGTTGCTTTATTAATGAGAGCCTATTGGGAGCTAATGACAGAGATTGACGACGCTGAGGACACTGAGCAAGGCTATTTGAACGCAGAAACAAAATGGGATGCTGAGAAAGATGCTCGAGATCCGAATGGAGATTATGATCAAGATTATCAAAGATTGAAAGATCATCTTCTTGACATCATTTCGACTCAGTAATTTAAAATTAATAAGAAAACAATCTTAATGCTATGAAAAAAATATTAACATTAATCTTAGGATTTACCTTATTGGTAAGTGCTAATATTTTTGCTCAGGGAGATGATTGTGCTTCTGCGACGAATGCTGTCGTAGGACCAAACGGAGCCCCTGCAGCAACTCCAACATTTAATCCTAACACACAGGCGAACACTTCGCCTTCTTGTGATGGGATTGATATTGATTACGATACTTGGTTCTCTTTTGTTTCTCCTGCTTCAGGGATTGTAAACATAGAAGAAGTAATGACTACAGGTTCTGGTGATTTCGAAATCGCTGTTTATTCAGGAGCTTGTGGTGCATTGGTTGAAGTATTTTGTAACAATAGTACTTTCGAATTTGCCCACAGAATTTCTGGGTTAAATCAAGGTCAGACTTATTATATTCAGGTTTTTGCTGAATAATAATACTGAGTCTGGTAACCTTACTCTAGAAGATGGTTTCGTACCAGCAGGTGCAGGTGGATGTAACAACATCGAAACTGAAGCTGTTTGTGTATCTGCTTCGGGAGAAGTTATTTCTGAGACAGAAGGTGTTGCATGTCCATGGTTGACTTCATCATTCGGTCCTGCTACAGGTGATGTTCCTGGTCCTGGTGGTCCTAACCCTCCTGGTAACGGTAACGGTCCATTGAACTATGGTGCTGCAGGCGATAGAGGTCTTTGGTATAAATTAGTTGGTGGTGGTTGTGCTGCTAACGGAGGTGAGGCTAATATTTGTATTAGAGTCTCCTGGTCCTGGTGCATACGGTTTCGCTATTTATGATTCTGGATTCAATCCAGTAATCGGTGGTGGTTCTGCTAACTTACCTGGAGCTTTCTTCTTTAACAGAACTTACTGTCAGCAATTTGACGCTACTTGTGGTGAGACATATTATGTATTCGCTGTTAACAAAGGAGCACCTTACGGTCCAGCTCCAATAAACCAGGGTTCTTTCACATTGACTTTCGAAGGGCAAATCCTTTCCTCCACTTCCTGAGACAGATGTTTCTTGTAAGCAATTCATCCAGGTTTCTTTAGGTCATGATGGAACTTATGAGTTAGGATGTGATGATTTGAAATCAGATACTCTTTCTCACGATACTTGTTTCGTAACTATCGTAAGTGTAGATGGTGATACTGGTGACGCAGCAGTTGGAACTAACGTATTGAACTGTACTCACAAAGGAAAGACTGTTTATGCAATGGTAACAATTGGTGATACTGCAATGGTTTGTGATCCTGTAAACGGATGTCCAGTAGGAGACTTGATCTTCAACCACTGTTGGACTGAGATTACTGTAGAAGATAAAATTGCTCCTACAATTTCCTTGTCCATTACCATTGAACTTGGATTGTTAACGAAGATGCAACTCCAGGAGCTGAGCAGATAGTAAGATTTGAAATTACACCAGGTACTGCTTTAGGACCTGATGCAGGTACAATAACTAACATTCCTCAATCTGTTCCAGATTTGGGTAATGTAGTGATAAGAGGAGTAAACCTTTACATGGACGTAGATATGGACATGGCATTGGATTACTTTGGAGCGGGTGACTTCACTTTGACTTCACCAGCAGGTACAGTATATGATATTTATCCATTTGGATTGAACCCTAACTGTGTTACTCTATTCGGAATGACCGGAGTAGATCACGGTATTGATGATGGTGCGACTGCAGCATTGGCATTCTGTCAGGACTTCCAGACAGGATTGGATTATCAGCCATTTGGAGCTAACGTAGATGCAACATTCGGTGGTGAGGAGCCAGACGGAATTTGGACATGGGCAATTACAGATAACTTTGATTTACAGGGAGGAACTGTAAACAGATTGGTTATTGAGTTGTCAGTAGTGAATGCATTGGAAATCCCAATGGGTTCAAGAGAACTGTAACTATGACTTAACTTATGTAGATAATCAACGATACAAGAAACGTTTGTGGAGTTGGACAGTTGACAAGAGTATGGACAGCTACAGATTGTAGTGGATTAACTTCAAGCTGTAACCAAATCATTACTTTCAGCAACATCAACCCACCGAACATTTCGTTCCCACCAGATTATGAGGTTGACTGTTTTGTAGATCCAGGAGATTTAGATCCAGAAGATTTACCAAGACCATTTGACTTCCCAAGATGGAATGAGGGAGACTGTGAGCAATTCTCACACGGATATGACGATCAGTACTTTGATGTATGTAGCCCATATAGCTACAAAATCAGAAGAACATGGGAGGTTATCGATTGGTGTGATCCTAACTTCAGTATGACGCAGATGCAGCAGATCGTAGTTAAGGATGAGATCGCTCCAAGTATTACATGTCCACCGGACTTTGTAGAGACATTGAGACATAATGATTGTTTCACAAATGTTAGTTTGCCACAAGTGGTAGCAACAGATAACTGTGATAACAATGTAAGTGTAACAAGAGAATTATTGGATCAGAATGGAGTAGTAATACCAACAATT
>CBDDLT010000016.1:135000-571518 GCA_965230755.1 Saprospiraceae bacterium | reverse complement strand
CTGCTCTCCTACTCTATTGAAGTTAAAGTTGTCTATAATATCATTTCCATCTAATCGAACAATAGATGGATCTTTGGGCTCAACAACCATTTCTCCTTTTTCCAACCTGAATTTAAATAGCTCTTCAATGCCTTCATCTTCTAATGAATAACCATAAGCTGCTAATAATTCATTTTTGGTATCGTCAAAATTTTGTAAACCAAAGAATGCTTCCTCACCATCTTCATAAAAAAATTGAAGCAAAGCTCCTGCTTTATGAATACATAAAGGTTCTTTAGTTTCCTGCCCGCACTCACAACTTGTAACAATTTGATCGCCTTCTCGAACGAAGGTCATATGCAGGTTTTCACCATTATAATCAAGATCAAAAGCCACATCGTTGTTATTACCCCGATGAATTACACATCGCTTATTACGGGCAATATATTTTGCAGACTGGTAGTTATGTCTAGCAATAAATGCGAGTATCGTTTCTTCATTAAATGCCTGTAGCTTAACTGAAACATTTGATTGGTCATACTTTTTGCTACCATTCAAAGTTCTTAGCTTGGGCATTCGCTTGAGATAATCCGAGAAGTACATTAGTCCTGCTACTTGATGATCGCAAATACCAATGCCATCATACGAACAAGAACAAGATGTTTTTACATCTTCTCCATTATTGACTTGTACCTGTACGTCATGCCATATTTCAGAGCCTTTGACTTTTAGTTCAAGTCGATTATCTTCAAAGTTGACAAACTGCAATCCCTGTCTTGTCTCAAACAGTTCTTTACCTTTGTCTTTATTTAACGTAGTACTTTTGCTTTCTATGTAGTTGGCAATATCTTCCATCATGTGCCTAAAAGGGGTCTTTTTGGAACGAACGTGCAAATTTACTGCAATCTGTAAGGAAAAAATAACTATTCGGGATGTTTTTGGGAGGAAAGCATGATCAAGTCTCTAATTTCAATCATAAATACCTAATAACCAGAAAATTACAAAAAAATATACTTTTTATAATATACAGTCCTAATAATCGATACCACTCCAATGTGAGATTATTTCACACTACATATTTACTTTTTTTCATATTAATTTATTGTTACCTAAACCAAAGTTGTTCTAACAAACTTGCCTTAGTTAAGATTTGTACGTAAATTTTATTATGGTTTGTATATCATTAACTCAATAACTATATGGATTCAGTTATTGCATTTTATAATATTAGACTGCTTTATTTTTTGCAATACTGTGAAGTGTCCAGCGTTTCAGGGTTATCGATTTATTGGAAAGATCAGGAAACTTTTTTTGAGACCAAATCTGTAGTTGACTTATCTATCATTCAACTTAAAACACTTCTTGAATTGTTGGATGGGAAAATTATAAGTGTTCATTTTATTTTAAATAGACACTTAGAAATTGATTCAAATACGAAAGATGAAATTTTTATTGAGCGATTAGATTCTAAAAACTTGTCTCAAGAGCAATTTCTTTTTGATATTTATCAAATTAAAGAAGATTTTCAAAAACTAGTAAGTCAAGAAATTGCTCCTTTTGAACAAGAATGTTTAGCAACCTCAATAATTGATGATTAAACAATTATTCTTCAACTTCTACTGCAAAGGTGCTTTCCCATTCTTCATAATCTTCTAAGTCTTTTCTGACTGAGTTATATACCCAAGCAATAATAAGGGCATCATCTGAAAAGCCAAGAAATGGAATAAAGTCGGGAATTAAATCAGCTAGTAAAACAAAATATAGAATAGCAGCAACTACTTTTAACAAGGACTCAGCAGGAAAGCTTTTGTATTCGAATGTAACAATCGATTTGGTCATTCTTAAAAATAGTTTAATCCTATCTAACACTTCTTGTTGAAGTGATTTTCCAGTCGAAGGATCAGTCAATTTTTTATATGCCTGACTAATTAACTTTAATACTCGAAAACGATTCAAAATCAATTCAGAGGCAGTCATTAATACTTGCTTAAAAAAGGGCGTATCTTGAACCTCTTTTGCCTGATTTTCATCTTTTTCTTCTGCCTTCATAGGTAAATTACTTAGATTAAGATCATTTTTTTCTTTGCTATTTTTCATGGATTTTCTGTTTGTTTTGCAGTTGTTTTGAATCTATTCATTTATCCTCCTGAGCCATCGCCACTGGTAAATAAATGAATTGTTCCTTTTCTTTCTTCTTCTATATCTCCTTCTTCAAAAGTATAGAAAAATACTTTGGCATGGTAGAAATAAGTGCCAGACGGTAATACAGAACCATTTTTGTTCTTTCCATTCCATTCCAAATCAATATTATCGGTGCTTTCATACACTAATTTACCCCAACGATTATAAACAGTAAATTCAACTCTTCTAACAAATCGTGGGCAGCGTATTGGAATGAATAAATCGTTTATGCCATCACCATTTGGAGAGAAAGCATTAGGCAATTCATAAAATGGACAATTTACTCCACAAACAATATTGCTTGGCACACTTTCATTACCAAAGTCATCTACTGCTGTAACGTAATAACACTTGGCATTGTTTAATAAGTCCGCATCAATATAAGTTCGATCAGGTATAGAATCTGCCAATAATTCATAAGGAAGACTCTCATCATCAGTTACATACAAACGGTAAAATTGAATATCATCTTCACAATCAGGAGAAACACTATCTACCCAAGTCAAGATATTATCTTCTAACTCCAAGCTACAATCTGTAAAGTGATCTTTTCTGGGTTCAAAAATATTACAATCTAATGTTTCAATAGATAAAATCGGAGGACAAGGCGGCACAGAGTCTAATACAATGGCACACATTTCTTGAGAATGGTTAACCAATGAATCTCTGATAGCATCAAACTCATAAGAACCAATTGTAGTGACATAGTAACAATACTCTTCACTATCTTCTAATGGAATATTATTGAATGTTCCATTATCAGTGTAGGCTAATCCGTTAGTAACTACATCTACACTATCAATTAAGAAGAAAGTACCTGGGTTATCGTTATCTTCTCGATAAATATAATGGAATCGGTAAGAATTGGTGGTATTACTCCAAGGCACATCAGCTTCCCAACTGAGTCGAATTGCTGCTGGTGCTGGTGTAGCTGTTAACCTCACTGAAGAGGCTACTTGAGATGAATCGACTAAATTTCCTTGTGAGAAAAACAAAACTCTGTAATTGTAGGCTAACTCTTCTGTATTAAGACCAGTATCACCAAAAGTAGTATCGTCTTCTGCAAACACTACTCCTAAATCGGTATAGTTTGTTGTTCCTGTTAAACCTTCTGCTCTTGCTAAACGATAAGTCCAAGGTTTTGGAAATAAGGTTTCATCAACATTTATAGGTTTTGTCCATGTTACATCTATTTCTCCAACAGCTTGTGATGTATTTGTAACACTCACTTCTACAGGATATGGGGCTACACTTTCAATAAACTGACAAGTTTCTGATGAGGCCAAGCTTTCAGCAAAACCACTTCCATCTTCAGGAAAACGTGCTACAATCCGATAACAATAAGATGTTCCTCGTTCCTAAAACACAACCCACTATTATCGTCTGTAAAAGTAGTTGTGCCTATTGGTACAGTACCTATTAACTCAAAACCAGTATAACTAGGCAAGCCTGTTTCACACACATCTGGAGTAAACGGAAATGAACCTTGTCTCCTCCATATAGTCATCTCTGTGGCACTAGGTGCACATTCATAGCTTGACCAATCTAATGCAATTGATGAAGCTGCCTGATCTGCCACAGACACCAAGCCTTGTGGAGAAGGCCCCACTACGGTAATATTCCACACCTGAATATCAGAAAGTTCGGCTAAACCTGTATTGTTTTGTTCTTGCGTTCTAAAATAGGCTGCATAAGGTTGTACACGAACATCTTCACAAGTTGTTTCCCAACTAAACACGCCACCTTCTTTACCTGTTGGAGGTTGTAAGTTGAGGCCAACAAACTTCATGGAATCTACAGGTAAAAATGCAGTTAATGTTAAGAGATCATTTATCTGGATCTTCTGCATAAATTGTGTCGGAAATTGTATTTCCAGCAATCACACATGTATCTTGAGGCACTGTAATTTGAGGGCGGTTATTGTCATCACAAGAAATTACGATTTGCATATCGCGATTAATCCTTCCAATTTCCACACCATCTCGCCATTCAATAATATAAAAGGCTACATTATATTCTCCTATTTCATTTCCTTGATCAAATCGAGTACAAGTACAATTTTCTGGAGCATCCCAAATCAAAATCTCCAGTCATAGGGTCCATATAAAATAAAGCTGGAACACTTCCATCTTCTTGGCTGATACTAAATGCTGGATCATTAAGATCTCGGTAGTTTGCTACATCTAAATCTTTTGCTTGTTTAGGTGTGGTTAACTCAAAAGAAAGGCTATCTCCATCAGGATCAAAAGCACCTGGGTTATGGATATATCGTTGTCCTTGTACACCTTTATCAAGAGGGGGAATAAGTAAGACAGGCGTTTGGTTAAATCCTAAAAACGGAGTGATAAAAAACTCAGATTGAATATAAAAGGGGGTTTGCCCTGATGCAAACATGTTACAAACAGATTCATTTCTATTTCTTTCAAAAAAACTAACCGTAAAGCGCCCTGCTGAAGGATAAGTATGTCTTATTGTTACTATATAATGTTCTGTATCTTCAAATCCAGTTAATCCTTGCGCTATGTATTGATTTTGCTCTAACGTTATTGAAGTATTATCGCCAAAATCAATCTCTCCACTTTGAAACTCAACCCCTCTAGTATCACGATAAAGGTTTACGATAATATCATATACTAGTGCATTAGGATTACCCGTATCTACCCGCTGCACGGAAATATCTCCTGCACGAATGTGTGTGGCCTTTGTTTGTATTACATCAAGACAAATTAAACACCCTAAAAGAACAATGTATTTTAATGCTTTCACTTGCGATTTACTTATAGGTTAGTTATTGATGAAAATATGAACTACACTAAAATGTCACCTCTCCTTTTGGCTCTCCTTTTTGATGCACCAAACTCCTTTTTTCATCTTTGTATTTGAAATGTACTAAGTTTTTTTGGTCCTTGAAAGTTTCAAATAGAATTCGATTTTCAAGTGCAATGCTTTTCACTTTCTTTATATTTGGATATTCGATATATATCCACAGTGCAGCGCCTTCAACTTCTTTTCCAACCCAAACACTTTCCACTGGTTTACCGTTCACCTGCATTTTAAAATGTTCATCAAGATATGCTTTAATATATTGATCACATTTTTCATGTTCTTTTGCTAGGCCAATAAGTAATTTCTCTCCATTGCGTTCTTCTAACTGCTTTTCAAAGTCATCAATAAATACTTTGTGGGTTACTTGCAAAACCTTTTCATCATCAGCATGATCAACTTGTGTTACTGCCACATGAATTGGGTGCAATCCTACAAGCATTATTCCTAAAGACATGATTAGTTTTATCATCATTTTATTTTCATCTTAACCTTAATACCAACATCTACTTCTCGCTTTCATTTATATAACGAAAAAAAAGCAAAAAGGAGTCAAAACTTTCAACATTCATGTCAAATTAAAGACAATACGTAAAGCAATATGGACAATTTTAGATAAATCCACCTTCGCGTACAAACTGAAAGTTACGAATGGTTTTCAATTCTAAAAGCACATTACTTGTTGAATAAAACTGTTCAACAACTTCATTGTTATAATTTTTAAGCGTAACCAATTCTAAATTATCTTTTTCAAAAATTTTAAAGTGCTCAGAAAGAGTTTCTGTTAATTGATCTATTTTTTTTGGATTGGTGTTAATGCATATTGAAAATGAAACAGCAGTATTCATCATCAGATTGATTTTAATATGTAAATCAGATATTGTATCAATCAGTTGTGTGAGTGTTCGTTGGTTTATATTTGACAAATCTTTGGCAACAAAACGTACTAAGCTCTGATCTGATTTAAAAATAATGGCAGGCTCAGGTTGAATATGATCGAAATTTCCAATACATGTTCCTTTTTCTGTAGAATTTACAAATGAGCGAACATAAAGAGGTATTTGCTTGTTTGCCAGCGGCTTAATTGTTTTAGGGTGAATAACTGATGCTCCATAATAAGTCATTTCTGCAGCTTCTTGATAAGAAAGCTCAGTAAACAATTTAGTATTCTGCACTCGTTTCGGATCAGCACTTAATACACCTGGTACATCTTTCCAAATAGTTACAGACTCTGCATTTAAGCAATGTGCAAAAATAGCTGCAGTATAATCAGAACCTTCACGCCCTAAAGTAGTAATATCTCCTTTTTCAGTTCCTCCAAGAAAACCCTGTGTGAGTAACATTTTTTGCTTAGCTTCATTTTTCAAATCACTCATTAACTCTTGACTCTTATCCCAATCTACCAAGCCTTCTTGAAAATCGTTGCTTGTTCGAATAAAATTAGGAGCAAAAATAAGTTTGGTTTCCATGCCAACTTCATTGAGATATGCAGCCACTATTGCTGAAGATATACGCTCTCCAAAACTAACTATTCGACTATAGTTCTGTTCAAAAGAGATGGTATCATCTAATGTTCTTAAATTGTGATTGAGTTCTTCAAATAAATCTTCAATTGCTTGATAAAGTGGATGGGCAGCAGGCGGAAAAAGGCCTGTAATAACCTCATAATGAAACAATTGTAACTCTCTAAGACGTTTCTGATATTGTTTTCGGTAGGCTGCATCTAAAATATCTTCTAAAGCATTAGTGGTTTTGCCCATTGCTGAAACAACAACCAATAGATTGTCTGATCCCTTCTTGTCTGATAACTTCTGCCACATTTTTTACAGCCGAAGCATCTTTGACAGATGCTCCACCAAATTTGAAAACTCGCATGTGTTTAAGGGTTAAGCTTGATGATTAAGTGCAAATTTAGACGCAATTATTAGTATACTAATATTTTTTAACTTATTTCTTTTTTAGTTAGTGCAAACAAAAAAACCGCCAATTCAAAATTAGCGGTTTAAGTAATAAATTTGGTTGTCAGACAAATTTTGTGGTTATAAATTAAATGCGAGTACTCTTAGTCTAAGATTTTCAAACTTAGGCATTCCCCAGGAAGCTCTCTTAATCTGTCTTATCAAATTGTTCAATCCTTCTGTGGCCGCATTAGAGAGGTGATCTTTGACATAGTTTAGGATATATTCTTTTTTGGATTTCAAAGTTTTGAGAAAAGGTTGAAACACATCTTTTTGACACAGTTCAACTTTATCAATCCATTTATCCAAGTTCTTATTAGCTACCTGCAAAGTCGTGGAATTGTCTAGAATATGATGGAATTGTTCTCTAAGCCAATAGACTTCTTTTAGTTGAGCAGAAGCCTGAAAACCTTCTTCAAGATAGTCTAATTGAGTATCATTTAATGTATGATATTGTTTGTATAGAATCCATTTAAGTGGTTTATAAGCTTCTTGTTTAGGTTCTTTCTTTCGTAGTGTTTTACGTAGCTTGTCCACACATTCATTAATTGCTTGAGTTGTATGAAAACGGTCAATAATAATGTTTGCTTGGGGAAAATATTGTTGAATTACCTGAATATAAGGCCTCCACATATCACAACTTACATCTGATAGTTGACTGCAAAATTGGCTACCTAGTGCTTCAAAATGAGCAATTAATGTTGATTTTTTACGATCAGGCAATAAGTCAAGATGCTCACCTGTATCCAGATTGGTCAGCACACAGATGAAATCTTTCTTCCCTTTTTTATTACTCAGCTCATCAATACCAAGTCTACGAACTTTGCGATATCGAGCTGATAAATCAATTACTTGCTTACAATAAGTCAACACAATTCGTTCAACTGTTTTAGCATGAATATTCAATATCGCACCAACTCTAGTGTAGCATTGTTGACAACTTAAGTCAAAGATAAATTTTGCAAGTCGATGGGTATAACTCTTTCCTAAATCAGCAAAAGATGGTGTTTCAGTGAAATAGCGACCACAATCTTCACATTCATATTGTTTAACTTTTAGTTGTAAACTGACTTCTCGATCTGCTAAATTTAGATCACGAATTAGATGAGTAGTATATTGATTAATTTTACTCGTCTTGCATTTGCAAACAGGGCAAATTTCTGAACCTGAATTTGTGTGGCAATGAACTAATATCTTACGTTCAGATAGTTCAACGCTATCAACTTGCAAAGTTGGTAAATTTAATAGAGTCTCGTAGAGTGCTGTAGAATTGACCATAGGCTAATTTCGCTTTTAAATTAACTATCCACAAAATTTGTCTGACAACCAACTTTTTTACATGGTTTTCTCCTGTACGAATTATCTTTTTAGCATTTGGCGGAATTGTAAGTGTATGGCTAATTTTTGGAGGTACAAATACTGACATGATTGGTTTTGAGCAAAAGCAATCTGATCAAATTACGCGCCAAAGGCAAAAACTAAAAAGTGCTTTAGCTTCTTTTGGTACAATTTCCCTAAAAAATGAGCACAGAACAGGAGCTATTTTAATGGCCATGGTAAGTGTGATGGCTACTTTAGTAAATGGTATAGATATAGCCTTTGTCTGGTTCAACTTTGAATACGATGGTAGTCAAAACCTCTCTCAGTTTGTACATGAAGGTACTTACTTATTGATTTTAAGTATTTTACTTTCAATGGCTATTATGCTATACTACTTCAGAGGCAATCAAAACTTTTATATTAAAAACGAACGTTTAAGATGGCTTGCCAATATCTGGATCATACAAAATGCTATTATGGTTATTTCTGTTGGTATCAGAAATTATCATTATATCCATCATTATGGACTAGCTTATAAGCGAATAGGTGTAATTTTCTTTTTAGGCCTCACCTTATTTGGCTTAATTACGCTTTTTCTAAAAATCAAAAACAAAAAATCTGCTTTTTATTTAGTACGAGTAAATAGCTGGGCAACTTATGCTATGCTGTTAATGTTAGCAGCAGTAAATTGGGATATTCAAATTGCCAAACACAATACAACACATTGGAATCAAGGTAACATTGATTTATCTTTTTTATTAAGTCTTTCAGACAAAACCTTACCCATTTTAGATGAGCATCGTGAAATATTTAGAGACCAGTACGTAAGTAATAGCGCATGGGATATAACTACTCAAAAAGCTGAAATCTTATTAAACAATCGTATTCAAGACTTTGTAGACAAAGGAACCGACTACAATTGGCTGTCTTGGACATGGCCAGAAAATCAAGCTTTTGACTATTTTAAAGCTCAAGGTATTACGGCATCAAATAAAACTCCATAAATCTCTTAGCTAAACCGCATGTTTCAGCATAAAGTTTTCGCCTCATTTATTACTTTTGATGTGCAAACCCAAATGCCTGAAACATGCTTGAACAACTCAAAGAAATACTAAACTTCCAACTTATAAGTTTTGACAAATACCATCTCACTGTATTTGGTCTATTTATTATTATTGGAGGTTTTTTGCTTTTAAGATTTCTACTCAATCTTTTAACACGCAAAATCAATAAGCTCTTTTTTATTAAAGATAGAATTGAGACAGGTCGGCTTCATTCTGTACTGCTCATCATTAAATATTTAACCTACACCATTTTTATATTTATTTGCCTAACCATGATTGGGATTGACCTAAGCTTGGTGCTTACAGGCTCAGCGGCACTTTTAGTTGGTTTAGGTTTTGGTATTCAGTCTATTTTTAATGATTTAGTTTCAGGCATCATTATTTTATTTGAAGGAAATGTAGATAAAGGAGATATTGTAGATGCTGGTGGGCTAGTTGGCGAGGTAGAACAATTAGGTTTAAGAACTTCACAAATTCGAACAAGAGATGGGGTAAGTATCATTGTACCCAACTCCAAATTCGTGTCTGATAATGTAATTAACTGGACACATGAAGAACAACATTCTAAATTTCAGGTTAGTGTTGGGGTTGCCTATGGTAGCAATGTACAATTAGTAAAAAGCATTTTATTGGAATGTGCTCATGAAAATAAAAGTATTGCTCTAAAGCCCGAGTCATTTGTGCGCTTTGTTAATTTCGGAGATTCATCCTTAGATTTTGAGCTTCACTTCTGGACAGAAGAAATCTGGTGGATCGATAATATCAAAAGTGATTTAAGATTTGCCATAGATGCTAAATTTAGAGAGCACAATGTTACTATTCCATTCCCACAGCGTGATGTCCACATGATTCCACAAAACGCCTCATAATCAGCAATTAATCTTTCTTTTGGTTCAATAATTGCTAGAATCAGGAATAGTTTGTTAACAAACGCTAACTAACAATTTTTTCCCACAAAATCCGTTTTTTTCAAAGCATGAAGGCCATGCTTTTTGTAAGATTGCTAGTAAATAAACAGGAAATTCATTAGGTTTCTGTAATGCATTAGCAGAGTTACTTTACGCAGCTGACTATGTTGGTGGAATACCTCCTTTTTATCGTTGGATTTGTTTTTCTTGTAAAAGGCGCTGACCTTTTGGTTGATGGCTCATCTTCCATTGCTAAGAAATTTAAAATTTCAGATTTTATTGTAGGATTAACCATTGTTTCCTTAGGCACATCTATGCCTGAATTAGTGGTAAATATTATGGCTAGTCTGAGTGGAAGCTCTGAAATTGCCATTGGTAATATTATAGGAAGTAATATTGCTAACATTCTACTTATCTTGGGAATATCTGCTATCATTTGCCCACTTCCTATTCAGAAAAACACTGTACTATCCGAAATTCCATTTTCACTCACAGCAACAATTTTAGTTGGCTATTTGGCTAATGCAGCACTATTTGATGATAATGCCCCCAGATACAATTTAAGCCGATTAGACGGTGTAATGCTATTAGGCTTCTTTGCATTATTTATGGCTTATATCTTTAATTTATCAAAGGAGAGCAGAAATAATCCTGTAGAAAGTCAGGGTGAAGAAATTAAAGAATTACCCATCAATAAATCAATTTTATGGATTACCTTGGGTATTGTAGGTTTATTTCTTGGAGGTAAATGGGTTGTTGAAGGAGCCATGGTATTTGCTAAGCAACTCGGTTTTTCCGAAACATTTGTAGGGCTAACCATTGTTGCTGTAGGTACTTCTTTACCAGAATTGGTAACCTCTGCGGTAGCAGCTACTAAGAAAAAAACAGATCTAGCTGTTGGTAATGTTATTGGTTCAAATATTTTCAACTTGCTTTGGATTTTAGGAATTAGTGCTACCATAAACCCTATGCCATTTGACCGAATTACCAATGACGATATTCTTATCTTAATTGGCTCGAGCAGTTTAATTATTTTCTTTCTTGCCACAGGAAAGAAAAACACCATTGACCGCTGGGAAGGTGTCCTTTTTCTCATCTGCTACATTGTTTATATTACCTATTTAGTCATGCGAGGCTAAACACAAACCCCATTCTGAATCAAAAAATAACTTGCGCAAATATTTTATATTTTTGCGTGCAATACCTTCATCTCTAAACCTTAATCCAATGAGTGAAAATCCAACAAGTTCATCAACACTAGAATTTAAATCACTAACTGTAAGTATAGATCAGAAAATTGCCCATGTAAAATTCAATCGCCCTGACAAGGCTAATGCTTTAAATGAATTAGCTTGGGAAGAACTCAAAAGTTGCTTTGAGCAATTGGATGAAACTCCTGAAGCTCGTGTGATTATATTAAGTGGTGAAGGCAAGCATTTTTGTTCTGGTATTGACCTCTCATTGCTAATGGGTATGGGGCAAAGAGTAGCGGATAAATGCGATGGACGCAAGCGGGAAAAGTTGCGTAAGATGGTCTTTAAACTTCAAGCTCCAATTAACGCTATTGAAAAATGTAGCAAACCCGTTATTGCTGCAATTCATGGAGGATGTATTGGAGGAGGAGTAGACATTGTAACTGCTTGTGATATGCGTTATGTTACAAATGATGGCTACTTTACTGTAAAAGAAATTGACATGGGTATGGTTGCTGATTTAGGCACATTACAGCGCCTACCCAAACTTATTGGCGATGGATTAGCCCGCGAAATGGCCTATACTGGTCGTAAAGTCTATGGCCCTGAGGCTCAACAAATACAACTGGCAAATAGCAGTTATGCTTCTAAAGAGGAAATGATGGAAAAAGTAATGGAGATAGCCCATACCATTGCAGCCAAATCACCTTTATCGATTAGAGGCAGCAAAGCTGTAATCAATTATACACGAGATCATAGTGTAGAAGATGGCTTAAATTTCATTGCCACATGGAATGCTGCAATGATTCTTTCAGAAGATTTAGCAACAGCTATTCAAGCTTCTATGACAAAGAAAACACCCGATTTTAGAGACTAATTAAAACAACATGACCAAAATAGTAGGAATTATTCCTTCAAGATATGCTTCCACACGATTTCCAGCGAAACCACTAGCCAAAATAGGAGGTAAAAGCATGATTAATCGTGTTTATGATCAATGTAAAAAGGCCAAAAGCTTAACCGAAGTAGTGGTTGCTACAGATCATGAAGCCATTGCAGATGATGTAAAAAGCTTTGGTGGAAAGGTGGTAATGACAAACTCTAACCATCCTAGTGGAACAGACCGATGCTTTGAAGCCTATCAAAAGCTAAATTGGAGACTGGGAATTAAAAATGATGTTTGGAAAAATAATGTAACATGGACCACCGACGGTCAATCCGACGATACCGACATCCTAGTCATTCAGCCCACCGCCGAGTTATCCTATGTTTGGCTCAAGAGTAATTTTGTTATTGCTCCAAGTGTTGCTTTTGGTTTAGAATGGAATGTTGAGACCAAGGGAGAACCCACGGGTGAAGGGCCTATTCTTCTGGTTGGCATACAGCTAGGACATCGCTTTTAGAAGAAGTCCGCGCCTACTCCCATACCAAAATACTCAGCGACACTACCATGGGATTTCATATACAATCCTATATATGGACTGATTGGCCCTTCCGCCAAAAAGTACCGTTTTATACCTAAAACATTGGCAATTCTTTTAGGTGGCGGTATTTTAATATCATCCCTCAAATTCAATCCGGACTGAATGAGGATCGACCACTGGTCAAAAACAAACTCTCTACCCAATGATATAATCCACCGATAACTCTGACGATAGGCGTCTTCTTCATTATCAAAAATTCCTTCGTCCAGTCCGTGCCAGTACAAGGCATAATTCAACTCGTACTCTACACTGGCTATCCAGTGTGCCCGATCATTTCGAATATACTTCACGCCCATATGCGCATTGACAAGTGATCTTCTACCCACTCCTTGCTCAGGCCACTCCAGTCTAGAGAATCGAGTTCCTAGAAACATTCTCCATCGATCAATTCGCTCGGGAACATAATGGTTTTTGGTGTTATTTAGCCGCGCCGAAATTCCTAAATTTCCGGATACTACGTTTATCCCAAGATTGGGTAGGGAGTAACCTCCATTGCTGTAGTGAGTAAATTCCCCTCCAAGCAACAAACTATAGTTCTCTGATAGATGCCACTTCGATCGCAAATTAAAATTACTGATGTTATTGAAGCCGGTACTTAATGCGTCATTGTTCCTAGTTGTGTTGTTTTCTGGATCAAAGACCTCAGTGATATAGGCTAGGCCACTTCCCACTTGAAAACTAAGAGCTACAAGATCCGTCTCGAAAATAAGTTTTTCGATCGTTGCATAGATGCCGAAGGCTGAACCCAAATAATCCTCTCCCAGATATCGGTAACTAAAAGAATATCCCGCTTTCCAGCCCGGATACTTTTGATCCCATTTTCTTGGTAAAACATCGGGATTACGCCTTAGGTGAAGGGTCACCGACGGACAAAAAACATCGGTATCAAAACTGATTTTCTTAGAATGCTTCCAGATACTACCACCTGAAGCATAGGCTTCCATCTTCCATTTTTGAGCATTCAAAGAGCAGTGAAAGCCCAGAATTAGCCCCATAAAAAGAAGTGCCCTCAATGCTTTAAAGCTCTAAATTTTTTAAAAACTTCAGAGAGTGGTCCATATCGATTGAACTCTGTCGATCATCCTCTAGTCTGGGAACGAGCACTCGAAAATCTGCAATGATTTTTTCGATTTTTGCAGAACTTCTTTTAGGTCTTCGGAATTCGAGCGCCTGTACCGCCGTCATTAACTCAATGCTCAAAACCCGATAAACATTCTGGACAATATCATAACATCGCACCGCAGAATTCGCTCCCATACTCACATGATCCTCCTGGCCATTCGAACTCACTATAGAATCTACAGAACTTGGCGTACAAAGCTGTTTGTTATGGCTTACTATTGACGCCGCAGTATATTGCGGAATCATGTATCCTGAATTAATACCTGAGTTTGGCGTTAGGTACGCGGGAAGATTGCGCTCTCCTCCTAAAAGCTTGAATATTCTACGCTCCGAAATATTGGCCAATTCCGAAAGCGCCATGGACAAGTAATCCATCACCAAGGCCAAAGGCTGAGCGTGGAAATTTCCGCCCGAAAGTATTTCATCTTCATTAAAAAAGATCAATGGGTTATCTGTAACAGCATTTATCTCATTAGACAATACTTTTTTAGAATGCTCCAGAGCATCGTAGCTCGCCCCGTGGACCTGAGGAATGCACCGGAAAGAGTAGGGATCTTGAATCCATGATTTATCTCCTTCATTCCAAATTTCACTATCCTTGAGTAAATCTCTAATTTCCTTAGAACAAAATTTCTGTCCTTCATGTCTTCTAACGGCCTGAATTTTTGCATCGAATGCAGGTGAAAGTGCATCAAACGCGTCTAAGGATATGGCCCCAACTAGGTTTGCTTTTCGAAGCAAGTCATAGCCATAATGGGTACAAAAACTGAGGTAAGCCGTACAAAACTGTGTTCCGTTTAACAAGGCAATGCCTTCCTTGGATTTTAAGGAAATTCCCTTCCATCCCAGTTGCTCATAGACTTCTTTAGTACTCCTTTGCTCTCCCTTATAAAATACTTCTCCTTCACCAATTATCACAAGGGAAACATGTGCCAATGGAGCGAGGTCCCCGGAAGCGCCCAATGAACCGTATTGTCTCACGACAGGAATGATATCATTATTATAAAGATCTCTTAGTCTCTGGACGATCTCCCAACTGATGCCACTGTAACCAAAGCCCAGGGATTTGATTTTAAGTAACATCATTAATTTTACTATCCTTTTGGGGATGATTGGCCCCGATCCGGCAGCATGGGATCGAATCAGATTCAATTGCAACTGAGCAAGACCTTCCTTACTTATTTTCACATTACAAAGAGATCCAAAACCCGTGTTGATCCCGTAAAACTTCTCATCACTCGAATCGAGTTTTGCATCCAAAAACTGTCTACTTTGCTTAACCTTTGATTCTAATTCATTGGTTAACTTAAGCTGGACATTGTTTTTAAGGCTTCCCCCGATATGGTCATATGTGATATCCTCTTCGCTAATCGTTAAATCAAGACCCATTGTTCCTTTTTTGATGCCATCCAATAAATTAATCTCTATTGGGAAAGAATTTTTATTAAAAAATGCTGTTAATTCGTAGTTGAAAGGGTTAAACTTGCGTTAAAGCATCGATAATACCGAACAAAATAACATTTTTTTTAGTCATTAATTTCAAAAGCATCATATGAATTTTTCAATCAACAAACAGTTAATCCTATTTTGTTTTGCCCTGACTTTAAGTCTAGGAATGAGCAATTCTGCTATCGCCCAAAGAATAGCCTATATGGATCTCGAAAAGGTTTTGAACAGTATCGAGGACTATACCAAAGCCCAAAAAGATATCGATGCCGTCGCTCAGGAATGGCAACAAGAAATAGACCAGGAGAGGGAGAAAATCAAAGCGATGTACAACCGCTATCAAGCGGAGCAAGTTTTGTGGAGTGAGGAAATGAGATCCAAAAAAGAAGCGGAAATATTGGACCAAGAAAATAAGGTCAGAGAGATGTACGAACAGCGCTTTGGACCGGAAGGTGCACTCTTCCGCAAAAGACAAGAATTAATACGACCAATTCAAGAGAAAGTATATGCTATTATAGAAAGTTATGCGGTTGAGCGTGGGTATGATTTCATATTCGATGTAAACTCGGCAGCTGGGCTTCTCTATACCAATAGCAAATTCGATAAAACAGACGATTTAATCAGGAGAGTTAAATACTAGATTTCTCCTTAATTTTTCTAATTTTGGCATTCTATTTTCTTACTTAGAATATAATGCTAATAAATACGACTATAATGAGTAAATTAATAAAACTGGGAGTTCTAGCTTCCTTGGTGCTTTGCTTTGCCTTCACCAGTTCAACTGCGCAAAAATATGGCTACGTCAATTCTGCAGAATTATTGGCCAATTTGCCCGAAGTGAAAAAAGCAGATGCTAGTTTGAATACGCTTCAAACACAAATGCAAAACAAGGGACAAGAAATGGTAAAAGAACTCCAGGCTAAGTACGAGAAGTTGGCCCAACAGGAAAAACAAGGGGTACTTTCACCAAAACAACTTCAGGAAGAGGCAGCTAAACTCAGAGAGCAGGAACAAAAGATTGCCAGCTACGAACAAGAGATGGTTCAAACCATTGGAAAGAAAAGAGAAGAATTGCTTCAGCCTATTTTGGACAAAGTCAACAATGTTATCAACGAGGTGGCTAAAACCAATGGTTATGCTATGGTTTTGGACTCTAGTACCGGAGTAATCCTGTATGCAGAAGAAGAAGATGACATTACTGCGATGGTAAAAAGTAAGTTAGGACTTTAATTATTGATCCAGTCCTTTAATAAAATGAAATTAGGAATTTTCGATTCTGGAATTGGTGGCCTATCGGTCGCCAATTCTATTTATAATAAGTATCCTAACGTAGATATTCATTATGTCTCTGATTCGAAATATCTTCCTTATGGAAATCAAGACCCAAACATCATCAAGGAAAGGGTGAAGAAAATTGTATCCTTTTTGATCGATGCCAAATGTGACTACATTATTTGTGCTTGTAATACCGCATTTGCGGTAGCTGAAGACGAGTTAAATGAGTTTTCGAAAGAACACAATATCCTCAACGTCACAGAAAATTTCCTGCGCAAGTTTCATTCTAGATTACCGGAAAAAAGCGCCTTAATAGCTACCAAAAATACCATCGAAACCAGAGCCTATTATAGACTCTTGGAAGAATTCAATTCGGATATTGATCTATTGGCCGTCAAGGATGAAAAATTAGTTCCCCTTATAGAAGGAGAAGCACCAATAGAAGAAATCAAGAAAGTTGTTAATGAACTGCTCTATAAAATTGGAGATGACAGAGAAGCAATTGTTTTAGGCTGTACGCATTACAATGATATTGCTCCTGTTTTTCAAGCACTGAAACCAGGCTTGCAGATCTTTACTAGTCAAATGGTATTTGACGATTGTTTTGATCACGCTAAAAGTGGAGAAGGGAAGCTTTCTTTTTTTGATACTGGCGAGTCCTCTTTACTGAAAAAGAAGGTTTGGGATTTGTACAAAGCAATTCCTAAAAGCCTAGAGTTAGTACTACAAGATTAATTTCTTATAAGGTAATTCACCTTACCAAACAAGCTCGAGTTCCGGATTATCTACCCATTTACTCCACTTTCGATTATAGGCATGAACTCTTTTTGTTTCCGCGCCTTTCATATCCCATATTGGAAATGATTGATTAGCCCATTGAAAAAAGCTACCGTGGAGATTATATACTTGAGCAAAACCATTCTGTAGCAACTTTTCACCTACTTTCTCACTGCGATAACCAACGGAACAATACAAATATACCGGTTGGGAACGATCTGCCGTATCGAACTGACTAAGGTCAAAATTCTTGTATTCGACCAATGATGCTCCCGGTATATGACTCACCTCAAATTCCTCTTGACTTCGAATATCATGGACTTGAACATCCCTCCCTTCGCGAATCAAATCATACAATGTTCTGGCGTCAATCAAAGGAACCGTATGTCCAAGAAGGGACTGCAACTTTTCTTCATATTCAGGACTTAAGCATTCTTTGGATTCCACTTGAGCCGATAGTCCTGTAGCTAGAAAACTCAACATGGTAACTACTAGAATCTCTCCTACAAGCTTTTTCATATTATTCTTCAAATTGAATCTTTGATTCAAATCTATTAACGCTGAAATTGTTTATTCCGTGCTATTCTTGATCAGGTAATAATAAAAATTGACGTAATGCTGGTATTCGGACTCTAAGTTTCTTTCCTCCTCAGAACCCACTGTTTCAGTACTTCGAAATGGGACAAATCTATAGATATCATTGGTCAAATTACTGAAGTATCTGCTGTCGTTGATTTCGGGAACCAATACCGGCGCAGCCAGCGTATTGGGATAAAGGCTTCTCAGGGTTTTCTGGATAACATTGAATCCAAAAGAACTGCTGTTGCTAACCGGAGGTGGTTCCGTTGATGTTTTATCAGAAGACAAACTCAATTCGACATTTGGGTTATTGATTACCTTCTTGATCCTGTTAAAAGACGCCTCTATGCTCTCTCCTGGTAATACACCAATCAACACCTGGGCATGCGCTTTATGGCTGGTCCTATTCTTGGCATGATCCACGTTCAACTCAATGGTTTCTGCACTCGTTCTAAGCATAGCATTTACTTCAGGGTCTTTGCTCAACTTCCTCATCAGGCCATTGGAGAATATATTTTTATTCGCAACCTTCAGTTTAAGCCAAAAACTCCCTTCCGCACCTAAATAATCGAGTAACTCAATGAATACCACCTCCTTATTTGTCGGGAATTCATCGTTTTTGATGGATGCCAGGGCTTCGATCAACTGGGAGGCAGCAGTTTCCTTATCCGGAGCCAAAACAGATTGAGTTTCCTCTGTCTCTACGTTCAAGTCCAAATAAGCGCATCCCTTCTCTGCTAATCCTATTAAGGCCACTTCGCCTTCCGCTAACCCTTGCACGCCCCGTTTTATTTCCGAACCCTTATCCAGTATATATTCGAATTTCAGATTCTGTGATTCGAACCAATTGGCCATGGCCACAGAACCATTATACCCTCCTGTTTCAACATCATGACTCAAGCCCAGATAAATGCTTCTTTCAGGGCGATACCCTTCAGCCAACAACATCTCAATAGATTCCAAGATGGAAAACAATTGTAGCCGTTCCTTCATACTTGGCATTTGAATATTTTTTTGTCCCCGATTGGCTAGGATCATTGTTGTATCCATATCCTTTTGAGCAAAAATTAAGATGGGCTTCGCTTCGGGGTTTTTTCCTTGCCATTGATATATACTGGAAAATTGGTTGACTGTTTTTCGTTCGAGAAAGGAATCAATTAAAGGAAAAGTCTCAAATATCAATGTATCCAAGTCTCTAAAGGCCAAACTATCTTCTTGTTTTTCCAACTGGTAGCTGGGTATTCTTATTGAGTTTATAAGATCTGGAACGGCCGATTCTCTTAACTCCAGAACCTCCTGCTGCATTGGAACAATCTGCTTTGAGGATAAATTAAAGGTATTGATGAGCAGATATACCACCATCAAGATCAGGAGCAATATGAGTATTCTTAGGATCCATTTCATAGTGCACAAGATATCAAGTCTGCTATAATTTTTCGAGATAGCAAGACGCAAAATCAAAAGCTAATTCGCGCTTACACTCCCAACGAATATGTTTTTTATAGTAAATTAGGCGGTATTTTTTTTGAAAGAAGAATAAAGAGCCATGCAACTGGGGGTCCTAAAAGAAACAAACGACGGCGAAAGTAGAGTCGCCGCCACACCTGAAAATGTTAAAAGATTAATACGTCAGGGTTTTGATGTTTCGATCGAAAGGGATGCTGGTATAAAAGCCAGGTTTTCGAATGATGCCTACATCAAAGCAGAAGCAACCGTTAAAGACACTTCTGATATTTACTCTGAAAGTGCCATCCTTCTTAAGGTGGTTCCTCCGACCATGGAGGAAGTAGAGAAAATGCGAGAAAATCAATTGTTGCTCTGTTATTTGCACCCTTCGACCAATCAAGAAGTCCTTCAAGCCTTAGCAGACAAAAAAGTTAATGCCATAGCGATGGATGCCATACCCAGAATATCCAGAGCGCAGAAAATGGATGTTCTCTCTTCCATGGCCAATATTGCAGGATATAGATCAGTCATAGAAGCAGCCAATCATTTTGGTCGTTTTCTCAATGGACAAATTACCGCTGCTGGAAAAGTAGAGCCAGCCAAAGTTTTGGTGATTGGAGCAGGAGTTGCTGGGCTTGCCGCAATAGGAACTGCGAGATCTTTGGGTGCAATAGTTCGTGCATTCGATACAAGAATGGAAGTTGCAGAGCAAATTGAAAGTATGGGTGCTTCTTTTCTGACTGTCGATATCGACGAAGATGGGTCAACAGATTCAGGTTACTCGAAGGTGATGAGTAAAGCTTTTATCGAAGCTGAAATGGCTCTATTCAAAGAACAAGCTAAGGAGGTAGATATAATAATTACTACTGCTCAAATTCCAGGTAAAAAAGCTCCGGAACTCATCCTGAAGGAGCACATTGAAGTGATGAAGCCTGGATCAGTTGTTGTTGACCTTGCCGCTTCTACAGGAGGGAACTGTGCTCTAACAGAGAATGGTAAAATTGTCACTACGGAAAATGGTGTGACCATTATTGGTCAGCTCGACCAGCTTCCTGAACAAGCCAGCCAACTATATGGGAATAACCTTTGTCATCTTCTCGATGATATGGGTAAAGCGGAAAACTTCAAAATTGACATGGAAGATGCTATTGTATCCCGTGCAATGGTCGCTTACGACGGTTCTATCAATTGGCCTCCGAAACCTCTTCCTGTTAGCTCTAAACCCAAGAAGCTTGTAGAACCTGAAATTGAAGCTCCGCCTCCTCCTAAGAAAAACAAAGCATTCAGACAGCTTTTATCGCTTGCCTTCATTGGGGCATTGCTCTACTTACTGGGACTTGTAGCGCCAGCAGAATTTATGCAGCATTTTACGGTGTTCGTACTTGCTGTTTTTGTTGGGTGGCAAGTTATTTGGAATGTTTCGCATTCCTTGCATACCCCATTAATGGCTGTAACCAATGCGATCAGCGGTATCATTATCATCGGAGGCTTACTCCAGATTACCAACGACTTTTTCAGTCCATTAAGTTTATTGGCTTTTGTAGCCATTTTAGTGGCCAGTATTAATATTGTGGGCGGTTTTGTAGTGACCCATAGAATGTTAAAAATGTTTAGAAAGTAATCTATGATTTCATCACAAATTCAACTGGCCTCTTATCTCTTCGCAAGCATCTTATTCATACTTAGTCTTGGGGGGCTATCGTCACAAGAATCCGCTAAACGAGGAGTACTTTATGGTATTGCTGGAATGGCCATAGCTATTTTGTCTACCGTTCTGGGAGAGGGTGTTTCCGGTCATATTTATATTATACTGGCTATACTCATTGCCTCCATCATTGGAATTTTTGTTGCACGGAGAGTCGAAATGACTGCCATGCCACAGTTGGTGGCCATATTACACAGTTTTGTAGGTTTGGCTGCTGTTTTGGTGGGTTTTGGATCGTATTTAGATCCCAAAACGCACCAGTTAGTCGGTGCGGAGCATTTAATTCACTTGGTTGAAATTTTTATCGGTGTCTTCATCGGTGCGATAACATTCACAGGATCCATCGTCGCCTGGGGTAAACTGGACGGGAAAATACGGAGCAAAGCACTTCTTTATCCCGGCAGACATGCTGTAAATATTAGTTTGGTGGTAGTGTGCATTGTATTGGGCTATATGTTTGCCCAGGCACCTGGGACAGGAGGAATGATCCACTTACTTATAATGACCGCAATTTCTTCTTTCATTGGGGTTATGTTGGTCATGGCTATTGGAGGAGCAGATATGCCCGTCGTTGTCTCTATGCTGAACTCCTACTCGGGTTGGGCAGCTGCGGCAGCAGGATTTATGCTCGGTAACGATCTTCTTATTATTACCGGTGCATTGGTTGGTAGCTCGGGAGCCATTCTATCCATCATCATGTGCGAAGCCATGAATAGATCTTTCTGGTCTGTAATCTTTGGTGGATTTGGAGCGCAGCCAACAGGATCTACAAAAGAAGTAGAAGGAGAGGTGACTTCTATCAACCATGAAGAAGCAGCCAATAGAATCAAAAATGCGCAATCCTTAGTAATTGTCCCTGGATACGGAATGGCCGTTGCCAAAGCTCAATTTCCCATTTATGCGATGGTCGAAAAACTAAGAGGTGAAGGGAAAAATGTGCGTTTTGCCATTCATCCTGTTGCCGGTAGATTACCAGGCCATATGAATGTCTTATTGGCAGAAGCCAATGTTCCCTACGATATTGTTCTAGAAATGGACGAAATCAATGAGGACTTGCCCGATACCGATGTGGTAATGGTCATTGGAGCCAATGATATTGTCAACCCCGGCGCGCAAGACGACCCGCAAAGCCCTATCTATGGTATGCCGGTGATTGAAGCGTGGAAGGCAGGAAATGTAATAGTAATGAAAAGATCTATGGCGACGGGCTATGCAGGTGTTCAAAATCCTCTGTTTTTCAAAGACAATACCGATATGCTTTACGGAGATGCAAAGGAGAGTATCGAAAAAATCAATGGGTTTTTGTAGTTCTTTTCACCCTCCTTTAACATTTACGCCAGAGAAATTAAATGAATAAATCTTTATCTTTACAAGGTGAAGTATATCTCTGTCTTACTACTTTCAATTCTCTTACTTTCCTTAACATTCAGGGATGTTGTCACTTATGCCCATTTTTATCTTAACCGCAGCTTTATTGCTGAAACGCTTTGTGTAAACAAAGACAAACCGGAAATGACCTGTAAAGGCAAGTGTTATCTCATGAAGTCTCTTGAAGAAAATAGAGACCAGGAAGAAAAAATGCCTAATCCGGTCAAAAAGGAAAGAACCAATATTGTTTACTTTTTTTCTTCCTTAAATTTCCCGGGTTTTCGGATTATTGAGGATAGAATGAATGCATTAACCTGGAACTACATTCGCCTATATTCTTTTTCTTTTCTGGATGAAGTCTTCCATCCCCCGAAGTAGCAGCGCTATGAATACTGACATTTAAGCCAATTAGTTTAACTATTCAATCACTACGACATGATAAAAAAGGTGATTTTTATCGTGTTCGGTTGTTGCTTGATGTGCCTAGGAACTATCAAAGCATGTGATGTATGCGGTAGCAGCGCCAGCAATATTGGAATTGGGCTATTGACGGATTATCGCGGCAATTTTGTCCGCGCAACTTATTTCAATACACAGTTCAATTCTAATTCTGAACACGAATATTTGGTGTCAGATGTCTTTACTCGATATGATTTGTCGATTCGATATAGTTTGGGAAAATCGGGGAGAATAAAACCGATGCTTACCCTTCCCTATGGCAGAAATATAAGGGATATCGAAGAAGAACAAATTATTGAGTCCGGATTATCGGATATCAGATTAACAACAAATTATGCCATTCTGAATCATCTGGAAATTGATGATGAATTATTCATTTACTGGGAAGCCGGAGGAGGTATAAGTCTTCCTACTGGTAAATTCGATGATGACATTCTAGACAGAGACCTTCCTGAAAACTTCAACTTGGGAAGAGGTTCTTTGGCCTATATTTTTCAGTCGAATACCGTATTGACTTATCAAAATATTGGACTTGTCATAAGCAATGCTTTTCAATGGAATGATAAGACGAAGACCAATTATCGATTCGGTCATCAATACAATTTACAGAGTTCTTTTTTCTGGGAATTAGACCTGAGAGAATTTAAACTCATCCCTAACCTCGGAGTAGCTATGGAGAGAATCTCTCCGGATAACTTTGCCAATGGCAGAGAAGTTTCCGGCACCGGCGGAAAGGGTGTTTTTCTTTCTTCGGGACTTAATCTTAGGACAAAAAGATGGTTGGCAGGATTTTCATATTCCACTCCTATGACAGAGGAGTATTCAGATGGAGAAGTAAATTCTAAAGGGAGAATTATCAGCTCCGTTACTTTTATTTTTTAATTATTCAATTTGATAACTATGAACAAAATTTTCTTTTTAAGTATAATCTCATTCGCTTTTGTCCTTATTTCCTGTGATGACGATGAGGGTGGTAATGATCAAAATACGGTAGACTACCACTATCACGCACATATTCACTCTCCGAATACGGACGACAAACATGTTGGTGACACTATCCACATTCATGTGAACTTTGAGAGCCATGCAGGTGAGCCGGTTCATCACATTAATGTTCGAATCTACAACCAAATGGACAGCACGATTATTTATAATGAACCAGCTGATGCTCATATCCATGAGACGGATGGCATGTTCGAGTTTCACGATGATTTCGTTTTGTCCGAAGCCAATGGTGTAAGCGAACATTCCAATTGGGTGTTTGAAGCGAAAGTTTGGGGAGAAAATGCCGGAGATGGAGAAGTAATTGAAATTCTTCCGGGAAATGGTTTCTTCCATGTCCATCCCTAGAAAACTATGATAAATAATTTTTGGAACGAGGGCTCCGGTAAAATTCATTGGGGCCCTCATATTGATGGAAACATTTGGGCATTTACATTTTCCTCAATTGAATGAAGGAAACAATATGAATAAATATGGCCACGGGAGCCAGAAATCCGGGAATTAGGAGATATGGATATCTTAGAAAACGGAGAGAAACTGCTGGTTCTTGATATCCCCATAATTCAGGTCTATAAGTAGAAGTTGCTATGATGAATCCCACAAATAGGACCATAAGGATTCCCAGGACATTCCAAAACATCAACAAACCATGATTAATTCTAGGATTTTTGACTAAAAAGTATCCCACAAAAAGAGCACTCACTCCGAATATTATATCAAAATTATACCCCTCGAATGTTGCCTCTATAGGAATGATGCCCTTTAACAAAGTATAATACAGTAGAAGTTCAACCAGTATTCTAAAGGATTGAAAATAGGCCGTCCAAGTCAAGGGTATGGATTGTACCCACTTGCTGTTTTTATTCTTTACAAAAAACAAAATAAAGAAGGCGGTGATAGGAAGGAAAATGAGTAGGGGAAACTTCGGAGGAAGACTCAGATCCTCAAGAATTCCACTTTTTGATACTACTAATAGATATACAAACCATAACACTAATCCCAATGATATTAATGCCATTCTTTTTATCGAATAACTCTCGTCTTCCTTCAACCCTCTTTTTAACCCGACAAGAAGAAGAAATAGTATCAGGAGACTCAATAAGATATACGCCAATTCTAACATTATACTATGATTTGATCTGATGATATAATTTTTCCAATGCTTCCACTCCTTCTTTTCCCAACCTCTGGTTGGTCGCTTCCATAGCTATCTCCCATCGCGGAATGATTTCTTCGACTTTCTTCAAGCCTAGATCTGTTATACCCAAATACTTGCCCTCTAACTTGCGAAGCCACTCTTTTTCGAGAAGTCGAATAATATTCCTACTGACCGTAGATTTTTCGAGAAGTAAAATTTCTGCTAATTGGCTCTGTTTGAGTTTCTTTCTCTTGGAGAGAACAAACAAAATAGACATTTGGCTATTGCTCAAGCCAGTATCTCTTAAGTAATCTTGAAAAATGCTTCCAATGAGCCTGTTGGTTTGCATAATCTTGGAAGCCAAACACCTCCTGGGATCAAAATTGTCCAAGCATGATTTTTCCATGCTCAAATATAATGACACAAAGTTGTATATACAACTTTTTCGTGCGTTTAACTCAAATACCGATTTATCTCATCACAAATTTCTGCTTGTGCAGGGTGGACCACAGCTTGAATTCCTAACCTAAGTGCGGATTCTACATTTATCGGGTGATCATCCACAAAAAGCGTCTCTTCTGCGATAATACCGGCATCATCCAGAGTTCTAGTATAACATATCTCCTCGGGTTTTCGACTGTCGAGTTCGTGAGAGTAATAGGCTTGGCTTACACCCCATTGCGTCCATTGGTCGTCGCCATAATGCCTTCGAAGAAAAGATCGAACCCATTGTATATGGGTAGCATTCGTATTACTGAGGATAAATATCTTGTAGTTATCACTGAGCGCCCTCATCATTTCAAGCCTTTTCAAAGGAATATCCAATAGCATTGCATTCCATGCGTCGATAATGGCCTCAGATTTTACTTGCTTATCCCCAGCCCACTGGATCAGATTTTTAACGAACTCTTCTTCCCTAATCTTACCTGTCTCAAAATCATAAAACACTTTCTTGGGTCTATCCTCGAACAAATCATAGTCTACATTGAGCAAAGACTTTAGTGCCCGACTTGTTTTTTGTGGATCGATATCAATGATCACATTACCTAGGTCGAAGATGATATTCTTGATTTTTGATTTCATTGGTTTCTATTAAGGCCGTAAAGTAAATAACAAATTCCATGTACAAAACGGGCTCAGCGTTAAAATCTGATAAACAAATTCACCAAATAATTCATTCAGCAAGCTATTTCTATTTGATAAAACCTTGATTTTGTTTTAACTTTGTCCCCCGCTAATTACGTTTAGCGTCCCGTTCTCGGGAATAGGGCCTATAGCTCAGTTGGTTAGAGCACCTGACTCATAATCAGGTGGTCCGAGGTTCAAGTCCTCGTGGGCCCATTTTTTACTGTTCAGGCTTCGGCTACGCTCAGCCTGACAGAAATAACTTTTGACGACCTAACACCATTCGAATGTCTCTCTGAGCGTAGCCGAAGAGGACATGAGAACTAATAGCAATCATCAAAACACACCTCTTCATGAAACTTTACCATGTATACATTCTGAAATGCTCAGATAATTCGTACTACACCGGAATCACCAATAATCTAGAAAGAAGACTTACTGAGCACACCATAGGAAGAAGTAAAAAAGCCTACACTTATCGAAGAAGACCCCTATCTCTCGTTTTTTACACAAGCTTTCGAAACGTTTATCAAGCCATCTCATTTGAGAAGCAAGTCAAGAGATGGTCTAGAAAGAAAAAAGAAGCCCTTATCAACCGTGAATGGGATAAACTCCATGAATTAGCACGATGTAAAAATGCGAGTTCGCATGAAAACTATTCGGGCTTCGGCTCCGCTCAGCCCGAATATGATAATACCAATTAGCTATTGGATCTTCTTCCTGGGTTTAGCGGAAAGGAATTATGGTAAATATTTAATAACTAACACCAAGGGCATCCAAGGTCTCAAAATCCAAATTCCCAATAGGAAGTGCAAAGTCTCTCTGAAATTGACTTAATTGTGCTTTAGTCCTATCATCAAAAACACTAAACCCCGTCTCCGCTTCTAGTTCATAGCCAAGATCAACCAAGGCCATTTGAATATCACGTATCAAATCATTATTAGCTTTATCATCGCAAATCACCGCTCGCCACTCTATCTTTTCATTACCCGTCTCGCTTTCCGGAAATTTTTTGAGCATAAACTCATTCGAGTATTGTATATCTTTTACAACGACCAGCTGCTTAACTTCTTCCGCTTCCTCCACAAGACACCAAACTAGACAATCATTCGGATTAGCCGACCTGCAATTTGGGTCAGGTTTTTTTACCCATTTAGAATGGGCAGGAACTACATATTCGATGGTGTCAATTTCCTTATTATCCTGGAATTGGGTTCCTGTGTAAATTGGGAATATTTCTTTTTCCATTCCATAGTCAGTTGGAATCAGACATTTAGCATAACAACCTGCTTTATCATGCCTTGACTTTGTGCTCCTATAGTTTTTTCCGGATCTCGTATCTATAGCATATTCGTTTTTATGAGAAGGGTCGGATATATCTCCAGTTCGGGGGTTGCATGAGATCAGAACAAACAGGAACGCGAGAAACGGGAGAAATTTATTCATGGTCAATTCATAATTAAACTGGCCAAATTTACATTTTCTATACAAAATCAAGCCACCGTCCCCTGACAACTACTACCAGCCCCAGCCGTACAGCCATAACAATGCTGTGAAATCACAATGTTTCGGTCTTGTAACAAAGCCTCGTCGTATTCACTAATGTGTTTTACTTTGCTGGCCACTTTCAATTCGAGCATCTGGTTGAAGTCACAGTCGTACAACCAACCGTCCCAACTTACTGATAGTGTATTGGTGCACATGACATTCATCACCGTTGCCGGGTTAAAGGCCTCCACCAAGCTGTACATATAGTCTTCGTAATTATCGCTTGCGATGAGATATTCTAAAAACCGGCTGATGGGTAGGTTCGTAATCGCAAACAACTGATTGAATTGTATTCCAAAGTCCTCCATCAAGGCTCGCTTGAATTCGCTCTCCAAATCTTTTTGGTTTGCTGGAAGGAAAGCACCGGAAGGATTATATACGAGATCTAATTTTAGCCCGCTGTCCGGCATACCATAACCCCTTTCATTAAGTTCCTGCAAAGCTTTTATCGAGCTCTCGAAAACACCATTTCCTCTTTGTTTGTCCGTTTTGCCTCTTGTCCAATGAGGCATAGATGACACCACATGAACCTTGTGTTCTTTGAAAAAGTCCGGTAGGTCGTAGTATTTCTTGTTGGCACGAATAATGGTCAAGTTACTTCTAACAATGATGTCTTCGACACCCAATTTACTCGCCTCCTCTACAAACCATCTGAAGTTTGGATTCATTTCCGGTGCTCCACCAGTCAGATCCAATGTATGAGCTCCGGTTTTTGCAATCACTTTCAAGCACTCCTGCATGGTCTCTCGAGTCATAATTTCCTTGCGATCCGGACCGGCATCCACATGACAATGTCTGCAGACCTGGTTACACATATAACCCAGGTTGATCTGCAAGATTTCCAATGAATTAGGCCTTAGAACCGGTAGACCAGACTCTTGTAGTTTTGCCGAAAACTTTGGAAGTTCTCCATCCTGAAATATTCCATTGTTCAAGATCTCCAATTGCTTTTGAGCATTGGCCAGTTTATCTTGCCTTCTCTGAAGTGTTTGCCTTGTATTTTTATCCGACATACTTCCCAATTACATCTCTAACTTGTTCACCTTGTTCATCATCATCACACCGTGTACTAAAGAGGCTCCACCTTTAATAGCTGCTCCTACATGCACCGCCTCCATCATTTCTTCTTTGGTTATTCCCCGTTCTAAAGAATCTTTCGAGTAAGCATCAATGCAATACGGACACTGCTCCGTATGAGCAACGGCCAATGCAATCAGAGATTTTTCTCTAGCTGTCAATGCGCCTTCTTCAAATACTTTTCCGTAATAATCGAAAAACTTTTCTCCCAGCTCCTTGCTCCAATCCGTGATGTTTCCAAATTTTTTAAGATCCTTAGGATCATAATAATGATTCGACATATGATTTCATTTTATTCTATACCAAGGCAGATATGGGATGATGAATTTAGAAATAAATCCTATAGACTTGTTCCTCTCACAAATTTTTATGAAATTATGGACTATTTACGTCAATCTAGAGACAATCTCAGCGTTCGATGGAAACTTTTGTTGTTGCTTTAAATTATGCCATTCCTGTTTTCGTCCTCCTCATTATTGTAGAATGGCTGATCAGTCGATATCAAAATGTTGTTGTATTTAATTGGCTGGATACCATTTCAAGTTTAAGCTCGGGAATCACTAATATTACTAAATCCGTCCTTGGTTTGAGCCTGACCATCATCTCTTATGAGTGGCTGGAGAGGAATTATGGAATGTTTGATCTGTCCTTGAGTGCTTGGACCTTTGCACTGGTATTTGTTGTCAAAGATTTTGCCGGTTATTGGATACACCGCCTTGAACACCGCGTCAATTATTTCTGGAACCGACATATCATCCATCACAGTAGTGAGGAATTCAATTTGGCTTGTGCTCTGCGGCAATCTATTTCTGAGTTCGTAGGTCTTCTTGGGATTCTCGTATTGCCCCTTGCATTATTAGGAGTGCCATTCGAAGCCTATGCCATTATAGCACCGCTTCACCTATTTGCTCAATTTTGGTATCATACCCAGTTGATTAACAAAATGGGGCTTCTGGAATATATCATCGTAACTCCCTCGCACCACCGAGTTCATCACGCTATCAATGACGAATACATGGACAAAAATTATTCTCAAATCTTCATTGTTTGGGACAAGCTATTTGGAACCTTCCAACCTGAATTACAAGATGTGCCTCCTGTATATGGCGTAAAAAGACCAGTACAAACCTTTAATCCTTTCTTGATTAATTTTCAGCACTTATGGTTGCTGATTAAAGATGCTTGGTCTGCCAAAAAATGGCAAGACAAGTTTCGAATCTGGTTTATGCCAACCGGTTGGAGGCCGGAGGATTTGGTGAGCACCAACCCGGTAAACAGCGTGGAAGATCCCTATCGCTTAAATAAGTACAGAAAGTATTTTCCTTTGAGTGGCCATGTATACTTTGCCATTCGATTACTCATCAACTTAAGTCTAACGCTATATTTTTTCAATCATCTAGCAGATATCAGTTGGTTGCTTTCTCTTGCTTTCGGACTTTTCCTTTTCAGTGATATTTTCGCCTTTACTTCCATCATGGATAAAAACCGTATCGGTATTGGTTTCGAATGGATGAAGAGTATTATGGGGATTTGCTTGTTCTTTAGTTTCGATTATTGGCTTGGGTTCGGACATCTGCATTCCTTCAATTATTGGTTTTTGCTTTTCTTTTTTATCGTAACACCCATCGTTAGTACTTGGGTCCTTATCCAAGGTAGGAAGTTTACTCAATTATCGGTGCAGTAGTTTTCTGGTCTTTGGTCTTTGGTCTTTGGTCTTTGGTAAATTAATTTCCTGCGATAATTATATAATTATTCTTCTTTCAACAATGAAAAATACTGGGGCCAAGGGCCCATATGCGGCTTGAAGTTTTTCATCAAAACTCTCGTGATTTGATTAATGTGGCTCAAGTCGTGCGCGGCCCAAGTCGCTATCAACTCCTCTAAACTCACAACTCCGAATTCAGGGTGAATTCCCTGTAAACTTAGATGCTCCGGCTTAATATTGAATCCCCTCAATTCCGCAATATTATCTCTTCGAATCCGAGCAAACTCATCCAATAACTCCTCCAAACTTTCCCCCAGATCATTGTCTTGTTGGGCAAAACGGTCAAAAGGGATAAAACGCCTATCCTCCGAATTACTGAGTATAATTCTAGCCCTCGGTATCCAGTCCGTCTTCTCTCCATGAATCAGATGCCCGACTACATCGTAAGGGCTCCAAGAATCTCCTCCTTCATTTCGATGAATCCACTCATTTGTCAAGCCATTTAACTGACTATTCAAAACATCCGGAGTTCTCGTTAAGATGTCGATACATTGTTCTAAGTCGAATTTCATTCTACCACTTTTTGAGCTGCTTCTTCCGAGCTAATAACCGGCTGAACTTCGAAATCTACCAAATCTTTCCACTGATCAATCCACTCCATCAATTTTTCCTCGCTTTCCGCTTTCATTAGCTGATAGCACTTTTGCATATTTTCCTCAATCCAACTATCTACATACTCCACCCCATCCGGTATCATTCTTCCGTATTGCGCAAACCTATCGTAAATCTCATTGGTTTTGTTGGGTTTATAGCGTTCTATAATCATATAGGTTTTCATCTATGAAAATATTTTAAGCAGTAGTATTCATATTCAACAACGAAAATTAGCGCGCATTTCATTTTATTGCTTTTCTATTACTTCATTTTTCACCGTATCATATACCAAAAAGCCTTCATTTTCAGCATCCAGCTGACCGATCAAATTACCTCCTTCGTCCCAAACAGAACTTTGACCGACACTGAGAAAGTTGTCGCAAAACCCAACACAGTTGACCATCATTATCGGAACTCCATACTTTTCCGCAACTTTAGGAAAATAGTCTTTTGCTCTTTCCACCCCCTTTTGAGGTTTGGCAACACTGGAAAGATAGAAATTGGCTTTTAGGTCTATGGCATGAGTAAGATGCTTTTCTTGCAGACTTTCATAGCAAATGGCAGGGGCTATTTTATATGACTGTACACCAAAGATTTTTTGTTCTTGACCTTCTACGAAAAAGGGGAATTCATCCTCATGCAAGATCTGTTTGGAGTATGCCATTCTTTTCTCCTCCTTCTGAAAAAAGAGCATTCCGATTTGAACATCACCTTCATTACAGCTCATGGGTGCACCTACTCCAATAGCGATTGATTCTTGATCACATAATTTCTGGAAAACGTTAAACCTACTATCTTCCAGCTCAACTTTTAATTTTTTCGCTATTTCAGGCTCATATCCTGTAATGGATAACTCCGGAAAAAAAACGGCGTCAATTCCAACACTTATAGCACGCCGGATCCAATGTACGTGGGCTAGAATGTTTTCCTCAATTAATCCCTTTTTCGGCTTGATCTGAATGGCGGCAATTCTCATTTGTATTTTTCCTTACTTTCTTCCGCCTAAATGTAGCTCAAAAATACTATCTATTCCTCTTCATGTAATACAAATGGTATGCAAAAAGAGCCCAAGAATATACTCAGGCTCTACTATTTTTGCATTTTTCCGCAGTCATTATCATTCCTCTTTGGGAAACATTTTTTCCAATGATTTTACATCGAAGATTTTGCCTACAATTTTCCATCCATCTTCGAATTTTAAAAGGTTCATATAGTCGACAATAATGGCATCCGGATATATGAGCTCAAGTCGCGCATTTGCAGCATTCCCTGATATATTGATTTGCGAAATAAAGGTTTTCCGATTTGATTTTGGTCCAGGTTTCATAACACCACCAAAAAACTCCAAGGCATTGACCTCTTTGTATCCTTCTTCTCCCATAAACTTCATGGTAGCATTCTCATGAAAAGCTTTTTTTAGTCGATCAAAATCATTGTTGGTACCACCTTCCAAATAATGATTGACAGCCTCTACGACCATATCGTAATCCGAATTTTGTGAGAAGAGCGTGTTTGAGATTAAGCCCATAATAAGGATCGCCAGAATTTTAAGTTTCATAACCGTATTTTTAAATTTCAAAATCTATTTTGACCAAAGTTGCTTTGCTATTTCGATGAACCGCTCCATCTCTTTCTGAGTGCCAATACTCACCCGCATCCACTCCTCTGTTTCCACTTTCATCGTTCTCACCCAAACGTTGTTACTCGTGAAATGCCTGGAGATATCTATGTCCGTCCTACCACATCTATAAAATACGAAATTGGTACAGGAATCGATAGTAAGTAATCCCATTTTACGCAACTCTTCTTGTACGTACGCTCGGACCTGTTCATTGGATGCTTTCGTTCTTTCTGCGAACTCCACGTCTTCCAAGCTTGCCATTGCCGCGGCTAATCCCACATTATTGAGGTTGACACCAGCCCATGATTGATGCATTCTAATAAGCTCTGCCGTATCTGGATGTGCCAAACAGTATCCCACTCTCATTCCTGCAAGCCCATAAATTTTGGAAAATGTTCGAACAATAATGATTTTAGGATTATTTGCAATCAAATTGACACAGCTTTCTTTTTCATCCAAGTATTCTATGTATGCCTCATCAATTACTATATACGAGTCTTTAGAGTGAAGGCTGCAAAACGCTTCAATATCAGACTTATCTAATTTGGTTCCAGTGGGATTGTTGGGATTGACCAGATAGATAAGTCCCGGGTTCTTACGAGCCATGTCCCCAATGGCATCGAGATCAAATCCTTTTCCCGAAGTCATTTCAGCCAGATATGCCTCACCGCCAAATTTCTGCACGAATTTGGGAAGAACGGTAAAAGTTATGGCTCCTGAGATGACCGGTAATTTCTGATACAAACACCAATTAGCTATCAATTGTAAAATCTCTGTCGAGCCCGCACCTAAAACTACATGATCACTGGTCACATCATATTTTTGTGCAATGCCTTTAACAAAATCTCGCCTTAAATGCCCCGGATATCTATTGCCTTTTGCCAATTGCTCTTGCATGGCGACTAAGGCCTTCCGAGAAGGGCCGTAGGGATTTTCATTAGCCCTCAAATATATCGCAGATTGCTCTTCAATTGTGTTTTCATCAATTTGAGGTTGCGCCAATACACTATGAGGAATAAAGCTGGACGCTCCTAGAATTGCCGCCGAGGATAGCCAATTTCTTCGATTCATACTGAATAAACTTTAAATTCTTCCATAAGTATAGGGCACTATTCTTCAATCTGCCGAGAAGAACTTTTGAAGAGTTAAATAATCTTCTGAACGGTTAACTTTTTGAAAACAAGGTTTCCAATAGGCCCTTTCTCTTGTTCCGACTCAATGGAATTTTCTCCCCGGATTGTAAAACCACATTGTAGGTATTCGCTTTTCTCTTATCGATCGATGTGATACGCTCCAATGGAACCACAAAAGACTTATGAATTCGTACGAATTGTTCGGGTAGTAATTTCAATAATTGTTTCATGGGTTTATCATAGATTCTGGAAGAGCCATCCAAGAGCCATAATTCTGAGTAAATACCGGCGGCTTTGATAAAGTTGATACGATTGAGTGCTATAAACTCTGTTCCAGTTCTTGTTCTCACCGCAACATACTTTAAATACCTATTGTTATCTGTATTTCCCTTTTCGAACCGATCAAGCGCCTTTTTTATCCGTGCTTCAGTAAATGGTTTGCCGATGAAATCCAAGACGCCGTACTCAAAAGCGTCAATGGCTTTATCCGTATGAGCGGAAACGATGATCGTATGAAAGGATTCTTTGGTCAATTCCCTTAAAATGTCGAACCCATCTCTACCGTGAAGATTTAAGTCCAAAAAAAGCAGGTCTATTTTATGGTTTCGAATATGATTGAACCCATCTGCCAGAGTATGTACTTGTTGAATTTTGATCGAATCCGTCGATGCCTTTTCAATAAATCTTTTCAATCTATTGGCAATCAACTTTTCATCCTCACAAATAAGTACTTTGATTAGTCCCATATTGTAATTTTCGATGTCCAACCCATAGGTGATGGATGAGATTCAAAGGCAAACCGGTCATCATAAGATTCCTGTAGCCTTGCAATGACATACTTATGACCAGTTCCTTGTTTTTCAATATTCATCAATGTATTTCCGTCATTTACGACTGTGTAGCTTTGGGAAGGACCATTGGATTCCTTAGAAATCTGGAAAACCCCTTCGGTTCTATTTTCATATCCGTGAGTAATCCCATTTTCTACTAATGTCAATAATACACCAGGAGGTATTGTGTCTTCTTCCTGTATATTCTCCAATTTCAATTCGAACTCCATATTTTTTCTCTGACTCATGATATCTAAGTAGGAAGAGACCAATTCCAATTCTTGATGAATTGGAATAAGTTTTTGGTTACTGATCTTAGAAAATAGTTCGAAAACACGGGATAGATCGAATACAAAACCGGATGCTTTCTTGGCATCCGTCTCTATAAGTTCTTGTAAAGACGTCAGTGAATTTAAGATGAAATGAGGCTGGATCGTTGTTTTCAATAGTTGATTTTCCAAGCTTGTTGCCCTTAATAGTGCATTCTGATATTCTTTATTCTGACGAGCCAACTCAATGCTTGAAGCGAGTACCATGCTGAATATCAAAACAATTACACCTACGAAGTAGCCGTAACTCAGTAGCCCAAGTCCTCCTAAGGATACACATAGTATAAAGCCCAAAACACCTAAAAAGATAAATAGCGTGTTCTTCACCTGAAAGCTTGCATACAAAACCTGACCCAATGCAACTGCTAAACTTAATTTTATGAACACCAATTCTTCAATAAAAACAAAGAAAAATATAGCTACGGCAACATAGATTCCAATAAACCACTTCTTCTGGGCCTGTCTAAAATAATGGGCCAAAAAAGTACTAAGGGACAACATCCCTAAAATTACAGACAGATAAATCAACTGATAAGCGTTCAATCCTAATGAAGACACAAGAACCTGGTCTTGGGGATAAGACTTTAAGTATATCTTGAAACAATGAAAAACACAGTAAAATGCAAAAAAGAGATAGGCCAATTTCTTACCATAACCGAAATAGAGCGCTACGTTAAAACAAGCTGCTGTAAGTAGTATCGATACAATAACTAATACACTATTCTCCAGAACAAAATCCATTTCTATAATTTCTACTGTCTTTTAGTTCCATCCAAAAATACTCGAATAATGGTTTCCATGAGCTGCGATTTTTTCATTGCCACTTGCTCCTGTATGTCAGTTTCACTTGATAATTGCCCCATCTTAAGATATAATTGAACCAAGAAATCCTTATCGAAAGAAGGATCGAATAGCCCCTTGCGGATCCCCTCTTCTACCAGCAAACTATAACCATTCGACTCTCTTTCTCGTCTACTTTTCTCGTATGCCTCATAAATATGCGGTGTGTATATCCTTAAGTCATTCAACAGTCGAAAACAGTTTGCATCTTGGTTTTCACTTTGTCTTTTGGCAAGATCTATGAATTTTTCCCGAATGCTTAGATCCGTAGATTGAGATATTTCTTCTAGCGTCTGATTAAGCCTTGTACTTAGGTTCATTACTACACATTCTATCAGTCCTTCCTTCGAGCCAAAATACTCATAAATCGTACTTCTGCTTATTCGGAGTTTATTCGTTAATTCGGTCAAGGATAATTTATAAAAGCCCTTCTGATACATTAGCTCTTCGGTAGTATTAATAATCCTTTCGTACCTTTTCTTCTGTTTCTCTGTGAGTGAATGATAATCGATCATAAATCCTTTAGCATTACAGTGTTTTCATATCGATTGACCTCCATTTGGAAATAAGCCTTTCCAATTTCCCGATAATTGTTCTTTCGGTAAAAATTAATCGCCCTCATATTAGTCGATAATGCCCAAAGCCATACTTGCTTTTCTCCTTTTTTTCTCAACTCTTCTTCTGCTTGAAGCAATAATCTTTGAGCAATATTTTTCCCGAAAAACCTCCTCAATAAATATAGCTTATTGATTTCTGGGGCGACTATGTTCTGTAAAGGACAGGGTTTTTCCAATTCGACCTTCAATATCCCTACTGGATTATCCTCTTTCCTGGCCAACCATAATACCCTATCATCTCTTTTTATATCCTCTACTATATTCTGAGCAGAGAATTGCTCAAAACTAAAATTGCTTAGTTCTTCCGTCACTCCATTAAGACCATAGGTATCAATATATATGGTATGATATAGAATTGATATTTGTTTGGCCTCCTTCGGCTGAGCCAGTCCGTAATTTATTTCATTCATTTTTGTACTAAATATACCATTTGAGTACAAAATAGTGTATTTGTGGCTAAAATTACATTATCCAAACAGGAATTGACTAAAAATTACGATATATTAATCCCCTTCAATACAAGACTTCTCCATTCAGGATGGCGCTTGATATAGGCCGCAACAAATGGACAAAGAGGGACAAGGGTCCACTCATTTCGTTGAACATCTTCCAATACCGCTTTTACCAAGGCTGAGCCAATTCCTTTTCCTTCCAAGCTTTTTGGAACTTCTGTATGGGTTAGAAATATCTTATTCTTGGCCTTGATGTACTCTATTTTTGTGATCAAGTTTTCGATATGAAATTCGTACTGTTTTTCCTCTGCGTTATCAATTAATCGGTATTCCATGTGCTCCTTATTTTGTCTTCGCTCAACATTTCACTCTCATATTTTCACCACCTTCCTGACAAATCGCCTTGTTTCACTCTCGTAGATAAGAAAATATGTGCCACCAACGAGTTGTGAAAGATCAATGTTCTTGGTTTGCTCTATCATTTGCGATTCAAAAACAGTCTTCCCAAAAGCGTTGACCAGTTTTATCTTTCCGGATGAAGAGGCTTCCGCCATGTTGATTTGTAATATTCCCGGAATCGGATTTGGTCGTATTTCTATTTGGGCCAATTCGTGAGTGGGCTCTAAAGAGCTGGTCATGCTTTTATAGCTAAGATGAATATATCCCATAGAATATGAAGGGATGCTATATGGCTCTATCGCCGGGAATTCTCCTGTAGCCAATTGTGCATTAATCGGAGTAGTCGTGACATTATTCGAATTAAAAATATACTCGCCATTGGTAGAACTATGTAGGGCTCCGGCACTGACGTATCTCATATTGACATCAAGAAGCTCCATTGGAAAATCCACTGCAGCAAAATCTACAATTTGGGCTTCGTTTGTCTTATTCGAAAAGTAAATGTAACTGTGATAGATTGAGTCTGGCGTCGTCATTGAATAAGCATGAACATTGATCTCAGCATCACTCCAATTGCCATCCGGATTACACTCTATTTTTTTTAATCCTTGTTCGTGAATTACAGAGGACAATAAAAAAGGATAATAGGTTGCATTCAATTCTACATCTGCCTTAGCGTTGATGGTAGCATACACAAAGTTGGGTGCACTCAATGTATGGAACGTTGCAATGTCCATAAATTGATTGTCCATTTCAGCGTTCTTTTCGTACATGCTGTGAAGAATTTCGAAAATATTCACCCCGTGAGCGAAAGTATTCGGAAAAAACTTATTGATTCCTTTCCATTGATCACATCCGGAATCAAAGACTTGGTTCCATTCCGTCATCCACAGTTTAGCCTCTGATTTTCCGGAAAGTCCTCTAAGTTTTTCTAGGATTTCCTCGTACTCATCCGCTAGTCCACCATTAAAACTCTCTGAGAAATACTCATTTTTCTTTTCATATACATTTTCCAGTTCATCAGAGGATGGACTGTGATTATCCGGTTCACAGTTCAAAATATTTGGGTTGCCATTGTACAATGTGCATTCTTCATGTACCCAGTTATTGCAATTCGAACAGTTGCCCAGTACAACTCCACAGCGATCCACCATTCTCTGGTAATCGTGCAAGATCCAGGCATCGTATTGGTGGTTAGAATGGTAGCTGCGATCACTCAATTTGCGAGACCAATTATCCGCTCCGGAATTAAGAGACTCTGTATGACTGAAGGGTACACCAAGAGTAATATGATCATAACCCAAATTGTCCAAGAGATCCCTATATATCGGAATGAGTTGAATGAATCGATCAACATTCACTTCATTTTCATTTCTCCAAACTTGAAAATACAACTCCGTACCCATTTCCACTTTGGTTACATTAAGCCCCCTTACATCTATCAGATATCGAAGCGCATCTTGCGTCTCTCTCAAACTCCTTTGAAATTCAGTTGAATTGCGATCCGGTATGTCATTGTTAAACTGTGCCGATTGATTGCCAAATTTAAAGTGGCTCAACACATTGGCCATATAAACTATTTCTACTTCCTCTCCACTTTCTTGGTATTTTTCGATAAGGTCAGCAAAAGTCACGATCCAATTATTCGTCAATTGGAAATTATTATTTTGTTCGAAATTGTGTTCAGCACCAACAGAACCGAAACCATTATTGAATGTAATGACTTCATTTCTCTTTAGTCCGTAGCCCGGAACAAAGTCATCAACGCAGGGCTCACTGTGAGAACAGTCAAAATCTTCTGGGTACAAATGATAGAAATTGGCTATCACTCCCCCTGGAAATCTCATTACCGGTTGGTGAATCGCTTGAATAGGTGCTAAAATGTCTTCTCTAATTGAGTTTGTATAGGTCGTTACTCCTCCTGCGCTCTCTTTTTCCACCCAATGCCTATGGTCGAAACCTGTATTGAAACCTATTAAATTGCTTACCTCCTTCGGATGACGATGATCCAGTTGTAATTCGACTTGAGCGTTGAGCGATAAGCTCAGAGTTATTATTAAGCTTATTAGAATAAATCTTTTCATCCACAATTAGGTTAAAACATTCGGACCCAGTTGTTCAAAGACTTATTCATTCCCTCCGTTCAGGAATTGACTTATTGCTTTACAACTTTAATCCTTCGTTGTTCTCTGTTATTTATTTCGACCTCCAATATATAACTGCCCGAACTCCAATTTTTTGTCGATATGGAGTGGCTCATTTCTAAAGCATTTAGTCTTAGTTTTTCCTCCACAACCGTTCTACCCAAAATATTGAGAACTCGAATATTTAATTCTCCTGGCTCTAGAGCAGTTATATCTAGTCCAAAATAAGAAGAAAATGGGTTCGGATAGACTTCAACATTCAATGGATTATATAATACTTCCTGATTATTGGTCATGACTTCTGTTGGTACTTTCAAGCAAATTTCCTCTGTTTCACAAATCAATTCACCTTCTACTTCTAAGATTAGACATACCCAACTACTATCTTCTTCCGTGGTCCATTCGATATCAATTGCATTCCCTCGGGATTCTAATATAATCCCACCATCAACAGTCCATTGATAATTGATTGGGTGGCTGCTCATATTGTGATCCACACTAATCGTGTAATAACTATTTCCATCGATATATTCGTATTCAATACTTCGGATGTTGGGGACTTCAACAATAGAAATAGAGCTGGAAATACTCGTGTCGCAGTTATTTTCGTTGATGATCCTCAGTTCTACATCACCCTCAACACTGGCCAGGTATTGAAAACTAGTGTCACTACCATTCCAGATATAGCTCCAGTCCATATTTTCATCTTCTAGCGTATAGATTTCGATGCTATCTCCTGGACAAATCCAATAACTCTCCATCAAACTAGCCGTCGGTCTGGAATGCCCAATGATCGAGAAGCTATCCTGCATAAAACATCCATCGGTTTCTGTCCAGACAAAATAGGAGCCAGCTTCAAGCTGATAAATACTATCAGAATACGATAGTTCATTAGGAATCAACAAAATAGAGTCTCCTCCTTCAACAATTACTTGAGCTATTTCTTCTGGACAAATGCCTGAGCTGTCCAATACCACGAGATTTAAGTCGGGTAGTGGCCTAAAGAACGTCTGAAGACTTAGTTCTGTAGAACAACCCAGGCTATCCGTAATAATAAGTTTGATGTTTTCTGATACGCGGGATACATATACTGCCTCTGTAGTGCTATCCTGCCATGACCACTGATTAGGATCTAATGCATCTTCCGTGCTGATCAAAATGCTATCTCCTTCACATGCCGTAGTATCTGCGTATACCAATTCGTTTCTAGGACCCCTAAAGAATAACACATCGCTTTGGAAAATTTCTGAGCAGTCATTCTGATCATAAACAGTCACCCTATAGGTTCCAGATGAACTGACTACAATTTCGGGATCGGTATCGCCTGTGGACCATTGATATCGATATCCAGGATCCAAAGACAATGTGGCTGAATCTCCTAAACAAAGTCTTTCTGTGGGTACACTCATCTCAGTCTCCACTAGAGACTCTTCGATCAAACAAGGCACTGCCTCAATTCTATCCTGCATATATTGTCTAGGCTGCGGTCCAAAACCTTCTATAAAACTGATACCCACTCCTCCTACTAGGTGACAATAACTCATGATGGTTCCATCCGAAGGAAGTGGTGCGACATCACAATTCCCTCTTAGGCTTTGATCATATGTTCCTGCACAATCATCGATTGGAGTAAAATCTCCATTCCAAAAACAGTCATGAGTATGTGGAGACCCCAGGTTATGACCTATTTCATGGGTTACTACCTGTGCATCCCAACTATAAGCTGGGATCTGATTGACCCTGGTTGTAGCATTACTGTATGAGGTTGGACCATAGTCCCAGTTAGGGTTATAACTTTGGCAAAGAACATTGAGCCATGCTAAACCTCCATTTCCTTGACGTCGAGTAGAAATTAAGGCAGCAATATCACCATTGAAATCATTCTGCATTTGGTAAGAAAAATCCCTTAAGGCTTCACCTGCTGTTTCGAATGGATATCCATCATCTGTTTCCCAGATGACCATTTCAGATACTTTCACTCTGATCTCCTCCAGTTCATACAAGCCGGTTACCATATTGAGTAAAAACTCGCCATAATTTATCGTAGAATTCAAATTGCCATTGAATCTATTGTCCAAAGTATAGTAATCAAACTCCGCATACAATCTCACCACCCTGCATGAAGCCCTGTTTTTCGAACTTTCTCTAATGTCGAAGGTTACATCTTGTCCTTTCATCATATCCGGTGTGACGCCACAAGCACTTAAAGGTGCGTTGAAGACATCGTCTTCCGCATAAAAAACAGAATTCAGTCCGTCTGCCGTGGGCTCCTTGAGCAGTCCTAAATTGTAGTTTCCTTTACCTGGAATACTAATAACAGCGCTGAGCTCTCCGTCGAAAACTGAAAGAAAAACCACACTGTTTTTTATTCCTTCTACCATACCACCAAAGTGGTAGCCATTCAAAGTATTAGAATAAATACGGCTTCCTTCTTTTGATTTAAGTTGGATCGTAAAATCACTGGCATCAAAAGATCGCTTACTAATTACCAAAGTTTTTGCCTCTCCTTCAGGAAAAATAATACCGAGTTTCGCATGATTCTCCCGCTTCAAAATTTCAAATAAATCAGAAGATGTATTAAATACAAGCCCTGTTTTTACGTCTTTCGAACATTGGTCGCTGGATTTTACCGGCCTGTATTCTTCAAAAACGGATAATTCTACTTGGCCAAAAGAAAATAAAAAAGCGAGAGATGCGATGGTTAATAGTATAGTCTTTCTCATGCTGTTGATTGTGGTTGATTCGAATCAATTGACTAAAAATAAAAAAATAGACCAAAAATTGCTAATTCCGTATGCCCAATGACCATTATCACAAAATAAATGACAATGAACTTGGCTTTTTCTTTTTCTTCAGACCCACAACTTTGGTTAGATTTGACTTTTACTTACTATTGAATGGCATTACTTATCAATTTTCTGTTGAGCTCGGGAATTTTACTTTCTATGATTGTTCTGGGTGTTCTGCTTGGGCACAAAGAAAAGACCCTATCCAAAAAATTGATAAGTTCAATTTTTTTCTTGTTTTTAATCGTGATTTTGTACACCTATGGTGAAATCAATTCAATAAAAATAATTTATGGTTTCGGTTTTATTTTTGCCGACTCGATTGGCTTTTTATTGGGTCCACTGTTATATCTGTATATACGATCCATATATCTAAAACCTAAACTCGTTTTACCCCAGGGACTATGGCACTTTTTACCTGCTTTCATTTACATCATCACCATTTCTATCCCCTTCCTGGTTTCCATTCTTGGGGACGAATACTTGTTTTCTTATATCGAATTCATTAGTAAAAACATATTTCTCCTACAGTTTCAAGCTCTTTACTTAATAGCTTATACTATTGCTTCTATTCTTTCTTTACAAGGATTTAGGCGCTTTTCGAAAATCAGTTTTTCCAATCTAAGCGGCAAGGATCTCGACTGGATCTCGTATTTACTTTTTGGTATTTTGCTTGTCCTAATTATTCACCTCTCCAATGAAGCCTATTCAGTAGTTACAAATGGGCATCTTTCCTTTGACAACTCATTCACTACTATTTCATTGGTCTTTGTAATGTTCTATTTAGCTTATTTTGGTGTCTATCAATCACAAGTTTTGCTTCCTGAATTTATCCAGAATGGATTGAGTCGAAAACCAAATATCAATCTATTTCAAGTTGAATCTACTCATCATCTTTCCAATGCAACAGAAGAAGAAATATCCGAATTAAAAAACAAGCTCTATCAAGTTTTTGAGGATCAAAAACCCTATTTAAACGAGTATCTTAATTTAAAGACACTGGCCGAAATGATCCCAACATCAGACAGAAAGCTCTCTGCTCTTTTAAATCACCATTTAAACACCAATTTTTACGACTTCATCAATCATTATCGTGTTGAAGAGGTCAAGCGAAAGATGCTTCTAAGGGAATTCGATAATTATACCCTTTTGGCTCTGGCTCTGGACGCCGGATTCAATTCAAAAGCCTCATTCAATCGTATTTTTAAGAAAGAGACGGGATTCTCTCCCTCTGCATACAAAAATAAGGTTCGGGAAAACCAGTAAAATATGTCTCACTGGTGTATATGAGACCCTTGATTTCGCCCTAAGTCTTTTGTTTGTGCTTGTGAATAGATTCTTTTACGAAGCCTATTCACTTCGTTTCTAAAGGATAATCAAATTGAATATTTAATCAGTAAAACTTGACGAATGAGTGCTTCAAAGACTTTTTGCCTTTTATATCTAATTCTTGCTTGTTCTGTGACAATCGCTCAATACAATTATGATGAATTGATTCCAGTAGAGCTGTTAAAGGAAGATTTATATCTGTTAAAAGCAAATCTGGAAGAAGTGCACCCCGGGCTGTATGCTTACCATTCGAAAGAAGAAATTGACGCAAAATTTTCTGAGATTGATTCTTCTTTGACCCAGGCAACAACGTCAGTGATTTTTTACAGAAAACTATTGCCTTTACTGCCATTGATTGCTAATAATCACACAAAAATATACTGCCCTCCATCTTACAAGGACAAGGTCATTACTTCACTCCCCCGGTTTCCATTTACCCTTTATCACAGAAAGGGCCGGTCATACATTTACAAAGATTTTTCTGATGAGCAAGTTATTGGGGTAGGGACAGAAATCTTAAAAATTAACGATATGCCGATGGAGAAGCTTCTCGAAAAGTGGCTCGGTTTCTATTCTGTGGACGGCTTTAATACATCTATGGCATATTATGGCTTAGGCATTGCCTTTAGTAGGTATTACGCCTATTACACGGGAACCCCCAAGCTCTTCCATGTTGAGTATAGGGATTTAGACGGAACTATTAAAAGCACTGAAATTAAAGGTCTGACGGCTCCATATATAACCGCTAAGAGAAAGAATCTTGAAAACTCTAAAAAAGAACAAACGATTTCTTTTTCGATAGAGGATGATATTGCCTATTTAGATATTCCATCTTTTCAGCCGGAAAAAGCGATTCCTTTTAAATTGTCCGTTAGAAATGCTTTTCGAGATATAAAAAGAAGGAAGGTAACGCGCCTAATCATTGATGTTCGCGGAAATGGTGGTGGCTACGGCGAAGCTGCAGATATCGTTCTTCGTTATTTGATCTCAGAAACCATTTATCCCTATCAGGACGAGTTTGCTCTGGTAAATGAAATTCCATACCCAGAGTATTATGATCACGATTTTTTCTTTAAACATTTCGAAAAACAGCCGTTAGTAAAGAAAGGTGAAACCTATCACATTAAAAACATTTCGGCAAATAAACTGAAACCCAAAAAAGACCATTACTTCGGTGAGTTGATCGTTCTATTGAACGCGGCCAGTGCTTCTGCAACAGGGGAATTTCTAGGCCTTGTAAAATCCTACACCAATGCAATTTTCATTGGCGAAGAAGCAGGAGGGAATCCTTCGGCAATTACTGCCAACGATTTATTGAGTTTGAACTTACCCAATTCTGCCATAAACGTTACGATTCCCGCTATTCGAACGGTGATGAATTTAAGGTTCGAAAATGATGGTCATGGAGTCAGACCAGATTATGAAATCATCCCTACAATAGAAGACCTGTTGCAAAAAAGAGACCCAGTTCTAGAGTTTGCTTATTCTTTAACTTTAACGAATGAATAGTCTCTTGGTCGGGCTTCGGCTTCGCTCAGCCCTACCAAGGCAAATTACTTTAGGCTGAGTGAAGCCTAAAAGTGCTTCAAAAAGATAACCTCCCTTTCTGTCAAATGCCGATACCTTCCTCTTGAGATGTTTTTCTTGGTCAGGCTTCCATACAACACTCTATCCTGAGAGATGACCTCATGATCAAAAAGTTTAAAAATTTTTTGAATTATATTCGGGCGTCCGGATTTCAGCTCCACACCTATTTCGTTCTTGGTGTTTTCGAAGTAAGAAATGGAATCTATTTCGACATGCTCGCCTTCTATATCTAAACCTTCTTGAATGCTGTTCAGGTCATTTTCTTTTAGCTCTTCTTTTAATACGACGTGATATACCTTCTTGATTTCTCGTTTGGGGTCAGAAAGTTTTTTGATCAAGTCTTCATCGTTACTCAGGATTAGAAGTCCCAATGACCTCTCGTCCAACGAATCTCCCGGGGACACTTCATCTTTATATTCATCTTCTAAAAGATCGAAAATCGTCTTCTCTTGGGAATCCTTGTTTTGAGAAGTGTTAATACCTTTCGGTTTGTTGAGCAGCAAATAAACTTTTCTCTTTTCGATTTTTAGGCGTTGCTCCTTGTACTCAACAATATCTTCTTCGGAAACAGATTGCGCAGGGTTTTTTTCGACAAGCCCATTTACTTTGACTTTCCCTTGTTTTATCAGTATTCCGGCTTCACGCCTTGAACACAGGCCACTGTGCGCAACAAACTTGTTCAAGCGTATTTTTTCCATGTTGTCTAGAAGTCGAAGTCTTGTTCGTTCATCTTAGAAGACTTGGTGATAAACCCTTGACCTTCATCATTAAAGCCACCAAAATCCATGTTGAACTCCTCGAGGTTTTCGAACTTCGCATACTCTTTGATAAATTTCAGTCGGATATTTTTCAACTCACCATTTCTATGTTTGGCTATGATAAACTCAGCTTGTCCTGCACAGGGTTCTTCGTTTTCATCATTCCAAAACTCCAAGCCATAATACTCAGGCCTGTAGATGAATGTCACAATATCCGCATCCTGTTCTATTGCTCCGGACTCTCTTAAATCCGATAACACCGGACGCTTGTCGCCTCCACGGACTTCTACGGAACGATTCAGCTGCGATAGGGCAATGACGGGAACATTGAGTTCCTTGGCAAGCGATTTTAATGCCCTTGATATAGAGGATATTTCCTGTTCTCTATTACCTGTTTTGCTTCCGCCTCCGGTCATCAACTGCAAATAATCTATAATAATTAGCTGAATATCATATTGCTTTTTTAACCTTCGACACTTAGCTCTTAGCTCGAAAGAGTTGATGCCTGGTGTGTCGTCGATATAGATTTGCATCTTTTCAAGATCATTGATCTTGTTGTGTAGAATCTTCCATTCACTTTCTGAGAGATCTCCATTTCTGATTTTCTTTCCCTCTAATTCTATCTCGGAAGAAATGATTCTAGAGACCAACTGTTCGTTACTCATCTCCAGAGAAAAAATAGCTACAGGCATTCCTGCTACCGCTGCATTACGAGCCATATTAAGCGTTAGAGCTGTTTTACCCATACCCGGCCTGGCTGCCAAAATGATTAAATCTGAACGTTGCCACCCCGAAGTTACCTTATCAATTTCCGTATAACCACTGGTAATACCGGTCATGGAATCATCCTTTTCAGACAAAGTCTCCAGGTTCTTCATCACTTTTGCAAGAACAGCACTCATGCTCTGGGTCTTTCGCCCAAGGTTGTTTTGGGTAATTGAAAACAACTTTTGTTCGGATTCATCAAGCAAATCAAATACATCGGTTGTATCTTCATAGGCCTCCTCAATGATCGAATTTGATACTGTAATTAACTCTCGTTGTATGTGCTTTTGTGCTAAAATTCTAGCGTGAAATTCTATGTTGGCAGAAGATGCGACCTTATTGGTTAAATCTATCAAGGCGACAGGACCACCGACCATATCCAGAGCACCATCTTTCCTCAACTGTTCTGCAACCGTCAACATATCTATGGGCTTTGAATCCTCAAATAGCTGAATCATTGCCGCGAATATGCTTTGATGGGATTGCACATAGAAACTTTCCTCACTCAAAATCTCCATTACAGCTGGAAAGGCATCTTTGTCTATCATGATAGCACCTAAGACAGCATGTTCTACCTCTATGGCCTGTGGAGGTAGTTTTCCATAAATGGATTGTCCAGAAAATTTCTTGTTCGGAAAATTCCGTTTTGATTTACTTGTCGATTTTTCCTCTAACATATTGTCCGATCTCTTCAACAAAAATACACGATAATACTTCTTTACAGCGAAGAACTATTTCTATCTAATCAACATACTGTTGGCTCATTCAGTTCTTCTCGTGGAAAAGCGGCATTTTTATGTGGATAAACATGTTTAAAACCGAATAAAACTACTTAGTATTTGTCTTAGCTTATATACTTGCCAAAACACAAAATGCTGAAATTCAGAACATTAAATTCTTGTCGCCATAAATTTACATGTTGATTAGAACAATGTTGGTTTTGTTGATAATTCACTTTATTATGTGAATTGGATTTTACCTGAACGTCGATTTCGAACTATTAATCTCTTAGTTAGATTCCTACATATCTTTGATTCTGAACTCGATGGCAAGATCTTGTGTTATTTTTATCCGAATATTTGAACAAGCTTGCTTCTAATGTTGAATACCATGAATAGAATTGAAATTAGACATGCCGAGGTTACTCGTTATATAAAACCCTTGAGAGAAGGAGGGTCGCTTCCCGCCATTGTTCAGGCGGACGATGACTTCCTTTATGTCCTTAAGTTTAGGGGGGCGGGACAAGGAAAAAAAGCTTTAATTGCTGAATTAATTGGTGGGCTTTTGGCCCAAGCTATTGGGTTAAAAGTTCCAGAATTGGTGTTTCTGCACCTAGATAATTCCTTCAGTAGAACCGAGCCTGACGAGGAAATTCAGGATTTATTAAAGTTTAGTGTGGGGCTAAATCTAGGGCTTCATTTTTTGTCAGGAGCAATAACATACGATCCTCTGGTCTCCAATGTCGATTCGACAACCGCTTCAAAAGTAGTTTTATTGGATAGCCTGATCATGAATATAGATAGAACCGCTAAAAACACCAATCTGCTGAATTGGAACAATGAACTTTGGTTGATTGATCATGGAGCTAGCTTCTATTTTCATCATAAGTGGGAAAACTGGAAATCCTCTTTAACAAAACCTCTACCCAATATTAGGGACCATGTATTACTGGAAAGAGCAGATAATATCACCGACGCCACCAATGAGATTAGACAACTATTGAATAAAGACAAGGTTGAAGAAATAGTATCTTTGATACCCAATGATTGGCTAGAAGGAGAGCCCGGGTCTTTCTCTCCGGATCAAATGAAAATGGCCTATGCTGAGTTTTTATGTGAGCGATTAGACCTGCTTGATTCCTTGGTCAAAGATGTGTCGAATGGAAGATAAAGTGATATACGAGTTTGCCATCATTCGTTTGGTTCCTAAGGTCGAACGAGAAGAGTTTATCAATATTGGGGTAATACTGCTCTCGAAAGAGAAAAACTTTTTGGAGATCAAGTATAAAATAGAAGAAGAAAGAATAAAATGTTTTTCTGACGAATTGGACCTGGACATGGTAGAGCAATATCTCCAAGCTTGGAAAGCCGTATGTCTGGGCGGACAAGAGGGAGGTACAATTGGTGGCATGGACATCTCTTCACGGTTTCGCTGGCTTGTAGCATCGCGAAGCACAATTATTCAAAGCTCTCAACCACATCCCGGGATGTGCCATGACCCGGAACGTGTTTTAGCTGATATCTTCGATAAATATGTGCTTTAAATGAGTGCTCCATTTCTTTGGTCTCTTCTTCCATCATTTTTCTAGTCTCTTTACACTGTAGCGGGAAAGACCAATTTCCCAAAACCCTAAGCTCCAGAGGAGCGACTCCTGTCAAGGTCCATTCCTTATTCAATAAATACAAGCCGCTGTTTATCAATACCCTATGCAGCAAATCAGCTCATTCATTTCAAAATTACGTCCAAGTATCTATCTTTGTCGAAAACACCGCAGAGAATGCTAGTCATGAAATTTGGAGGAAGTTCCGTCGCCAATGTTGAAGCCATAGAAAGGGTTGGCCGGATAATTCTGGGTCAAAGCCACGATCCCAACCAAATTTGTATCGTATTTAGTGCCTTCGGTGATACGACCGATCTTTTGCTTCACGCTGCTCAGAGAGCTGAAAAAGGAAACCTGGACTATAAGGCAAGCTTAGAATCGATCAGGAGAGACCATCTTGAAATCATGGCTCATTTTCTTCCAAACGCCTCTTATTCAGACTGTTATCGTCATATTGAGGACAATTTTGAGGTGCTTGGAGAGCTTATGCATAGCGTATATTTATCGCGTGAACTATCTGACCGGTTTAAGGACCTTATACTAAGCTTTGGAGAGAGAAGTTCGAACTACATTTTGTCTTACGTTCTCAATGAAAAAGGATTCGAGTCAGAATATGTGGATGCCAGAAAGATTATTAAAACCGACAACAGCTTCGGTGGTGCGCGAGTGCTCATCGATCAAAGTTACGCTCTAATACGAAAACACTTTAAGTCATCTCGAAATGCACAAATTGTAACTGGTTATATCTCTTCAACGGTGGATGAAATTACTACGACTTTAGGCCGTAGTGGATCCGATTATACAGCTAGTTTAATAGGAGGAGCTCTTTCAGCGGAACGAATAGAAATATGGACTGATGTCGATGGTGTGATGAGTGCCAATCCAAAACTGGTCCCTGCAGCCATGAGTTTGTCCAATTTAAGTTATATGGAAGCTCGTGAGCTTTCCCATTTTGGTGCAAAAGTGATTTTTCCACTTACCATTTCCCCTGCTCAAGAAAAGAGCATTCCGATATATGTTAAAAACTCCTTGAACCCGCAATATCCCGGAACAAAGATTTCTGCGCCTTCTGAAAATGGCCTAAATAATGATATTTCCGGCATCACTAGCATCCCCGGCCTATGTATCTGTACACTGGAAGGAGGACTAGATTTGCCCACCCACGCTTTGGCTGCTATTCTCTTTTCAGCCATTGCTCAGGAAAATCTGAACTTATACTTGATCACTCAAGGGAGTAGTGAAAGCAGTATAAGTTTTGCCGTAAAAGACTATGTCGCCTCCAGGGTAAAGGATTTGGTAGATCAAGCCTTTGAACGAGAGCTCCCATCCTCTGCTTCGATCAAGTTATTGGTTGAGGACTGCATGTGCGCTGTCGCTATTGTGGGAGAGAAAATACTACTAAAACCGGGAATTACCGGAAGGGCTTTTAGTGCTTTGGGCAAGAACGGGATCAACATAGAAGCAACTGCGCAGGGAAGTAGTGAAAGAACAATATCATTTTTGGTCAACGAGAAAGACGAGTCCCTAGCAGTACAGTGTCTACACCAAGAATTTTTTTCAAATAACACTGAAGATGGGATGTAAGCTAAAAATTCCAAGACCTTTGAATTTGTCTTATGGCAATGGTCAGTGGTTTATTTGTCTTGAAGAGGAATTTTTCGAGCTAATCATAAATACTTCATCATCAAAAAATGAATTTTCCGGTCCTGTTGACAAGGACCTTCTCAGACAATCGTTTGAAACAGCCAGAATACAGGCCATCACTAAAGGTTTAATTGGCAGCGGGGACTTTTTTTCTGTTCAAATAAGAACAAGTGGGCGCGTTCTAGAATTCGATGAAAGCTATTTAACATGGTTGCTCTACTTGGCTTTTGCGTCCTTGCGCTACAAAAGTATTCCACTCGAAAGACACTACTCTTTACTCGAGGACCTAAAATTATGGCAAAAATCCGAGCTTGCGAGATCGTCCTTTCTTGGTGGTTTGTCGGTTCTAAGTCAAGATTGGTCTATTATGGGAGACTTGCGTATTCCTTTCTCTCCAATGCTTTCCATGAGTAGAGTAAAAAGCTTTAACTTGGGACTGGAAAAGGAAGATCTTGTTTTCAAACAGGCCTGTCTTCATCACGGCTTAATGCTCAATAAAATGGACGTCATTACTAAAGGATTGATTCCCCTGTCTCGTTTTAAAGCCATCGAGTCGTTGCATCATTCGAAAAACGTTCTCGGATTATTGCCCTTAAAGGAAGACTTTGACCTGATTGTTTTTAGCGACACGAATTCGTTACAAGAATTCATGGATACAGCTCCCCCATCATGGCAAGCCGAAACAAGGACAATTTCTTCTGGCGGAATTACAAAACTTTAATGTTCCACGTGGAACGACAACGGACATGTTCCACGTGGAACATATAAAACAAAAAGATTATGCGGTTATTTCTATTATTGTTTTCTCTAGTGTCTCTTTCATTGGCAGAAGCACAAAATCCCAATGAAAATTACAATCTATTTAAACAGCTGGATGAAAGACTTCCCACTCCGAATGTATACCGGAATGCAGCTGGTGCTCCTGGCCATATGTATTGGCAACAAGAAGCTGATTACGAAATTGATGTTAGGCTAGATGACGCTAAACAAAAAGTCAGCGGAACCGAATGGATCACTTATAAAAATAATTCTCCGGATGTATTAGAATATATCTGGCTGCAACTTGACCAGAATGTAAGATCCTTTGATGCGGAGTCAAGGTCCGCCAGCACCTCTAATTTGCCAGACAAGATTACTTTTGGCCAATATGAAAGAATGCTCAATAACTTTGACGGAGGATTCAAGATACAAGAGGTCAAAGATGAGAATGGACCATTAGATTATACCATCGTTAAAACCATGATGCGGATCGATCTAAAGAAACCGCTAAATCCTGGGGAGCAATATCGATTCTTTGTCAAATGGTGGTATAATATCAATGATCGAATGAAGATCGGTGGACGTAGCGGTTTAGAATATTTTGAAGAAGACGACAACTACTTATATACCATTGCTCAGTTTTATCCTAGAATGTGTAAATACAATGATGTATACGGTTGGCAAAACAAACAATTTCTTGGAAGAGGTGAGTTCACGCTAGAGTTTGGAGACTATGATGTTTCTATCTCTGTGCCCGACGACCATGTGGTAGGTGCTACTGGCACCATTCAAAATATGGACAACGTCCTTACTTCCAAACAAAGAAAGCTATACGAAAAAGCGAAGACTTCTTTTGAGCAGCCGGTGATCATTATCTCCCAAGACGATGCTGAAAAAGCGGAAAAAACCAAGTCCACTAAATACAAAACATGGGAGTTTCACGCAGACAATGTTAGAGACTTTGCCTTTGCCTCTTCTAGAAAATTCATTTGGGATGCCATGGCTGTAAAGCAAACCAATGACACTGTTCTAGCTATGTCACTTTATCCAAAGGAAGGAAATCCTCTATGGGAACAATACAGTACTAAGGCGGTAGCTCATACATTGAAGTGGTACACTCATTATACATTCGATTACCCCTATCCCGTGGCCTACTCTGTACATGCTGCGAGAATTGGTATGGAGTATCCTATGATATGTTTTAATTTCGGTAGACCTGGGACAGATGGCACCTATTCTAAAAGAACAAAGTATGGTATGATTTCCGTCATCATTCATGAGGTGGGTCACAACTATTTTCCGATGATCGTAAACTCGGATGAACGTCAATGGACCTGGATGGATGAAGGTTTAAATTCCTTTTTGCAATATTTATCTGAACAACAATGGGAGCGTAATTACCCTTCAAGAAGAGGACCCGCGCCTAATATAGTAGAGTACATGAAGGGAGACAAAAACAAGATTACTCCCATTATGACCAATAGTGAGTCAATCTTTCAATTTGGAAATAATGCCTACGGAAAACCCGCAACGGCTCTTAATATTTTAAGAGAAACGATAATGGGAAGAGAGTTGTTCGATTATGCCTTTAAAGTATATTCTCAAAGATGGATGTTCAAGCATCCTACCCCAGCTGATTTTTTCCGTAGCATGGAAGACGCTAGTGGAATTGATTTGGATTGGTTTTGGCGAAGTTGGTTCTATACCACGGATCATGTAGATCTCGCATTGACCAATGTAGAGTCTCTTCAGATTAATTCTACCAATCCTGATCAGAGACCTTTTGCGGACAACTTTACTGATAATGATAAATACATAACCAACATTAGAAAGGACGAAATAGAGAAAACCTATGATGAACAAGACCCAACATTAATTGACTTCTACAGCACTTATGACGAGGATGCAGTGACAGACCGGGACAGAAAAAAATACGAGTCCTATTGGAATAATCTTTCCGAAGAAGAAAAAAAGATGGTAGAGCAAAAAGAAAAGTTTTTCTATGAAATCACTGTGGAAAGAATTGGTGGAATTCCAATGCCTATTATTTTAGGCATTACTTATCCCAATGGAGATTACGAGAAGAAAGTACTACCAGCCGAAATATGGAGATTTAATCAAGAAAAAATAACTAAGGTTTTGGTTTTGGACAAACCCTACCTATATATAGAGCTTGATCCTAATCTGGAGACTGCCGATATAGACAGATCGAATAACTACTTCCCCCATAGAGAATTGCCCGGTAGATTTGAATTATTCAAGCAGTCTAATATTCAGTCTAATCCGATGCAGGATGCTAGAGAGAAAAACTAAGCACATTAATATATAAGAAAACTCTTAAGCGTAGCACGTAAAACATTGACATACAAATGTTTGCGTGTTTCGCTTTTGATATTTATCGCGTTTGTCCATATTATATAAACAATCCTTATAGTTACAAAATACACTCTATTAGGATTCTACAGAAAAACCTTTCTAGCCACATAAGCCGCCCCTATAATACCCGCATTATTCTCAAATTTCGACTTTTGAACCGGGCATTTGGTTTCCAGGTATTCTTGAAATAAGTGTATGCGCTTACTGATACCCCCTCCAAGAATAAACAATTCCGGATACAATATTTTTTCGATATGTTGAAGCACTTCATTGAGCCTTGATGCCCATTCCGGGTAATCTAATTCCTTGTCGCGCCTTACCTTATTCGAAGCGTATCGCTCTAAGATATCTCCTTTGAATTCCAGTAGTCCGAGTTCAGTATTTCTTAGAAGTTCTCCATTTTTAAACACTGCCGAGCCAATGCCTGTACCAATGGTTAGAAAAATGCTCGTTCCATCCAGAACCACATCCAGATTATAGATTACTTCTGCTATTCCGGCAGCATCAGCATCATTGATGCAATAGACCTGCTTATTCCCGGTGCTTTTACTGAAGGATTTATTAAGGTTCTTACCTATCCATTTCTTAGAAATATTGGTTGCTGTATGACAGACTCCATCTTTGACTACTGATGGAAAACCGAATCCAATAGGTTTGTCTTTTTTCCAGGCCAAGTCTTCTATAAGCAAATTGACCACTTCCTTTACATCATCTCTTTGCGCACCCGGAGGTGTCGCTTTTTTTAACCGTTCAGACACCAGTTCTCCGGTCTTGACATTCACGACGGCTCCTTTTATACCCGTTCCACCAATGTCGATTCCCAATATTTCCATGTATTAATCCCCTGTGTTTTTAACCAATAGCATTCGTTGGGCAATATTACAGAATTGTTTTCTTTATTGCTTCCTTCCCCACAAACTACCTGTGATTTTGTGCTATTTGCCCCTTATAGAAAAGGGGGCTTCGCAGAATATTGCCTAAATTTTAAGAAGTGGATAAAATTCCTTATTGTAATACAGAAAAAATAAACCATTACTTACGGTTGAGAGGTCAATTCGAACTTCGCTATCATTGATCCAATCGAATGTATAAGAATCAACTTGCTTCATATTAATATCATATAGATTTATTCTCACATCCTCACTTTTAGAAAGACCTTTAATCCAAAACTTATCAGTAAATGGATTGGGATAAGCAATAATTTCGACCCTTTCATTTCCATGATCTAATACCACTACTGAAGAATAGGAAAAACTCCGATCATAATCTGTTTGCTTCAATCTAAAATACTGTTTTCCCGTCGCCTTGTTTGCGTCGATATATTCATACTCGGATCTCTCCGTTGTTGTTCCCTTTCCTTCAATACGGGCTATATCCTTCCAGTTATTACCATCTGTAGATCTATCAATAGTAAAATAGTCGTTGTTGACTTCTCTTTCTGTAACCCATATAAATTTGGTTCCTTCCTTAACAGATTCTACTGAAAAGTGACTTAGTTCTATAGGTGCCGGTGCACCATCCAGAGAACAGTCATTCAAATTACCAGATGTACAGCCAAAAATACCTCCACTTCCGTTATTGGAAAAGTTGCCGCTACTACCAGTATAGTTTATGCAACCTCCTCCTACTATTTCCGAATTGGACAAATTTTCAAGTTTATCTGTTACGTCAATACACCTTTCATTGATTGTTAAGATACTGCTATCATCCGTTTTTAATAGGCCTACACTGAAACTGGCACCAGATGCAATATTTCCATCTGATGGTCCACTCATTAGAAACTCTGTAATATCAGACAAACTTGAAGAAGACCCCATTTCAAATGTTCCTCCTGATTTAATTTCAACCTTATTTCCCTCCATATCAAGGGAGCCGTTTAAAACGAATTCGGTACCATCAAAGCTTAGGTCACCTGAGTCATTAACCACGCTAAACCCGGAAGGTATTGTAACATCATCAGATGAAGGATCCGGTTGGCTTCCGCAATCCAGTTAGATCCATCACTCCAACTTGTTCCATCGCCATTCCCGGTAAATGTGCATGTAGCAGCTTCTAGGCCAAGCACAGCCGTTATAACTAATAATGTTGTCGCTAATGTCTTCATTTTATTGGCTTTACTTACTGCAAAGATACTCCGTGCCAAATAAAATAGCACGTTTATCCGTTATTTAATATTTTATTTTTACTCAAAAACAAAACTCAAACAAGTTGTCATCAAAACCATATCACTCTTGCAAAAAGCTATATCATATTCAGGTCCATCTATTGAATTAAACGAACAACAGGAATTGGTTGTTCTTATGGATTTTAAGAGTCGCAGTGCCTCTATGTCTAATCATTACGGTTTAAATTTATGCCAAGCAAGGTGCTCCTCCCATGCAGTGGCTAAATTAAGGCCCTTATACTCACTACTGAATTTCCTTGTAAAAAACATCCAATATATCATTGAATTGTCCCGGGTGTTCCATCATCGGCGCATGACCGCACTCATCGATGAATACCAATTTACTATCCGGTATTAATTCATGAAATTTCTCTCCGACAAAATCAGGGGTAATGGTATCGTTTTTACCCCATATCAATAATGCGGGAATTTTTAAGGTCCCAAGCCTATCTTCCAAATTATGTCGAATCGCTGATTTAGCCGAAGCTATAATTCTCAATGCCCTGTTTCTGTCGTTAATTGTTTCGTAGACATTGTCGACCAGTTCCTTGGTAGCTATAGTGGGACTGTAGAAGGTTTCACCAACTTTATTTTTCACCCATTCGTAGTCGTTTCTTTTTGGAAAGGATGTTCCCATGGCATTTTCGAAAAGCCCGGAACTACCCGTTAAGCACATAGACTTCAATTTGTCCTGATATTCCAAGGCATATAATGAGCACAGATGCCCACCTAAACTATTCCCTAATATGTGAAACCCGTCATAGCCCTTGTAGTCAATAAATTTGGCAACATGGTTAACCAAGCCTTTAAGTCCTACCTTTCTTAAAGGCATGGTATAAATAGGAAGAACCGGCACTACCACATTATATCTATCACTGAAAGCATTGATGATTCCATCAAAATTACTGAGCTGCCCCAAAAGTCCATGTAACAGAACAATGGTTTCCTCTTTTTCCGGGGCACTCGCTATGTATCGAAAGTCTCCCTCCTCATAAATGTTTTTTTCCGTCATAATTGTTTATCTAGGATGAAGCTCCATGGCACTTCTTATATTTCTTCCCGCTACCACACGGACAAGGTTCATTTCTTCCTACTTTTTGTCCCTGACGAACAAATGTTTCTACTTTCTTCCTTCCACCAGCTGAGGCCGCCGCCGCTCTTTGAAGAGCCTCTGGGCTTTTATTCGTACTGGTTCTGGAAGTATCTGTTTTCTGTTCCTTCGCTTCTTGGATATTTCCTTCGTTCATCTCAATCGCCAACTGTCCACCAAGTAAGTATGAGGTAACTTCCGAGTTGATTTTATAAATCAAGTTTTCGAACAAATTATACGCCTCCATCTTATAAATCACTAAGGGGTCTTTTTGTTCGAAAGAAGCAGATTGCACCGATGTTTTTAAATCATCCATGCTTCTGAGATGCTCTTTCCAGTTTTCATCGATCAAAGCCAAACAAATTGCCTTTTCAATATCTTTATAAATCGATGTTCCCTCCGTTTCAATGGCCGCATCTAGTTCAGCAGAGACATTAATCGGCTTCGTTCTTCCATCTGTAAAAGGAATTGCGATTCTCTTGTATCGATCGCCTTCATTCTTTTTCACCCGTGTGATCACCGGTAATAATACCTTGGCTATTCTTTCCTTCTTTTGCGCGTACTCTTCCAAAACCCTTGTCAGGACAAAATCACTGAGTTCATTGATATCGGCGTCTAGAAAATATCTCTCCTCCAAATCCATGTTCACACCCATTCTCATGATCTCTTCCTTCAAACCTTGGTAGTCGTCACTGCTCTTAAACTCATATACCATGCCTTCCACTCTACCTTGGAACATCTGGTATAAGTCCACACTAAGTCGTTCTCCGCTTAAGGCATTCTTTCTTTTGGTATAAATCGCCTCTCTTTGAATATTCATGATATCGTCATATTCAAGAAGCCTCTTTCTAATACCGAAGTTGTTTTCTTCTACTTTCTTTTGGGCACGTTCGATGGACTTAGAAATCATGCTATGCTGAATGACCTCTCCTTCCTTATGGCCCATTCTATCCATAAGCTTTGCTATCCTGTCTGAATTAAACAGCCTCATTAGATTATCCTCCAACGAAACGAAGAATTGCGAACTTCCCGGATCCCCTTGTCTTCCGGATCGCCCCCTTAACTGTCTGTCTACCCTTCTACTATCATGACGCTCTGTTCCTACGATGGCCAAACCGCCTGAGTTTTTGACATCATCGCTGATCTTAATATCCGTTCCACGTCCAGCCATGTTCGTCGCGATAGTAACCTTTCCTGGGTTTCCTGCTTCTGCTACCACTTGTGCCTCTCGCTGATGTTGCTTTGCGTTCAAAACATTATGTCCAATATTGCGCAAGTTCAACATTCTACTCAACTTCTCGGAAATATCAACACTGGTCGTTCCGACTAGAACAGGTCTTCCTGCAGCACTCAGTTCCTGAATATGATCTATTACAGCATTGTACTTTTCACGAGCCGTTTTGTAAACCAAATCTTCTTGGTCATTTCGAACGATGGGTTTATTGGTAGGAATAACTACCACGTCCAATTCGTAGATTTCCCAGAACTCCCCGGCTTCGGTCTCGGCAGTACCTGTCATTCCGGAAAGTTTGTGATACATTCTGAAATAATTCTGCAAGGTAACCGTCGCGTAAGTTTGTGTTATATCACCTACCTTGACGTTCTCTTTAGCTTCCAGAGCCTGGTGCAAACCATCGGAATAACGCCTTCCGTCCATGATACGACCGGTTTGCTCATCTACTATCTTAACCTGGCCATCCATCACCACATACTCCTGATCCTTTTCGAATAAAGTAAAGGATTTCAGTAGTTGGTTGGTCGAATGTATTCTTTTTGACTTTATACTATACTCTTGTAAAAGCTGGTCCCTCTGCTCATCTTTCTGAGCTTCCGTCAATTCAGGATCTTCCAGAATTTGCATGGTCTCCAGAGCGATATCCGGCATCATGAAGAAATTCGGATCCTCATTTCCTTTGGATAAAAACTCTGCTCCTTTATCCGTAAGGTCTACTTGTCTGTTTTTCTCGTCTATGGTAAAGTAAAGCTCCTGGTCCACCAGATGCATTTTCTTACTTTGCTCCTGCATGTAAAAATTCTCCGCTTTTTGGAGCAAGACCTTGATTCCCTCTTCACTTAAAAACTTAATCAAGGGTCTGTTCTTAGGCATGGATCTATACGATCTTAACAATTGCATTCCACCTTCACCTTCCTGATATCCCGTAGATCCTTCGGCAATCAACTTCTTCGCTTCTGCCAAAAATTGCGTGGCCAACTTTTTCTGCTCACTGACCAATCGCTCTACCTTAGGTTTTAAGGCAACATACTCTTGAATTTCACTTCCCTTTGGAACCGGTCCGGATATAATCAATGGAGTCCTGGCATCATCAATCAACACTGAATCAATCTCATCAATCATCGCATAATGAAGCGGCCTTTGTACCATTTCTTTGGTGCTCAAGACCATATTATCCCTCAGATAATCGAATCCAAACTCGTTGTTTGTACCATAAGTAATATCCGCAGCATAAGCCAGTCTCCTCGTAGGAGAAGAAGGTTTGTGCTTGTCGATACAATCTACATTGAGTAATAAAAATTCGAAAATAGGTCCTACCCATTCCGAGTCTCTTCGTGCCAAGTAATCGTTTACAGTAATGACATGAACTCCGTATCCAGGAAGAGCATTCAAATATGCCGGCAGCGTAGCTACTAAGGTTTTACCTTCCCCCGTTGCCATCTCTGCAATCTTTCCTTCGTGTAATACCATTCCACCGATCAACTGTACATCGTAATGCACCATGTTCCATTCTACCAGACCACCTGCAGCCTCCCATGATGTATTCCATGTCGCGTTGTCTCCGTCAATCTTAACATAGTTCTTTCTAGCAGCAAGCTCTCTATCGTGCTCCTTTGCCTGAACTGTAATGGTATCTTCTTCCTTAAACCTTCGAGCTGTCTCTCGAACAACCGCAAAAGCTTCGGGCATTATCTCTACTAGGATCTCCTCGAGTTTTGCATTTCTATCTTCGTTGAGCGTATCTATGTCCTTGAAGATTTGCTCTTTTTCAAGAATATCTTCCGTGTGCTCCGCTTTCTTCTCAAGAAGATCTATTTCCTCTAAAATATCCTTTAAACCCTCTTTGATTACACCCCGAAACTCCTCTGTTTTATTGCGAAGGCCTTCATGGCTCAAATCGCGGTACTCCTTGTAGAAAGTATTAACTTTGTCTACAAAAGGGCTATAATACTTAATGTCTTTATCCTGCTTTGTTCCAAACAGCTGACCTAGTGACTTTGATAAACCTTTAAAAACCATTAGCGAATTTTAAAATCCTATATCTTTGAAAATTAATATAGATCATTAAACGTACCACATCATAAAATTACAGATAAATACGCCATTATGACAGAATATAAATGCTTTCTTTACAGTTTTTTGATAGCTATTACGCTTTCCTGCCAAGACAGTGCTAATAACGAAATTTGGAAAGAATATTATATACCTCAGCAATTAGAGCAAGGACCTGTTGTTTTGGAATACCTGGCTGAGATAGAAGGCAATAAACTAAGGTCATTTGTTTCTCTGCAATTAAATGAAGATAGACTTATTAGTTATTACCTGTCCCCCAATCTAAGTATCAACCAAAAAGTAGTGGAGAAATTTAGTGAGCAAGGATCTAAAATTGAAGAATATTCGGTCTATGAAGACAGCATAGCTATTCCCTGTCAGCTGGAAAGGGGGGATATTTTCTCTTTTACACCCTTAGCTCCTCAAGAATTTGTTCGGTATAAAATAGACTGGGAAAGTCAAAAAGACAGCAGTTCGAACAGCGTTTCCAAGATTAGAATGTTTAAAGAAGAAACCAACGACTGTTACAAGGACAACTGTGGTGGCTTAATTTTTGAGTTAAAAGAATTAATTGTCAATAATAGAGACGGAGCATTTGAATATGAAGCCAATACAACTGAACACTACTATAAAAATGTAGGTTTAGTACGTAGTGAAAAAACTATCAATGCTCAACATAAAATTGATTACCAACTGCAATATATCTATGAGAAGAACGCGTTTGAATCGAAGTATGGGGTCAAACTTCCTTAAATACAGTCTTCTTTGTGCTTTCTTTTGCTTGTTTTTGAGTAATCATACCAGATCTCAAATTCCCGCACCGGATTTCCTTTGTGTCACCAATGATAGTCTTATTTGGTCTCCCAATGTCGTCAGTTGTAATATGCTATCTGGTTATCGAATTTATTTCTCTACCAATATCGATGGCCCGTATACCTTACTGGATGAAATACCTTTTCCTTCTGCAACTTTCTATATCCACAATCAAAACGGCGTTTTTTATTACTATTTGGAGTCTATCGCAGACTGTCCAGGAGAACCAATTTTACAATCGGATACACTAACAAATGACTTTTTGCCTGGAGTAGATATCAAAAGGACAACAATAGAAAACAACGCACAAATTAGGATTGATTGGCCCGGCCTTGATCACCCCAACTTCGCCGAATATGTTTTATATAAAAATACCCCTAATGGCACTCTTCCTATCGGGCGTACTTCAGATACCTTCTTTTATGATCCCTTTCCGGACTTAAGTTTGGTTCAACGATATACCTTGACGGTAGCGGACGGCTGTGGGAATGAAAGCATCTTTAGTAACTTTCATAATACCGTATTAATCGAAGTGGAAAACGACAGCTGTAGCAGTGAAGTAAGTGTCAATTACACCCCCTACAGTGCTTGGGAACAAGAGGGGTATCAGGTTGACTTAATTAGCCTGGACCACCTTAATTCAGGCAATGATCTTGTTGTTTTTTCCGGAGACAATACTGATAATGTCGTTGTAGATACACTGCTTCCTCAAAATGACTATTGTCTCGTTCTCAGGGTTCGAAACCCGCGTACAAATTTTACCTCGGAATCCAATCATTTCTGCTTTTATCACGACTACTTTAATCTCGATTATTTGTATGCCTATAATATCAGTTATAATCTCAACAACGAACTGAGCATTTTCTGGTTGTGGAACAATTCTGCTAGGCTTAATAGCGCTACTGTGCAAGATGCTTCTAACAGTTTTCAAGAAAACATAACTGTAACCAATCCACTTGCTCTGGACAATGAACAATCCTTGGGCACAATAGAAAACGCTTCTTTGTTCATTCGCGCTGAAGATGTTTGTTCGAATGTTCTCACTTCTGAAACACTTTCTGCTTCTTCTATAGAACTTGCTTTTGATGAAGATAATTTTGTCGAGGTTTTAGCTTCTGGTCCAATGTTACCAGCGGCTTCCACATCTGTACTTTCATCGCTGTATCTCGTGTTGCCCAATGGAACAGAACAGTTCATTGATGATATTTCTGATTTTACACAGCCATACTTATACGGCCCTGTTTCGAATAATACCGATAGTCTTTGTTTCGTGATGAAAACAGAACATACCAATAATTATCCTGAGCTGAATGATAATGACCTAATTAGTAGAAGTAAAATTCGATGTATTTCTAAAAATCCTCAATTGTTTTTTCCAACTGCTTTCGCGCCGGATGGCTTCAACAGTGAATTCAAAGCTCAAAGCTCAAATTTCAACCTTGATCAGTACTTGCTTCGCGTTTATAACCGATATGGAGAAATGGTTTTCGAATCAACTGATCCAAGAGAAGCATGGGATGGAAAGTGGAAAGGACGACTGATGCCGGCTGGACTTTATTTATATACCGTAGAATTTGAAAAGCGAGGTAATTCACCAGTTAACCAACGTGGAACCGTATTCCTTCTAAAGTAATTTAGTAAAAACCAAATAGGCCAGGCTAGAAGATAGGGCTGCGAGCAAAAAGAGATAAAAGCGTTCGTTGTCCAATAAAAGAATCAAGCTTTTGGCTTCTGATTTGAAAATGTGTCGTTTTAGAAACTTAATTTTTCTCTTGTCGAATCCTAGGGCCTTAAGTTCTTTACAAGATTTATCCGCTTTTTTGTACTCCTTCAATCTGGTGTGAGAAATGGCCTTTTGGAAAAGTAAATCCAGATATTTTTGCCGCATTCTTCCTTCCCAGTTGGTCTGATTAACTAGATAAATCAGCGCCTTGTCGCTTTCTTTTAGGAATGCTTCGTGTTCTCCTATTTCATACAAAGAGGATGCATATCGCCACTGGTAGTGAGATTCATTAAAAAACCCTTCGTCCAGTTGCCATTGGCTTTCCTCATACTGTTCGACATAAATTCTATAGTCACGAACAGGTATTCTATCCAAATCGTCCAAGATTTTCTGAACATCTGTATAAAAAGCTTTCTTGTTCATCGTTTGATTTTATAAATTATAGGGTTACTTGGACTCACATCTAGGGCTATATTCAGCACTTGTAAATTTAAAAGATATGGCCCGTCTTCCACTTCGTCCGGAACCCTTATTAATTCCGTTATTGTTTTATTCTTCTTTAAATCCCCGTTGGGAAACCAAAATTCCCGGTGCGCCTCCAAGCGTCCACCATCCTCCTCTCTATCTATAGATGGTATTTCTACCAGTAAATGCTGCACGCCTACCCTATTTATTTCAGAAATTAACACTTTATTGACAAAAATAGGGTTAGTTCCACTGTATCGAACCCCATTTTCACTCCAATTCCTAAGCCTCAAAATTAATGCCTTAGATTCTCCAACTATATCCTTGAGCCCGTTTATTCGATGAATAACCTTATCGCCCTCTTCAGAAATATCATAATCCACCGTTACCAAATACGCCCAAAAGAGCTGTTGATCTAAGCAATCTTTTAAGTGATATCCTGTCTGAATATGGCCCACACATTCCGTATGAGTTGTTGAGCCATGAGGATTGATCATTACGTTATAAAAGTTGACTGGTGATCCCTCTTCTATTGATCCAACAAAGTCGCCACTTCGTAGTGGTTGAAATTCCGGATCCGGGGCAAAAAAACAATTGGGGTTTTCTTCTCCATGAGAAATCGTGTGAGACAAAGCAATTGGTTCTGACAAATCCACTTCGTGCTCACGACCATCCAAGTTAATCCTGCTATAATCACCAGTTCCTGACATCATTCCCCCAATTTAACTTTTTCCTTATCGTATCTACGAATTCCTCCGGACCAAACCTCAATAAACAGGCGCCAAACTTTTCTTTAGAGATGGAAATTCTCGTCTCCTCATCAATTCTTTCCATTCTACCATCGAGGGTACAAAGAAACTCCTTATTTCTTCCCTCCACTTCGAAAGAGAGTTGCGCATCATCAGGAACAACAATCGGCCTGACGGTTAAATTATGGGCAGCCACCGGTGTGATGACAAAACTTTTGCTCTCCGGATAAACGATGGGACCCCCACAACTCAAGGAATAAGCGGTACTCCCGGTAGGCGTACTAACAATCAGCCCATCGCACCAATAGGAGTTGAGAAATTTACCATTGATATAGGCATGAATGGTAATCATCGAAGAGCTATCCCTTTTCAGAATACTGAAATCATTGAGGGCGAAATTATTGGAGGAAAATATTTTCTTGTTGCTGTCAAGATGCAATAATGATCTGTATTCTTTGACATACTCTCCATCTTTTAGTTTTGAAAGTAGAGCACTTATTTTTTCCTTATTGACGTTGGCCAAAAAACCTAACCTACCCATATTAATACCTACAATAGGTATTTCCAAGTCCCTAATGTGAAGTACGCTTTCCAAAATCGTCCCATCTCCACCCAAAGTGAAAAGAAAGTTCGGTTTAACGTTGCTGAGATCTTCGTTAGTAGACCACTGTTTTACATTTTTTGGTAACTCACTAGAAAGAAAACTGTACAAGTGTTTGTTGAAGAAAAGTTCAAGGCCTCCTACTTGCAATTCCCTAATCACCTGCAATAACTCTTCTCTGTCTTCTTCCTTAAATCCTATGCAAAATAAAGCGACCTTCATTGGTACTATTTAAACTACAAATTGAGGTAGTTGATGAGATAATCATAGTGGTCTTTGAAAGAACTGACATAATTACCTTCAATAAACTTGCCAACCACCGTATACCCCATTTTTTCTAAGGTCGAACTTATGGGAAAAATATCAACTGAATTCAGTTTCAGTGTTATTTCTATTTTATCTTCCAGGCTTCTCATTAATAAACCGTAGATCTTGGCATTTTCGGACTCACAAACCCTTGATAGTTCTGAAACTGAATAACTTCTTTGGGGTGCTTCCAGAACAAGTACACTACCTTTCTCAATCGTCATGAGATTGTCCGTCATATAATTGTAGACAGATTCTTTGGTGATCATACCTTTGTACTCATTGTCCTCATTAATAATGGGTATCGCACTTAGTCCATTCAACTTTATGATACTGGCAGCCTCCAAAAAATGTTGATTTTCCATGATGAACAAATATCTAGGAGCCGGCATAATAGAGCCTAAGGTGACTTCCAAACTAGCATCCAATAATTGTTCTTCGCCGATAAGGCCTACATATTTATTATTCTCCACCAAGGCCAAATGTTCCACCTGGAAGTCTTCCATTTTATTCAGAATATTCTGAATAAGGCTATCCTTGGAGATGGGTGGTATATAGTCCTTGATGTATAAATTATCAATCATTTTTCCTATAAAATTTGCAGGTGAACAAAGTCAAGTCATCCAGAAAATCACTCTTTGCTGCGAAGGACTTAGCCTGTTTAACCAATTCTGCATTAATGTTAAAAGCGTTCAATTCTTTGCTTCTTTCTACTATAGGTTCAATGTATTCCATAGAAAAAAGTTCTTCGTCGCTATTGATTATTTCCGTTAAGCCATCCGTGTACATTAACAAAACTGCCTCATTTTTAATACTGATTTCTTGTTCTTCAACCACCGGATTTTCTTCTGTACTACCCAGGAAACTCAAATTTGCGTCCAAATTTATTTTGTCCTCACCATTTATCAACAATGGAGGGTTGTGTCCTGCATTGAGATAATTCAATGTTCCCGTTTTCATATTGTATTTAGCGAGAAACATGGAAGCAAACTTTTCGCCTTCCATCAATGCGTTGATGCTTTGATTGATCTCATCCAAAATATCGCTTATTTTCTGGGTGCGTTTAAGCAAAGTACGCAGAATCGCTTGAATATTCGACATGAGCAATGCGGCAGCCACTCCCTTCCCTGATATGTCTGCCACTGTCAAAAAGATCTCTTCCTCAGAAATGGTAATGTAATCGTAGTAATCACCTCCCACTTCGTGTTTTGGTTGATAATATCCGTGCAGATCGATGTATTGATTGGCGATGAATTCCGTCGGCATCAACTTGTTTTGTATCTGCATGGCAAAAATCATTTGATTTTTGAATAATTCCTGCTCCAGATGCTGTTTAAACAATCGTTTATTTTCTATGGCAACAGCGATAATATTAGTGATCGTAATAATGAACTGTAGTTTCTCAATAATATTGGCGTCATCTGTTGTTCCTCCTATGAGAGATAGTGCCAAGGATTGATTTTTGTGAAATACCGGAATTACCACGTCAAAATTCGATAACACCTCGTTCTCGTGATTGTATACATACTTCATTTTGTCGAATTCATCGATGTAGGGGTCGATATCAAAAGTCAATATGAAATCATCTATTCCGTGGTGGCAGGTGCATTGGTATTTATTTTCATGACGCACGAATAGCGCCATCCTTTTTATCCCCATTTCCCAGCTGAGGAAGGACTGATACATGCTGTATAATTCTTCAGCAGAAACATTGTTGTTGATGGCCTGGGTAATATTCAATAAATTATTAATCTGAAGTTGCTTCAGATTCAGATCCTTGCTTAATCGTTCTACACTAGATATCTTGCGAGGTGTTTTGATAATATATTTATTTACTATTTAACAGATTTAATCTCGAAGCTAATCGCTCCTTATGACAAAAACAAATTTAGTTTTCATCCACGGTTTTTGTTTTACTCCTGAAATTTGGACCCCTGTTATTACTCAACGTTTGAAAAGCAAATTTGACATTCAAGTCGTCGAAATTCCTGGATTTTCTGAAGCAAAAACCACTTTACCAACATTTCAAGAATTTGCCCAACAGCTCAACTTAAAACTTGGGCAAAACAGCAATAACATTTTGATCGGTCATTCTATGGGCGGATACATAGCCTTGGAAATGATTCATCTGAATCCCTCACTTTTCAAAGCAATAATTTTGGTCAATAGTCACTCAATGGGCGACAGTGACCACAGAAAAAGAGAAAGAACCAAACAGATCAAGTTCATCCAAACTCATGGCTCCAGTCCATACTTGAAACGATTTTACAAAAGCTTAGGTTTTGAAGATCTTCAAACAACTTATGAAACCTACGGAAAACACACCACTCAAGAGAGTCTAATACATTACCTAAACCAAATGAAAGAACGAAAAGACAGGACGAAAGTCTTGAACAAAATTCCTTGTACCGGTATCATCATTGGTCAAAAGGATCATATCATTCCACCCAAAACCAATTATTCCATGTTAGTTTATATTAATACTGTATTTCTAAAATTGAATTTGGGTGATCATATGTCACCATTGGCTTATCCGAGGCAAATTGAGGAGATTATTGAGGAGGTGAGTGATTATAATTTATCATTATTATGATGGCGTGAATGGTCCCGTTTTGTCTTTTTGTTAAAGTTTCTCTCTATTACTTTTTCTAAGTCAATCCCCATTTGATTGGCAAGACAAGTCAATACAAATAATATATCTGCCAACTCATCTTCTATCTTTGCATTGATCTCTTCTTCGGTAACATTGCCCTTAAAACTTTGCTCCCCATACTTTCTTGCGATCAAACGACAAAGCTCACCCGTTTCTTCAACCAGTATTAATGCGTTAGTTTTCTCTTCAAAATAGCGAACGCCATATTGCTTGATCCATTGGTCAACTCTTTCTTGATATTCTTGAATACTCATATGTCCTTTTGCTTAGAATCCAATAATATAGTAACCGGTCCTTTATTTACCAATACGATATTCATCATGGCTTGAAATACTCCTGTCTCTATATTGATATCACTGTCTTTTCTCGCATATTCGATGAAGTCATCGTAAATCGTTTTTGCCACGTCAGGTTTTGCAGCTCGGGTAAAAGATGGGCGATTTCCTTTTTTACAAGTTCCCATCAAAGTAAACTGACTTACAATCATCATTTCGCCATTTACATCTTGAACGCTAAGGTTCATTTTTTCTCCGTCACTGAATATTCTTAGGTTTTTCAACTTGTTCCAGATCCATACCATATCTTCCTCCCCATCCTCACTGGTAATTCCCAGTAAAACGAGTAAGCCATCATCGATATGGCTAAAAAGTTTGTCATCAATGAACAGATCTGCTTTAGAAACTAATTGTATTAATGCTCTCATTATTATTTAAATAAACAACAAATTAGTGGAATAGGAGAACCTATATTTTTCAGGGGATTTCAAACCCAACTTTTATACAATGTTGTGGAAAAACATGTTGATAAAACAACAATTTTATACATTTCGATTTGAGTGAACATAAAAAATTCTCGTTCCGAAAATATTCCTCACCAAAACCATCCTCTAACAACATTTATTCACCAAGAAAATAACAATCTTTGTTATCAACAAAATTTCGTGGATTTCCTTTTTTAACTATGAGATAATGTAAAGATTATTCAGGTTTTTAAATGTTGATTTCATGTTAAAAAAGAGAAGATGAATTTTAAGCGATAACTATAACTAACAAATCCACAAACATGATAATGATAAATTGTTTTTAAAATTTTAAAGTTTCATCTTTATTAAAGGAAAAAGAGAAAATTGAGAAAAAACAAAACATTATAAATTTTATGCAAATGAAGATTCCAGTTCGAAACTGGCTCATGATTGGTATTATTATGGTATTCTTTCAGATTGTTATCGGAGGTATAACCAGACTGACTGGATCGGGATTGAGCATAACAAAGTGGGAGATCGTTACAGGAACAATGCCCCCTCTCAATGCAAAGCAGTGGAATGAAGCCTTTGATCTCTATAAACAAACACCGCAATATGAGAAGATCAATCAAGGTATGAGTTTAAGGGCTTTTAAGTTCATATATTTTTGGGAGTATATCCATCGCTTTTGGGCCCGTTTAATTGGTTTCGTTTTTATTTTCCCTCTCATTTACTTCTTGATTAAATCCTGGATAAGTCCCTCATTGTTGCGGAAGCTCATTTCTCTTTGTCTTCTCGGTTTTGTTGTAGCCATATTCGGATGGATTATGGTGAAGAGTGGTTTGGTGGATCATCCTTGGGTAAGTGCATACAAACTTGCCGCTCACTTGATTCTGGCTCTTTTTGTTTACAGTTATCTTTTGAACATTTATCTGGGATATACAGGCAGGGAGAAAGTAGAGTATAATCGGGTTTTATTGAAAAGTGTCAATGTCTTCATCTTTCTGTTATTCTGTCAAATAGTTTTAGGTGCCTTCATGAGTGGGATGCATGCCGGTCTTAATTATCCTACATGGCCTCAAATTGGTGATTCTATCGTTCCTGGGGCATTGTTTGATGCTTCCATGTACTCGAGTGGTGATTTTTGGAATTATACACAAAATCCCCATATTAAATTGGTGGTGCAATTTCTTCATCGTTCCTTAGCCTACTTTCTATTTGGTTTCGGAATATGGATGTATTTTAAAACTAGAAATATCATAAAATCATCCTTTGTTAAAAAAGAGATGTTAATGTTGATAATTATGTTGATAATTCAAGTTGTATTGGGTATTATTACTTTATTATCATGTGTAGGAAAAATTCCTGTTGTACTTGGCTCTTTGCACCAGATAATGGCGATCATACTACTTACTAATGCCTGGACAATGAGAAAATTATTGTTGAAATAAAGAACTGTAAAGAATGTGGATAACTAGAATAATGTTGTGGGGTCTTTGTCTGTTGAGTACATGTTTTGTATTTGGTCAGGTGAGTATTGATGAACCCAGTGAGGTAAGAGAATTAAAGGAGAGATATCGTCAGTATAATTCTAGTATAGAAACTGTAGCTGGGTGGAGAATACAAATATTGGCTACAACGGAAAGAAGGGTTCTCGATCAGGAAAAAGCAAAATTCCGTTCTAAATTCTACGATTTGCGTTTTGATGAGAAATATAAGAAACCATACTATAGACTTACGACTGGTGCAAGTTTGGATAAACTGAGCATTTTACCCTTGTTAGAAAGAATTAAAAAGGTTTATCCCTCTTCTTTTATTGTTCGTGATCCAAAAATAGAGAAGGAAGAACTAATGAGAATTTATGATTGAATTTTCTGCCCTTTAACGGCTAGGGTTACCTGTAATTTTATCGCTTGAAAAAGTTTAAACAGCTGAAATGATTTTTTATGTTTAGATGGTTCATTCGAGGTGTAGATGCTTATCTTTTTCTCTGCTTTATTTTTCTATTGCTTATTGGTTGGTTTAGCCTGTATTCAAGTACTGGTGCGGATGATTTAAGTGGTCTGTTTAGTTTGGATAGAACGACGTATTTTGGAAAACAAAGTCTATGGATCGTAATTGCCTTGGCTTTGTTTCTTATCATTCAGTTTATTCCCCGTGGTATTTGGGGTTCTCTATCTTGGTTTTTCTACTTCGGTTCTCTGGTTTTATTACTCTTAGTTCTTTTGTTTGGTTCAGATGTAAAAGGAGCTCAATCTTGGCTTAGAGTGGGAAGCATAAGTATTCAACCTTCAGAATTTGCCAAACTATCTCTCTTTCTTGTTTTATCAACATTTTTATCGAATGTTACAGTGTCCATCAAGAGTTGGTTTAACCGATTGATCGCAAATGGATTAATTCTTTTACCCTTGTTCTTCATATTACTGCAACCTGACGCTGGAAGTGCGCTGGTTTTCCTCGCGTGTTTCTTGGTCTTGTACAGAGAAGGGTATTCCGCAATTATGTTGGTAGTAAGTCTTTTGTTAGCCGCAGTTTTTGTGCTCACATTAAAATTTTCTCCCAGTACTGTTCTTTTATTGGCTTTGATGACGATCAATGTATTTTGGATTTCGCGTATTGGCACAAAAATCAATCTACTTATAGTATACTTGGTCCTTTCCTTTTGCTCTGTGATAGCTTGCTCCTATGGTTATGTTGATGTAGTAATATATCTGCATCTTATTGTTGCCGTGGGTTTAGGCCTTTACCTAATTATCAAACGCACAGATCATGAAATAGTAATTCTATCATCTTTGTTGACTGGTTTTTTCATTGGTTTTAGCTTTAGTATTCAACATTTGTTTGATCATTTTTTAAGGCCGCATCAGCAGGCTAGGATATTTGTTTGGTTGGATCCGAGCAAAGGAGATCCTCAAGGTTCGTTGTACAATTTACTTCAGTCCAAAACGGCCATAGGATCAGGAGCTTTATACGGTAAGGGATACCTCAATGGAAATATGACCAAATTGAATTATATCCCGGAGCAGAATACGGACTTCGTGTTCTCAGGAATAGCGGAACAATTCGGTTTTGTAGGATCAATTCTTCTCATTTTACTGTTTACAGTTCTTCTCTTAAGATTAGTCTATGTTGCGGAAAACCAAAAATCTGTTTTCAACAGGGTTTTTACCTATTGTGTTACTTGCTGTATTTTCACTCATTTTCTGATCAATATGGGGATGACCATAGGTCTTGTGCCGGTAATTGGAATTCCTTTGCCTTTTATTAGTTATGGTGGTACAGCTTTGCTTAGCTTTACGGCCATGTTGGCCATAGTTTGCTCTTTGGACGACAGGAATGATGTTTGATAACAAAACAAGAGATGAATCATTTCGAATTAATTCACAAGGATAAAAGTAGTAAGGCGAGGGCTGGGTTTCTCCACTTAGAAAGAGGCATTGTTGAGACGCCAATTTTTATGCCCGTAGGTACTTTAGGAAGCATAAAAGCGATGAGCTTGGACGACCTGGAAACTCATGTTAATCCGGATATCATATTGTCCAATACCTACCATCTTTACTTGAGGCCGGGAACGGATATCCTCGAAGAGGGAGGAGGAATTCATCAGTTTAACACTTGGAAAAAGCCTGTTTTGACAGATAGTGGAGGCTACCAGGTTTATTCTCTAGCAGATAATCGAAAAATAAAAGAAGAAGGTGTAGTATTTCAATCTCATATTGACGGAAGCAGACATCTATTTACTCCGGAAAGTGTAACAGAACTTCAGAGAAAAATAGGTGCGGATATCATGATGGCCTTCGACGAATGCACACCCTATCCATGTGAATATCAGTATGCAAAAAAATCAATGGAAATGACCCATAGGTGGCTGGACCGTTGTTTTGATTATTACAAAAGTAGCGAGCCCCTATACGGACACCATCAAATTCTTGCCCCTATTGTTCAGGGAAGTGTTTATGAGGATCTGAGAAAAATTTCCGCGGAAACTATTGCCGCTAAGGGAGCGGAAGTAAATGCTATCGGCGGTTTATCCGTTGGAGAACCAGCAGAAGACATATATAAACATACAGAGGGCGTTTGCGATGTTTTACCTCAATCAAAAGCAAGATATTTGATGGGGGTCGGTACTCCGGAAAATATCTTGGAATGCATTGAAAGAGGGGTGGATATGTTTGATTGTGTTCTTCCTACTAGGAATGCCCGACATGGATTGCTTTATACTTTTGAGGGTATTATCAATATCAAGAATAAGAAATGGTCGAATGATTTCTCTCCCATAGATTCGACGAGTAAATCAGCCTTAAGTAGAAGGTATAACAAAGCATATTTGCGTCACCTTGTGCATACAAAGGAGTATTTTGGCGCTATTATAGCAAGTGTGCACAATTTGAGTTTTTATTTGGACCTGGTTAGAACGGCCAGACAAGAAATTCTTAAGGATAATTACGCAAATTGGAAAAGAGAAATAATAGATAAAGTGACAAGACGTTTATAATCGGAATGAAGAAACTGGATTGGTACATACTGAAGAAATTTCTTAGTACTTTTTTCTTTACTGCATTGATATTCACCATTATAGCAGTGGTGATCGATTATAGCGAAAAGATTGAAGACTTCTATAAAGATGAGATCCCCTTTGATCTGATCGTTAATATGCATTATATTCCATTCATACCTTTTATCAATTCGGTTCTTTGGCCACTATTTGCCTTGATTGCTGTGATCTTTTTTACGAGTCGAATGGCTTACAACTCTGAAATTATCTCTATCCTAAATGCAGGCGTTAGTTATTGGCGATTTTTGGTTCCTTATTTTATTGGAGCCTTGATCATAGGTTCGATTCATTATTACATGAATCACTACGTTGTTCCTTTGGGCAATAAGAAGCGGGTGGATTTTGAGAACATCCACTTGGGTCGGCACTCGGAAAAAACCAAACGCAATAATATCCACATGTTCACAGAGGATAATGTTAAGATCTCCATGCGCTATTTCAATAGTAGGGATACGACAGCAAGAGACTTTAGAATAGAGCGTTTTGATGATGGCCAATTGGTGGAAATGTTACATGCCAAACGCGGTCGGTACATTCGAGATCAAGAAATATGGCGCTTAACAGATTATGTGACCCGGGTGTTCGATGGGGAAAATGAAGAGATTTACAACCACAAAGGAAAAAATCTGGACACAGCCATTAATGTAAAGCCCATCGATTTATATAGTTTTCACAACGACAAACAAAAGCTGACGACACCAGAGTTACAGGTATTCATCGATCGTCAGAAAGAAAGGGGGCGAGGTAATATAAAAGAATTCGAACTGGAATCGCATCGAAGGACCAGTGACCCCATCACAACTTTTATTCTCACCATCATCGGTGTAAGTATATCTTCTAGAAAAGTGAGGGGTGGAATGGGCTTGCATTTGGCTCTGGGAGTATTGATTGGTTCCCTATTCATTTACCTCTCTAAATTCTCACTGACCATCAGCAATGCCAATGATATTCCGCCAATTCTGGGTATTTGGTTGCCCAATATTGTTTTTTCCTTTGTCGCTTTGTATTTGGTGAGTCGGGCGCAGAAGTAGTCCTTCTATTATTCTGTTACAATAAGCGGTTTTTGAACAATACCATTGTTCGTGTTTAATTCAAGTAAATAAGAATCGGGTGTTAAGCCGGAAATATCTAAGGGGTCTTCTCCTAATAAAAAATCCTTGATAATTACAAGTTGTCCCAACTTGTTAAAAACTCTTATTTGTGTCGAACTAATATTCGACGATACAGATTCTATGTAGATCTCATTCCTTGCGGGATTCGGATAAATGCTAATTTTCTCATCGGCCAACTCTTGTTGATCAGTGGTCTTAATATTAAAGCTGATTATTTTCTCACAGTCATTGGCGTCAAGAAGTATGAGTTCATGCTCTCCGTGATCCAAACCTGTATACATATCTAAGGTGTCGAAAGGACTACCATCTACACTGGTTCGAATCGGAGGTGTTCCACCAAAAGCTTCTATTCTTGCGGTATCTTCACGGGTGTAAACACTGGCTACCAAAGGAAGGGGTGATTCCATCATTACCGGAGCGCTCAAGCCAATGGTTCCATCGGCATCTTTGAGGTAGGCCACGTATGAACGAGAAGAAAGTCCAGTGAATACATTGCTTTCTTGATAATTGATATTGTTCAAGGAATACTCATAGGGAGAAACTCCTCCAGACCCAGTCACGATTAATACCCCATCTTCAGAATCAGCACAACTAGGTTCTTCTAATACATTAATGGAGACACTAAGTGGGCTGGTATTGATACTAAAATCTTGAATTAGTTCACAATCATTGGCATCTAGAACAGAGACTTGATGGGTTCCTTGACCAAGTCCAGTGAATACAGAATCCGAACCGTGACTGCTATTGTCAATGGCTATGTAATACGGCGGATAACCTCCGGAAACAGAGACAAATAGGCTGTCGTTGATATAGTTTAAAGTAGCTTTAAGTTCTTCAGGATTCTCTAAAATAACGCCGTTCAGAACCTGGATTTGACCCTGATCATCTCTGACATAAATGCTGTAATTGGATGCGTGAAGTAGGTCGAATATAGCTTCTTCTTGATAATCTCCTTGATTTAGTGCGTACTCAAACGGCGGGTAGCCTCCTGTCGCAATTATTTCCAACTGTCCTGTAGAATCATTGTGACAATCGAGAGTTTGGTTCCATTGGTATTGTATTAATATGGGCTGTTCAAGCACATTGACATTAATATCAGTGTAACAAGAGTGTTGATCCTTAATTCCTATAACATGAGGTCCGTAAGAAACATTTTCGAAGACGCTATTGGTAGTAAATTGTTGGCCGTCTATATTATAGACATATTGCCCTGTTCCTCCTGTGGCATTGACATAAATATCGCGATCCAGGATGGTCGTGCTGGCCGTGATGGGACTAGGAGAAATTACTTCCAAGGAGAGCAGCTCGTCGAATTCGTTCAGTGCATCAATTACCTTTACATTGTAAAATCCTGGGGTCAAAGATGCAAAAATACTGTCCCCGGATAATGGCCCGTCATTAATTGAAAAACGATAGGGTTTCAGCCCTCCGGTAGCACCAACAGCGATTTCACCATCTTCTGAATCATGGCATAAGGATGGTTTTAAGCTCTTTAGGTTTATAGAAACTGTTTTGAATTCGAAATTGAAGATGAACTCTTTCTCGCAATTGAGTTGATCTATGATTTTAAGACGATGAGCTCCTGGATTTAGGTCGACAAAAACACTATCCGAAAGCAAAAGACCACCATCCAAACTATATAGATAGGGAGCTTCTCCTCCCATAATATGAAAAACGATATCTCTACCATTCTGTTCGTAATCCATAGTGAAAGAAATCTTACCCTCAAGATTGATTCCAGGCAATGCTATTTCCGAACCCATTTGATCGCGAACGGTGAATACGTAATAGTTCGGACTCAGTCCGGAAAATACACTGTCGGTTTGATAGGCCAAGCCCTGGATTCCATATTCGTAGGGAGGCACACCACCAGATACGGTTATGCTTACTTCACCATCATTGATATCGGGACACAGAATTTCTTGTGTGACTATAGCCTGGGCATTCATACTACCATTGGCAATGAAAATATCGAATCTTTGATCTTGTTTTATACCAACGCCATTTACCAAGACATCGAAGAAGAAAGAATCTCTTCGAAACATTGCATTCGAATGTTGATAACTCAATAGACGATTAAACAGGTCTTCTTGTACAATCCAATCTCCTTCTTTTAAACTTTGACCTTCCAAAAGTAAACCACCGTGCAGAGGAAGGGACTTTATCTTGAGAACAATATCATCTGAGGGAAATCCTGTCGATTCATAAAGTACATGTTCATCATGAATGATGGCCATAGAACTTAAGGGCACCTGCAGAATATTATCTCTTTTTTTCTGAATGGAGGCACTATCTGATTCTTGATCGCCACATAATTCTAAAGTCCATTCTTTGACGCTTCCAGTCATGGTGGCGTCGTTATTGATAATTTGCAATGACCAAGTTCCTTGACTGCTCATTGGTAGAGGATCATTAAGCAATTCCTCTCCTCGATAGATTATATTTCGGTCGAATGGACAAGAGAAACCAAAGCTGCTTTCATCGGAAATTCCAAATAGATAATCTGTTTCATCGAGGCATGGAAGCGTGATAAGACTCTTTTCTTCGCCATCAGGATAGAATAATTTAAATTCTAAAACGGCGGTGTTGTCGTGCTGTCCTTCTATATTTTTCAATCTTAGTTTTTCAACCATAAAGTCTTGCTCAACTTCTAGTTCGAAGAGATTGAAAGAGGGTGCGCCCAGAGGAATGTCGAAATTGACTTCATCTCTATATGAAATACAACTGTTTCCACTAACGTGATAACGTATTGGAGCCGAAAAATCCCCCTCGCCACATAAGTTTATTCCTGATATTCGTGAGTAAAGAACTCCAAAAGCACCAGCAGAAAAATCCAAAGTATTTTCGCTTAGAACGGTGTCCAATACTGTGTTTTCGAAGTTCCGATCGATGGCAATTTGAAGATGGTATTGATCAATCATCGGTGAAGAGAACCAGGAATATGGAATGCTGTTATCCGTATAGAATTCTAGATCGGACGGAGTGGTCAATTGTGGTGCATCCGGTCGATCATCCTGTACACTTAGTTTGATCGTCTTAATAGCAGAAAATTCTCCATTCAGTGACTGGGCCTGGATTTTAAAATCATACTCTCCGGGGATTAAAGAAGAGATATTAAAAATCTGAAGAACAACATCTCGGTTGGTCCTGAAGGCCGTTGCGGGATCAAAGAAAAACTGTAAAAAAGAAGGAGGGTCTATGATAGAAAGTTCAGTCAAATGAGTGTAATTATTGACTCCCTCTACTCTAAAATCAATATTTAGGCTATTGTCATTGCACACCTGGAAAACAGTATCTTCAAAAAGAAGAAGTATCTCCGGATCAGGGTTTTCTCCTATTTCGAAATCATTGTCTGAAATATTGAAGAATACATGATCCATCGCTTTGACCATGATTCTACAGGATTTAGACGAAACAAAGGGAAGAGCGACGTCTTCGGAGCCATCATTTTCTGTTCCTCCATTTAATATGATGTCATAGTTGAGACCTCCGTCGATGGATAACAATATACTGACGAGCTGACAATTGACGGGCATTAAATCTGTGTTGCTAACATCCCATTCTACGGTAATAAAGTCTCCTTCCTGAAAGTTAATCCCTTCAGCACTTGGGTAAGTAACAGAAAAAGGTCCAGCGGATTCCGTAAAATCAAGAGAGTAGTTCTTGTAAGCGACAGCACCTGCTTCAGGGTGATTATCTCTGGCCGTTAGGTTGAAATTGATGGTTCTTGTTTCCTCCGGAAGTACTTCCTCGGGATGATCACCGTCAATCAAGTTATGCAAAGAGGGAAAATAGCGCCTATTTTGACTGGGTGATGGTTCAATATATCGGAAAAGAGGGCCGTCAAAATTGGATTCACCATAGGGTTCAATACGCGATACATCCATTTGATCCCAGCTGTAATCCAATTGCGTGTCATCTGCATCAATGGCAAAACCGTCTAACACAAATGGGGTAGAAACCGGAGCTATAAGACCGGTAGGGGAATTTAAGAATACCTCGGGAACATAATTGTTGGAGTTTTCAATATCAGCACAACTATTGACCGAATTGGTCATTTGGATTAGATTCCCTATATGAAAATGCTGATCTGAAAAAGCTTGAACATTAGTGGGTCCACAGATACCGGCATAAGACATAATACTGGTTCCACTGCCCGGCTCGAAAGAGTAATTACCTCCCCAGTCACCATCACAATTATTGAAAGTGTGGTGCCCACCCAGTTGATGACCGATTTCGTGACAGACATAATCAACGTTAAAAATATCTCCTTGCGGAGTGATCAACCCTGTTACGCCTTTTGCTTTATCCGATGCTCGACAAACACTATTTATTCTAGCCAACCCTCCTCCTGATGTGCCAAAAACATGACCTATATCATAGTTGGCAGATCCAATCACAGCATTTAATGTACTCTGGTTTTCACTGAGCATGTCAGAAAGATCTCCATTGGTATAAGGGTCCGTTTGCGGGTCGGTGAAAACAAGCAACTCGTTATCCGGGACTAAGCGGAAACTTATGGCCAGGTCTTTTTCATAAACAGCATTGACTCTATTCATGGTTGTTATTATTCCCGAGAGTCCGTCCGCAACCGTACCGCCATAAAAACGAGTATATTCTCCCGTTGCTGCAACGGCTATGTCCAAAGTGCGCTTGTTCGCTCCAATAACCCCGTCGTTTTGATCGGAATGGTAGAGCTCTTTTGACACAGCACCGTGAGAATAACAACTGAAAGCGTCATGAGAATGATGGGCCTGTGTTGAAAATACTTGCACATAATGCTGCTCGCCAAGAGCAATAGGTTCAAGGAAAAAATTAATCTCTTCAGAGAAAATCATTGCTCTGATTCCGTGATGGGTAAAATCTATTTTAGCCCGATACTTTCCATCTTTTGACATGGCATCCCAAGACCCATAGGAATACTTTGATTTAATTTCTTGGGGAATCAAGGTGTTGGCTTTTAAATCAAACTGCAGTATTTCGCCATTGGTAAGTGGAATAGAAAGTGTCTTTTCTTCGAACAAGGCCTTTTCTAATTCTATGGTATCTAGCGCATATATTTTTGATAAGGCTTTCTTTTGCCAGCTAACCGAAGGTCGAGCATTATTTTTCTCAACCCGGGAAAAAACTTGACCTGTCCCCTCCAATGACATGCACAATAGGGAAAAAATGAACCAAACAGAAAGGCGTTTTCTCATGCAGCAATTTTTCAAAGAGGCAAATTTAATATATTAAATAATAATATATGTAATTCTCTCCAAATACTAAACCCATGCCTCTAAAACGTTTGAAGTTCTTATTTTTACAATAAAAAATCAAGATGGTACAAAAAAGGGCACTGTGTTTTTGCTTTTTGAGCATTATTTGCATCTTCTTCTCTTGCCAGAAGGGAACTGAAACTAAAACTGAAAAAGACAAGATCTTAGCGGAATCCATATGTAATTGTACGGATGATTTATATCAGTTTAATATTGAGGCCCAGAAGACCTTACCGGAAGCAGAAAAAGCATTACGCGCGGAAATCCTGAGGAATGCAGAAGCCAAAATGAATGAATTAGAGCAGTGTATCATCAAGCAAATGGGAAAAAATCAAATTGCAAAAGGGGAGATAGATATTCAGCTGATAGAAAAGAGGCTGATAGAGCTATGTAAGAATAAACCACAAACTTTTTCTAAAAGAGTGCTTCAGGATATACAAGCGATATTGTAATCAAAAAAAACAGAATAGGGTTCTTCCTAAATTAAAGCCAACTTGTTCCAAACCAAGGATACTTTTCGCTTTTTCCCTAGGGTTAGAAATGGACAAAATGACTTGATAATCCATTGGATTAAGATCGAAGTCGTTTATATTTTCAAGGCGGTGACCATATATTTTGAGTCCAATTTTTTTCGGGTTATTGGTCAACCACAAAAAGGGTATTTGATAGAGCTTTAATAGTTTAGCCAGGTTTTTGCCTTTTTTTCCTGCACCCCAAAGTACCAGCGTTTTATGGTGATCGTAGTCTTGTTTTTGAAAGAAGAAGACTTTCAGGTCTAAAAAACTCTGATCTTCATAATTGGGGTCGTTTCGGCTTGCTCTTTCCGAGTGGTCCCTCCACAAGTGCAGATAATTTTTGGAGACGGCGGGAGGGATGTTTTTCGAATAGAGGAAGAAAGATAAAAAGTAGTCTTCGGGATATTGTAGATCCGGGTGTTCTATATATTCTTTAAAAATTGAGTGTGTCATTAGCCAACATGGCGAAGGTAAAACAGACTCATAGTATATATCAGACCAGTAATCATGGGAAGAATTGTCATTGATCCATGCCTCATATTTCTTATATCCGTCCCGAAGCCGCGGGGAAAAATACTTCACTTTGGCGGTGCTCAGTCCGGTCTTTTCACTCTCCCTAAACAACAGTTCAAGTTTTCTCGGCATCATGATGTCATCGCTATCCATTCTGTGAATAAGTTGACCATTGGCATAGCTAAAAGCAAGCTTCAGCGCTGGAATAATACCCCGTGAAAGATTATCGAAACAATGAATTCTTGGGTCTTTCGAAGACCATTTTTCAAGAATATCTTTACTTGAATCACTGGAATGGTCATTGATGGCAATCAATTCCCAATTCGAATAGCTTTGGGCAACAATAGATGCTAAGCAAATGTCCAGATAAGCACCCGTATTTTTAACGGGCATTAAAATGGAAATAAGCGCTTTTTCCAACTATTTCCACTTGATATTACATCCGGCACTTGGATATTGCTTTTCAGGAGCAGGTTCCTGAGCCAATACTTGATCCAAAGCACTTCTAAGATCTTCTCCTGTTAGAGGGACACCGGTTCCAGGTCTAGAAGAATCCAGTCTGCCTCGGTAGTACAAATTCTGCTCTTCATCGAATACATAGAAATCGGGAGTGCAGGCGGCATCATAAGCCTTCGCTACTTCTTGTGTTTCATCATAGAGGTAGGGAAAAGGATAGTTGTTTTCCGCAGCATGAATCTTCATTTTGTCGGGTCCATCTTGTGGATAGTTGACAATATCATTCGAACTAATAGCAATAAAATTCACTCCTTTTTCCGAATAATCATTGGCCACATTCACAATCTCTTCATTCACATGAATCACATAAGGACAGTGATTGCAAATGAACATAACAACCGTTGCCCTGGAGTCAGAAGCAGAAGAAAGACTATAATTATTCCCACTGACCACATCGGGTAAAGTAAATTCTGGAGCCTTAGTGCCCAAAGGGAGCATATTAGATTCTGTCAATGCCATAGTATTTTCATTTTTTAGTGTAAACTACATCCTTCTGCAAAAGTTATATTTTTTGTGATCTTTTTTGAAAAATGCTTTAAAAAGAAGGCCTGAAGTCTTGGCCTGGTGTTTTTACCTATATTTGAAACCATGGTATTAAGAGAGACAAAATTAGACGGTGAGATTTAAATCTAGGATCAACGAAACCATATTCATTTCTGAAGTCCTTCCCGAAAAGAGCGATATGTTCAACATGGATTTAAAATCGGGGTTGAGTGTCATTTGGAATACAGGCAAGGAGGCGCAATTCATGATTGATAACGAGTTGATCATGATAAAAAGAAACTGCATTATTTTTTTGACGGAATTCTATAGTATAGATGATTTCCAGTTTGAAAAACTGAATGTCATGCAGTTCAATCGACAGTTTTATTGTGTAGAAAACAATGATGAATTAGGCTGTAGAGGCTTATTATTCTATGGGGAATCACATGTCCCAAAAATCTTAATACCCAAGGAAAGAATCAAACAATTCCAATTGTTGTGGCAGGTGCTGTTGATGGAAATCGAGGAACAGGATGACTTTAAGCTCGAAATGCTCAAAAGCTTATTGCAACGCTTTTTGATTCTCTGCGTTCGAACCTATAAAAAACAAAACCACAACCTTCCCACGGACAATGTAAGTGTGGGATTAATTCGAGAGTACAATTACCTGGTCGAAAAAAACTATAAAACATTGACTAAGGTGTCGGATTATGCAAAACTACTCTTTAAATCACCAAAGACCTTGGCTCATATTTTCAATAAATACATTGATAAAACTCCACTTCAAATCATCAATGAGAGGAGATTGCTGGAAGCAAAGAGATTATTGAAGTATACGGATTTAGCCATTCAAGAGATTTCAGAGGAGCTAAATTTTAAAGATGTACCGTCTTTTAGTCATTTCTTTAATGCTCGAATTGGGCAGTCACCGTCATCCTTTAGGGACAGGATTTCGAAGAGATAAAAGTCTATTTGAGTCTATTTTTTATTCTATAATGGTAGCCTAAATCAACTTTTTTCCAAGAAACGGGAAGAATTTACAAATCATCAGGAAAGATGACTAACTGGAGAAGCAGCAATCATCTCTAACTTTGTTCTGAACAAAAAAGAGATTGAAAATGCTAAATTGGAATGATGTCATCAGGTTTGCCAATCATGGCAATCCAGTTCCGGATCGGAGAGTGGAAAAACCTGACGCTGATTGGAAGGCTCTTTTAACTCCGGAGCAATATCGAATAACCCGCCAGAAGGGAACAGAGAGAAGTTTCTCCGGTGAGCATTGCTCGAGATATGATCCTGGATTATATTCCTGCATTTGCTGTGACACAGAATTATTCGATTCTGGAGAAAAATTCAATTCGGGGACGGGATGGCCAAGTTTTACAAAACCTATTCAGAAAAATGCCATTAAATATGAAAAGGATGGGTCTTTTGGAATGCTTAGAATAGAAGTGATGTGTAATACTTGTGACGCTCATTTGGGTCATGTATTTCCCGATGGACCAGCACCGAGCGGTTTGCGTTACTGCATTAACTCGGTATCATTAAATAAAAAAGAAGAGGTTAACAATGAAAAATAAACAAATTGCAACATTTGGCGGTGGCTGTTTCTGGTGTATAGAAGCAGTGATCCAACGACTTGAAGGAGTGGAGTCAGTCGTTTCAGGCTATTCAGGAGGTGAAACACTTAACCCCAATTATCGGGCTATTTGCACGGGAAGGACCGGGCATGCGGAAGTAGTACAGGTAACTTTTGATGGAGATGTGATTGGTTACGAGGATTTGATAGGCATTTTTATGACCAGTCATGATCCAACGACAATAGATCGGCAAGGAGCAGATCGGGGAACCCAATATCGATCCATCATCTTGTACCACAGCGAAGAGCATAAGAAGATTGCGGAAAAAGTGTTCGCTGAACTGAAAGATAAATATTCTGATCCTATTGTAACTCAATTGGTGCCGATGGAAAAATTCTATCCTGCGGAGGATTATCATCAAGACTATTACAACAATAATTCTTCCGCGGGATACTGTCGAATGGTGATCGATCCAAAGATCAAGAAGTTAAAGAAATACTATTTAGATCGATTGAAAAAAGAACCAGTATGAGGCAAAAGCTTGAATGGATAATTCTAATTGGTGTTTTCCTATTGGGTTTTTCGACCGGCAGTATAGGACAAACTAATATTGATAAAATAAGGTATAAAAAAATGAACAACACGATTAATAAATATGGCATCGAGGGTTATTCCGCGCCAGAACTCGAGGTGCCCATCTGGATAGATGCAGAGGGAAACAAAACAACTCCTGTCAAATTAAAAGATTTTGAAGGGAAGTTTAAGGTGATTTATTGTTTTCAGGCTTGGTGTCCTGGTTGTCACAGCCAGGGATTGCCATCGCTAAAGAAAATGGCAGAAGCGCTAGACGGCAATGACAATGTCGAGTTTTTGGCCATACAAACAGTGTTTGAAGGTGCGCATGCGAATACCTTTGAACGAGTCACAGAAATCCAAAAAGAGTACGATTTGAAGATAGCTTTTGGACATGATGTGGGAGACGTAAGCACGGGCAATATCTCTTCGACTATGCGCAATTATCGAACAGGTGGTACACCTTGGTTTATCTTTATTGACCAAAAAGGGACGGTGCTCTTTAACGACTTTCATATCAATACAAAGAAGGCAATTGAGTTTTTGAAGGAAGTTGCTGAGTAGATCATTGTTAGAAATAAAATTTGAATAAATGAAGTTTTCAGAAATTGTTCATCACCCGGATAAAGAGCAGTTCACCATGACAGTGGAGGGCCAAATCGCAAAAATAGACTATGTAAAGCGAGATGACGCTCTATATCTAGTCCATTCCGAAGTTCCACTTATTCTGAGGGGAAAAGGAGTAGGTAAAGAGCTGGTTAAGAGAACGTATGAGTTTCTGTCGGAGAACGGAATGAAAGCTGTTCCGGTTTGTTCTTTCATAAGAACGGTTGTTGCACGGAATCCACAGTAGGCCGAATAGATTGCTAAAAGAAGGAATGTATTAAAAACAAGAACTATGGTAGAAATAAAGCGAAAATATAATTTGCCAGTAATCACGGCATCTGTATACCATTTGTTTCCCGATAGGTACGAATTGAGGAGTGGATCAAGACCTGATGCCCCACCATGTCCATATGGTCATCGATTCAAGTGGATCGGTTATGATAAAAAAGAAATGAAATATGTCAGGGTGACAAAATCTGTTTTTAAGCACCTTATTCGAAAAACAGCTGAGGAGGAGCAGACAGAATTGAAATAATAACAAAGAAAGAAAAAAGCCATCAAACTTCCGTTGAGTTGATGGCTTTCCTTAAACGTAAACTTTATTTAAATGTTTTTGTAAGGGCCTTTGGGGGAGATAAAAATACCTGAAAAAGGTATGTTAAAAATTGGTCATTTGCGTGTTGTAGTATAGCTGATTGTTGAAGGCGTAATTTCCATTGTGAATGCGGTGGTTTTTTTATTTAAAAGGAAGTTAGAAATACGACGTAATTAAATAAGAGCAATGACTACGGCATCTATTCAGGGGGGATGCCGTAGCCTATTGACTTGCGTAAACTTTATTTCTAATTACTCCTGATTACCACTTGAACGTTTATACAATTCGGGTCCGGACAACAATTTTCTGGACTTGTAGTGACCTGATTTGAAATTGGACTAATACAAGCGGAGTTACTATTATCCACGCATCGGGCAATAACAGTGATCGGATTTTGCGGATCGTAGATTGGAGGTGTTGATGAAAAAGCAGCACCGTTAACGGAAAATTCAATAGTAAACCCTGCGCCACAATCGGTAAGGACATTGATGGATCCGGATGCTCCGGAAGAACAATTATTATCGGTCACACTTAACATAGGAGCATCAGGCGTTTTGCCCGGATTGGTAGTGACGGAAACATTAGAACTAAAACAAGAAACGTCATTGTCATCCACACACCGAGCGATAACAGTAATGCTATTGTTGAGGTCATAAGCGGGAATACCTGGTTGCCAATTGGCTCCACCATCAGTAGAATATTCAATGGTACTTCCGGAGGTACAATCGCTTACTAAAATAATGTCACCATTATTGGCAGCCGGACAATCGCTATCGTTGACTCCTAATGCAGGAGCTGACACACCAGGACAGCAAATTTGCGGATTAGTAGTCACTTGATTTGAAACCGGACTAATACAAGCGGAGTTACTATTGTCCACGCACCTGGCAACAACAGTCATCGAGTTTTGTGGGTCATAGTTCGGAGGCGTTGCGGTAAACGCAGCACCGTTAATGGAATACTCAATAGTATATCCTGAGCCACAATCAGTAACAACATTGATGGATCCGGATGCTCCGGTAGAACAGTTATTATCGGTCACACTTAACGCAGGAGCATCAGGCGTTTCGCCCGGATTGGTAGTGACGGAAACATTAGAACTAAAACAAGAATCGTCATTGTCGTCCACACACCGTGCCATAACAGTAATGCTATTGTTGAGGTCATAAGCGGGAATACCTGGTTGCCAGTTGGTTCCGCCATCAGTAGAATATTCAATGGTACTTCCATTAACACAATCAGTTACTAAAATAATGTCACCATTATTGGCAGCGGGACAATCACTATCATTGACTCCTAATGCAGGAGCAGCAATATTCGGACAATCACAAGACGGACTCAACACATTCATGCTGTTACTACAAGCCGTGTTCGAGTTGGTCGCTGTAATGGTGATATTCGTGCCTTCAGAAATACCCGATATGGTCCAGTTGTTTGGCCCTCCACTTACTGTACCTGTTGTACTGGTCAACTGATTGGCATTACTCGTTACCACGCTAACGTTATAGCTGAACTGATTCACGCAACTGGCTTGAGCCATAATGCTAGGAACCGGATTGACGGTAATGGTTACCGAGCCTGAAACAGGATTAGTACAGGTTCCATCATGTACACTGACCAAACTATAGGTCGTTGTAATACTAGGGCTTACCACTATACTTGCGTTACCTGATCCATTCAAAACTACTTGTGAATTGGTCATACCATCGGTATAAGTCACCGTAGCGTTCGAAGTACCTAAAAAAGAGATGGTCGCATTATTCCCTGGACAGATTGAAGCAGTACCACTAATATTGGCCGTGGCTGTACAAACACAGGATACCGGAGCCGTATAAGAAGTTTCAACAAAACAGCTGGCATCGGCACTGAATTCTGCCCTGACAGTATGATTAGCTCCATCAGCTGTTAAGCCTGTTGTATTAATATTATAGCTTGCATTAAAAGGAGAGTTGTAAGTCTCTTCAACATTGCCGTCTATGGCAATGGTCAGTGTCCCGGAGCTTGGAGGATTCATTATGTCCAATGTTCCGGTTAAGTTATAGGTATTCGTATTCGGATCACAGCTCGAGGGAGAAACATTAATCGTCATAGAGCAAATGATGGGATTGGGCCACCCTTCCATACATGATTGCACAACCAAACCATTACCACCGGCAGATCCACCGCTTGTAGAACGATGGCTTTTAGAATGAATATACGGGTCTCCATTTTCTCCTCCATCTGGAATAATTGTAGTTCCGGATATGGATACTGATCTTCCACCGGTATTGGAAGAAAAACTATTTCCCCTAAACCAAATACCACCACCGCCACCTCCGGCGCCGGCCATACCGGGATCATTTTCGTTTCCTACTGCATTACCACCAGCTCCACCTTTTCCACCTTTAGAGGATATCGTGACTTGGTCATAATTTGAAGAAATCATAAGGATTTGGCCACCGCCACCGCCACCAGCTCCACCGGATCCGTCTCCAGTAGTTATTGTAGGTTCTGTATTACCTCTTTGACCCTCTGCTGCAATGATTCCAGGGCCAACTATATTCGCTGCATCTATAACAATGATACCGCCACCGGGTCCTTCTGAAGATTTAAGTGATCTACCCCCGGAGCCTCCCATCATCAACCTTGGATTGACCGTATTCAAGTAGTGATCAGCATTGGTTATTTGCACAGAAACAGGATTATTACCATCAAATCCGATGGACCCCGATTGTGCTCCGGAAGTTCCACCTGTTCCACCGCCGGTCCAAGAACCACCACCGCCACCACCAGAGCTTTCGTTAGCACGGTCTCTATTGATGGAATTTCCGCCACCACCGCCACCATAGGAACCACCACCAGCAGCACCCATGAGTTTATAGCTTGAGCTACCCCCATTTCCTACTCCGCCATATCCGCCACCACTTCCAGCTTCACCTCCGGCACCGCCGTGTACTCCACCTCCATTACCGGGTGTTCCAAAATTGTCCCCGGTTGGATAAGCACCTGATCCACCGCCACCAATAATTCCACCACCACCACCGGCACCATCACTGGCTTCATATGGAAATCCTCCAACAAAAAAGAAAGATTGGCCGTAACTATCTCCACCATCCAATCCCAGTGCAGGAACTTGTCCACTTCCAGGGGTCAATGGAGATTCGGCCCCTAGTCCACTTCCACCTCTTCCTCCACCAGGAACAGTTCCTGGTCCACCGCCACCACCAAGTCCACCACCTGGTTGTGTTCCTTGACCTCGACCGTCGGTGCTACCCAGGCCGGAGCTCAAAGAAGATAAATTTTGATCGTAGGGAGGATTTGCGAGAGTGAAACCATAACCGGTAGCGTCTATATCAAAATTATTCAATGTAACTGTTCCTCCATTACAAGGAGAATCGCCACAATCACAATTCAAGGTTTTTAGAGCCACTACACCACCTGTAGTTCCATTCCATGCTGAAGGGACAACATCACCCGTAAGATTAAATCCGACGAGATCAAACGGGACCCATACCAATTGTACCGCCTCAGAAACAGTATATGACTGAGTGATCCCATCCAAAGTGATATTGCTTCCTGCAACAGATGCCACAGTTAGCAGCTCATAATTTCCCATATTCGACCCGGAATGTACCGGTGCTGGTCCTGTCATTTGTATAAGTAATGCGTAATCGCCTACAACTAGTGTATGACTTGCTCCTGTACCAGATCCTAATGTAACCGTATTCCCGCTGATCGCCGTTACTGGATAATAGGCATTGATAACCCCTGAAACATTTGTTTGCGCCAAAGAAAAATCGATGCTCAACAATGCTATTACTGTTATAAATATTAACTTTCTCATTGATTTACGTTTGCTATTTTGTCCTTTATAATTTTCCTTGATTAATGAAGAGGGGAGTATTGGCTTGAAGGTTTCTGTATATTGATACTTGGCCATTTGGCCACATGATTTTTACTTCGTCGACCGAATTAGATAGGCCTAAACCAAAGACGTGACAGTGGGTATGGGAAAGACCGTAACTTTCTCCTGCTCTTATCTCTTTTAGTTGAGTTACTCCACCTGAGGTTACCCATATCTTTGCACCTATAGCACTTCTGTTGCTCGCATATCCCAGTAGGTGAATAGGGAGAAAATTATTTGTATTGCCCGCATTGATCCACAATTGATCCGGATCCGTCCCTCCTCTGTAATAGGAAGAATAGAGATCGTAAAATCCATCAGAATTGAGATCACCGACGACTATAGAGTTGGCGTTCAAAGTCCCTTGTTTCAAAAAATCATGGGGCTCTTCAGTAAAGCTTTTTGATCCTGTATTGCGGTAATATTTGGATTCAATGTTTCCAGCGACGATTAGATCAATGTATCCGTCGTTGTCAAAATCTCTCATTACCGCTTGAAGTATTCCTTCCGGTAAATTCGATAACCCCGCATTTGCAGAGATGTCTTCGTAATTACCGTTGCCCTTGTTTTCGAGCAATCTGGAAGGAACATAATGATTGAAAATAAGGACATCAAAATCCCCGTCATTGTCGATATCTTGAAAATCGCTAATCCAGGATTGAGCCCCATCATCGAGACCATATAGTGCTGCTGATTCTGTATAGTTGTTTGACCCGTTGTTAACATACAGTTGATTGATTCTTCTCGGATCAGAACTATCATTAACTCCGGCTCTGCATTTACTGATGTAAAAATCCAGGTCCCCATCGACATCGAAGTCTGTAAAAACCACACCGTAATTCCCGGAATTATCTGATGATGGGCTTGTGTTCAAATCGATCCCCATATCAGATCGCTGAAAACTTCCATCTTTCATATTTTGCCATATGGCATTGGTCCCTTCATCGTGACAGGTAAATATGTCCAGATAACCATCGTTATTGATATCAGCTAATGCGGAAGCCTGAACGTAAACATTGTCGCTGCTGGGCAAAACATTCGTTTGACTATTGATGTCTGTAATTCTAAGTTGATTGTACCTACCTCCGGTTAGTACTTTGTCTTCGTCATCATTGTCCAGATCTGCCACTATTACGCTTAAAGGAGGAGTACCCGGCTCAACTTCTCCAAGACTGATAGTCTCGAAATGACCTGATGCCAACTGCCTGAAAACGTACATATTTCCATCAGTATCACAGACAATGATGTCATCCAGATAATCATTGTCGATATCCACCACCGATTTCTGCATCCAGGAATAGAATCCTTCCAGAGGCAAAGCATCAGTTCTATTGACGAAATCGATCTGAGCACTTGAGAAAGGTGAATTGAGTCCTATAAGTATCAGAATAATAATGGTCTCTCTCATCATTTTAAACATTAGTTATTAGCTCTTCTCGTTATAATTACTCCGTAACAATTATCATCTGGGCAACAACTCTCCGTAGAAATGCACACCGGACAACAAGTTTCTCCGGGACATCCATTTGCATCATTAGCCTCATAGATGAAGCATTTTGTCGAACCAGCGGGACCAATATCTTGGCTTGTCAGGATCAATGTTGGTCCTGTTCCCACCTGAGAACCTTTAGTCATGGTTGTTAAGTCATATTCGAACCAGATCACGGTGCTTAGTCCAGGGTCAGCACTTAGAGTAGCAGAACTGCTTCCGTTATCACAAATGGTGTACTCTTCAGGAGTACAACCGGGAATACATATAGGGCTATCAACAATCTGGCTTATTGAACACCCGGTATTCGAGTTAGAAGCATTGACGCTTATGGATTCTCCTATAGGTACCCCGGCTATGGTCCAGTTGGTCGGACCGCCTGTGACCGTGTAATTTGGAGTGGTGCTGAGTGTCGTAGCATTTTGGGTGACAATATCTACAGTATATGAAGTGTTATCATCGCTGCAATCTGGGGTTACGCTAGTAATAATAAGCTCTGGATTAATTGTTGCAGCCACTGATGTACGCGAACTTTCGCAATCCTCAGTACTGTTGTAACAGGCGACAAAGAAGACAGTAGTATTGGATAAGTTAGGAGAATAAGAAGTACCGGTACTTACCGGAGTCCCGCCTGTCGACGCAGTATACCATCGAATAATATTACAATTGGGGTCCGAATCATCTGCGGATAGGTTCACTATACCTGGACCACAGCGCTGATCGTCTGTCACACTCGGAGCAAGAGCGGAACAACCGCAGTTTGGAGTATTCAATGTGATTTGATCAATTTTTTCACATCCCGCTTCATCAGTGACTGTAACTTGATAATTACCGGGAACCACATCTAAAATAGATTGTGTCGTTGCTCCATTACTCCATAAGATTTGGTAGGGACCATCACCTCTTGAAATTCGAACCATAAGGTCGCCGTTTTGTGTCTGGCAATCGGCTTCGCGCAGGACTTTGGCTTCAAGTGTCAGCTCGCCATTTAATAAGCCTTGGCATTCCGTTGAACAGCCATTGTCATCCGTGACTGTTACTTGGTAGAGTCCACCGGGTTTATTCGCAATCGTTTGAGTTGTCTCGCCACTGCTCCAAAGAAATTGAAAAGGAGCTTGTCCTCCGGAGACAGTTACTGTTAAAGAACCTTCAGCGGGCCCACAGTTGGAATCGCTTAGAACTGACACGGTACATTCGGAACCACAGCAACCTTGGGGTGTTTCAACTATTGCACTTCTCACAACACTGCACCCAGAACCGTCAGAAATTGTAACAGTGTAAGTTCCAGGTAATAAGTCTGATACAAACGGTCCGTTATCGCCGGAACTCCATTGATAGCTGTAATTGCCGTCACCACCGGTGGCTGAAGCAGAAACAGTGCCGGTACCAGAGTTACATCCCGCCACACTTCCGAGAGCCGATCCGTTAAAATCATCGCAACATCCTTGTGGTAAATCTACAGTGCCCGACACAGTAGCACTGCATCCCGAGCCATCTGTTACCAACACAGTATATGTTCCAGGCGCAACCCCAATGAGATGAGGTCCAGTATGTCCTGTATTCCAGCTATATGAATAGTTGCCGTCTCCTCCTGAAACTACTGTTGAAATTCCCCCTAAACCCGAAGTACAGTCGGCTGGTCCGCCTTGGGTTAACACAGAGAAGTCATCACAACAACCCTGAGGTGCCTCTATAGTAGCATTTCTTATGACACTACAACCGGAGCCATCAGATATTGTTACGGAGTAGGTTCCAGGAGATAAACCAGAAACAGAGGCCCCGCTATCACCGGAGCTCCATTGGAAAGAATAATTGCCGTCACCACCGGAAGCCGAAGCGGAAACAGTTCCAGTACCTGAATTACAATTGGCTGTGCTACCTAGGGCTGATCCGTCAAAATTATCACAACATCCTGTTGGTGACTGAACAACAGCAAAAGAAACGGTACTACAACCGGAGCCATCAGATATTGTTACAGAATAGGTTCCAGGAGATAAGCCGGAAACAGAGGCTCCACTATCACCAGAGCTCCATAAGAAAGAGTAGTTACCATCTCCACCGGAAGCCGAAGCAGAAACAGAGCCAGTTCCGGAGTTGCAATCTGCGGTACTTCCGAAAGAGGATCCTGAGAAGTCATCACAACATCCTTGAGCTTCCTGAATAGTTGCTATTCTAGTAATACTGCACCCTGAGCCATCGGATATTACAACCGAATAATTACCCGGAGGCAATCCTGACACTGAAGATCCGTTATCGCCAGAACTCCATTGATAGGAATAATTACCATCTCCACCAGAAGCAGAAGCGGAAACTGTTCCCGTTCCAGAATTACAATCAGCCGTACTGCCCGTAGCTGAGCCATCAAAATCATCACAACAACCTTGAGGAGAATTGAGAACTACAAAACAATTGTCCTGACAACCAGTTCCATCCGTGACAGTTATCTCGTAATTTCCCGGACTTAAATCATTCAATACCTGAGCGGGAGTATAGGTGTAATTACCGTCTCCGCCTGTTGCACTTGCAGAAATGCTTCCACCCGTTGTACATGTTGGATGAACAACATTACACTGAATAACTACATCACATGGGCACGGAGCAAATCCTATTGAAGTGGTTAAACTACAATCTGTAGCGGCGTGGTAGACACTTACTGTATAGGTTTCTCCACAACATCCCGTTATAATATCGACAAAATTGGGTCCAGACTGAACAATATCACCCGCTAAATTGGTCCAAGTGAAAATAGCATCAGAAAAACCCTGCTCCGAGCCATCATCATAGTAAACTACAAAATCTCCAACCCAGGCTTCACCGTTACAACCGTTAGTGGGTTCTATCGTATAAGGCGTTCCTTCGAGTCCACAACCTATAGGAGTCTGTGAATAAGAACTTGTAATCAAGAAGCAATTAGTGCTAAAAAATAGGATAGCTACCAAATAGTAAAACCTGGCAAATGAATTTTTCATAGGTTCATCTTTTAAGAATAAATGTTTCAATCTTATAGGTCATTTTCAGAGACCCAAAAGCATCAGTAAAAATCGAGGGGGGAAAGTGTCAGGCTTAATGCATATAAATTAAGCCTAAGTGTTATGTGTTGAAAACAAGTAAGTTGTTTCTTTATTCAGAGAAAAATAGTTTAATTTGGTCTAAATAAATAACACTTTAATTCAAGGCAAAAAAAATACCGATTAAGGTGTAAAATGGCACGCTTGTCCAGTATGTTATCTGGCGTGATGTTTTAATAAAAGAGTGTAACACGTAAACTAACAAATCAAATGAGGGGGACATTTGAACATTTAGGAATAGAGAGGATATATGGAAAATTCCTAGTAGGTATTGCGTTTTTTTTGGGCTTTACATGTACAGCTATAGAGGCATTTTCACAAGAAGCAATATTTTTTCGCTATGATATAACCAATGGTTTGCCCACAAATACCATATATCAAATTCAAGAGGATTCTTTAGGACGCATTTGGATTGGACACGATAAGGGAATTTCTGTTTTTAATGGGATAGAATTCAAGAATTTCGAATGTAAGGAGTTTTCGGATCCGTACATTATCAGGTTGAAACTTGGACCGGATAACAAAATGTACTTTATCAATTACTCCGGCCAATTCGGATATGTCTCGAATGATTCGACGATAAAAGTAGACTTACCATCTGAAATAAATTCTATCCACGATATTCTAATCAAGGAAAAGCAAATGTTCTTTTACGCATTTGGCGAAATGGGTGAAGTAAGGTTTTTCCAGGCAAGAATAAAGGACTTCGTCGAAAGTGGATCGGCGGAAACTATTTATTCTGATACTATTTATAATCGTTCGGATATCAATTTCATGGTTGAAGGAGACCAACTATTATATAGAAAATCATCAGATTTAGTAAAAGCAAACTGGGTTACAGGATCTAAGTCTGTAGAAGAAATGTTTTTTAGGGCTGATTTTAGTCGTTTTCGCTCTTTTCCTGAAGGAAATACGAGACATTATATTATAGGAAGAGACAATCAAATTCTCAAAATAGACATTGATGGGCATATACTGGAAGAAAAGGAAGTTTCGGCCCCTGTTTATTATGCTATAGAGCGTCGAGACAAGGGATTAGTATTTGCCCAAAGGAATGGATTAGTTTCTATTCTGCGTGATGTTAAAGAAGAGGTAATTATTAAGGTCAATCTGCCCAGCCGTATTTTTGAAGACTCTAAGAATCGAATTTGGATAGGAACGGAGGGAGAAGGTTTGGTCTGTATTCCACATCTTGAAGCTGTTAAAAAGGCAATTAATTTATCCAAAAGAAAAGAAATGAAAAGAGATTATAGAAGCAATGCCTATAAACTTTCATTTTCTAAAGATCAAAAATGGTTGAGAATAGAAGACAAAAACGAGAGAAAAAAAATTTCATTTAGTGCTAAAGGCTTTAAGAAGTACATTATCGCAAGGGATACAATATATGTTTCAAGCTCGTCAGGGTATTTCGAAATACCGTTAGATTCTTTGAGTTTCGAGAATAATGCTCAACGTATGATTACTCAATTTCCAAGGCTTATTTCAGAACAGTCTTTCTCATTTATATGGGACAAAGGATGTAATTACATCTGTCATTTATCGGGAGTTACACAGGTCTGTGGCAGTAGATTAAAGAGGATCGATTCATTGAATGGAGTGTTTGGAAAGGAAATGGAAATAATGGACGATAAGCTAATCATACTAGATAATCAGGGTCGGTTAATAGTATATGATTTGCAGAGCGAAGAAAAGAAGAATCTCAATAATGTAGAACGAATAAGAGGAATACGACAAATAGATAGCGTTGTATTCGCACTGGGAGAACAAAACATTTATACACTGGACCCAAACAGCAAATTAAGACTGCATGCATTGTCGCAATATTATAAGGAGCTCAATGGTGTTGTTAATATTGAATACAAAAACGGGTCGTACGTTCTATACGACAATAAAGATGAGTATAACATCCCAGCTGGTAGCTTAGAACATTTACCGAATTCTTTTATCGGTTTAATTGGAGCATCTATAGGAGACAGATCATTTAATGAAGAACATATCGAAGTCCTAAAAGGAAAAAGGGATGAAGATTTTTGTTTTCAATACGAAACGATCAATTATACGAGCTCGCACCAGGGAGTATATTACACACTAAGTAAAATTGGCGAGAGTCAAAATGATAAAGTAATTCGATACAGTGGCAATAATACCCTGTGTTTTTCAAACCTGTATCCTGGAGAATACAATATTGAAGCGAGCATGTACCGCGATTTTTCAGTCAGTTCAGAACAAAAGTTTTTGGTGCAGCCATATTTTGTTGAACAGACCAGTTTTTTGGTGAGTACTGCCGCTGGAACCGCTTTTCTTTTTAGCTGGTTGATTTATCAATGGAGGGCTCTTAGAAAGAAAAGAGCTACGGAGAAAAAAGAACTCTTAATAACACTCGATAGCTTGAACTTACGACTCTTACAAAACCAATTGAATCCGCATTATCTGTTCAATTTGCTTTCTAGCATAAAGGCCAGGGTCATGCAAAACCATGTCAAAGAAGCCCTTTCCTTGGTGAATAGAATGATAGAACATCTCAGAAGCTACTTTGAATACACGGACTCATCCACGATCAAACTATCTGAGGAAGTCGAATTTTTAAAATCATATGTTGAGCTGGAGTCCAATGAGCGAAAAGAACCAATAGATTTTGAAGTGAATCTTAGGGGATTTGAGGATAAAGAAGGATTAGAGACAAAAATTCCAACCATGATCTTACAGCCATTGGTAGAAAATGCAATAAAACATTCGAACCAGAAAAAGGCTGAGCGCCTGAAGATAGATTTGCTGCTGGTCAATAGCACCGAAGGAATCCAATGTACGGTATCAAATTCTACTCGGGAAAAAAACAAAAATGTAAAAGTTAATGGAAATCAAAGAAGAGTGTCGTCCCTTGAACTTATAGAGAGAAGATTGAGCATCATCAACGGAGAAAAGACGAAAGTGGAACATAGGGTTATAAGAAGCCATATTGATTCCAGACCGATAGAATACCAAGTGGCATTAAACATAAAAAAACAATGAGAGCAATAATTGTAGAGGATAGTCATGACAGTGTTTTCCTTTTGAGAACAGAATTGGATAACCATTGGATGGATCTGGAAATTCTTGCCGTTTTTGATAACTATGAAGATGGTATTAGTTATTTGAAAAAGAATGAAGTAGACCTCGTATTTCTCGACCTTAACCTAGGGGTTCACAACGGTATGGATCTTTTTAAGGATATAGAAGGACGGTCTTTTGAGGTAATCATAACAACAGCATCAAGGGATTTTGGAATTGAGGCATTTCGACATGATGTGTTGGACTATCTAATGAAGCCGATAGAGACGGATCACTTGCTACAAGCCAAGGCCAAGTTTTTGGAGAAGCAAAAAGCTCTTTTATCTGTAGAAAAAATACAGTCATTGTTCAGTCCTTCACAGGGATCGGATAAACTGGTAATAAGTACAGCACAGGGTCAGGTAATATTAAAGCTCGAAGAGGTCGTCAGTCTACAATCAGATAGGAATTATACCATTGTTGAAACTGAACTGGGAGAAAAATACATGGCATCTTCTCATCTTGGATATTTTGAGAAAAAACTAGGGTCAAAGGGATTTGTTCGAGTGAATAGACATTGCCTGGTAGCAAAAGAAAGAATAAAACAATTGGGCAAGGGAAGGACGCCCACTATTATTCTGGACACTGGAGCCACTTTCGATGTATCCGCCAGAAGGAGTAAAGTAATAAGGGCATTAATAGGTTCTTAAATAAAGAAGGCCACCAAACTGCGATGAGTTTGATGGCTCCTCCACTTAAACGTAAACTTTCTTCTTTAATTTACTAGTGATCAACGTCTACTGCCTTGCTATATTCAGATAAAATTAGTTTAAAACTTGCAGTGAAAAGGAGCCTCAGTATCCATTGTGGTCATATAATCGGCTGAAGGTGTATTATTTAAGATCAGCGTGTTCTTTTTTTTATTGAAAAGTTATTTTAAAAGAAGTTTTTCTTTGATCCTAAGGAGCAGGCCTTTTAACGTGCTGTATTTTAAATCTAATTTTTGTGAAATTGGATTGGGTTCAAATAACCATATAGGAAACATCGTCTATATCCCCAAAATACTCAACTCATGCGAGGCATAAGAATTGGTGATCAAGTAGGGATTAACAATGGACTTTATTTCTTTAGAAAGCAGTTGAATGGTCTGTTTTTTGGCATAAGGACGGGCATGGACAATACTGATTTCACGCACGGGAATGGGTTTTTCGAAAAGGCGGGTTTGGAACTGATGTTCTTTATCCAGGAGGCGATAATACAATTCGGGAATGAGGGTCAGCCCACCCAATTCATCAGTTAGGTGGATGAGGGAATCAAAGGAGGCCCCAAAATATTCCAAACGATCAGTTCTGGCATTCTTTTCTTTGATATCACATAGGGTCATGCTTTGAGTTCTGAAACAATGCCCTTCTTCCAGAAGCCATATTTCTTCGTTTTCGAGATCCTTGGGAAGAACATATTTTTTGTCAATGTTTTTAACCCCATAGACCATCATGGCTTCATAGTAGAGTATGCTTTCAAAAAGGGAAGGATCGGTCGAAGGTGTTGCCATAATTCCAAGGTCAAGGGTGTTTTGTTTTAATTGCCGAATTAGGTCTTGAGTAGTTAGCTCTGAAATATGGAGAGATAGTTTGGGATGGTTGTTCATCAGTGGTTTAATAATAAGTGGTAGTAGTGTATTGGCAACCGTAGGAATGATTCCGATATTTAGGTTCCCTTCCAGTGTTTTTTCTGTCTTCTCGTTGATTTGGTAAATGGCCCGCTGATTATTCAGTATTTTTTGTGCTAATCGCAGTAGTTCCTTGCCTTCCTCCGTCGGAACTACGGGTTTTTTACTTCTATCAAAAATGATAATATTCAATTCGTCTTCGAGCTTTTTAATCATGGCACTAAGTGTGGCCTGAGTGACATTGCACTTTTCAGCAGCCCGAGTAAAATGACGGTTGTAGTTGACGGCGAGAATGTATTCCAGTTGTTGAAAGTTCATATAGATATCATCAATGACTTTGATAGAAAGAATAAATTATAACTATAATGAAGTCCTTGTATCTTTATTGCCCGAAAGCGATGTTTAATGATATCATAATAGCCAAGTATCTTTGTGGATAGGCTATCTTTGCTACATTGATGATCCGTCGTTTTCGGACGTAGAAGTAAACAGTTTTTATACCTTAACTAAAATCATAAAAAATGGGAAATAACGGCGAAAGCAAATGTCCATTCCACCATGGACAATCCATGCAAAAAGCAGGTGGAGGAACCCGGAACCAGGATTGGTGGCCGAATAGATTAAACTTAAACATCTTACGACAACACTCTTCATTGGCAGACCCAATGGATAAAGACTTCAATTATGCGGAGGAATTCAAGAGCTTGGATTTAGATGCATTGAAAAAAGACATTTATGATTTGATGACGGAGTCTCAAGACTGGTGGCCTGCAGATTATGGCCATTATGGTCCTCTATTTATTAGAATGGCGTGGCACAGTGCCGGTACGTATAGAATATCGGACGGTCGTGGAGGCGGAAATACAGGAAATCAGCGTTTCGCTCCGGTCAATAGTTGGCCAGATAACGGAAACTTGGATAAAGCCCGCATGTTGTTGTGGCCAGTAAAACAGAAATATGGAAAGAAGATTTCTTGGGCAGATCTAATGATTTTGGCAGGTAACTGCGCACTAGAGTCCATGGGCTTCAAGACCTTTGGTTTTGGAGGAGGCCGTGAAGATATATGGCAGCCAGAAGATGACATCAACTGGGGTGTCGAAACAGAATGGTTGGGCGATAAGCGATACACAGGAGACAGAGAGCTTGATGATCCTCTAGGAGCAGTACAAATGGGTTTAATATATGTTAACCCGGAAGGACCAAACGGAACTCCTGACCCCATTGCTTCTGGAAGAGATATCAGAGATACTTTTGGTCGAATGGCCATGAATGATGAAGAGACAGTAGCACTTGTGGCCGGTGGTCATACTTTTGGAAAAGCTCACGGTGCAGGTGATGCTGCACTGGTAGGCAGAGAACCTGAGGCCGCCTCAATAGAGGAGCAGGGCATGGGATGGAAGAGCAGTCATGGATCAGGTGTAGCAGGCGATGCTATTACTAGTGGTATTGAGGGTGCATGGACTCCGACACCAACCAAATGGGATCATAGTTTTTTTGAAACACTCTTTAAGTATGACTGGAAATTAACCAAAAGTCCTGCTGGTGCCCATCAGTGGATTCCAACAGATCCTGATGCCGCTTCTTTAGTGCCGGATGCTCATGATTCTTCTAAGACACATGCTCCTATTATGACTACAGCAGATATGGCACTTAGAATGGATCCAATATACGAGCCTATATCTAGAAGGTTTTACGAGAATCCGGATGAGTTCGCGGATGCTTTTGCAAGGGCATGGTTTAAATTAACTCATCGGGATATGGGACCGAGAGTACTATACTTGGGATCGGAGGTGCCTGCAGAAGAATTGATATGGCAAGATCCTATTCCGGAAGTTACACATGAATTGGTTAGCGAGCATGACGTGGCCAACTTAAAAGATGCTATTCTGGATTCTGGTTTGAGTATATCTGAACTGGTATCTACGGCCTGGGCTTCGGCATCTACTTTCCGCGGTTCAGACCGACGTGGAGGAGCCAATGGAGCAAGAATTCGATTCGCACCACAAAAGGACTGGGAGGTGAACAACCCAGCTCAATTGAGTAAGGTCTTGGACAAACTTGAGTCAATTCAGAAGGGCTTTAACGATGCACAATCGGGAAGCAAAAGAATCTCGATGGCCGATATGATTGTACTTGGTGGCGCGGCAGCAATAGAAAAAGCATCTGGAAACAGTGTCAATGTACCGTTTACGCCAGGTAGAGGAGATGCTACTTTGGATCAAACAGATGTAGAATCATTTGAAGTACTTGAGCCAAAAGCAGACGGATTCCGTAACTATAGAAAATCAGGGATACAGGGCATTACAGAAGAAATGTTGATAGACAAAGCACAATTGATGACATTGACTGCTCCAGAGATAACTGTTCTAGTAGGAGGTATGCGTGCTTTGAATGCGAACTATGACGGTTCTCAACACGGAGTATTGACCTCACGACCAGGTACTTTGACCAATGATTTCTTTGTCAACTTATTAGATCTTGGTACAGCATGGAAAGCAAGTTCTGAAGAAGGTGAGGAATTTGAAGGACGTGATCGTAAAACGGGAGATCTAAAGTGGACTGGGACCAGAGCCGATTTGATCTTTGGGTCAAACTCTGAGTTAAGGGCACTGGCAGAAGTTTATGGATGTTCAGACTCCATGGATAAGTTCTTAAATGACTTCGTCAATGCATGGACTAAAGTGATGAATTTAGATCGTTTTTAGTTTGTAGACTAGAGAAACACAGGGCTTGCATTTTTCGTAAATGTTAAGTTAAAAAGAAATTTTTACGAAAAAAGTTTGCAATTAATTTAGACTAGTTGTAACTTGCAGGCATAGGTGTGTTTGGGTTTTTAAAATGGGGTTGATTGGGCGCCCGCCCGGTCACCCCGCTTTTTTTTGGCACACTTTAGAAAAGAATTTTGAGATTAAAAAAATAGAAAGAGGCTGAGTGTTATCCAGCCTCTTTTCATTTTATCAAATGCCGGATCACCAAAGCTCCACAACGTAAATTTATTAGTGTTCCAATATCATTGCATTAAAGAAAGAATACAACACTATTCGGCGCACACACTTTTTCATTTATTCTAGGGCTAATTGGATTCCTTAGCTCGTAATAATTTACGTTCATCAACAAATACAATACGCTCATCACGTGAGCCTAGCAGCGTACACATTTTGCACATATCTTGGAATAGAAGCTAAATTTTATTCCGTTCATTTTGATATGAAAATTGATATGAGAAAAGTAAAGGGTGTTTTTTTCGCTTTGGCATTGCTGATTTCAAATTTGTTAAATGCTCAGCATTTTGAAGAACTATTTGAATATGGGGGTGCTTACATCAATGATGAGGTTTCAGAGGAATATTTAAGTCCATTGGTAGAAGTCATGAATAATAGCTGGCATTCCGGATTATTCTCTGCAAGCTTTCCAAAAGATAGTTTCTACTTTTATCTCGGCGTCAATGTAAACACGAGCTTTGTTCCCGAAGGCCATAGAAGCTATACCACGAATTCGGCCATGAGCAACGGCCAAGAAATCAAAGTTCCGACAATATTCGGTGTAAATGAAATCACATTTATTGAAGATGAAAATAGTCTAAGTTCTGCTTATCCGGGAGGGTTTGATTATGAACAAATGCCGCTTGCCGTTCCGCAGGCGACCATTGGAGGCATCTTAAATACTGATCTCACGGTTAGATTTTTTGCATTGGGATTAGAAGACAACATAGGCAACCTTAATCTATTCGGGCTGGGATTGCAACATAGCTTATCGGAGTATTTAAATATGGAGAAGCTTAATCTTTCTGTTTCTGCGGCATATCATCAAGTAAAAACCGGAGAATGGCTTCATTCCAAACATTATATGCTAAGGGCCAACATACATAAAAATACCAAGAGCCTTCACTATTATGGATTCATGGGCTTTCAGAATGGGGAGCTAAGCTTAAAGGACCGAGAATCAAATAAAGAGTACGTGATCAAGGGAGAAAACCCATTGCTACTAGGAGCGGGAATCTCACTGGACTTTCTAATTTTTAACCTGGGATTCGAAGCAGTTTATTCTTCTTTGCCAACCTTAAATGCCAATCTAGGCTTCAAATTTTAAATATATGAGAACCATAAATATTCTTGTCGCAGTTTTATCCTTATTGCTAACATCCTCATGTGAAGAACTTGATTTTGACTTCCGAAAAATTGAAGTGACCGTCAATAAAGAAATATGGGGTATTGAATCTTTTGAGACCAACAACGCGTCTTTCGATGTGACCTATAACAGAGGAGATCTATTGTCCTATTTTGACATTGACAGAGATGCTACAGTCAAGAAGTTTAAGCTAAAAAACATACAACTTTTCTATCAGTCATGTGAAGATAATGAGGCGGATTCTGTCCAAGCAAATCTTTCAATTTTGGATTCAAGTGGACTTCTTGGCACCTTAGCTAAACTAAAGGGAGTAGATCTTAATCAAGGGATTCCTGTAACAATTGATAACTTCGAAAAATTGAGAGAATTCGATCTAAAGAAAAGTGATAATTTCTTCGGTGCATTTAACCTCGCGATCAATTCAGCCCTTAATTCATTTATCAATAACCCCTCCAATTATATGACGTTTAGATTGGACTCTCAACATTTTCCAAACAATGCCAATGTCTGCGGAGCTTTTTTGATTAGAATGGACTTATATGTGGTTTACGAAGAATGTAGAATGGTTCCCTATGGATCAAAAGCAGGTACTTCTTGCGATGAATGATGCATCACAGAGAATCTGAGAAATAATTTAAATGGCTTGTGTAAAGTCCAATGCACTTGGGTAGAATATTAGAACACCGTGTAGTTAATACTCAGGATTCCGCCCCATTGCAGGTATTTTTTTGAGAGTCCATAAGATTGATCCAGCACATTGGGTCGCAATACCAATGATGGCGATATGTAGATGGATGAATATTTTCCCAGGGTTTTGCCAATCAACAGATCTGCTCTGAATCCAATACCAAGGCTGGATTTGTAATAAAGATCCTGATTGACTTCCCGAATCGATCGGTTTTGATTCACGTAGTTTCCTTTTGCATCGAATCGGATTTGAGCCAATATACCAGCCTGCACTCCGAGCAACCAATTGTTATACCATCTTTCATAACCCAAAAGCAAAGGAATTGAGCTTATTGTATGCTTGTTGTATAATGTATAGCTAGTAAGGGAGTCTTTAAACACATCTAGGTAACCATAAATATGTGTAGTATCTCCATCGAGACCATTAACAATAAACTCGAGACTCCATTCCGAGATAGTATCTTGAACCAGCTGGGTATGGTTTAGTTTTTCTGATAAGGTCGAATGGTCAAATCCACTTGTAAGAAATAGGCCGGATTGATGTTTCAGCTTCACATTTAATCCAAAACTGATTACGTCCAGTTGATTTTCGACTTCTTTGACTAAGTTAGAATAGTCTCTGCTATCAGAAGAATTTTGATAAAGGCTCTGAAGCTTGTAAATTCCAAACTGAGGGCTTAAACTGAAGTCCCACCGTTTTTTAGAGGAATAGCTCAAGGCCCTGAGATGGTTTAAGGAGTGGTTTATTATTCCTTCTTCGCCAGGTATATCATGAGAGAAGTCCGGATTAATTATAGGAAGCAGTGGTATATTAAAAATCTTCCTTGTCTCAGGAATACCGCAATTTTTAGAAAACGACCTTGAGATCAATACATCCTTCGTTGTTGGTACACGATCATTAGGATTAGTGGCAATGTACTTCGATTGACGCTCTAATGGATTTTCTTCTGCGTGTAATTGTTCATCACCGAAAAATCCTGATTTCTCGTGTTCAGATTTATTCGTTGAAACGATTAAGGCGGTTTTAGGTGATGAAGTTTGTGCTAATTGGAGCTTGCTCTTCGAAGCTTTAGAGCTAAGAGAGTTAGAGCTGATATGGTTTGGACTGATGTGCTTTTCTCCTTGCTGGGCATTTGAAGTTTTTCGTTCTTTATCAATGAGGTGCGTTGATTCAATGACAGTATTTATTTCCTCCTTTTCTTGATCTTCGATTTGATTAACGGTTAAAAGAGTCTCTTTATCGTCGTCATTAGTTTTGTATAATAGACCTGCCAGTAAACCCAGCATAATGATAGATGCACCAGATATCCAGAAAAACACAAATCTCTTTTTGCGTTTTTTCTCAGCATTGATGAGATCGACTTTAGGTTCGATCCCTTTCCAGAGTTCGTCAATATCGATTGTTGATCTATGTCGATTAATGTTTTCCTTATTCATTAATATCTGATTTGAATTTTTTGTAATTCATTCATTCTCTTGATCAGGTATCTTCTGGCTCTTGTCAGCTGTGACCTTGAGGAGCTTTCACTTATTCCTAGCACTTCTGCTATTTCCTTGTGGGAATAGCCTTCGATACTATATAAATTCAGCACATTTCTGTATCCTTCGGGCAGGGTGCGAATTAAAGTGATTAATTGCTCGACTTCAAGCTTTACAAGAATTTCAGGTTCTTCAGCAACGAGACTTTCCTCCAGTTCCAGAGCATAAGCATTTCTTTTATTAGATTTTCTGTTCAGCCAATCCAAAGCGCATCGCACGGTTATTTTTCTCATCCAGGCCTCAAAGGATCCTATGGGTTTGTAAAGATGTATTTTGTTGAAAATAAGTAGGAGAGACTCTTGGAGAACATCTTTGGCGGAAGCATCATCTATAGTATATCTTCGACATACCGTGAATAGCATTTCGGAATAGCATCTCACCAATTCGTACTGGTAGGACTTATCTCCTTTTTTGCAACCCCGTATGATTTTTAGTTCTTTATTCATTATGATTGAGTACGCAAGAAAAAGTGGGGAACAAGGATTTGCTCCCCTATTCTTAAACGCCTAAAGAGGCTATTCTACTCTTGTTAAGCTAAACTTTCCCGTAACTCTTGCCGTTTCATTTGGCACACCACGGACCCACATTTCTAGATCAAAAGTGCCTTTTATCTTTTCCCCTGCTCCTCTTCCTAATTCCGTAATAACGAATGAATTCAGATACTTTGGATTATAACGCCAATTTAATTCTTCCACCGTAAGACCACTAAACACGGTATGACCACTAGGACCTAATTCACCAGGCTCACGTGGCCCAGGTTCAAGACCAAAAAGACCAAAATGAAAACGTACTTCATTGGGATTGGGCAAATAAGAACTCACATGTAAGGTATCTATATCAGAGTTGTCAATCTTGTCGATTCTCAAGATTGGGTTGGGGATGCTATAAGTATCAGAACCTATGGTTATTTCTACAACATTTTCTATATCCGTTTGACAAATTGAGATGTTGCCCAGGTTCATCTCTCCGAAAGAAATAGATTTTGAAACAACTTGTCCCACTTTATCCAGATCGATAAAGGTTAGTTCTATATCTGTCGCAGGAGAGCAGCTCAAAAGTGAAAATGAAAAGGGGTTTCCATCAGTGTAGATATATTTATTTACAGGAGAGTCTTCTCTATCAAGGATAATCAATCCATTTGTGACAGGATTTCCGTCGCAGTCCAATAAAGAACCTTCGAGCGACACAAAAGTATATTCTGTTGCAGTGACAGTTATATCTCCCAAGGACTGCGCAATACTAAAAGGCCCTATCTGGTCCTCATAAATTTTTTCATTGCAGTGATCCAGCACGCCTAGGGTAATTGATCGGTTTGCAGGTACTTTGCCAATTAGAAAACCATTTTCATCTGGATAGCCATAACTAAAAACTGTTTGGTTATTGCCGAGTTCAGCAGATAATTTAACGCTCACATCAGATAGTGGCAATCCGTTCTCTTCAAGTATTGTAAAGTCGAGAGAAACCAACTCAAAGGGTGCATCACAATTCCAAAAAGAAAAATGCTCTACGGTTCCAACATAAGTATCATCTTCTAATTGGGCTACACCATCTTCTACCCAGATACCGTATCTTTCATTAAAGTACCACAAAGGTATTTCAGAGGGGGCATCCACTAAAATTTCTTGGGGGATAGGAAAAGACAATTCAGCGGTTTTACCTTCCGCTATTTGTAATTTATCTCCACTTGGGCTTTCTAATTCTACACTCATCATTCCATAAGTGCCCAATATAACGGGTTCGTTCAACTTATCAATACCGGCAAGATCGCCAGGCATGCGATCATAAGTATTTGTAGAGGTCGGGTCTAACCAGTATGCCACTACTTTGACTTCTCCTTGATACAAAGTATTGGTTTGTTGGTCAACGATAGAATTGGGTGAAAAAACTATACTTCCCCCATTTTCAACAGCTATTTGCCCACCACTGGTGGCATCAAATGATTCGGAAAAGGACTTTTCTATCAATTGAATCCTTATAAAAGCCATATTTCCCTCTTTGGGATAAAATGTTCTGCTTCCGTCAAAATAACTTGCCTTGGATACTTTTATAAAAGATCCTTCCATATCCAGTTCTTCGTCGATAAAAAAGAAATGCCCATACTCATTAGTAGATGTGCTAAGATCATTATAGGAGACAGTAGCTCCCTGAATCCCATTGTTATTCTTGTCCACTACTCTACCGGTAACAGAGGCATTTACAAAAAAAGAGTTTTTGGTATATCCCTCAATAATAGTAGGATCGGGGCGATCAGTTGTATTAATGGTTTCTATTTCATTATCTCTATCGCAGGAGATTAGTAAAAGAAAAATTAGAGCGAGCATTGAACCCGTAACTCGTAAGTAATTCATGACTGTAATTTTTTTATAGTTAAATGATCGCTATAGCATTTCGTCTTCTAAAGGAAAAAAAAGACATACTAGCTGCATGACCATCAAAAATTAGCCAAGAAACTAGAATAAGAATTGCTGGTATTATAGCTACGAGTCAATGAAAATGTCGGTTTGTAGGAATTGGAGCATTAAATTAGCCTGGGCCAATTAGGAGTCTATTTCTCCAACAACTTAAACCCAACACCATGGACATTCTTAATTTCTATAGACTCATCGGCGCTTAAGTATTTTCTCAAACGGGAAATAAAAACGTCGAGGCTTCGACCCAAGAAATAATCGTCATCTCCCCAGATGCTTTTGAGTACATCACTTCGTTTGACAATTTCTCCTTTGTTGACGATAAGATAATGCAACAGATCAGCTTCTTTTTGGGTGAGCTGCCGTTCGGATTGATCTCCGTTGACCAGGACTAAGTTTTTATAATTGAAGCCAAAAGCTCCGAGAATAAATTCGTTTTGATTGTGTGCCGAGGGATTAGCGATGGTTTTTCGCTTCATGAAGACCTCGATCTTTAGAATCAGCTCCTCTATGCTGAATGGTTTGGTGATGTAGTCATCCCCTCCTAGCTTAAGTCCTTTGATTTTATCTTCTTTAAGAGATTTTGCCGTGAGGAATATGATCGGTACTTGCAAGTCTATGGCTCTAATTTGATTACCTAATGTAAATCCATCCATCTCCGGCATCATGACATCCAGCAGACAGAGGTCAAAATCTTCAGCCTTAAAAGTCTCTAGAGTATCGAGTCCATTTGAACAGTGAGTGATTTTGTATCCCTCTAATTCAAGATTGTCCTTGGTGACAAAAGCCAAAACTTCATCATCCTCCGCATATAGTATTTTCCCTTTCGAATCTGTCATAATTGCTTTTCCGTTTTGATATTTTTGATTGGTTTTACTTGAAATGAAGGAATGGAGATCGTAAACTTAGTCCCTTGTCCGACATCGCTGTCCATGTTAAGGAGCCAGCCATGGGAATTACATATATTTCTGACGTAAAATAGGCCAAGTCCGAAGCCTTTTACATTGTGTAAATCTCCTGTTGGAACTCTAAAGAACTTTTCGAATACCTTTTGATGGTACTCCGGTGAAATTCCCTTCCCGTTATCGGCAACACTCAGTTCGAATTTCCCCTGAGACTTTTTGAAGTCCAATTGCAGTATCAAAGGATCTGCATCTGCATACTTAATGGCGTTATCCATCATATTTTCAATGATGTTTTCCAGATGCATTAAGTCCGCAACCAATGTATAGTTTTGTTTAGGAAGATTGACGATGACCGACCCTTTTTGGTTTTCTAGTTTTATTTCATACTGCCTGCTAATGCTAGTGATGAGTTGGTTGATATTGATCTCTTCTTTGTTCAGCTTGAAACTATCATTTTCGACCTTCACAATCTGCAGCACCTTTTCCACTTGGTTGGTTAATCGAGCTGCTTGTTCCTTGATGAGTACGGCATATTTTTTCAGTCTGGGATCGGATTGAATATGCCTGTCCTTGATGAATACATTCGAAGAAATCGCTATGGTACTGATCGGTGTTTTGAATTCGTGGGTCATATTATTGATGAAGTCTTTTTGCATTTCCGAAAGCCTTTTTTGTCTTAGAATGACAGAAAGAGCATAGACGAAAAAGGAAATGGCAAACATCAGAATGACGGTAAAAATAGCCACCAAGAGCATGTTACTGATGATCCGTGCAGTAATTTTTGGAAACCGGACACCAAAATAATAGTTGAACTCGTCGTATTTCGGCAGTTCTGTTCTGGGGTGATCAATCTTCTTTTCGTTGGTCGCAATATAGTTCCCATAGAGCATTCTATCGCTGGCGCAGTCGTAAATTCCGTATTCAAAATCGACATTTAGTGCAGATACCTCGAATTCTTTTTGGAGGTAGTATTCGAGAATATTGGCATCAATGACATCATTGATGTTGACTACATAATAATTCGATGCCCTTCGATTGATCAAATCCTTGGTGGGAAGCACAGAACCGTTGTATTCGCCAATATTTTCAGCAACACGGACGAGGGCCAATTCGACACTATATTGAAACTGCCTTTCCTGGAGATCATACGTTCTTATGATCCAGTATATCTGAGCACTTAGAATTCCGATGATCGAAAAAGCACCTAAGACAACAACCCACCTGATATTTTTTGAAGACATCTAAGTCAATGCTTATTTTAGTAACCTGAAAATCAGTTTTCAAATGAAGTTCAGGGAAACTAAGTGAATGTATAAAGAACGCTTATATTCCGCAATTTGACATACTACATTTATATTGCATTAACGAATATTAACAAAAATTGAGTTTATCATAGGGCATGATGGTAAAAACTGGCATTGACGTACGTAATTATTTGGTGCTGGCCTTGGTCTGTATTATATGCCAGGCTGGTGTTCTTGCTCAGTCCTATAATAACCCTTTTGAGTTAGAAAATCGTCTTGAGCAGAAGGTACAAGCAGGTGAAAGAGGGCCAATAACGGACGAAAATCCATTCGAGATCAGTTATACCAAACCGTCAGATGCTCTAATCATAGAAGAAAAGAGGAGCACAGAACTGAAGAAGGTCTTTCTAAACAAGAAAAGGAAACAGACCAACCTTGCCTTTTGGATATGCTTTTCGATCATCTTTTTGTTTGCCATTGTATTCAGTATCTACAGAAACTTTCTTTTTATGGCACTAAGGTCTGTGTTTAATAAGAATTTGCTGGGCAACTTGTATCGGGACCGAAGGCTGTTTAGGCTACCTCTGCGCCTATATTATTTGATTTATTTGTTGTCAATTTCCTTTTTTGTGGCCAAGGTGAGTCAATTTTACTTCGGGGCGGAATTTAATCTCAATTTTTATTTCAAAGTATTGGCCATCGTAAGTCTTCTCGTTATGGCCAAGCACCTTGTAATTGGATTCGTCAACTACATTGTACCGACGAAACAGAACTACTTTGCGGTGTACAACTTCCTCATATTTATCTTTGGCATTTTATTGGGCATATTATTGTTGCCATTCAATATGGTGTCAACATTAGAGTACAGCTATTCCGGAGAGTATTTGATCTATATCTTGTTTGGTCTGGTGGGCATAACTTTGTTGATCCGCTACCTCAGGGGGCTCGTTCTCTTCCAGCGATATTTACCTCTGTATTTTTTTCAATTTTTTATTTACCTTTGCACCGTCGAAATAGCTCCTATATTGTTGATAAGGAACTATTTCTTAAGCAATTAAGTAAAATTGTTATTGAATGTCAGAAACAAAAGCAAAGGTGAAAACGACCTATAAAGAAGTTAAAACGGTCCTCATTTCACAACCAGAACCAACACATTCAGCTTATTTTGATCTAGCAGAGAAGTACGGGATACAAATTGATTTTAGACCGTTTATTCATGTTGAAGGCGTTCCTACTAAGGAGTTCAGAAAGACCAGAATAAAACCAGATGATTTCTCAGCAATCATATTTACTTCTAGAAATGCGATAGACCATTTCTTTAGAATTTGTGAGGATATGAGAATCAAAATGTCCGGAGATACTAAGTATTTCTGTAATTCGAAAGCAACGGCCGACTATCTGCAGAAGTTTATTACCTATAGAAAAAGGAAGGTCTTCGTAGGCGATCGAAGATTACACGATATCGAAGAAGCATTCAAAAAATACAAAGATCAAGAGAAGTTTTTATTTCCTTTGAGCAATTTGGGAAGTGTTTCTAATGTAAAATTCTTGGAGAGCATCGGGGTTGAGTTTCAGGAGGCTATGATGTATTGCACGGTGAGTAGTGATTTGTCTGATCTTAAGGACATCACGTACGACGTGTTGATGTTTTTCAGTCCTTTGGGTATCAAGTCTCTTTACGATAATTTCCCTGATTTCAAGCAGAACGAGACCAGATTAGCGGTCTACGGAAAGCTTACTGCCAAGGCAGTTAAAGAAAAGAATTTGAGAATTGATATTTCTGCTCCGGAACCTGGTGTGCCATCCATGAAAATGGCCTTGGAAAATTATCTGCGATTATCGAACGCTAAGTAGGGAATGCTTGTTCATTAAACAACAAGCGATTCGTGAAAGCTATTATTGACAATATAAAGAGCATTAATCTAGACTCTGAGGAGTTTGGCTTAAAGGCGCATTTAAAGATGTCCCATACCGGTAGGCGTTTTTACCCTGACAGTGAGTCCGCTGTTAAGCAAGCCGCAGTCATCCACTTAATTTATCCTAAAAATGATGTTTTCCACTTTTCCCTTATTCGAAGAAGTGCGAGAAATCCCAATGACAAACACGGAGGACAAGTGGGCTTGGCAGGGGGAGCTCAAGAGGCGGCAGATCTGGATATCAGTGACACGGCGATCAGGGAACTGCACGAGGAAATAGGTGTTCAGCTGACAAAAAATGAAATTGTTAGAAAGCTGAGCACGCTGTACATTCCCGTTAGTGGTTTCAATGTCCATCCCTTCTTAGCAATAGTAGCAAATGAGCCTAGATTCACATTGCAGGAAGCGGAAGTTGATTACTTGATAGAAGTACCCTTAGAAGAGCTCTTTAAAGAAGCCAACAAGGCGGTCAGCAATATGGAAATTAATCAAAAGTTTGCCTTGAAAAATGTTCCGCATTACAAATTTTTTGACCATATTGTCTGGGGAGCAACCGCGATGATGCTCAGTGAACTGGAAGAGCTTTTCATTGCCTCCAACTACCCCTTTAGATCCAATTAATGACAACAGAAATGATTTGAGTATGCAGCAAGTTGAAATCTACCAACCAAAATACAAAGTTAGAATTGTCACGGCAGCCAGCCTTTTTGACGGACATGATGCCGCCATCAACATAATGCGTCGAATCATGCAACGCTCCGGAGCGGAAATCATTCATCTCGGTCATAATCGCTCTGTTGACGAAATTGTCAATACCGCCATACAAGAAGATGCTCAGGGAATCGCCATCACTTCTTATCAGGGAGGTCATAATGAGTATTTTAAATACATGTATGATTTATTGGCTGAGAGAGGAGCTTCACACATCAAGATTTTTGGAGGAGGTGGAGGAACCATTCTACCTACAGAAATTGAAGAATTACACGATTACGGCATTACCCGAATATATTCTCCTGATGACGGACGGGAAATGGGATTACAGGGAATGATCAATGAAGTCCTTCAATTATGCGATTTTCCTTTAGGCGAACAGATCAATGGAGAATTGAACGAGTACGACAAAGGGAACTCATTGGCCATTGCTCGACTCATTAGCTCGTTTGAAAACTATCCGGATGCACATCGGTCGCTCATTGAGCAATTCGAAAAAAATGCTGAACAAAAAATTACTCCTGTATTGGGTATTACCGGTACCGGAGGTGCAGGAAAATCCAGTTTGGTGGATGAGTTGATCAGAAGATTTTTGTTGGATTTCGAAAAGGAGAGAATCTCCATCATTTCTGTAGATCCTTCGAAAAGAAAAACAGGAGGAGCTCTACTGGGGGATAGAATAAGAATGAATGCGGTGAACAATGAAAGGGTTTACATGCGATCTTTAGCGACAAGGCAGTCCAATTTGGCCCTTTCCAAGCATGTTCAGGGAGCCTTGAATATTCTGAAAGCATCTGGCTTTGATTTAATCATTTTAGAGACCAGTGGAATTGGTCAGTCCGACACGGAAATCGTCGATCATTCTGATGTTAGCCTTTATGTAATGACTCCCGAATACGGAGCAGCTTCGCAACTGGAAAAAATAGACATGCTTGATTTTGCCGACATCATTGCTGTCAACAAATACGATAAAAGAGGAGCGAAAGATGCTCTCAGAGATGTTCGAAAGCAATATCAGCGGAACCATATGCTATTCGACAAGGAAGTAGACAGTATGCCGGTCTACGGTACCATCGCTTCTCAGTTCAACGACCCGGGGACCAACCGCCTCTATGTAGAAATAATGAAATTGATAGAGGGGAAGGGAAACTTTAGCTTGAAGTCAGATTTTGTAGCACAATACGAGGAAAGTGAGAAGATCTTCATTATTCCGCCGAGCAGAATTCGATACCTCAGTGAAATCTCGGAGACTTGTAGAAATTATGACAGCAATGTTCAGGCCCAGGTGGCATTGGCAAGAAAATCTTATGCCTTAAACTTGACCTTGGAAATGCTGAAAAACCAAGAGGGAGCTCAAGGTGATATGATCGAAGAGTTGCAAAAACTTAAAGAAGAGTTGAGCAAGGATTTGTCGGGCGAGTCTCATAGAATTTTGGAGTCATGGGAAACCAAGAAGGCTCAATACAGGGCTGAAGAGTTTGTCTATAAGGTCAGAAACCGAGAGATCAGGGTACCTATTTATACCGAGTCCTTGTCGCACACGAAAATACCTAAGGTAGTCTTACCCAACTATGAGGATTGGGGTGAAATACTGAAATGGAACATGAAAGAGAATGTTCCGGGAGAATTTCCTTTTACAGCTGGAGTGTATCCTTTTAAGAGAAAAGGAGAAGATCCTACCAGGATGTTTGCTGGAGAGGGAGGCCCTGAAAGAACGAACAAGCGATTTCATTACTTGTCGCTCGATATGCCGGCCAACCGTCTTTCGACAGCCTTCGATTCCGTGACATTATACGGCGAAGATCCGGATTATCGGCCTGACATCTACGGTAAAATTGGTAACTCCGGGGTAAGCATATGCTGTTTGGACGACGCCAAAAAACTGTATTCCGGATTTAATTTGTGCGATCCTAAGACCTCCGTTTCTATGACCATCAATGGTCCGGCTGCTACGCTTACCGCCTTTTTCATGAATGCCGCGGTTGACCAGCAATGTGAATTGTACATTAAAGAGCATGGACTAGAGGGCAAAGTAGAGGAGAAATTAAAGGAACTGTATGATGACCGGGGATTAGCGAGGCCAAAATACCGAGGCGATATACCGGAGGGCAATGATGGTTTGGGATTAATGCTTCTGGGGATCACAGGTGATCAAGTGTTGCCGGAAGAAGTATACGAGGAAATTAAAAGCAAGGCCTTGATTGCCGTCAGGGGAACCGTTCAAGCCGATATTCTTAAGGAGGACCAAGCACAAAACACCTGTATCTTTAGCACAGAATTCTCATTGAGACTCATGGGTGATGTTCAGGAGTACTTTAGTCAGAACGGAGTGAGAAACTTCTACTCTGTCTCCATCTCAGGATATCACATTGCTGAAGCAGGAGCTAACCCTATTAGTCAGCTGGCCTTTACCTTGGCCAACGGGTTTACTTTTGTTGAGTACTATCTATCCAGAGGAATGGATATTGATGCCTTTGCGCCGAACCTATCTTTCTTCTTTTCGAATGGAATAGATCCAGAATATGCGGTGATTGGTAGAGTCGCAAGAAGGATTTGGTCCAAGGCGATGAAATTCAAGTACGGTGCGAATGAAAGATCTCAAAAACTGAAATACCATATTCAAACTTCAGGTAGATCATTGCACGCTCAGGAAATATCCTTTAACGATATTCGAACAACGCTTCAGGCGCTATATGCCATTTACGACAATTGCAACTCTCTCCATACCAATGCGTATGACGAAGCAATTACTACTCCTACTGAGGAAAGTGTGAGACGGGCTATGGCCATTCAGCTGATCATCAATAGAGAGTTGGGGCTGGCTAAAAACGAAAACCCACTTCAGGGTTCTTTCATTATCGAAGAATTGACAGATCTTGTAGAAGAAGCGGTTTTAACAGAGTTTGATCGAATTACAGAAAGAGGAGGAGTGCTAGGTGCGATGGAAACCATGTATCAGAGAGGCAAGATTCAAGAGGAAAGCTTGTATTATGAGACCCTAAAACACAATGGACAATTTCCTATTATCGGAGTGAACACCTTTTTGTCCAAGGAAGGTTCGCCAACAGTCATCCCCAAAGAAGTGATTCGGGCGACAAAAGAAGAGAAAGAGGACCAGATAAAAACACTGGAGCAACTGAAAGAAAGCCTGCCGGATGTATCAAAATTACAGTTAAAGAAATTGCAGCAAGCAGCAATTCGCAATGAAAATGTATTTAAACAATTGATGGAAGCCGGTAAATACTGTTCACTGGGACAAATTACACACGCCTTGTACGAGGTGGGAGGTCAGTACAGGAGGAATATGTAGATCCTAATAACTATCGGGATTAATAATTGAAAATGGGGCAAGAGACTTGATCTTTCCCGAGTATTATGATCACACCAGGTAATTTGTCGGCCTTGGCAGCTTATATTTCGGGTTTCCATACGACGTAATGATTAGCCTTGTTTTTTTAACATTCGATAATAACAGGCTATCAATGACACAAACAGACATAAAATGCACCTGAATTCAATACTTAAAGAAGGGTTAAAGGTTTAGGTTTTGTGTCACAAAACTTAAAAATGAAGAATTATAAGATGTATATTTTTTCTTACTAGGACAAATGGAGTCTGAAACAGCTCAAGCATGCAACGGCAACTTGGTTTCGGGCTCTTTGTGTCCTTTTTAGATCTAAGAGGTTGTTTTTTGGAAAGAGTCTATCTCATCAAAGTCAAATCCCCTTTCTTGCTTATGATATTCCCCTGCTGAGTTTTTAACTGAACATAATAGGCATAGACTCCTTTTTCGGCTCTCTTTCCGTTGAAGTTTCCAGATTAATCTAGATTTTCAAAAGGATGAAAGCAGGGAGATTATAATAAATATATATGATGTTATTAATGGAGAAAGGAGGTATACTATGAAATCATAGGTGCAACCTGAAAGTTTAAATACCCTGCTCCATACTAACCTGGAAAGCGGATGTTATGTTGTTGAGATAATTTCAGAAGATCAGGTAGATAGAGAACCAATTTTGATTGTGCGGTAGCCTTCTAATTTATTATAGCGGGTTCTTAATATAAAAACAGAGGATGACCCTAAGATCATCCTCTTCAGTTGTTTAATTGTTAAAAACTAATGATCATGACAAATTGAATCATCGGATCCAAATAGTCCAAGCCTGGGTGTTCTCTAAAGCATTCGGGCTTTTTAGATTAGAACATGATAAGATCATTCCCTTTCTCGAAGATAAGAGTGGCAGGTAAAAAGTAAAAGTGATAAATTTGTATCAAATAGTAATGCAAATCAAATACTTTAAAAACATAGTACAAAGGAAGTCAATGCACCTGTTAGTTCTTATTTTCACAATAGTGACCTCCTGTTCCACTCCCCAAGAATATTTGGATCAAGAGAACTATCAAAAAGCTATTTTTTCCGCTACGAATAACGTCACAAGGAATAAGAATGTACAAGAAAATGTAGCGATTATTAAAACGGCTTACAACAGGATTATTGATCGAGAAATAGCCCATCAGAAGGCGGTTTTAGGTGATGAGGAAGTGAAGGATTGGATTCGATTGAGGAAAAAGCAGTATAAATTATTGGAGGAGATTGGAACGAAGAATAGCAAATTAAAAGGGGAATTGACCGAGGAGTTTGATAGGCTATGTGATAACAAAGAACATTTGGATTTTAGAATCACCCAACATTTTTATGATCATGGAGAAGAGCTTTGGGAGACATATTTGGACAGACCCTTAAAAGCGGTATCCAGGCAAGCACATTACCAATATCAGAATTGTGAGAAAAATGGAGGGCATGGATTCTATTCGGGATTGTCTGATAGCTTGTACGAAAGCTATCAGAAGGGAATTGTATATTATACCTCGAATTGGCCCATAAACGAGCAAACTAAGTTTCTTAAAGCATTGCCAAAGGGTGCAGACTTCGATCCGGATTGTCGAATTTTTACAAGCCTTGATGGAGTTCGATTTCAAACAAATTGTAGTTGGAATAAAGATGAAATTAGTCAAAAGGTTAAGGTAGGTGATCGCATGGAAACCGACACTTCGGGAAATGTGAATTACATACCCGAGTATGAAACCGTCTATGCAACGGTTATAAGAGAAGAAATTGAAATAACTGCACAGGTAAGAGCATATAAACATTTTTCTGATGTAACGGGAGAGTGCCCACTTCGAGATAATGATAAGCTCTTTGAGCTGTCTGATGTATACGAGAAAGTTCAATGGAACGGAGATATTAGGGCCTTTTCAAATGGTCCTCCAAGCGGTTCTTCAGCATCAGAATTTCATATCAAGAACAACTTGGAGAAGGAGGTCATTGATGATGCTGAAGACTGGTTATATGATATTGGTTTTTAAGACCTATCTCATCAATGTCAAATCCCCCTTCTTACTTATGATATTCCCCTGCTGAGTTTTCAACTGAACATAATAGGCATAGACTCCTTTTTCCGCTCTCTTTCCATTGAAGTTTCCATCCCAAGCGAAGGGACCATTTCCTCGCCACTCCAACACTTGATCTCCCCAACGATTATATACTAGGACCATTTCTACCGCTGCAATACTATTACTGAAATGAATTTCCCAGAGATCATTGTTTCCATCATTATTTGGGGAAAAAGAATTGGGAATAAAGACACCATCACTAGTATTGATGTTGATTTGAATTTCATAAATGCATCCTGATTCTATATGTTGAAGTTCTGCTTTGAGTTGACCCGAATATCCTTCTTCAATGATAATCGACGAACAATTAGGACAATTGACTGCTTGTTCCGGAGTCCAATTGATGCTCCAACTATCTGTATCTAAACCTAAATCCAGATATAATTCTGTGCCTATCAGGGTGGTTGTGTCGAAGGAACCTGGAATATCCACAAGATTAGGGAGAAATGGTAAGTTGATGATCAAATCCTCTTGACAAGAAGAGCTCTTACTCTCTATTCTTAGGTTTAGCTCACCGCCGTTGTATAAGATTCGATCAAGACCTTCTTCTCCATTTGGCCAGAGCACAGAAATCGAATCGCTGGAGCTTATGGACATATTGATTTGAGGAGGATCGCAGAAGAGTTCATATTGATGACTGTAGTTGATGGTGTCATAGACTAACTGAATGATGACAGTAGAATCACAATCAAAAGAAGAACTATAGTTATAGCGATAAGTTCCGGCGGTAGTTAACCAGGTGTTGTCATAATATAGGGAGTCGCCTTGGCAAAGGATAAAGTTTTGAAAAGAAACTGAAGTGTCAGCAAAAGCGACTTCAATGGTATCGGTATGTAGAAAGTTGCAGTTGTCCAGGGCTTGGAGCCAATAGGTGCCCGGTTCGTTAACGATAAATTCAGGTGATTGTGATCCGTCTTGCCAGGTATATTCTTGGAAATTATTACCCACGGATAAGTAGAGAGAATCCTGCCGACATAATGTGGTGTCCCTGCCTAAATCAAAAGCCATTCCTGCACCACTAACTGAAACTGTCGCTATAATAGTCGAATCACAATCCGAAGAAGAATCCATAATGATGATATGAACTCCCTCTTCTTTTATCCAGGTGTTAGCGACCCAAATAGAATCTCCAGGACAGATGTAGTAATCTTCGAAGACAAGAGAAGTGTCTCTAATTTCGATATTGATAGAATCTGAAGAAAAGCAGTTGTCATTGTTGGCGACTCTTAGGATCAATTGAAGGTCTTCTTGGGCAAGGATAGAAATTTCTTCACAATCATCGCAGTACTGAGGGTCCAGGCCAAACCATCGGTATTCATCAAATAATCCATTTGCGTTGAGTCGAATGGTATCACCTCTACAATAAAAGCTGTCCGCTAGTATTTCCACCTGAGTGATAGGATCAATAAAAATTTCGATAGAGTCTCGAATGATTTGACCACAAATATTGGAGACTTCTACCCAATGTATGCCTGCTTCATATGCAGTATAATAAGGCTCCGTTGTGCCATCATTCCACAAGTAAGATGTATAGCCTTCAGGAACTTCAAGTGGAATGACTTGATTAGAACATAGGATGATATCTGGGCCCAAGTCTATGGATACTTGATCAATAAATAAGGCGACGCTATCAATATTGTTATCATAATCACATTCATATAGACAGGAAACAGGCATGGAGAACGGAGTAATAGCTCCTTCCAGGGTATTTGCCAAGATATACAGATTGCCTTGAAATGAACTTAATGGCAATTGTATGGTCAGGATAGGGCTACTTTTACCTGGGTCTATCGGTATAATAGGGCTAATAAAAGTGACCGCTTGAGCAGGGCCGGCAAGTGGGTTTCCATCATAAATCCCAATGACTAGCGAGTCAGGAATTGCTTTTTTATCAGCCAAGTTGCTAAGCACATATTCAATAGTAATGTACTCCGGACTACAACGCACATCTTTTATTTCGATTTGAGCATCGAAAGCGGGATTATTAGGACATCCGGATCTACTGAGATAAGATGCTTGTGCCATGTAATAATTATAAGGATTAGGACAATTGCAGTACTGGTCCCGTATGGATGCGGTATTTTGTTGGTTTATTGGAACAGTCAAATCGTCGTTGATATTGGTAACGTGATAGGCAGGTTGATTCCAGACGGATCGCGCCGGAGCCCAAGGTAGCTTATCAGTCTCATAAACGTAAATGAGGTTTTTTTGATAGTCATAATTGATGGTGTCAATCCCGCCGGTTACGATTAATTCGGCTTGATTGTCTTGATCAATATCCGCCATTACTGGAAGCTCATAGCCGGTTGCACTATGGACAGTTTTTGTTGTCAAACTTTCACCGGTTCTACCGTCCATTATCCTCAAAGTAGTTTGATCTCTATAGATTAATTCTTGAATGCCGTCTTGATTAAAATCGAAGGAAGTCACTCCGGAAGCACCGGAATTATCCGTGGTTTCAACACTATACATAATGTCTAAAACAGGATTGTTTCGATAAGCAAAGATCATGAGCTCACCAATCTGCTCTCCAGGACCGCCACGCTTGCCGTACGGAACGCCTATTTCCGGAATACAATCACCATTCAAATCGCCGATATAGGGAAAACTCGTTTTAGTTACCATATTGCTGATTTCCGCCATTACAGTACGAGTTCTAGGATTCCAAACGTATACCATTTTATCGGTTTGTGCAGAATGGACAACTCCCACTCCCTCCACAACGACAACATCTAGTAATCCGTCGGCATCAAAATCTGCAACACCAGTATATCCATCCGGCCTATTCCCAGGGACAATGATAGGGGTTAGGGTATTTCCACTTAGGCCGTTTAGGTTTGTTATATTGACTTGATAGACCGTGTTGCCTCCGGCCAATTCTAATCCGGGCACATCAGGGAAAATGTCGGCAGCGACTGAAAGAACGGTAAACTCTGACATCCCCAGCCCCATTGTGCCTTTTGCAAGAAGGGCGCCATTAGTGGCATTAAAAATTTGTCCACCGGAATAAACTTCTGGTATTCCATCTTGATTGAAGTCGGCTATATTGATCGCGCCATAGGTTTCCCTTGTTCGACCAGGGGGAATAATTTGTTGTTGCCAAAGAGGAGCTCCGGAGAGATGAGATGCATAAAGGAAGGTCCCATCTCTTTCAAAAGAGAGATAGAAAAACTCCACGTTCCCATCATGGTCAATATCGGCCATACAATAATTATTTCCCGTACTACTTCCCGGCAAGTGTATATTTCGTTTTATCTGCCCAGTTTTACCGTCGAGTGCCATTAAGTCAAAAATAGACCTGGGGCGTTTGACGAGAACTTCTATTTCACCATCCGAGTCTATATCACCGGTGCGGATATTTGCATCAAACCAAAGCGGGACACTTTCCGGGGATTTCCATTTTAGCTCCATCGAGAAGTCTTCAATGTCCCATATTGCATTGCACAGGACTTCAGGTTGTGCCATAAAAAGACTATCATTCTCAGGACAATCTTCATCAAAATAATCCACCCATCCATCTCCATCGTCATCAATGCCATTCCCACAAAGTTCATTCTCTTCAGCATAAATTCTTATAAAGAAACAGGTGTCAGAAGAACAGAGGTCTGTTATCGCAGACAGACAAATCTCATACCAGCCAGAAGCAGAAAAAGAGTAACTAAAAGTAGAGCTGTTGCTGCTGGCTACTTGAGGCCCGTTTTGTTCCGTTAAAGTCCATTCTATACTATTAAAATTACTAGACAAATTGGTCAAAACAATATCAGTGCCATCAATATCATATGTCAGGTCAACCACCGCCGAACACATGACATCAACAAGTATAGTATCAGAACCGCTTAAACAATTCGAATCACCGGAGAAAGCCTCGAAAATGATTTCGAAAGTCCCTTTTTCCGTAAAAGTGTAATCGGTGTTTTGGTTTGTGGAAAAAGAAACGCCATCAATGTACCAATTATAACTAACGGCATTGTCAGTAATTCCCTGTAGTGTAATGGTTTCTCCAACAAGAAAAGAAGTCGAATTGGCTGAAATTTGAGCAGAAACTGGGTTCGGGCAAGGAGATAAGCAAGCGGGCGAATGGGGTAAACTGTTTCTTTCATTTTCAATGGAGTAGATCATCCGTTCTTTTTGACCTTGAGTGAAGCGATTATAACACTCAAAGCGAGAATAATCCATATAATTATGAAACTGGTCATTCTGATCACCTAATCCACCAGAGGCAGTGCTTCGAAATGGGTTATTGCTAGAACTATCATCTTCATCAGTCTCACAAGAGTTTATCTGATCTTCACATGCTGTTCGCACCGTAGTTTGATCCGGAGGCGTATCACAGACCTGGTCTCCCTCTGAGCGGCAATTATTATTGGGACACCCGCCTTGAAAAGTATGGTACAAGCCCAAATAATGTCCCAGCTCATGGATTAAAACAGAAGTACCGGCCTCTGAATCTCCCATGAAAGCAGATTCTACGACGATCCCGTCAAAACTTTGTCCATGAGCAGCAGGGAAGTACGCATATCCTGCCACTCCACAACCGGTAGAACTGCAAATTTCATTGACTACCCAGATATTAATATACAATGTAGGATCCCATCTAATCAAGTCTTTAACTTCTTGATCCTCTGTATCACTATTGAAATTGGTGAGAGTAGAAATCGTTCTTGTTATCCCAGTAGTCTCGGTATTATCAGGAGTCCTTTTGGCCAGGCAGAATTGAATGTCTGTATTTACTCCAACCTGCTGATCGTAGTATCCTATGTTGGCAAATGCATTGTTGAGATGATCAATGGCTGTTTGGACTTGCTGATCACTAATATTTTCGGAACCGTTGTTGTGAATAATATGGACAACAACGGGCAAGGTGTATTGATTTTTTCTATGTGTCGAAGTGAAAAATTGCCATTTAGTATCGAACGATTTGATACCATCCTCATACTGTTCTTCTTCCTGAATTTTTGAACGGTGCATTGGATCAAATCCACAGTGATGAAAGGTATTATCAGACTGTAATTGGGCCGTTGAAGTTTGGGATATTAAACTCCATGCAGCCAATAAAATGATGAACCGCATAAAAAGTCTTTATATAAAGACTCATTTTTTTGCTAAAACGTTGCCTAAGCAATCAAATACAGAGGGTTTTTGATAAGATACTTTTATCCCAATGTCATGGGTACATCCATCAATAAGACTTTCACATCCTCAGAAGCGATGATCTCGAATTTTTCTGTATCCCATATTCCAAAGCCATCTCTTTTCTCCAATTCCTGACCAGAAATGGTGATTTTTCCTTCGAGCACAAACACATAGACACCATTGCCGCTTCGCTTGATACCGTATTCTTCGACACATCCTTTTTCCAGATTTCCCATATGGAACCAGGCATCCTGATGTACCCATACACCATCATCATCCGGATTGGGAGATAGAATTTGTTGTAGACCGTTATGGTGCTTCACAGGATTGAGCGTAATTTGATCGTATCGGGGATTTACGCCCTTTTTCTTAGGAAACATCCATATCTGAAGGAACTTTACTTTTTTATCCGGATTCTTGTTGTACTCGCTATGATAGATGCCGGTTCCCGCACTCATTACCTGTACATCACCTTGCTCGATGACTGCAGTATTTCCCATGCTATCTTTATGCTCAAGATCTCCTTCTAATGGTATAGATACGATTTCCATATTGTCGTGAGGATGGGTATTGAAACCCTTGCCTCCTTCTACAATATCATCGTTGAGTACCCTGAGGACACCAAAATTCATTCGATCAGGATTGTAATAATTGGCAAAACTGAAAGAGTGATAGGAATTCAACCATCCATGATTCGCATGACCTCGAGTTGATGCCTTGTGCAATACTGTTTTCATTGTTTCGAAACGCGTTATATTTTCTTTATTAGGGAGGTGATTAAAACCCACCTGTTCCATTAGCCGATCATAAGTAGAATCTTTGGTTTTCTTATTGTTTGCCTTGAGGATATTGCCCGAAGCAACGAGTCCCGCGCCACTTAAAATACTGTTCCTGATGAATTTTTTTCTGTCCATAACTCTAGCTTATGATGTATTGATAACAGAAAAGGGCGATAAATGTTGATAATGCTCTTATGTGTTAAGTATAAGAACGCATTTAGCTAAAGACTCTTGTTGAAAATTAAGTTTTAACAACAAATGTCCGAGCGATTATATCATGCCAAGCTCTTTTCTCTTTGTGGAAGACAACCCAGAGAAACCCAAGAGCTAAAACTAAATAGGAAATAATTTTCGTTAGATTCCTAATCATTGAAGTAGCGAGTGAAGGAGGTGATCCCGTTTCATCAATAACAGTAATTCCAAGCATTCTTTTTCCTAATGTTCCTCTATACTTACTGGCTTCCATAAATGCACAATAGACTATCCAAACTATAAAGGAGATGTATCTCACCATAATTCGAAGAATTCTAAATTCTTCGAATTCCAAACCTCTTATTATGATCACACTTTCACTGCGTTGCATTGGGTTGATACCAAAAACAAAGTAAGCAACAAAATTTAGAATAATAATAATAGGAACTATATCAATAAGATAGGCGACCAGCCGTTGTCCAAATCCTGCAAAGTTCAGTTTAGAGGGCTGGAAAACATCATCAATCAAGTCATTATTCATGTGGATTAAATATTAATGAAAATACTATTTTCTTTTTTTCTTAAAGTTTGGTTTTTTAGATGCTCTTTTTTTATTGCGATTGGCAAAAAACTCTTGTCTTCTCTTTCGCTTTTCTTTTTCGAATTCCTTTTTTTCAGCAGCAGTCATTGGCTTGTCTGTTTGTGGAAAGGGATGGTCTTTTATTCTTTCGATCCTTTGTTTGATGAGTTTTTCAATATCTCGTACATAAGCATTTTCTTCTGGTTCGCAGAGTGAAATCGAGACACCCTCTTCACCAGCACGGCCACAGCGGCCAATTCTGTGTACATAGGTTTCAGATTCATTGGGAATGTCGTAATTGATGACAAATCTAAGTTTGTCAATATCTATACCCCTTGCGGCAATATCAGTAGCCACCAATACCCGAATCTTTCCTTCTTTAAAGTCCTTTAATGCCTTCTGGCGCTGGTTTTGACTTTTATCTCCATGAATGGCAGAGCTCCCTATTTTTTTCTTATTAAGATTTCGAACTATTCGATTGGCTCCGTGCTTGGTTCTGGAAAAAAGTAAGACTTGATCAAGCTCGGGATTTTTAAGAATGTGCAGGAGTAACTCCGGCTTACTCTTTTTATTGGTGGTATATAAATACTGTTGGATGGTTTCAGCTGTAGATGAAACAGGATTAACCACAACTTTCTTGGGCTTAAATAATATTTGTTGTGAAAGCTTCAGGATCTTGGGAGGCATAGTAGCAGAGAAAAATAAAGACTGCCTTCTTTTAGGCAAATGAGCAATGATCTTATTGATGTCATGTATGAAGCCCATGTCCAACATTCGATCCGCCTCATCCAAGACAAAATACTTGATATCGCGCAGACTAATATAGCCCTGGTCCATAAGATCAAGCAAACGACCGGGAGTAGCGACGAGGACATCTACTCCGCTTCTCAATACTTTTGTTTGAGGAGCTTGTGGGACGCCACCAAAAATTACTGTATTCTTGATCTGCGTATACTTTCCATAGGTAGAAAAACTCTCTCCAATTTGTATGGCTAGCTCTCGGGTAGGAGAAACTACTAAAGCTAATATTTTTCTTCTTCCTTGCCGATGCCGAAGATCATTGGATAAATGTTGAATGACTGGAATGGCAAAAGCAGCAGTTTTTCCGGTTCCTGTTTGCGCACTTCCTAAAACATCCTGCCTTCTTAGGATCAACGGAATAGATTGTGCCTGAATGGAGGTTGGTTCTCTATAGTTCTCCTCTCTCAATGCTTTGAGAATGGGCGGAATTAGGTTTAAATCATTGAATTTCATATTCCTTTATTAAAGTGAAAAGACCACTCCAAGTCAGGAACAATCGATCAAAACTACTGTTTTTTACTTTATTAGAATGCGGTATGGAGATTCTTCATAAAAAGTCATTGAATAAGAACACTAAATTTTCTTACTTATTGGAGATCATTTTGGTATAGTTTGACGTTTGAAATCATTGTTTTTTAAGGAGATAAAAGGATAAAAGAAGAATGTATACATCCTACTTCTCTACGTGAAATCGATACCCGATTCCTCTCAAGGTAATTATCTTAACTCGATCATCCCTGTCGAAGTACTTCCTTAATTTTCGGATGTAAACATCGAGGTTTCTGGAGTTAAAATAGGAGTCATTATTCCAGACCTTCATTAGAATATCATTTCTGTCAATATTTGAATTAATATGTTGGGTGAGCAAATCCAAAATCTGATTTTCCTTGTAGGAAAGTTCGATAACTTCTTCCTGATAAGATAAAGTCATTTGGTCCGGATTATAACTATAAGACTCTCCTAGCCCAATCGATTTTCTAATCCTCCTGTTGGAGGATTGGCCATTGACCAGGGTCATGAGGTTTTGAATTCGCACAATCAGTTCTTCCATGCTGAAGGGTTTTTTAATATAATCATTCCCTCCTGCTTCGAAACCGTGGATAAGATCTTGGGTTTGGTCTTTGGCCGTAAGAAAAATTATCGGTATTTGAGGGTTGATTGCTCTGATCTCTTCCGCAATTTCATAACCGTTTTTGCCTGGGAGCATAATATCTAAAACGCAGAGGTCTATTGGAGATCGATGAAATAGGTTGACCGCTTTAGAACCATGGTCTGTATGATAAACATCAAAGTCCCTTGACTCCAGGCTTTCCCTTACGATCTTCGCGAGGAATGGTTCGTCCTCAACATATAAAATACTATACATCTTTGCGTTTTCGCGGTAAATTAATCGTGAAGGTAGTGCCTACCTGTTCCTTGCTATCAACGGTAATAGTCCCATGGTGCTGATCGACAATTTTTTTGACATAACTCAGGCCCAAACCGTGTCCTTTTACATCGTGACGATCTTGGGTGGGCACTCTAAAAAAGCGAGAGAATATTTTGTCCAAATATTCGGAAGGAATTCCCTGACCATTATCCTTAATCGTAAAAACCAGTTTGTTGGTGAGATTCTGTAGACTGAGGTCAAGCCTTGGACTCTCGTCACTGTATTTAATACTATTGTCTATCATATTGTAAATGACATTGGCTAAGTGGATTCGATCACCTTCCATTAGAAAGTCCGTTCCCAAGGCATTGAAGTTTACTTCTACGTTCATTTTTTCGAAATACAACTTCATCGTAGAAAGAATATCCTCTATGATCCTTTTCAAATCGATGTGTTCATAATGAATAATAGTATCGCCACTTTCAAACCTGGACATTAAAAGGACCTTGTCCACCATTATTCCCAGCCGTTGCAATTCTTTTTTTGATATATCAATGTACTCCTTGGATTTTGCCGTATCACTCAACACACCGAAGTCACTCATCGCCTCCAGGGCAACACTCATCGTTGAGATAGGAGTTTTCAATTCGTGTGTCATGTTGGAAACAAATTCATTTTTGAGTTGCACCAGTTTGCTTTGTTCCAGCCAAGACCTGTAAATCAAATAGAAGGCGAGGGCAACAAATGAAAAGAGTAGAATACTCATCAAAACAGAAGGCCATATTTTCTTAAATATATAGGACCGATAATTATTAAAAGAGGCAAAATATCTCTCCTTGGTGCGCTGATCATAACGCAATTCTACCAAAAGATCATTTCTCAGAGACCTTACCGAATCCGGGGACATTCGAAAAGAGCTTGGCAGTCGTTGATTATTCAATTTTCTGGTATACTGCTTGATAAACTCAGAAGTGTCGAATCGATTAAAACTCAATTCTCTGAGTTCGTGAATAACAAATGAATCCGGGTCCATTTTCAATTTAAAACTGGATTTGTTCATGAGCGTGTCTAATATATCTGTGGTCGTCCATTCCTTTTGTAAGGAGTCCTCAGATGTAATCACCTTCATTTTTACGTATTCGGATTCTATCTCAGTAAAAAGCCCTTTGTTTCTAATTTTTATACTGTCTTCAATGACGTCAGACTCTGATTTGAAGACATTCATTACGATCCTAAAGGTCGAATCCAGCTTTTCTCCATGGGTCAACTTGGCTTGTGTTTCAAGGTCGCTGAGTAAAACGTCCTTTTGCCTATTGTAATTCTCATAATTCCAATGAGCGAGAAATGCCAGCAATAGAATTAGACTGCCGATCATCAAAGTTCTCCTCGTATCGAAATAATTATTCATAGGGCAAATATAGCCCACTATCCACAGAGAATCAGGGGCTTTAACCTTAATTAACCTTGTATCAACATGGATTAACCTTAAGCAATGATACTGTACTCTAGTTTTGTATCGAACAAAAAAATTAATCAATCATGCAAAAATTCATTTTAATACTCGTTTTTAGTTTCATGGTAGGCTTGGTATGCGCGCAAACTTCCGGAACCATTAGCTATAAAGAAACCATCAAACTGGATATACAAACAGATGATATGCCGGAGATGCCAGGTGTCGATCTCAAATCCATGTTTCCCGAATCATTGAGCGCACAAAAGGAACTAGTGTTCAACGCTTCCGAATCTCTGTATCAAACTACTAATCAAGAAGAGCCGGAGGATATTGAAATGGAAAGTGACGATGGTTCTATGCAGATCAAGTTTAAAATGGGAGAAGATACCCCGGAAATCATATACACCAATTTAGGGGAAAAATCGATTCGCCATCAACAGGGATTCATGGGAAGAACCTTTTTGATTGCAGGTGATCAGATTCCATTTAAGTGGAAGGTAACCAATGAGAAAGTGAGGTTTTTGGATTACGAGTGTATTAAGGCAACAACTGAAGACCCGGAGGGTAAATCCGTGGTCGCCTGGTTTACTCCTCAGATTCCTGTGCAAGTAGGACCGGATCTTTTCGGCGGGCTTCCAGGGGCTATACTTATGTTATCAATTGATGACGGACAGCAGGAGATCATGGCCAGTGCTGTAAATCTAGGAGAACTAGAGGAAGCTATTAAAGCGCCAAAGGAAGGGAAAAAAGTAAGTGCTGAAGAGTTTGATAAAATAGTGGAAGAAAAGGAAAAAGAGATAGAAGAAATGGGTGGTAATCGAATTATGATTCGAAACTAATAGGCAAAAAACGTCCTTCAGTACAAGGCAAAAGACAGTTCAGTTTTTTTCAAATCAACAATCCTAAATATCATGAGAAGAATTATCGGCATTATATTTCTACTTCTTTGCACATGGCATCTGCAAGCTCAAACAGATATCATTGGGCAAGTCATGGATGAAGAAAAGCAAGGCCTATCTGGGGCTACGGTTATGCTTTTGAGCGCTTCTGATTCTACCATGAGCTCCTTTGGACTCAGCAATGATTCGGGTAGATTTCGATTGGAAGCAGTTGATATGGGAGATTTTATTCTTCAGATCAGCTATGTAGGATATAACAATTTTTCCAAGGATATTAGGATTGTTGAAGATCGGTCTCCCAAAATTGAATTGGGAGAACTGTATTTAAGTGAGTCCAATACGATATTGAATGAGGTGACCATCGAAGCAGAACATATTCCCATGGGTATTCTTGGCGATACGATCAATTACAACGCTTCTGCCTTTAAAATCCGTGAAGGAGATAATGTCGAAGATTTACTTAAAAAACTGCCTGGGATAGAGGTAGACCGCAGCGGCAATATCAAAGCACAAGGAGAAGACGTACAAAATGTGTTGGTCGACGGGAAGGAGTTTTTCGGAAGTGATCCAAAAATTGCGACCAAAAACCTAGAAGCGGCAGCAGTTGACAAGGTGCAAGTTTTTGATAAAAAATCGGAGATCGCTGAGTTTACTGGAATCGATGACGGTCAGGAGGAAAAAACGATCAATTTGAAACTAAAAGAAGATCATAAAAGAGGCGGTTTTGGAAGGGTAGAAGCTCGAGTCGGAAATGAAGAAACCAAACTTGGGAAGTTTAACTATAATCGGTTTAGTCCGAGAATGCAAGCGTCAGTAATCGCAGGTGCCAACAATATCAATGAGCGTACATTCACTATTAATGATTACATCAGTTTTATGGGTGGTTTGGGTAATATGATAGCCGGAGGCGGAGGAATGGTGAGCTTTGGTGATGGACAAGATCAGATGAACAAAGGAATTTCAGAAGACTATTCCTTGGGTCTTAACTTGAACTACGACTTGTCTTCTAAGTTACAATGGTTTAGTAACTACTTCTATCTTCGGTCTGATAATACGCTTGAAGAACTGATCAATGGATCCAATTTCAGTGCCGCAAAGAGCTTTGAGAATATTGATTCGACAAGGACTTTGACCTCAAATCAAAACCATCGCATCAATACCAAATTGATTTACAAGATCAATCCACTGACGGAAATTACCTTTAGAAACAAACTCCAGGGCATATTTAATGATGTAGATGCTTATAACTTAAGTCAGTTTATCGAAAACACCAGAGTTAGCTCCAGTAATACTGGGGAGAGCGTGGTAGAACAAGGACAAAAAGCCCTAGAGTCAAACCTGCTTTTCAAAAAGAAATTCGCCAAAAAAGGAAGGAATTGGATTAACAACATCAACTATAAGTACGCCAATATTCGAGAGGATAATGATATACTCAATGCCTTTTTATTTGATGGCGAAGAGTCCATTATTCGACAATTACAAGACTACAATAACGAACGTCATGAATGGAATGCCAGAACCAATTATACAGAACCGTTGGGATCAAAGACCTATTTGGGTTTATCCTATGAATACTTCGACAGCAGGGAAAAACCCATCAAAGATTTTTATGACTTGGACAACGAAACGCCCCTGTTCAATGCTGAGCTGAGCTCTATCTACGAGAAGCAGTTTAACTATCATCGATTGGGGACTTCTCTCAAGAAAAACAGTAAAAAAACGAAATTGACTCTTGGTGTAGCCTATCAACTTACAAGTTTAGAGGGGCTGTTGACTACCGACGATAGGAGCATCGAAGATCAAAGCCAACATTTGTTGCCTTCTTTAATTGTCGATCATGAATTCACGGGATCCAGGGGATTGAATTTTAGTTATACGACCAATATTCAATCTCCCAGCCTCAACCAACTAATGCCGGTTCCGGATAATACCAACCCGAATTTCACCATTCTGGGGAATCCGGATTTGGTGCCGGAATATCGACATAATTTCAGGTTGAGTTATCATGGCTTTGATGAGTTTGACAACAGTAATTTCTATGTATTTGGCAATGTCTTGTTTTCCAACAATAGAATCATCAACAAAGTGGATGTTCAAGAGGATTTAACCAGGGTATTGACGCCGGTGAATACAGATCGATTCGTTTCGACTCGTGGTTCCCTGTCCTATTTTAAGCCTGTTCGTCCCTTGAGGATTAATACAAGGATTAATTTGGATAATGATTTCGCAAGGTTCAATGGCTTCGTAGATGGAGTAGAGAATAGTGTTACGGAAAATGTAACGAGCATCGACTTTAGTATTTCCAATAGAAAGAAAAAGAAGCTTGATGCGGCGGCGGGCATACGTTATGATTTCAACAGAAGATCTTATTCTGTCAATGACGATTTTGATCAGAACTTCTCGAACCATGCCTGGTATGTGGAAGGAGATGTCTACATTTCTGAGACAACGACCTTGAGAACCTCTTTTGACCATACGAGATATTCTGGAGAATTCTTTTCAGAAGCGAGATCCTTCAACTTGTGGAATATTGGCTTGACACAAAACTTCTTCAAGAACAAACTCAGCTTAAAACTGATGGTACACGATGTACTCAATCAAAATATAGGTGTGGATCGCTATGGATCTTCTAATGCATTGCAGGAGGCGCGGTTCAATACCAGGGCCAGATATTTTATGGTGGGCTTATCCTATAAGATCTCCTCGGCACCAGGCGGAGGAATTGTTATTGAGGAGGACTAATTGAAAGGGTCTTTATAATTGCCAATTATATGGTCATTGAAAATATTCGGGTTTGGGGCTTACTTCTGATTAGGTGAAGATCAAAAGCCATGCATATATTTCTGACATATGGTCGTGCATGTTCTGGTACGGTCAGCCCGTCCGCATCAATGACAACAAGACCATCTTGCTCCATTTCTTGCAGTCTTTCGAGACAGGTGCCCAGTTCAGGAAATTGCATATGATCCTCCTTCCAAGAAGTTTCGAAATGGCACATAATATTGAGTATGTGCTTTCGAATGATTAAATCTTCTTGCGATAGATCATGTCCTCGAAATATGGGAATAATTCCATTGTTCACCGCAGCGCTATATTCATCGACTGTCTTAATGTTTTGAGCAAATGCATTCCAGGAATCACTGATTGAACTCATTCCTAAGCCAATCATCAGTTGTGTTTTATTGGTTGTGTATCCCATAAAATTTCGATGCAGCGTTTTGTTCTTGGCGGCGTGATACATGCTATCGGTTTTTAATGCAAAGTGGTCCATTCCGATTTCTTCGTAGTCCAATTCGTAGAGCAGCCTTTTTCCTGTTTCATACAAAACCCTTTTTTCCTCTGCACTGGGAAGATCTGCTTCGCTGAATCCACGCTGACCTACATTTTTTATCCACGGGACATGGGCATAGCTGTAAAAAGCAATTCTATCCGGGGTGAGTTCTTTGGTAAGATTGATGGTATGAAGGATGCTTTCTAGTGTTTGATGTGGAAGGCCAAAGACCAAGTCGTGACTCACAGAAGTATATCCAATTTCACGGGATAATTCCGTAACATACTTGACGCGTTCGTAGGGCTGTATTCTATTAATGGTTTTTTGAACCTTTTCGTCATAGTCCTGAACACCGAAACTGGTGCGTCGGAAACCCAATTCATAAAGGACTTCGAGATGTTCTCCGGTTGTATTATTGGGATGTGCTTCGAAACTGAATTCGAAATGGTCATCTTTCTCGGCCTTGGAAAGGATTCCATCGATGAGCATTCTTAGATTCTCCGGATGGAAAAATGTCGGTGTACCTCCACCCAGATGTATTTCTTTGATACGTGGTCTTTCAGAAAACAACTGACAATACAAATCCCACTCTTTCAGGAGTGTCTTAATATAGGGTTCTTCAACACTATGCTGTTTCGTTATTCTTTTATGGCAGGCACAAAAAGTACAGAGAGACTCGCAGAACGGCAGATGAATATAGATGCTGATTCCCTCCTCTGCGTTGCTTTCGTCAAAAGCTGTGACGACTGATTTTAACCAATTTTCATACGCTATGCCCTCCGCTTTCCAATATGGTACTGTCGGATAACTGGTATAGCGAGGTCCTGCAATATTGTATTTCTGAATTAGAGATTGATTCATCCGGCAATGAAATTACACTTTTTGCATTCTATTTTCCTCGGAGTGGGCGTTTTGTATCCTTGACATTAAATTCGACAATTTTTCTATAGTGACATGTTCCATGACAACGATTTTATACCATTGCGGATTAGAATGATTGTCCGGAACCAGCCCAAATTGCACTACTGTCTCCTTGTCAATATAGGAGCTCTTAATGGTTATGATGTTCGAATAAGGATTACGGAAAAATTCGATATTCAGTTGAACGAGTTGCTTGCACATCCATTCAGTTCGCTTTTGAAGGATAAATATTTTTTCACTCCATCCAAAAGGTCCTGTTTTGACCAAAATCATCCAGGCTGCAACCGCATTTGCTCCGGACCTACTTCCAATAAGGGTGAGATCTTCTCCTTCGACATAACTGGCTTCTTTGGTATTGACATATTCGATAAATCCTTTTCGTGCCAAGAAAATCCCCGTTCCATATGGAGCTTGCGCCATCTTATGAGCATCCAGTGTAAAGGAAGTAATATCCGGATTCTGAAATGTCATCTTACTATTTTCGTCGGAAAAGGGATAGTAAAACCCGCCATAGGCGCCATCGACATGCATCTTGAATGTGCTATTAGATTGCTTTAGTACTTGGGTAAAGAGATCGATATGATCTACAGATCCAAACATGGTCGTCATCATATTGGAGATAGCAATGAAGTACTTTTTATTCTCCTTTTTAGCTAATTCGATGGTATCCCTGATGGCCTCCGCACTAAGCTCTCTAGTATCCCTGGTGACCGGTATTTTGTATAGATCAATTGCAAGAATATTCGAAGCTTTATCCATCGAATAATGGCTATCCTCACTGCAAATAATACATATTTCATCTCGTGAAGCAGAGAATTCCTGCATGTAATAATTGCGGTAAATCCAGATGGCTTGAATGTTAGCTTCCGTTCCGCCTGAAGCAACGTAACCGTCATGCTCGTTATCCTCTCCTTTCAAAATGTCAACTGCACAAATCTCGATCAGCTCCTGTTCTATTTTCTGCGTACCTCGGAAAAAAGACTCCGAGCTACCTACAGTATGACAGCCTATGTGATTCGGGTTCTGAATGAGCGTCGACATATAGGGAGCATCCTGTAAAAACGAAGTATCTTGAGTAAATACTTTATCATCTAAATAAGAGGCCGGAATGCCCAGTGCGTTTTGCTCTGCGTAATTTACATTTTCTTCAAGTGCCCCGAAAACAATAGATTTTATATCCTCTTGTGTTTTCTTTTTCCAGTGCCTGTTCATGTTCTATTTGATTTCTCGGCAAAGATCTTATTTTTTGTGTTTTATTTTTCTAATTAAAAAGAGGAAAGTGTTAAGAAGTTCTTCTTGCTTCTAGGATCAAAATCGAATGAATGAAGGTAGGTTATTTCGAGGTCGCTGAGGAATTGATGATTTGGACGATATAACATGTTATCAAAAGGGGTGAAAAAATAAGTTTAATTATTCTTTCACCCCAAAATAAAATTTTAATGGATGTTTCGATTGTTCGAAATTACACCATACTTCCAAACTGAGACTCTACTCCTTTTGGATTTGCAGAATATGCAGCGCCTACCTGGTTTGACATCACGTCAGGGAATATATCTTCTACCCCTTGTTCGATGGCAGCTAAGACATTTTTAGCCACGTTCTCCGGAGAATCCTTTTCCATTTCGAAGCCCTTAGCCATATCGGTATCAATCGGACCAGGATATACTCCGGCAACCAATACATTAGAGTCCTTTAACTCCCCTCTTAATCCCTGAATGATGCTGTGTACAGCAGCTTTAGAAGTTGAATAAGTGGAAGCAATCGGCATGTTAGCTAAGCCTGCAACAGAAGAAACAGAGACTATCGCAGCTGAATCTTTTTCTTTGAGGTCATTGAAAAAAGCCTTGGTAAGCTTTGCCAGGCCCCAGACATTGACATCAAAATTAGCCTGCATGCTTTCTAGGAAGTTCCCATGGGTAAAATTTCCTGGAGCGAATACTCCTGCATTGTTGACTAGAATGTCAATATCATTCGCCATGTTTGCCGCATTGCTAATGGTATTATCTTTGGTGACATCCAGTTCGACAGGGATAAGACGGTCACCGTATTTTTCCTTAAGTCCGTTCAATGATTCTACTCTTCTAGCTCCAGCATATACTTTTTCTGCTCCATGGTCCAAAAGTGCTTCTGTGATGGCTTTTCCGATGCCTCTGTTTGCACCACTTACTAGAGCTGATTTTCCTTTGATTGATACTTTCATGATTATATTTTTTTGAATGAATTAATTTTTATTTGTACTAATCGGTACAAATGTATATTAATTTTCTGTACCAAGTGGTACAAAACCTAAATTTTTTTTATTTTTACAAAAAAAACTAATGCCAAGAGTAAAATTATTTGATAGAGAAGAGGTTCTCAAAAAGGCAATGGAGCTGTTTTGGGAGAAGGGTTACGCCTCTACATCTTTGAGTGATTTGACTACTCACTTAGATATAGGGAAGGGCAGTTTTTATGCCACCTTTAATAGTAAACAAGCCTTATTTGAGGAGGCTTTTGATCTGTACAGAGGAGAAAGGGTGAACATTTTAGGGGAATTTCTGGATTCGGAGCCTGATGTCAAAACAGGTGTAAGGAAATTTTTAGTCTTAAGTCTGGAAGAATTTCTAAATGATGACAAAAGAAAAGGCTGTATGGTGACCAACACCTGTTCGGATTATGCCGGGATAGGAAAAAAGATGGAAAATAAATTGGTAGAGCACAATCTTTCACTTCGTCAAGTGCTCGTCAATTATATAGAGCGAAGTCAGGTATCAACAAAAAAGGCAGAATCCATTGCTGCGACAATACTCACTTTCCTCATTGGGATGAGCCAGGAAGTAAAATTCAAAAAAGACGAAGATTTGTATTTGCAGTCCATCGACATGTTGGTGGGATTGTTGGATTGAGCCCAGTTCATGATTGTCTTTGCTCCTTGCCACTAATACATCTTTGGTTTACTTCTAGGTAATTCTTATCTTAAAGAGCGAGCAATTTTGGATTATGCGTATTCTTTCCTTTGTGTTTTTACTCTTTTCCTTACAAGTTCACGCCAATATTGATAGCCTAAAAACTGAGTTTATCAATGCTCAGGAAGATAGCCTTAAACTGGATTTACTCAATAGTCTGATTCAAGAACAACTATGGAATCATACGGATTCGGCTTATGTTTATGCGGAGAAGTATTTGGAAATAGCCAAGAAAATAGAGGATCCTCAACTCATAGGAAGAGGAGAGAATTTTAAAGGGCTTTGTCATCATGTTAAGGGAGAGTATGATAAGGCGATCCAATATTACTTTCGAGCCGTTCCATTGTTCGAAAAGGCAGGAGATACACTGTTTGCTGGGATTCTAAATAATAATATTGGAGTTTGTTATCAATCCAGACAGGACTACGAAAGAGCAAAGGAATATTATCGCAGTGCCTTGGAGAACTTTATCGTGGTGGGTGACGAGGAATGGAAGAATAATATGTATACCAACTTGGCCACCCTGCACAATGCTCTCAACGAATACGATGAAGCTATTGATTATAATTTAAAAGTGCTGGATTATGCAGAACTGAAGAAAGACGATCACTTGAAAGGGACGATTCTCTCTAATCTCTGCGGAGTTTATTTCAATACGGGCAAATTCCAGAAGAGCATCGATTATGGATTGCAATCCATCGAATTCATTGATACGCTCAAAGATGTGACAGTATGGATGGTTTCTAAAACGAATACAGGAATGGCCTACATTCGAACGGGAAAGTATAGTGAGGCCATTGATCATTTGACGGAGAGTTTAGAGTTGTCCCAACGCTATAATGCACTGGAGAGAGAACAAAAGGGATATGAAGGTCTTAGCGAGGCATATGCCGCGATGAATAGGCATCGAATAGCACTGGAATACTATAAAAAATCTGAAGTTATTAAGGACTCCTTGTTCAATGAAGCCAGAGATCGGGCCATCGCCGAGGCCAATACTAAATATGAAACCGAAAAAAAGCAACAGCAAATAGAAAATCTCGAGTTGACCAACAGCTTGCAAGAATTGAAATTGGATCAATCCAGAAAAAGAAATGCTGCCATGATTATTGGACTTTTGTTATTGGTAGCTATAGCTGGGCTATTGTTTAATGCTTATCGAATGAAAAAGAAGTCGCTCGAAGAGAAGGAGTTGTTGTTGAGAGAAATTCATCATAGGGTGAAGAACAATCTGCAAATAGTGAGCAGTTTGCTCAATATACAACAAAGAGAAATTTCAGATGAGAAGGCTTCTCAAGCAATTCAAGAGAGCAAAAACAGGGTGGAATCAATGGGGCTCATTCATCAGAGCCTATATCGCAATAGGGACTTAGGGAATATAGGTGTTCGTGAGTACGTAGAGGAATTGGTTGACGGAATAATGCACTCATATCCCTTAAAAAGGGATCAAATCAAATACAATCTTCGAGTGGAAGACCTGCAATTGGATATGGACACCTTAATACCGCTTGGTCTTATTATCAATGAATTGATCAATAATTCTCTAAAGCATGCCTTTCCTGACAGGGACGAAGGAGCGATCACTTTGGAGCTGAAAAAACAGGACGACAATGTTCATCTTATGATCGAAGATGATGGGAAAGGCTTTAATGATGTTTCAGATTTAGAGCAAAACAGTTCTTTTGGGTTTAAAATGATCAAGGCTTTCGTAAAAAAATTGAATGCCAAAATGGAATCGTTTGGCGATCAAGGCAGTCGATTTCTCATTCGATTCAAGATGGTGTAATATGACCAATATAGAAGTACTTATTGTCGAAGATGAACCAATCATTGCTGAAGATCTCGCCGGGTATCTACAGGAAAAGGGCTATGAAGTACTAGAACCTTGTTATACCTATTTGTCAGCACTGAGCAGTCTTCGGGAAAGAACGCCAGATATTTGTCTTTTAGATATCAACTTGGGAAAAGGAATGGAGGGCTTTGATATTGCGCGATTCATTAATGAAGAAAAGCAAATCCCTTTTTTGTTTCTCACCTCTTATTCAGATCGGGCGACCGTAGATCGAGCAAAACAATTCTACCCCATGGGCTATATATCGAAACCCCTGCATTTGGAAACAGTTTTCACTACTATTGAAATTGCTTTGTTCAACTTTAGTAATAAGTTTTTACAATCCGGACTCAGTATCGAAAGAATCAACAACAACAATCATAGTCCATTAACATCAAAAGAATTTGAAGTCCTAGAAGAAATTTATCAGGGTAAAAACAATCAGCAGATCAGCCAAAAACATTTCATCAGCTTAAACACAGTCAAAACCCACATCAAGCGTATTTATGATAAAATGGATGTGCATTCCCGAGCTGAAATGATTGCTAAAATACGATTCCTCATACAGTAAAAAAGCCCCAAAGAATTGAATCCTTGAGGCCGTTGTTTTATGTTTAAAATGATATCATTCTTAGCGTTGTATTCTAAGGGATTTCGAATGCAGAAGTACACCATTGTTTATCACGGATAATACATACATTCCAGAAGTAATGCTTGAAGGTAGATCCAATATAAATCGACTATATGTTCCATTCAAGGGTGCACTATGCACGGTCTTTCCTTCCGCATTGTATATTCTGAACTCATTTTCTCCATCTATGGGTTCAGTAAATTGAATATTGATCCTTTCCGTAACAGGATTAGGATAGACCTGTACATTTAAATCAAAAGCTTGTTCCGCGGAACTTGTTAAGCTAGTCTTATTCGATGGAGCCAAAGGAGTAGCGGGTTGTACCCCATCAGGAATTTCAACAGCATGTCTTCTGGTAACACCACCTGTTGTAATTCTAATCCTTGCATATACTCGAGTCAGGCCGACTGCATTGGCGTTGGGCGTAAAGGTGTTTGAAAAGGAGTCGTAGGTGCCGGCAATAGTATTTCCCGTTTCTGTAGTATACCAGGAGAGATAAGAGACGGTACCGAAACCACCAATATCCAAAGCATTTGATACGGGAACTCCTTCTTCAACGGTTCCGTATATCGGTCGTATTCTTACGGCGGTGTTGTTGATATTATTTAGTTCGTCGTAAACATCTCCCAATGCGGCAGTATTGTTAAAATTTCCTTGGATATTGTGGTTGGCGCCATCTTTAAGGCAAAACATATGTCCTTGGTTATTCAACCATGCCCCGGGTTCATTGATAATATTATCCCATACTTTTAATTTTCCCTTAGGGCGATTGGAAAAGACACCTCTGTTAGAAAGAGAATGATAGGAAGATCCAGAGTCATGTTGTCGTAAATTCAATGCACCAAAATTTCTTAACTCGCCATCTGGAGTGTTGGATATATTGTAGTGGCCTCTTGAGTCTATGGTACCGCTTTGATGATTGACAAAAAAGCCGTAAACGCGAATACCATGTCCATAAGTTTTTGTGTTGTTGACATTCATATCAGACCTGTTTCTAAAGGTCCCGGTCTCCATGACATCCATTGCTGAGTTGAACTCTCCTGATAGACTCAGAGTTGCTCCATTCTTGTTTTCGAAAAACCCGACCACATGAATCCCCATGCCATAGGAAAGCGTATTGGCATCATCAATGAACAAATCTCCATCGTTGTAGAAATTAGAGTTGGTTCTTACATCAATTCCAATGCCTCCCATGAATTCGTTAATGGTTATAGTAGCCAAATCCCGGTTGTGGAAGGTAGCATTATTTGAAATGCCGATGTTAGAGACACCCTCCATGAAAATATCACCATAATTATCGAATGTAGAGTAATTGCTAATACCGCTACGGATATCCTCAATGTTGATGCTGGCATTATTAGTAAAAAGGCCTCCTGTATGGCAATTAATTCCTACAGATTCGGCGCCAATTAATTTGATCTGGTTGTTGTTGACGATGGTTCCTTGATTGTATATCAATTGTGAGTTTACACCGGTTGAAATACTCGGATCAATGTATATGTCGAGTATGCCGTCGACAATGGCATTGCAGTAGATATCTACATAAAGAGCTCTAAAGCCACCATAAGAACGCTGGATGGTGTTATTGATATTAAGAATTCCATCAGAGGTGATGTTTAGAGTTCCTCCATATACGCTAACGTTATTTACCGTTTCTGAAGTCATTACATGTGGTTCACCGGAATTGATGATGACCTCATCGCCCGGTCCTGGTAAGGCGTTTAAGTCCCAGTTTTCCGGATTGTGCCACTTGCCAACGCTACCGTTCCAGGTAAAAACGGCAGAATACGAGGGGAAGGAAAGAACGAGTAAAAATAGCAAAGAGCTGAGTTGAATTTTTGTACAAGTTTTCATTGGAATAAATTTTTGATTTAAATGCTTCAAATCTATACCTGATCAAAGGATTAGGCGTCACCCCTTTGGGTGATTTTGGCTCCAAACGCATGGAAATGGGCCTCTTAAGCGAGCTGTATTAGTAGAGGTATTATAATACAGCGCTGAAAACATGTCTTCTTAGACAATGTGTGGATATTAATATGTCGCTCCTATGGAGCTTGATGAATCCAAATATAATTATGTCTATTTGAATTTCGCCACTCAGTGGCTAGGCAAGGGATAAATTTGAAAAGGGAATTACGTATTCTATATGTCGCTCTTATAGAGCTTAAAGAATCGGATCAAATTTATATCTGCATGAATTTCGCCGCTCTGCGGCCTTAACTGATAAATAGTTAAGGGTACTCTTTGAAAATATATCTTGTATCAAAAGGAATTTCGTGGGTTTTCAAAAAAGAAATGTATTCTTTCTTAAAGCTAGAGCGGGAATGATGTTTTTCTTGAGATTTGATGTAATTAATTATTCGAGGAAGTTGAGATTGTCCGACCGTAAACGCGCCAAATCCTCTTTGCCATTCAAATTTTCCTTGGACAAGATCCTTTTCATTAATCCACTTAGAGGAATTTGCTTTGACATCTCTGATGAGATCTGACAAATTACAATTTGGTTTGGTCCCTATCAACAGGTGAATATGGTCGGGCATGCCATTCATGGTTATTGGTTTTTGATTCTTGTTTGAAATTACTCCGGAGATGTATTTATAGAGCTCTTCCTTCCAAACCGTGGAAATATGATTTCTCCTTCCTTTGACGGCAAAAACGACATGGAAATACAATTGGGTATAGGTGTTGGCCATGGTGTAAGATTTTTATTTCTAAATATAATAAAAAATTATTCTTGTATGTCGCTCCTATGGAGCTTAAAGAATCCGATCAAATTTGTATTTATGTGAGATTCGCCGTTCTGTGGCTAAGACAGAGATAAATATGAAAAGGGAATTGAGCACTCTGAGAAAGAACATGTAAAAGAAGAAAGCTCCATAGGAGCGACAAGTAAGAGTCTTAGTGTAACGGTACAATTTTCAATTTCAAGCGGAGATGAAAAAAGGGGAAAAAAGAACGTCTTCTGCAGAGCCCGTTGAATTCAAACAACATTATTTTTAAAAGAATTACGAAGTGGCTAGGTTAGGGATAAATATGAAAAGGGAATTGAGCACGCCGAGAAAGAGAATGTAAAAAAGAAAGCTCCATAGGAGCGGTCTGGACATAGCTGTTAAGGATGTCCACATAACAGAGCTCCATAGGAGCGACATATTTTTATCTGCTGAAACCAGTTGATTTTATTGACATTCAGTATAACACAAGCTATCTTTTTTGAGTTTTTTATTCCTCGGTGCAACGTTTTCGTGCTTTAAATTGAATAAGAGTATGAAGTAGCTACTAAAAAGTAATTGTATCATTTAAAAATTAAACAGAAATGAAAATCATGAAATTATCGGGAGTACTTGTACTTCTTTTATTACTTATAGCAAGCTGTAGCAAGGAGAATGTTGATGAGGTAGTTCAGGAACAAGAAAACTTCGAAACAATTGAAACAACCACATCTAATGGACTAATGTCCAGGTCTTCAGCTTCTGAAGACGGATTGGAATTGGATTGTATCACTATATTATTCCCATTTTCACTTGCCGATGTTGAAGGAAACGAATATGAGGTTAACGATGAGAGCGAATTCATCGGTTATCTTGATGGAAGTATCGAGATCTACGATTTCGTATATCCTTTGGACGTATTGATGGAAGATGGAACTGAAGTTCAGGCAGCAGATGCTCTTGAATTAGGAGAGTTGTTTGCGGAGTGTGTTCCTGGTGGAGGATGGAACGAAGACGATTTCCCTGCATACTTGATCGGAGAGGATAACTCATGCTTTAGCTTGTCATATCCTGTCAATTTGAGAAAACTAGATGGTACTGTAGTAGTAGCCAATGACGAGAATGAGTTCATTGCATTAACTGCGCAGGAACCGATGTTTTTCGAATTCCCTATTTCATTGGTTGATGAAGATGGAAACATACATACTGCTGGTAATACAGACGAGCTATTTGATATCCTTTTATCATGTAATGACTTAGATCCTGATGTCGATACCACCTGGGTATGGGAGACAGGATTTGAATACATCGCCTGCTATAAAGTTGAATTCCCCATGACCGTGAAACTAATTGATGGGACAGAAGTAGTGGTGAATGATCATATGGAATTATGTGATCTCATGATTCAAGGTGAGTTGGCAGGGTTTGCTTATCCATTGACTTTGGTCGATGAAGATGGAAACGAAATTGTAGTTAATTCAGATGACGAATTGAACGAAGCCATCGAAGATTGTTTCGAAGATGATGGAGGTAACGGAACTGGTAGTGGTGATTTCGGTGTGGACCTTCTTAACCTAGCATTTGGTTTGGATGAAGTGGATTGTTATGACATTAACTATCCTTTCTCAGCCACGTACTTGGATTTCGAAAATGGAGCGGAAATTCAGGTAGAATTTTCAAATGATGATGAGCTAACCAGTTTTGTAGAAGACTACATGCAAACAGGTGCTCCTCTAATTACAATGATTGACTATCCAATTTCAGTAGTATTGAATGCGGATGGATCAACCATGACATTGAACGATGCAGTCGATGTTGATATACTAGTATTTGATATTTGTCAGTAATATTGAATTTTACGTCTTGGGGGTGCAATTTGCGCTTCCAAGACGCTTTGATTTGAAGAAAACGATCATGAGTACCAAATAAAAACGACCAGAAGAATAAGTGGTATCTGATAAGATTATAGATGAATGCCTGAAAAAAGAGCGAGGCGCTCAAAAAGAACTCTACGAGGGGAGTTCTGCTTATGTGTATACCATCATTAAAAGTTATATCAGAGAATACGAGGCGAGGAAGGACTTGATGCAAGAAGTATACATCGAAATTTTTTCATCGCTACACTCTTATAAAAAGGAATTAGGAAAGTTTAAATCATGGATAGCACGCATAGCTGTTCATAAGTGCATCAACCACCTCAAGAAAAAGAAATTAATTCTTGTAGCTTTGGAGGAAGGACAAAATGAAGTGGAAATTCCTTCTGGTTTATACGAGTTAAATAAAGAAGATTTGGAAAAAATATTACATAGAATGCCTACTGGATATAGAATCATCTTTTTGATGCATGCCATAGATGGGTATTCTCATGTAGAGATAGCTGAAATGTTGGAAATTCAGGCTTCAAGTTCTAGAAGCCAATATTCCAGGGCGTTAAAATGGATACAACAAAATTTGTCTAAACTACAACAAATCAAGGCATATGGCATCTCCTGATGAATTGCGCAAAAAGTTGAGGGGCGAGGAAAATATTCCCGAAGAATTCTCCTGGGATAATATGGGAGATCAGATCATTGAGGGAGTTGATGAGAGGTCAGAACTTAAAAAGAGATCGAATAGAAGAAGAATTATCTCCATTTCTATGTTGGCCTCATGCCTGGTATTGGTTTCTACCTGTGCTTATTGGCAGTTGAATTCAGATGTCCAAGAAAAACAAAAATCCAATATTGTTAAAATTGAAAGTGCGAATGAAAAACCCGAACAACAGAAAGACATTTATGAAGAAACTGAAGACCATCGAAATGTAAAAAACCACACTTCCAGCTTTGATAATTCCATTGCGGATTCCGATGGTTCTGACTCCGATAATTCCGTTTCCCATAATTCCGTTTCCGATAGCTATCGGAATCAGAATAGGAACCGGAAAGGGAATCAGAACTATAATCGGAATCAGAATCCAAGTCCGAACAATGTTATAATTCCAATAACGGATGGCAACGAACTTATTCAAGAGGAAGAGTTTCTTTCTGAACGAGTTACAACCTCCGTTACTGAATCGGCCAATGATCAAAAGCAAGAAGAATATTCTACAAAGGAGGATGAAGCTAAATCGATCGTTTTCCATGAACCATTGGAGAAAAATGAAAATAGAATCAAAACACATAAGAACCCCACTCTTCCGGTTTTAACAGTTCCGGTAAAGGATCTGAATCCTATTGAGTTGGATAAAAAGCGTTTGACTATAAACCTGCAGCAACCGCTTATGTTGGATAAAAGTGGGCATACTAATCTGCCTTCTCAGTGGAGTTTAGGTTCCGGGGTTCTATTATGGAAAAACCTAAGCGAGCACAGTGATTCTAAGGAAAAAGCATTGGTTAGCTCTATTCATAATGCCAGCTATAAGACCGCGGTAGGCCGTAGAATTAGTCTTGATTTTGGGGTGAATTATAAGCGTTATAATAGTGTGCTTAAGGATACTGTTATGAGCTTTCGTTATGAGAGAAGAGAAAATGCCTTGATAAGTGAAGAGATTAACCCATTTTATGTTGAGCCCCGTCAGGTTTTTGCCGATACAACCATTGAAATTTTACAAACGAGGAATATAGTCCACTATAATCGATATCATTTTGTCGAATTTCCAGTAGGAGTCAATTACTCCTTTCCGCTGACGGAAAGTATGGAAATTGGACTGAGAATAGGAACTACTTTTGGTCTTCTACAGAGCGCTCAGGGGCGGAATACTCAAGGGGGAAAGCTAGTTGATATGTCAGAATCAATCTCGGAAGAGAATGAATTATTATTATCCGGTGATGCCGGGATCTTTGTTTCGAAAAGGATTCGGGATCGATGGATAATCAGTACACAAATCAACGGATCCCACGCACTAAATTCCATGAAACATTCGGATGGCTTCGAGATGAGACCCGCCTCTGTTTCTGCTCTAATTAGTGTCGGATATACGCTTCGATAAAAAGGAGAAATTAATTCTTATTAAGCAAAATTAGCAGGCGATTGCATGTGATTAGTGATCAGCTCTATAGTAGCTGATCACATCCTTTTCTATGTGCACCAATAAGTAAAAAGTGACACCCTTATCTGATTAATTTTATTCACGTTTCAAGAAATTCGTATTTTCAGATCGAGCATTGATTTGATTGTTAAAATAGAAGGGTGGATACAAAGACTATTATCAAACAGATAGATTTTAATTATTCCTTTGCTAAGGAACTGGTAGAAGATGTAACTGAAGATCAGATGTACTATTCGCCAGGTCCGGGATTGGAAAATCATCCCTCATTTACTCTAGGGCATTTGGCGGTGGCTAGTGCTATGACTGTACGCTATCTGGGAGGTAAGTCTGAAACACCGGAACTCTGGCGCGAATTGTTCAAAAGAAACGGTCCGGGAGATCCTCGATTTCCGGAAAAGGACCATTCATTGTATCCTAACAAAGAGGCTTTATTAGATGAGTTATATCTACAGCACGAGAGATTGAAAGAAGCGTTGTTAATTGTCAATAAAGAGTACTTGAAGGAGGATAAGAAATGGAGATTCAACAACTATCTTCCCTCTGTTCTTGATTGCACCATATTTATGTGCCTCAATCACGAATCTATGCACTTAGGGCAGTTGTCTGCATGGCGTAGAGCCATGGGTTTGCCCAGTGCTTTAGGTAGGATGTGAACAATGCTCTTTTTCCCTTTAAGTGCATTAGAGAAAAAAAATCGAAATTGAAGTAAAGAATTTGTCCTATCCGGATTTTCTCGTTCGTCATGAAAGAAAAAACTAAAATTTCATGGTTATGACAACAAGAAAATTCACCCTCGGTATTGTTTTTCTATTAGCGATAAGTTATTCCGCCGAAGCACAAAAAAAGGAGGTTTCCATTAGTACGTACGAATTGATCAACGCTTCTAGTGAAGAAGTTTTTGAAGTACTAAGAGAATTAGAAAGATTCACAGAATGGTCCCCTTTTCTTGTAGAAGACCCCAATCAGAAAAATTATGTCTCTGGAGAAAATGGAGAAATTGGCTCCACGTTTCACTGGGAGGGAGTTGAGGAGAACAGTAAAGGCCAACAGACCTTAGCCGCTCTAAAAGAAGGGGAGTACGTTCGTATGGAGTGTGATCTTGAAAAGCCCTTCAAGGGTCAACCTATTTTCGAATACTATATCCAAGAGGACGAAAACGGAGTAGAATTGAGGCAGGAATTCAATTTAAATGTATCGGGCTTCTCCTATTTCATGATTCGACTTCTGGGCGTCAAAAAGAAAATGGCGGAAACCAATCAAGTGGGATTGGCGAGGCTAAAATCACTCGTTGAAAAAGAAAATTCAAACGCACAAAGTATTTAATATTTTTAATCTTAAAATTTGAAAGGAATGAAAGAGTTTATGATGATTTTCAGAAATGACAAGGGCAGACCAATGCCTTCTCCGGAGCAGATGCAAGCCTTGGTTAAAGAATGGCAGGACTGGATAGGCGGAATAGCTGCACAGGGTAAATTTGTGGCTACCGATGCCTTGGGTTTTCAGGGACAAACGGTCAGTTCAAGTGGAGTAGTAACAGATGGTCCCTACGCTGAAGTAAAGGAAATCGTAGGTGGTTATTTTGATTTGCAAAACAGATAGTTTAGAGGATGCGGTGAAGCTAACAGAAGGCTGTCCTACTCTAAGATACGGAGGTAAAGTAGAAGTAAGAGATGTAATGGTCTTTGACGAATAACAATGACTTGGGCTCATCTATGCCAGTTGGGCCCAAATCTTTAAAGAAAAAGTCGGATAATTTTTTGTGCAATGGCCTTTTTTAGGGAATTTACAAGAGGTTGATCATCATAGAATAAAATTAATGGAATGAAATATTTTACTGAGGAGTTCATCGAGTTCTTTAAGGAGTTGGAAAAGAACAATGTCAAGGAATGGTTTCACGACAATAAAAAGCGATACGAAAATCACGTCAAAAAACCCATGTTGGCCTTGGTAAGTGATTTGGTGGAAGAAATGAAACAGAGAGATCCGAAAATCGATGTGGAACCAAAGAAATGTATAGGTCGAATCAATAGGGACATTCGATTTTCTAAGGATAAAACCCCGTATAATATTCATTATATGGCCCATGTTATTAAAGGAACAAAAGCAGACCCTACTCCTGGAATTGCCTTTCGGTTTGGAGGTAATGACGGAGGAATAATGTCGGGTTATTATTCTCCAGGGAAGGATAGAATTTACAGTATCAGACAACAAATTCTGGCTGACCCGGAAGGCTTCAAGAAACTTTATTCTTCGAAAAAATTTATCGAAATATTTGGCTCAATTAAAGGAGAAAAGAACAAAAGAATTCCTCCTGAATTTCGCGATGTTATGGAAAAAGAAGAGCTAATAGCTAACAAGCAGTTCTATTATGTGTCTGATTTTGGTCCGGGAATTCATTCTAAAAGAAGATCTTTTACCCGCTATTCTCGAACATTGGGAAGCCGCTAGACCTATGAATGATTTTTTGACGGTTGAGCACTGATTTAATCCCACATCTCTTTCGAACGGAGTACAGCAAGATGGTCGCTGTGCTAAGTAAGCATTTTGGGTTTTCCAATATTCAACTTGCGGAGGATATCGTCAGCGATACCTTCTTAAAAGCGACAGAAACCTGGGGCTTATCTAAAATTCCTGAGAATCCTGCTGCCTGGTTGTATCAAGTGGCCAAGAACAGGGCGGTTGATTATTTGAGAAGACAACGCCTATTGAATGAAAAGATAGCTCCTGAACTTCTTCAAAACAAGGAAACCGAAGAACTACCAGAGTTCGATTTTTCTACAAAAAACTTAGATGATAGTTTATTGGAAATGATCTTTGCTGTTTGTCACCCACAGCTGCCAAAAGAATCACAAATTGTTCTGTCTTTGAGAGTACTATGCGGATTTGGAATTGATGAAATAGCGAATGCCCTGTTGAGTAATAAGGCCAATATCAATAAGAGGCTATTCAGGGCAAAAGAAAAAATCCGAAAGAATAATTTAGAACTATTAGAAGTAACTCAGGATCAGATTAGTGAGCGATTGGATTCTGTGTTGTCCGTGCTGTATTTATTGTTTAATGAAGGATATTATTCCACTGTTGCCAATGAAAAGATTCGTAAAGATTTATGCTTCGAGGCCATGCGCTTGCTCCATTTACTCACTACGAACCAAGGTACAGATTTACCTAAAGTGAATGCGCTTATGGCACTTTTCTGCTTTCACGCTTCAAGATTTGAGGCGCGAACCAACAAAGAAGGTGAACAAATTCTATTCGACGAACAGGATACCAACAAATGGAATTTGGAGCTTATCGATAAAGGAGAATACTACATTCAGCGATCTACAATCGGCCGAAAAAGATCCGTATATCATTTCCAGGCAGCCATAGCGTTTTGGCATACCCGAACAGAAATAGACTCCAATCAGAAATGGGAGAATATTTTGAATCTGTACAATCGTCTTTTACAAGCTCAGTACTCACCAATAGCGGCCCTGAATAGAACCTATGCTCTTTCGAAAGTAAAAGGAAGAGAACTAGCCTTGAAAGAAGCACTTAAGATCGAAATGAATGATTATCATCTCTATCATAGCCTGTTGGCGGAACTTTATAAGGGCCTAGACGAGTCCAAAGAGGTGCTCCACTTAAAAAGAGCGTTGGACTTGGCGCCTAATAAGAGAGATAAAAGTTTAATTCTAAGAAAATTAGCGGGCAGATAGATAAGTTTTTTAGGATAAATCAAATCTAAATCTGTTATTAAAGTAAATATAGGAGCAACAATATCTTATGTTTAATGGATTCTATAGGTGTCATGGATATTAGAATTTTACTAAAATATGGGGTGCTTTTGTTGTTATCCGGGTGTAAAACTTCCGGGTATTTCACTTCTAATCCCAAGGATCACGGCGCTTTTGCCGGGAGTTATTTCAAACTTAATAAAGATGGGACATTTCATCGCAATCAATGGACGGATGTGTATTCCGTATATACAGATTCTCTAGGAAATCGTATCTGGAAAGACTATCAGAAAGAAAAAAGAATTGGGAAAGGAACCTATCAAAAAAAGAGAGACTCGCTCGAATTAACCTTCACTAATGAGGATTCCGTGCGTATTTTGATTGATTTTCAGGAGACGGAGGATTCTTTTTTTATAGAGATTGAAGAGTTCTCAGAAATGGGAGACCCCGCGTATTTGAACTATGAATTGCTCAATTCTTCTGACAGCCTTTTAGCGATAGCTCTTTTTCATATAGACCTAAAGTTTCGTACTTCAAAAGAAGCTAATCCTTGGAAAATACGCTTAGGCGAATTCAAAGGGAAACTAACGAAGAATTATATTTTATTGGAGGACTTAAAACCAGGTTTTAATGAGATAAAGATTAAAACATATGCCGGGTATTATGCCAAAGGTGATCGCATCGTCATTTGGCATCGTCGCGGTCCTTCAGGTATGCGTTACGCCCTGGGTAATAGAAAAACCTGGATGCCTCGTCGCTGGAAATGGAAATTCCTTAATAAGTTTTATCCCAATCGTTCATACCCTATTTACTATGGCAAAAAATTAGACGAATAGGATGGGATAACACACATTTATTGTTCTTCTAAAATAGGGCTTTTAGGCATTTAATAGCCAAAAATGGGCTATTGTTACAATATTTTTTTCGCAAAAATTCGAGGTTAAAAATCTGATTTTCAGCAGATAACAAAGGAGACAAAGTTGTTGTTTGAATTTTTTTGACTTGACCAAACAACCATTAGAGCCATGTCTGCATAGTAGAGATAGATGGATTAGATCTTTTCATTGATACCCAGTATACAACGGTATTCTTTAACCCTATTAACAATTTTAATATTATGACTTACATTACAATAACTGCCAGTTTTTGGCGGCACGTGGTCAATGGAGTTGGTCTAAGTGCATTAATTCTTTTTTATTCATCTACACTTACGGGGCAAGTCGTCATCAATGATATCGACGACACAGGTACACTGAGCGAGTCAGAGCACAGCCATAAAGAGTGCTGTCATGCTTTGTCCAATGTCAATCAAGGAATAGCAGAGGATGTTGATGGAGGTGTTCTAACTGGCGGACCTTACGAAATCTGCGTAGATGGCACAGCAGATAATATCATGGACATTGTTCTAAGTGATAATGAGGGCGAAAACAGTCAATGGGTAGTAACAGATTTGGAAGGCAATATTTTGGGACTACCGCCCAGCCCGGAAGCCGTTGATTTTGACGGAGCCGGAGTTGGGACATGCCTGATTTGGCATTTGAGTTATTCCGGGGCAATAATGGGTTTAGAAATGGGAAATAACACCTCCATGATTGAAGGCTGCTACGACTTATCCAATAGTGTTACAGTGATTCGATCAGCCGGAGGGGCAGGATGTGATGAGAATTGCGAAGCCGAGGGTGGATTGCTAGAAGGCGGACCATTCGAATTTTGTGTAGATGGCGAGGCAGATATGGTATCCGGAATAATTTTGAGCGATAATGTAGGAAGTAATAATCAGTGGGTGGTGACAGACCCACAAGGAAATATTTTGGGCTTACCCCCGAGCCCAGAGGCAGTCGATTTTGATGGAGCCGGAGCTGGCACTTGTTTTATTTGGAATTTGAGTTCGGACGGTAACCTAGACGGTTTGATGATGGGCAATAATATCTACTCGGACATCAGCGGTTGTTACAGTTTGAGTACTCCTGTTACGGTCATTAGAAGGGCAGTAGAAGGGGGTAGCCTGACAGGCGGACCGTTCGAATTTTGTGTTGATGGCGAAGCAGATATGGTATCCGGAATCGGATTGAGCGATAATGTTGGCGAGAATAGTCAGTGGGTGATCACTGATGAGCAAGGCAATATTTTGGGATTGCCACCTAGTCCGGAAGTAGTCAATTTTGATGGAGCAGGACCGGGGGTATGCCTGATTTGGCATATGAGTTATTCAGGAGAAATAAGCGGAGCCGAAATGGGTAATAACGCTTCAATGATTGAAGGTTGTTTTGCATTATCCAATTCTATTCGCGTAACTAGGAATGAAGCCAACGGAGGGGTGCTTACTGGCGGACCATATGAGATCTGTGTGGATGGTACCGCAGATAATATCATGGATATTGGTTTGAGTGATAATGTTGGTGAGAACAGTCAATGGGTAGTAACCGACTTGGAAGGAAATATTTTAGGACTACCGCCAAGTCCGGAAGCAGTGGATTTTGATGGAGCTGGAATAGGTACATGTCTAATCTGGCATTTGAGCTATTATGGATCACTAACTGGAGCAGATATGGGCAACAATGCATCGATGATCGAAGGTTGTTATGATTTGTCTAATAGTGTAGTGGTAATTAGATCAGAAGGGGGAGTAGGATGTGAGGAGAACTGTGAAGCGGAAGGTGGAATATTAGAAGGCGGACCGTTCGAATTTTGTGTAGATGGTGAGGCAGATATGGTATCAGGGATAACTCTCAGTGCCAATATTGGCGAGAACAGTCAATGGATCGTAACCGACCCACAAGGAAACATCTTGGGATTGCCTCCTAGTCCGGAAGCAGTCGATTTTGATGGAGCTGGAGCTGGTACATGTTTCATTTGGAATTTGAGTTCTGATGGAAGTGTGGACGGTATCATGATGGGAAATAATATCTATACAGATATGGATGGTTGTTATAGTTTGAGTAATCCTGTTACTGTTATAAGAAGAGCAGCGGAAGGAGGCGTTCTAACCGGTGGACCATTTGAATTTTGTGTAGATGGTGAGGCAGATATGGTTTCGGGGATAGGCCTGAGTGACAATACAGGAGAAAATAGTCAGTGGGTAATCACGGATGAGCAAGGCAATATTTTGGGATTGCCTCCTAGCCCGGAATTGGTCAATTTTGATGGAGCTGGCCCGGGAGTTTGTTTGATTTGGCATATGAGTTATTCAGGAGCGATTAGCGGAGCAGAGGTTGGCAATAACGCATCGATGATAGAAGGTTGCTTTTCACTATCTAATTCTATTCGGGTAACAAGGAATCAAACTCACGGTGGTGAATTGACACTAGAGGATGGAGAATTGCTGAACCGTGTAATTATAGCCAACCGTGCATCCGGAACCATATCGGTCATTGATTCTGACACCGATGAGGTACTAGAAACTATTGCTCTCCCGGATTCCGGAGAACCGATGTATGCTGTATATAATTCTAGTCAACATACCGTGTTGGTAGGAGACTATGGTGGTAAGGTGGTCGCGTATGATGCCATTGACTTTTCTTTGGTGGGAAGCGCAGATGCCGGTGAAGGAGTATTTCACATGTGGTTAAGTCCGGATAATCAACAGCTATGGGTCAATAATGAGATTGACAATACGATATCAGTTATCGATCCAAACAACCTACAAAACATCTCGACCTTCCCAATCCCTATGGACTTGAATGATGGTGGATTCAAGCCTCATGATGTGATAGTGGACGAGCAGTATGCTTATGTTACTTTCTTGGGACCGTTAACAGAGGATGTAGTGGTGAAATATTCAAGAAATGACTTTAGTGAATTAGCGAGAGCATTGGTTGGCTTAGACCCACATGTTTCCCTCAATACCACAAATGACTATCTGTACGTAGCAAGTCAGGGAAGCAGTGAAGTCGCCGTCCTCAATAGATCAGATCTAAGTGAGGTTGCCGTCTTGAATGTCCCTAATGCCCACGGGTTGGGAATGAATAATTCCGGATCCTATTTGTATGTTGGTAATATATCAAACGGAGGAACGGAGGCGACGTATACTATAGAAACGAGTACGAATACATTGTCAGGAACAGCTGTAGACGCACCTTTTTCGGTGCCTCATAATTATGCGGTTTCTAAAGATGACACCAAGCTTTATATCACGCACAGTGGAGGGATGAACAACCAAGTGAGTGTTTACAGTGTGGATCCTACTCCTTCATTATTGGGATCGATAACAGTCGAAAATAACCCCTTTGGCTTGGTTGCATATTCTGTTCGTGCCAATAGAAATTCTACAACCATATGTGCAGGAGATGGAATGGCCGACAATTTTATGGTAAGTGTTGATGGCAATGTAGGTGACGAAAGTCAATGGGTTGTGACGGATACACAAGGCAATATTTTAGGCCTGCCACCGAGTCCGGAGGCGGTCGATTTCGATGGAGCAGGTCCAGGAGTCTGTTTGATTTGGCACTTGAGTTATAGTGGTGCGATATCAGGACTTGATATGGGTAATAATGTGAGCATGATTGATGGATGTTTTAGCTTGTCCGATTCAGTTGAGATCATCAGAAACGAACCAGACGGAGGCGTTTTAATGGGCGGACCGTATGAAATATGTGTTGATGGTACACCGGACAATATCACGGATATTGATTTAAGTGGAGAAGTAGGAGAGAATAGTCAATGGGTCGTAACAGATCTGGAAGGCAATATTTTAGGCTTACCGCCAAGCCCTGAAGCGGTTGATTTTGATGGAGCAGGCGTAGGTACATGCCTAATTTGGCACTTGAGCTACTATGGGTCAATTACTGGAGCAGAGATGGGTAATAATGCATCAATGATCGAAGGTTGTTATGACCTGTCCAATAGTGTAGTGGTCATTCGATCAGAAGATGGAGCAGGATGTGATGAGAATTGTGAAGCTGAGGGTGGAACATTAGAAGGCGGACCGTTCGAATTTTGCGTAGATGGAGAAGCGGATATGGTATCCGGAATAAGTTTAAGCGGCAATGCAGGGGATAATAGTCAGTGGATTGTGACCGATGCACAAGGAAATATTTTAGGCTTACCGCCAAGCCCTGAAGCAGTGGATTTTGATGGCGCCGGAGCTGGTACATGTTTCATATGGAATTTGAGCTCTGAAGGCAATCTAGAAGGAGTAGCGATGGGCAGTAATATCTATTCGGACATAGCAGGTTGCTATAGCCTGAGCAATCCGGTAACGGTAATTAGAAGAGCTGCTGAGGGAGGTAGCTTAACGGGCGGGCCATTCGAATTTTGTGTAGATGGAGAAGCGGATATGGTATCCGGAATAGCGCTGACCGGTAATGTTGGTGACAACAGTCAATGGGTGATCACCGATGATCAGGGCAATATTTTAGGCTTACCATCAAGTCCTGAAGTGGTTAATTTTGATGCTGCGGGTCCCGGAATATGTTTAATCTGGCACTTGAGTTACTCCGGAACTATAACTGGAGCAGAAGTGGGCAACAACGCATCGATGATAGAAGGATGCTTTTCATTATCTAATTCTATTCAAGTGACAAGAAATGCAGCAGATGGCGGTGTATTAACCGGTGGACCATTCGAATTTTGTGTTGACGGAGAGCCAGATATGGTGTCCGGAATAAGCTTGAGTGATAATGTAGGAGAGAATAGCCAGTGGGTAATCACTGATGATCAGGGCAATATTTTAGGCTTACCACCTAGTCCTGAGGCGGTGAATTTTGACGAAGCTGGCCCTGGAGTTTGTTTGATTTGGAACTTGAGTTATAGCGGTACCATATCGGGACTTGATATGGGCAATAATGTGAGCATGGTTGAGGGGTGTTTTAGTTTGTCGAACTCCATAGAGGTGGTTAGAAATCAACCAGAGGGTGGTGATATGACCGGCGGACCTTTTGAGTTCTGTATCGATGATCAAGATGATTTTGTAACAGGAGTAGAAGTAGCTAATGCGGTTGGAGATAGTACTCGATGGATCATAACGGATGATGCCGGAATGATACTAGGCCTACCTGCTGATCCTGGCATGGTCAATTTTAATGACGCAGGAACTGGAGTCTGTTTGATCTGGCACGCATCGTATTATGGCGATGTTACGGGAGTAACTGCGGGAATGAATGCTTCGGACATTGAAGGGTGTCTAAGTTTGTCTAACTCCATCGTCGTGACAAGAGTAGATGAGGGCCCAGCGTGTATTACTTCTACAGCGGAAATTGAGGATGACGTACAATTTAGTATTTATCCCAATCCTGCCAATGATCAATTTGTTATCGACTATGATCTTAGTTCATCCGGAGAAGCCAGGAGCATTGAGTTGCAGGATGTTTATGGAAGGGTAATACAAGAGATCAGCCTTAGTTCTTCTAAAGGACAAGAAGAGGTTGATGTGAGAGATATGCCTGGAGGAGTTTATTATTTGAAGTTATTATTTGGAGCTAAAATTTTTACTAAGACAATTGTAGTTAATTAATTGTGTAATATTTTAGTTGTTTTTGAAGGGGGCCATGCAAATGGCTCCCTTTTTTAGTATAAGAACCGCCTAGTACTCGATCATGGTATTGGCTACAGGGATGAATTGAGTATATAACAAGGAACAAGGAATGAAGATTATAGAGGTTAAAAACCCGGCCAACTCCATTGAGTCCACCGGGCGAAAAAGTCTACCTGAAAAATTTAATCCGCTTCAATGACATATCGATATCCGTTCAGGGTGCCTTCCAGTATGAGCTCGTCCCGATCGAATTCTATTTCCAGCTCGTAAGTGCCGGAAAAGTTGCCCCCACCGGTCTGAAATTGCAATTCGATTTCGTCTGCTTTTTCATTCAGTTCGAATTCTCCTGATTCTTGAACTGTAGCCCCGTTCAGGACATAAACCCACTTGAACTCTCCTTCAGAACCGTCCCAATTTTCGAATTCCATTTCGAAACTGCTTACTACACCTGGGATTAATTCTGACCCATCTTCTGTCCATGATTTGACATCCCAATCCTGGGCAGCGAGCTTGTCTGCCATCTGGTCTTTTGGGCTTGGATCATCATCCTTGTCGCAAGAGAAAAGTAATATTCCTAAGAAAAGTATGCTGGCCTTAATGATTAAGTTATATGATTTCATTTTTAAAAGTTTTTCTATGATTAAATGCCTCAGAACTTGCTTCGGATACTCATTTCCGAAGCAAGTCCTGAGTATGACTTCGATCAATTATTTTGTAGCTTTTAAGAGTTGTTCGATTTGAGCCAACCTGCTTTCTAGCTCCTTGATTTTCTGGTCTTTTGCTTTGAGTTCTTGGCTTAACTCTTGTACTGACTTGACCAAAGGAGTGACAAACTCCGCATATCTGATTCCGTAGTTGTCTTTCTCGTTAGTAGGTGCAGTGACTCCACTGAAATCATATCCGATTTTCTCAGCAGCAGCTTCTACCTCTTGAGCAATAAATCCTGTATATCGTATAGAAGAGTTTTCAGTAATGCTTTCATCTTCTTTCAACTGAGCACCATCTGGGCTGATGTGATCTTGATATTTTGCAAGATCAAAGTGGTAAGTTACCGGTCTCAATTGATCGATAAATTGAAGTCCGGGAACATTTTCCTGAATATTGTCTTTAAAGCGTCCATCAGATACACTGGTAAATGGAACTTGTCCTTCGATTACTGTAATGGAAGCATTCCCAATTCTCACCTTGTTTGAAGCATTGACAATCGTGTTCTCGCCGATAGCCGTTGCATCTCTTAAGTCTCCGCTTGAGGCATCTGCACCCCATCCTAGAAAGACATTATCATGACCTGAAGTATTACTGTCTCCTGCTTCGTTTCCAATGTAAACATTCCATTTTCCTGTACTATTCTCTAGTCCTGCTTGACGCCCGACAGCGACATTAAATGCTCCTTCTTGGTTGTTCCATAAAGCTTTATGACCTATTCCGGTATTGTAATCTCCCGTTGTATTGTTTTGTAATGCACGACTACCTAATGCTGTACTTTGATCTGCCGTTTCATTACCTTCCATTGCGTATCTACCTACCGCAGTATTATCAGAACCTGACGTGTTGAGATATAGGGCTGTTCCTCCTACAGCGACATTGTGTTCACCCGTTGTATTTGAATTCATGGCATTCCAACCCACTGCGGTGGTGTAGTCTTCTTCATTGTTTTCCAAAGCTCTATAGCCAATTGCTACGGCATGAGAAGCATCCGAGGACCACATCGCCTCCGCTCCTATAGCTACCGTTTGATCAACATCCGTTGCATTGACCATGGACTGCATTCCAATAGATACATTATCACTTCCCGAAGAATTGTTGAGCAAAGCTCCATAACCAAGCGCAGTATTGTCTTCGCCGTCCGTGTTCTTCTCTGAAGCAAAAGTTCCCAAAGCAGTATTGTTTGATCCGGAAGTATTGGCTTCAAGCGCCTCATCACCAATTGCTGTGTTATTGCCACCATCTATGTTGGCAGTAAGGGTAAAAGCGCCTAAACTGGTATTGTTGAATCCGGATTCATTTAGTCTTAAAGAAGCATATCCAATGGCAGTATTTCTGTCTGCATCTTCATTTTTCATCATGGATTGGTATCCCATGCAAGTATTATAAGTTCCTGTTGTATTAGATATCATGGCTTCTCGACCTACTCCAACATTTCCTTCTGCCTCATTATTTCGTAAAGAGAAAGGACCCAATGCTACTGTCGACTCTGCCGAAGTAGAATATTGCATCGCACCTTGTCCAAGGGCTACGTTCAAGCCTCCTGATGTATTATTGTACAATGTCCATGCGCCAATCGCTGTATTGGCACTACCCGTAGTATTCGAAAATCCGCTTGTGCTACCGATATATACATTGTTTGCTCCATCATCATTAGAGTTGCCCGCTTGAAAACCTAGCATGGTATTTCCGTGACCGGTAGTGTTGCTGATTCCCGCGGAAGCTCCAACAAAGGTATTTTCATCTCCTGTCGATGTAAGTCTTCCGGCCTGGTTACCCAGAAAAGTATTGAAAGAACCAAGACTATTTGCTTCACCGGTATAAGCACCTAGGAAGGTATTCGATACGCCTTCATTTTGAAATAAACTTGAATTCATTGAGGTACCTGCATCGTTACCAACGATTAAGTTTCCAAATGGATTTTCTACCTCTACTCGATAATCACTATGTATGATCATCACTTCGTTGTTTTTAGCTGTAAATCTGATTCTATCCTCGTCGCTGTTCTGCTCTACTTCTACTCTTGTATCATTGTCGGCATCTTTTAGTTCGTCGCTACTTCCACCTGATCCACCGCCGGGTAAGGTAACACTTCCACCTCCTCTGTTTAGAGAGAGAACATTGCCATTCAAAGAGATCATCTGAATTTCATTTTGTGGGTCGGGATCAGCATCATCTACTGCATCAGTAAAAGATCCGCCATTGTTGCTAAGCGTTACAGTAGAACCATTCTTTGAAATGGTCTGCAATTCATTTTGTGAATTGGCGTCGGCATCATTGACCAAGCTTGAAAGATCTACGCTGTTCCCGTCTTCGATGGTCAAATTGGTGCCTTGAAAGCTCAGTTGCTGGTCATCTGATCCCCCTCCGGAACCACTGTCCTGTAGATCACTTAAATCAACAGAGTTACCGTTATTGATGCTTAAGATATTTGTAGTTGGATTATAACTTAGGTCTTGCAACTCATTACTGGCATCAGCATCAGCATCATTCACCTGGTCGGTAAAAGATCCACCATTGTTGCTAAGGCTTACCGTAGATCCATTTTTGCTAATAGTCTGCAATTCATTCGTTGGATCGGCATCTGCGTCATTGACTCCATCCTGAATGGCTGAAAGATCGACGCTATTACCGTCTTCTATAGAAAGTGTCGTTCCGTTTAGTGAAAGATTTTGATCATCCGTTCCTGTACCTCCTCCGGAGCTATCTTGCAAATCACTAAGATCAACTTGATTGGTCTGACTAATGCTCAATACGTTGGTAACCGGATCGTAGCTTATGTTTTGTAGCTCGTTGTTGGGATCGGCGTCCGCATCGTTGACTTGGTCCGGCGGAAGGAAAATAGACCCGCCATTGGTTATTTGTAGCTCATCTCCAATTAAGACCAAACTCTGTAATTCATTCGTTGGGTCAGAATCCGCATCATTGACTCCATCTTGAACGGCTGAGAGATCGACGCTATTTCCATCCTCAATCGACAAGGTTGTTCCATTAAGGGATAAGTTCTGGTCGTCGGTTCCCGTTCCTCCACCGCCGGAGTCTTGTAAATCGCTGAGATCAACCGTTCCCCCTTGAGTCAAGGAAAGAACATTACTGACCGGATCATAACTGATCTGCTGAATTTCATTATTGGGATTTGCATCAGCGTCATCCTTGTCAGCCACGGTTTGAGCATGGAGGGCGTACGGAACGCTCAGTAATTCCATGGTTCCTAGGTTCGAAAACTGATTTCCACCTGAAGGATCAATCGCAACCTGGAGAAAATATTTATTCGAACTCCAGTCGAGTTGATTCCAGTTTCCATTTCCTACAGCACCGTCTCCGACATTGAGTGAAAATTGACCTAGATCCGTTGTCATTGTAGAATGGGTCTCAGAGTAAATAATATTACCAGTCGTAGATCCCTCTCTTAAAGCAAACATAATCTTGATGGATTGATTGCTGATGATATCATTATTCGCATCCCTGGCTACTGCTTGATAGCTGAAAGCATTAGGAGATTGTCCGAATATGGAAGTAATGGCGATAAGGGCAAAGACTATAGTGATTAGTAAATTTTTCATCATTGATTTTTTAAAAAGAGTTAGAAATTGATTTTTTGAATTTTTTGACTGTTGATTAGTGTCTTGCGAGAGTCGTAGACATGAAGGATGTAGTTTCCTGTTGGGAACATCATCAAGTCCAGTTCATTCTTTGACTCCGTCGTTGTTTTGCGCTGAACAATTCTTCCTAGTTCATCGAAGAGGAGAATTTCGTAGGTGTCGAATGCCTCTAATTCGACAAAGACCATTTCGCTTGTAGGATTGGGGTATACTAAAATCTCACTGCTATTGAACTCTCCATTCGAGCTAATGATAATATAGTATTGTTGAAACCCCTGAGTTAGTCTTATGGAACCGTTGTTGAAATCGCTTACGGCCAATTGTCCCAAAGTACAGTGTAACGAAACTCCATCGGCACTTACTAAATGTGCACCGCATGTGGAGTTAACTTCTCTTTCCAAACTCTGTCCCATAACAAGGGAGAAAGAGAAACAGAAAATAAAGATGTTTACATATTTCATTTTTAAATAGTTTATAATGTTCTCAAATAGGGTGTGAAAGAATGTTGGAACAAAGTTGAATCAAGTCAGAGCGATTCTATGCTCTAAATGAGTCAGGGTCTTGCTCTTTTTGGCGCAGGCCTAGTTCATTTTCGCCATTCTTTTGCTTGATTTGGACACGTAATTGATAATCAGGCTATTATGATTTTTTTTGTGTAACTTTATTTGCAGTTTCTAACCTGAAAAAATCAATCGCTTGAAGAAATCGATTTATATCCTTTTTCTTTTTGTGTCCTCCTTTATGGAATTCGGCTTCGGACAGGATACCATTGATGCTTATTTAAAAGCTATTCCTCTAGATTCTCTGGAAATAACTAATCTTGTAAATAGATCCTCTGAGCTTATTTATTCTGACATTGATGTCGCAGAAAAATTCGCTTTAAGAGCGAAGGAATTGTCTGAAGAAATGGGCTCAACCTTTCTACGTATTAGATCCTACTTCGCATTAGGAGATGTTTATTCTGAAATGAGAATCCCGGATAGTGCGCACCACTATATTGATCAGGTCATTCATCTCTCCAAGGAGAATGGTGTTAAAGCGGGGTTATTCTTTGGTTACAACATCAAGGGAAGTCTTTCCAAGGATGGAGGGAAATTCGATGATGCTATCGAGTATTATTCAAAAGCAAAAGAAGTTGCCGAGGAGAGAAATGACTCAATAGGAATGGCCTCTTCCATCAATAATATCGGCATTGTCTTTCAGGATATGGAACAAAATGCCTTGGCGAAAAGAAATTACAAAGACGCTTATGTAATATTTAAGCAGATGGGTGATGAGATGATGATGGCGAATACACTTTACAATTTGGGAAGTGTAACTGATTCGACGAAGTACTATGACGAAGCCTTGGAGATATATAAAAAGGCGGGAGCCATCTCTCAACAAGGTGATGTGTATATGAACTATTGCTATGATCATCTGCAAAAAGAAGATTACACTGGCGCCATATCTAAGTGTAAGCAGGCCCTGATGTGTTTCGAGCGGAGTGGGAATTATTACAACCTACCCATCACTTATATGAATCTGAGTACCGCCTATAATAGTATTAATGAATTGGACAGCGCAATGAGATATTCTAATATGGGATATCATTTCACCAAGGAGATTGGTGACTACACCAACTTATTCGACTTTATGACCCAGCAATCGACACTCTATGAAAAGAAAAACCAACTGGATTCGTCGAATTACTATATCCGGGAAGCCCTAAAAATTAAGGACTCTCTATTGCAAAATAACATCGTTGATGCGTTGGCAGAGGTTAATGTTCAATACGAAACAGCTAAAAGAGAGAAGGAACTCAGTCAGCAAAGATTACAAATCGAAAAGCAGAAGAACTTCATTATTTCCATTATAGCTGGTGGCTTGGTAATTCTTGCTTTGTTGGGGTCAGTTTTATACCTCTTTGCTAAGAGAAGAAAGCTAAAAGCAAAGGAAGTAGCAGTTCTCAAAAAGGAGGCGGAATTTCAAAAAGAGGCAAATTCGAAACTACTTGAATTGGATGAATTAAGGACACGTTTCTTGGCCAATATCACCCACGAGCTAAAAACACCTCTCACGCTTATTCTGGGCCCCTTGGAACAAGCTAAGAAATTGGCACACGGACACAATCTGACGCGCAATATTAATCTGGCCATATTGAACAGCAAGAGGCTTCAAGATCTCATCCATCAGATTCTGGATTTTTCAAAGTTGAAAGAAGGAGCCCTGGAAATGAAATTGCAAAAGACCTTGGTGGTGCCTTTTTTCAAGCGCATTTTTTACTCTTTCGAATCTATGGCGGCGTTGAGGGCCATCGATTTGCAATTTGAGACGGATATCGACGACCATATAATGATGGAAATGGATGTGGATAAGATGGAAAAAATCGTGTGTAATCTCATTTCTAATGCCATCAAGTATAACAAGGAAGAAGGGTCGGTTAGAATGAATATGAGTTTGGGTGAAGAGAAATTAAACATAGAAGTAAAAGATACCGGAAGAGGGATGAGTGAGCGGGATCAACTGAAGATCTTTGATCGGTTTTACCAAGCGCCAGTAGGTGATCGTTACGAAGGAGGAACAGGAATAGGTTTGGCCTACACTAGGGAGTTGATACAATTACTAGAGGGAGAAATAAAAGTAGAGAGTGTCGAAAATGAAGGATCAACTTTTAGCATGTCCTTCCCTTATCAGATACTTAACAACGCCAAGGATAGTCAAGAAGAGATGGAATTTCCGGAACCGGATTTAATGAAAAAATACTTTTCCGGAGATAGTTGGAATACAGAAGATAAGAGAATCCTTTTGGTCGAGGATAATCCGGAGATGTTGGATTACCTCTTTGATCTATTATCCAATAAATTCAATTGTGTAAAAGCTTCCAATGGGAAACAGGCGATTAAGACCCTTGAAGAAATTGAAGTGGACATGATCATTTCCGATGTTATGATGCCCGAGATGGATGGATTTGAGTTCAAGAGGGTGCTCGGAGATCAGAAGAAATGGAGAGAAATACCGTTTATTTTGCTAACAGCAAGGGCACTAGAAGAAGATATACTGAAGGGTTTTTCACTGGGAATAGACGATTATATTACCAAGCCTTTTAGAGAGAGCGAACTGCTTGCCAGGATATACAATTTATTGGTCAACAAGTGGGAGAGGGAAGATTATCTCAAGACTGAAAAACCAGATGATGTCGATAGAACTGCCGCTCAAAAGTTAATGCGCGAAGTAGAAAATGTAATTCTGGATAACATAGATGATAGCGAATTTAAGGTACACAATCTCTCGTCACAGGTCGGTTATAGCCAACGGCAATTGGGCCGATTGATCAAGCAGTATACCGGAATATCTCCTGTAAATCTGATACTAGAAATTCGACTAAAGAAGGCCTACGAACTACTTTCTAACCGAACATTCCGTTCCGTTTCCGAAGTTCGCTACGAAGTAGGGATTGAAAGCGCATCTTATTTTACCAAGAAATTCACGGAGCGCTTTGGGATCAATCCCAAGGAGATGTTGGTTTTCTCATAGGGGGTGGTGATCGGTTGTCACATTTAGCGTAGCCGAAATGTGACAGGAGATTAAGTGGAAATCAGCTATTTGGGGTCAAGGGACATGACATAGTCATAGCTTTCATTCAGATATTTGGCGAGCTCATCCATATTTTCAAACATTTCTTCCGGGATTCTTACATAGCCTCTCATCTTGGCGCCATGGGACATAAGATGGCCGGAATTGAACTCTTCCATGTATTTTTCTTGAACCTCTTTAGAAAATCGAATGCCAAAATCCCCCTCTTTGTTGAGAAGTGAAAACATATGTCCATTGGCCGAAGTATAAGGCACGGTTTTTCCTTTTCTTTCAAATCTTGGACATAAATCGACCAAGGCATCGTATAGTTTCAGTTTTTCTTTCCAGTCGGACACAATAGTAAAGTGATTTTAATGCTTAACAATGATATGAATGAAGACTAAATTTAGTTAAAATCAACTATTTTCAGCACGTGAAGAGCATCTAAAAGTATAAAATATGAAACCACTGGATTTTAAAGCAAATTACACACTTGAGAATGAAATAGTCAGATTGCGTCCTTTGCTTTCTGATGATTTGGAAATATTATCTGTCTTTGCAGAATTGGAGCCTGAAATATGGAAATATTCTCTTCAGCCTGCAGACAGTAAGGAAAACATGAAGGCCTATATTGAAAGAGCGCTGAAGGAACGAGAGAACAAGAGTTCTTATCCCTTTATCGTTTTCGACAAACGTCAAAATGAATATGCCGGGTGTACGCGTTTCTATGATTACCAAGAGTGGCACAATACGGTTCAGCTTGGATATACATGGTACGGAAAAGCTTATCAAGGTACGGGCCTGAACAAAAACTGTAAGTATTTAATGCTCGATTTTGCTTTTGATCAACTGGGTTTAGATAGGGTAGAATTCAGGGCGCACAACGGGAATAAGCGCAGTATTGCGGCCATGAAGAGTATTGGTTGTACGGTGGAAGGTGTGCTTAGAAGTAATTACAAAATTCCTACGGGGCGACGGGATAGTATAATCCTTAGTATCCTCAAGCAAGAATGGGATGATTCGGTTATGGACAAGCTCAAAGCAAAATGCTAGGCCTTAAGAGTAAAAGGCCAAACTGATCATATACGATAAGATGCCGACCAAATTGCCTAAAAGAACTTGACGCAAGGTGTGTTTGTTCAGGTAAAGCCTGGCCCAGGCCACCAGGGCGAAAGCTATGATCCCAATTGGAATAAGTACACTGACATTTACAAGGCTGGCTTGTCCAAAAAAGTTGAATGGACCAACAAGTGCCTGTGGTTCTGTTAAAAAGTAATAGACAGAAAAGGCCATCATGCCACCCGTTCCAAGGCCGTGAATGCTAATTTTTTCCACGAGATTAATGATAAATGCCAGGTATAAACTGATCAAAACTGCGAGAAGTGTTATCACAGCAATATCTGGTAGGAGTTCACTTTTTCTCACATTAATAAAAGTCCAGGAATAGAATACAGCGGCGGCAATAAACGGACCTATTCTATCCTTTCTTTCTTCCATATGTATGCTGGGAATGATGCCCAAGGCCTTCATCAATAAAATAGCAATTAGGGGGAAAACCGTGGTATAAATGATGTTCAACATGATAAGCTGCGACTTTTCCATTGGATCAAGTTGCGCGAAGAACAAGGGGCTAAATTGCGCAATGATTAGAAGCATATAAGCATAGAGGAATAAGGGGTGGATAAGGACAGAGATCCCTTGGGCGAACCCAGTCAGTAAAAGAGAGCTAAACTTCTTGGCCATAGAACAAATTGATGTGCCAAATTAAGAGAATATTAGAATTAAGAGGGTATTTAGGGATTGGTTATCGGATATTGGTTGTCAGTGGTCATTGGTCAGTGGTCAGTGATTGGTTATTTGTATATGCCTGAAAAAGGTTGACCGTTATCTAACTTAAATTTTCAACAATAGGGATGTTAAGATTCATATTGATTGTTTTGTTTTGTTGGTCTAATATAGGGAATTGTTTTTCAAATTCTACAGGGGTTATACGACACAAACTTAAGTGAGGCTTATCATGGTTGTATAATCTCACTGCTCGGTCAACTTGTTTGGTTAGTTGACTTAGATTATTGATAGTCCAATGTTTTAGATAGTTATTTTTTATAATGCCATTAAGTCGTTCAGCTTTACCATTTTCATAAGCGAATTCACACATACTATTGTTGAATTTATATTTTGCTGTAAGGGCTAAGAATGCTTTGTCATAGTATTGACCTCCTCCATCAGAATGGAATATTATTCCTGGAGGTAGTTGGTGATTTCTGTTTTGAATAGCCTGTTTTAAAGCAGGTAAAGTAGTATGTTCAGTAAGCAATCTGGAGGAGACTTGATGCCCTAAAATACGTCTGGAGAAACAATCAAGAATAAAGGTGATATAGTAGAATGTATTGTCTATTTCAAAATAGGTAATATCACTGCTCCATAATTGGTTTATGCTGGTTAATTTCAGACCTATAGTAAGGTTGTCAAAACGAACAACTCCATTGCTATTAGTGGTTCTACGCGCAGATTTATTGTTATTAGACATATAACCGTATTGTCTACATAATGCCTCAAACCGATCTCTGCCGATGAAAGAGGGGTTGATTTTATAATACATTGTTCGACAACACATAGTGGGGTGATCGATTCTGATATCCCTGATTATTTTGAGCAATTGACAGGCTTGTTCATCATTTCTCAGACGAGCATTTAGATGCTTGTGAAACCCTTGTTTAGTGACTCCCATTGCGCGATACATACTATTCAAACTCCAGTTATAATCCTGTCGATGTCTCCAAAAGTAGATCAGGGTTTCTTTGAAGACTTTTTTTTAATATCTACCCCATAGGTCTGTTCAGCAATATCAATGAGCTTGTCTTTAAACTCAATCTCAATCTGCTTTTGACCTAATAGACGCTCCAAGTCTGCTATTCGCTTTTGTAAAGCAACGATCTTTGACGTATCACTCTTTGACTCCACTATTGTCCGTTGTGGCTTTTTCAATTGACCATACTTTTTGATCCATTTGTACACCGCAGTATCTGTAACCTCATAAGCCTTACATACCTCTATTACAGTGCTTTTCCCTTGTTCAATCTCCCTTACCTTCTTTTGTTTAAAGGTATCACTAAATCTTCTATAGCGACGCTCCGTCGTACTTTGATTGAAATTCTTCTTGTAATCTGACATAGTATTTTCCACTTTTTTAATTAATAAAGTGGTCAACCTATTTCAGGCAATGACAATTGGTCTTTTTTAGGGTTTGGGCGTTGATTGATTATTGTGGGCAAGGGTATAGGATCGGAAAACATCCGGATAATGGTGAATTTGATCGTATGAGGGGCCAAGATTTTTATTAAAACCATAATTGACTTAATTTTAGTGAACTTAAATTCCAAATCAAGTGGATCAATTCGTACAGTTCTTTGCTGGGAATAGAAATATAGCGCAGATCATTGTTGCCTGTTTGATCCTTTTGGTTTTGAGATATTATCTGATCAGAAGACTCATTCCCTGGTTGGCTAAGCGCAGCACCAGGACACTTAATACCAGAATACTTTCATACTATATCAATTCCATTCTCATTATGTCCATCGTATTGGTCGTGGTGGGCTTGTCTGATTTGGATTTGGAGTTTTTTAAGAGTTTCGAAAAACAAACTATCCATTTCAGTGATATCTTATTGGCTTTTATTGTCATCCAGTCTGCCTTTCTCGTATACTATTTGGCCAATCAATTGTTCCTCAAAGAGTCCCAGAAAGAGCAGCATGGCGATGATCATTTAACTGAAAGGGAGGTCTCCGGGTCGGATTCTTTTAAGTATGTGTTGGGAGTAGTGGCCATTAAGTTTTTGGTCAGTGTATTTGACCTAAACTATGTGTTATATAAAACAGAGGATATCGTCATACACGTCAACGACGTACTTAAAATATTGCTCATTGTTCTTTTGGCGAATTTCATTAGTTACCTATTCATCAAGGTCTTTCTTAAGCGGTACTACCGTAGAAAGAAGTTCAACCAAGGAGCTCAGTATTCTATCAATCAATTAGTGAGATACATCATCTATGTTGTATTATTTCTAGTGGGCCTAGAGAGCATCGGAATTGGTTTAAAAGTGATCTGGGGTGGTTTGGCGGCCTTAATGGTTGGTATTGGATTCGGATTACAGCGTACTTTTTCTGATTTCATTGCGGGAATTATCCTATTGTTCGAGCGTTCAGTGGAAGTCGGCAACACCATTGAAGTAGATGGCAAAAAGGGATTGGTTAAGAAAATAGGATTGAGGACCAGTAGGGTAAAGACAAGGGATGAGCGACTTTTGGTGGTTCCAAACTCAAAAATGGTAGACAATACTTTTGTCAATTGGAATTTAGAGCATGATTCGAATCGATTTTCCATACATGTTGGCGTAGCCTATGGATCTGATGTCAAGAAGGTAAAAGAAATCTTACTGGATGTTGCCCGGAACAATGGTTATGTGGACAACAGGCCTACACCGTTAGTGAGATTTATAGATTTTGGGGATAGTGCTTTGCAGTTCGAATTACTATTCTGGTCTAGGGTTTTGATCACGATTGACGATGTGAAGAGCGATATGCGATTTGCTATCACCGAGGCTTTCCAGAAAGAGGGAATTGACATTCCGTTTCCTCAGCGAGATCTTTGGATTAGATCGGGATCTTCTGATGCTATAGAATAGTTAATAGACAACGAAACGCCTTATAGCTCAATTGTGGTGATTTAATTTTTTTTGTGATGAATTCAATTGTTTTGTTAGTTGGCGCATTTGTCTTTGGCATATTGGGGTATTTTGGCGGAGTTCATTTCACGTCTTATAATAATTGAGTAGCTGATGTGCTAAAATGCTAAGAACTCATTGAAACTTCTTTGGTTGAACTGAAAGATTTTATTCTTTTGGGTCTTTGGGGCAAAGACTGACCACCGATCACCGATAACCGATCACTTTTAATACATCAACAATGGTAGCCGTGTACTTGTGTTTAAAGATTAAAGCTTTTTATTTTTTAATAAATATTTGCTCTATACGGAATTTAGGAGTATTTTTGCCAACCTAAATTTAATGGAGGTGCGGTAGCTCAGTTGGTAGAGCACTGGACTGAAAATCCAGGTGTCGGTGGTTCAAGCCCGCCTCGCACCACAAGGCTTGGAGAAATCCAGGCCTTTTCTTTTTTAAAACCCTACTTGGTCATCAGAATACATCCGATTTAATCACTCGCGCAATATTGCTGTTCTTGCCCTGATAAAAATGATTGATATAATACATCCCTTGAGGATGGTTAATAAGATCAACTGTTTGATTCCCAGCATAGGGAAGTTCCATTATTACAGATCCTAGGGCATTGATCACTCTGATCATACCATATGCTTTTCCTGAAGAATTTTCTACGTGAACATATCTACTTGTAGGGTTGGGGTAGGAATTCCAAGTGATTTCTGATACCTGATTATCTTTCTCTTCTAATTCTTGATGTTCAATTTCAGAGGTAATTGTGCTTTGTAGAATGCAACCACGTAGTGTACAGCCCCTAATTTGTTTCCTGAATTCAACAACTTCTACAGTAGTTAACAGGCTTATTGAAGAAGAAAGTGAAACAGTCTCTGATGTCCGTATTTCCTCTTGGGTGAAAGTCTTTTGTTGATGACCAACATAACTTACCAGAAAAGAATCTGCTTCTTCCGTGTTTAGATTTACTTTCCCTTCTAGATTACTGATGGTGCCACCAATCAAAGCCCCATTTTTAAAGTAAGCAACGGTGGCGAATGGAAGGGATTCTCCATTTTCGTCGGTTATAGTGAAATGAGTTCCCTCTTGACCCAACAAGAAAATAGGCAATAAAAAAAGCAGTGTTGTCAATGTTGTAAAGGTCGTGTTCATAGCGCTGCATTTTAATGGTTCTATAAATTTTAATCCGAAAATTTTGGAATTTGCTGCTTAGCCATGGCTTTTTATGAGCTTTCTTATTATTTTGAAGATCAAATACACTTATTATGAAAATGTATTCCATCTACCACAAGTTATCCATTCTGTTCTTGAGCTTATTCTTTCTTTTAATGGGCTATCAAGCCATAGGTCAGCAACTCGAATTTCACAAGGGCAGATATATATTTAATCAACAAGAATTTGACTTTTCAGCGCTGGATTCCGTGTTGGTTTTAACCGAAGAGCAGGTTCCTCAATTTCTGAAGTTGGCCAGGATAGGGAAGCATGAATACATTTGGAAGCAAGTTACCTTGTACAGTGCCGGCACTGTTGGATTAGGTGTCGCTGGGGTGTACTTTGCTGATCGGGTAATAGATAATACGATTCTGTTTGCAGTTACCGCAGGAATGCTTGCCGGAGTAGTTGCGATTGCTGTCCCGTTTACTATAGTTGGAGGATCACTTTGGGCGTATAACGGAATAAAAGAAAAGCGATATAGGAGGGGGTTTTTAAAGGACTACAATGATCAATCATCCAAAAGAATAGGCAAGGCCAATTTAGAAGTCGACCTAAAACTGTCTTTGACAGGCGTAGGGGTTCAGATTAACTTTTAACACTTAAATATTAGCAATGACCGGACGAATACTATTGGTATTGGCTTCATTTTTATTGGCGTCGGATGTGTTTGGAGACTGCTTGTCATGTTGGAAAACAGAATGTGTCGAAATCAGTTATATTGATGGCCAGAAGCAAAAGGGGTATATTTTATGGTCAGACACATGGACGGCTTATCCTTCAGAAGAATATGAGGGACTCAGCGAGTTCTGTGATACCATAGTTCACTATTTTGGGAAAGGGAATAATGTGTTGATTCTATATAAGCAGATTGCAGTTTTTGACCATTTGATCCCCAAAACCCCTTTAGCCTTGGATGACATGGATACAATTGATGTACAGACCATTCATGGCATTAGGCAGCTTAACAATAAATTCTCCGGACTCGATGGTGCTGGAAGTATTCCTATTATTTCAAGGGCCGAAATGTCCATTTTTAAATACAAACCCTCTACAATATACAAGACCGCTGGCTCGGGATTGTCCGATGCCTATTACTTTAGCTATGATCGATCCATAGGAGAAGAAGAGATCAAAGCACTAATTGCCAATAATGAGAATCCTGCCAGAGAGCCCATGATTATAAAAATAGAGGTTCATTATGATTAGCGTCACGCCGTCAATAATTTCGAAAGGCCTCTATTCGTTAGATGACTAAACCTAAACTAATTCATGATCTGAACTATGCCCATTGCAAGACTAATTTCGCTTTCTATCGTCATTTTTAGCTCATTTATGAATTTAAACGGGCAGGAGGTTGAAGTTCATTCTGGAGTGTCCGTGCATAGTATTTCCAAGGATGATTATAGTCATGGGCACGATTCACAAGACTACGAAGGTTCCGTTGGGATACATTATTCGATTGGCTATATCAGTAAGAAAAAATATGGACAAGGGGAGTTTCCACTTCGGATTTATTTTTCCGTAGATCATTATGGCGGGAAGTGGAAGCGGATAGGTGGCAGTCAAGGAAGTGGCAGAATAAGGGATTTTGAATTTCAAAAAACTCTAGTCAGTTTAACCCATTACTGGTTCAAAATTAAGCTCTACAAAGATTTTCTTCAAATCAATCTGGGCCCAGAAGTCTCCTTTCTTTTCCGAGAACAAGCAGATGGATTGAAAAGGTATAGAGATGCCTTTACTTATGACGAAGAGTTTATTAATTACAATTCAGAATGGGTTTCAAACTCGGTGCGCTTGGCATTTAAATTACGATTAATGGGTAGAATTCCAATTAATAAGAATGTTTCTATTAAGCCACAATACATTCTTACAAGAGGAATTTCCAATGAATTCCCGGATGGAACTATTCCAACACGCATTCTGGCGCATCGGTTTGATGTCGGCCTTGGCATCACCTTGTAAGAATTATTTCAATGAAGTTTTTCGCCGCTCCAACACGTCAAAGTAGTATATCTCATCCGCTTCATTTCTTTTTCTACTTATCGCTTTGATGGAATGGCTGGAATACCATTCGACAAAACCCGCGGTAAGCGAATCTTCGTGGATAACGACCGCCTGTCGATGATCAAAGACAAAAAACGCAATACTGGGCAATAGCTCCGAAAAGGACTTATACTTTTTTCGAATAATAGAATAGTCATTCGTTTCATTCTGCTTTACGACAAAACGATCATCATACCGCTCCTTGGCTTCTGCCATCAATGCATTTTCAGCATCTTGAACCATCTGTTTTTTGCCTGCACATGAACAGCAAAGAATAAGTGACAAAAAAACAAACCGATACATGGTTTAAGCTTTGGTGAACTTCACACTTCGAATATAGCCCTGTTTTGAAACTAGCTCAAGGAAATATGATCCCGCCTGAAATGGAGTTGGAATGTTCAATTTCTGTGGGCCGGAAGAATAATTTTTCCATGAACTCCCTTCAAGAATTCGACCCTGTGCATCACGGATTCTATGTTTAAGAACATAATCTTTTTTAAGATCGAATTCCACATTCAGACTTGAGTTTGCCGGTTGCGGATATATTTTAGTTAATCCAAAACTAGTAAGAACCAGGCCAGATTCATCTACTCCGGATACTTGGTTATCTAAAGATACCTTGGCAAAGTAAATATTTAGATCTCCATCATTGGTTCGACCATCGGACCAAAAAGAGATGGCAGTATGATCTGTTGCTACAAGCTGATGATATTCTCCGATACCGAATTCGAACCCTGCCAAAACCACCTGAGTAAAATCCATGGGTTCAGAATTGAGCTTAATTTGCTCAAAACTCTCCCCTCCGTCGTAAGATATTCCCATCATGAAGTCTGTTTTCAAATCGCTATGATCTTCCCGGTCATACCAATCAAGAATGAGAACGCCTTCATCATTTACAAATGAACTAGAGTAAAACTGTTGAATATGGGTGTCATTGTTGCGGTGAATAATTTTAGCTGGACTCCAGGTTCTTCCAAGATCGTCAGAATAGATCAAATACACATCAAAGAAATTCGAACCATCTGATTCCGACGCAGTGTAGCTTAAATAGATTCTGCCGCTGTAAGGACCGTCTGAGTTGTCAATGGCCAGATAAGCCGTTGGCTGGAAACGGAATGATATATCCTCAGTGTCAAAAGTATAATCGGGAAAGGATGCCACTAAAGTAGAATGAACCAAAGTAGCTCCTTCGTCAGTATAGTGCTGTACATATAATTCATTGGGGTTATCAATGGTATTATCACAAGTAAAAATTTCTCCGTCTTTATTGATCACAACCGAGGGAAGATGATAGCCATCAGGTATTACCGTATTGTTGACGAGTTGAAAATTGTCATCTATAGATAGAAGAATGAGTTCGTCAGAAACTACGGGAATATATATATTGCCCTGATGTGGAGATTGATCTGAGCGGTCAAGACCCAGCCAGGGTTTGTCGGTAAATTGATCGCTATGGGTAAACACCTCTTCCCAGTTCTGGCCACCGTCCTGAGAACGGGAGAGCATGGTGAGCACCTCATCGTTCTCCGTTACTACCAAGTTGACCAAATACGCTGTCCCGTTTTCATCAAATTGAACTACCGGGTCTCCGGCACCAAGGTGGCCCTCATATTTTCCATGGAAATCGCTGACATCCCATGTCTCACCAAAATCATTGGTGTAGTAGATGGTCAAAAACGACTGAGTGACATCATCGAATCCATGCATCGTCACCAAAACGATATTATTCGTGTCCGTAGGATTGATCGCTGTGCTAAACTCGGATTGAGGCCTTTGGGCATCATTGAGTAATACATCTTGGGCGAAAGAAAAATTAATAACTAGCAATAGAATTGCCAGGACAAGTTGTTTTTTCATGATTCTTATACTTTAGGTTTGTACAACGTAAAGGTACACATCGAATGTCAGAATGGATAGGGAAAAATGTTAAAGCCGTATTTAAGAGGGTGTGTAAAAACCCCTATTTCACCAATCTACGCCAAATTTAATCTTGCTCTGCGTTATTTTTCTTTGACGTAACAGGGCTACGCCAGCAAAAAAATGCCTTGATCAAAACTAAATTCGTCAGTACCTTGTCGAAATGGAGTTCTCACGCACCCTCTTAAGCTTTATGGAGTCAATTCACTCTGAACATCAGCCTTGTTAATGCCGAATCCATAACCGAATCGCTGATAGGCTTTGTCCTTATTTTCAAGTTTATACAAGGTTTCCTGAAACAGTTTTTCAGCTTTATCATACTCGGATTTTTCCTTATTTATCAGCCCCAAGTAATAGTAACTATCGACCAAATCGGGATTGACTTCAATTTGTTTCTCCAGGGCACGGGAAGCTTCTTCGAATTGGCCATTTTGAAAGTACAACATCCCCAGCACATGATAATCATAAAGACCTATCAAGTGTTCCTTTAAGCCATAAGCTTTGATACAGTTCAAAGCCGCTTTAATTGCTTCGTCATGGTTATTCGATTTAGCATGCGCTAAAGCTAGCATGAGCCTCATTTCCAAATCACCACCGGGAGTAAAAGTTAGAGGCCCTTTTTGTTGGTAGTAATATCGCTCCAGATCGGCAATGCAAGCACTATAGCTCTCATGATTAAAATACCAGTAGGCCCTGTAGGTAAGGTAAAAGGATTTTGGCTCTAATTCTATCGCCTTGTTAATGAGCTTTACCCCTTCATTCAGCAGGCCTCTCTTGAAGTAAGGAACTGCTTTTTGATAGTATGCCCAAGCGTATTTGGGTCCAACTTCAATAGCCTCATCGAATAAGAGCTGTGATTCTCTGCTACCCTGCTTGTATTCTATTGCTTTATAACTGAGCTCACAGGCTTTTCTCTCTCCGCTTTTCTCGGGATAAATGAGGCAGTTTCCCTGGCCGTTCATCGTCCCAATGACCAATATTAATAGGACGGAAACAGAGACAATATTTCTAATGAAGAATACTTTCAATTTTACCATTGACGATCTTAAAGTTTAAATATTTTGAACAATCGGAATTCTTGTCTTCCGGAAATCGGTGACCCCATTCATTGAGGGGTTTAATAATAGTAATAAGATGTTCGATCAATTCAGGAGGGGCTGGTTTCAAAGAGAAATCAAAATCCATTGATTGGGGTCGAAATCGATCTTTTTCGAAGCTACAATTGAGCAGGAAACGAATAGTGATATACCCGCTGAATGAGTCGTACTTTGGATTGGGAAGGAAGCTTTTCTTAAGTGTTTCATTAATGGCCTTTTTCCCGCCCGGATAAGTCAAAGCATTTCTGCGGTGAATGATTTTGGTAGAATCGCAGAGCTTGAAGTCAGAATTGTCTGTTTTGGGATTGAAGAAAATGTCCCCTAAATCATATCCGTACTTTGGATTTTTGGCGGCCTTTTCGGTGCTAGAATAACACCCAACAAAGACAAAAACTATCAATAATATCGAATAAACTTTCATTTCGTTGTAAGCTTGTCAAGTCCAAATTAAGCCGGAAAAATGGATGCAAAGTACTAATGGATAAGCGTTATTACGGTATTAACAATTGTTGGCTATTGTTAACAAAAAATGTTATGTCATTAGACGTAAAGTGAATTGGCGTAAGACATCATAATACATAGTGTTTCAGATTAAAGTACTATCTTACTACTGAGATTTCCATAGATCATGTATAGTGCTGTCAGTGAACCTTTAGAGCTTTCGAAAGAATTGATTCGGTCTTTTTATTACACCGAAATCGATAAGAGTACCAAGGACAACTCTGGTGTGATCGTCGATGATGCCTGCTATGAACTATTGTTTGTTAAGGAAAAGAATGTCCTTTTGTATGCAGGAGAAAGCCTTTTAGGAACAATTCCTTCCGCTTTTACAATGCATCGAGTATTGCCTCCTTTCCGGTTCGAATTTGAGGATACCCTTACCGTATTTGCCATCAAATTACAGCCTTGGGCCAATTCGACTTTTATATCGAATGAACTTAATGTAGGTCTTATAGCTTTGAAATCAGCGTTAGGAGATTCAATCAGTGAATTCGAAAAAGAGCTTTTCTCAAGATCCTTTGAGCAGAATATTAAAAGAGCGGAATCATTGATTCTTTCAATGGACATTAAGCCTGATGATTCGTTTTATTTAGCCCAAAAAGCCTGTACTTTAATCTATCAACATCAAGGCAATATCACTGTTGTTGATCTGGCTTCAGAGATGGGCATGACCAGGCAAAGACTCAATCTGCTTTTTCAGCAGCAAGTAAAATACTCTGTAAAGACCTTTATTACTTTAGTTAAGTTGAGGGGATGCATGGAATTCAAGCTTAAGAATCCCGAGATGTCTCTATCCGATGCGGCGTATGAATTTGGATTTTATGACCAGGCACACTTTATAAAAAGCTTTAAAAAATATTGCGGGGCCAACCCACTTTCCCTTATTAAAGAGTTCTCTTATTCATGTAATCACTTAAGGTAGTCCTTCCATTTTTACAATTTTATTAGTTCAGCACAGGCTATTTTTGCCTTGAGTTAAGTGTGCAAATGAAATACATTACTTTTTTAGTTTTGAAGAAATATCCTGTCATTTCAATTCTGATGCTGTGTTCTTATATGCTTTCAGCCCAGGAGAATATCGAGGAGCTTCAAAGCAACTATACTACTGAAGCCACGATCGAATCCGGTGAGACCAAACTGTTCAGGATCGAACTGAAAGCAAAAGAATTGGTCCTGATGCGATTGACCGAATTCAGTAATGATTTGGAATTTTCTGTTTATGACCCATCTTCCGCCATGATCGAACAGACCAATACAAGTGAAACAGCAGATTTTTGTGTTTTTTATACCCGTCAAGCGGGGGAGTTTTTGGTAAGATTGAAGAATAAAGATCAATATGATGCTTCGATGAAGCTAGAAACTAGAATTTTTTCGTCCTTCAATAGGGAAATTTTGATTGATGAATTTCTACATCAGTTTTACTCAGTAAATGCCCCTGGTGCTTGTGTGGCAGTATTGAAAGACGGTATGCCAATTTATTCTAGTTGCTTTGGTCTAGCCAACATAGAACACCAAATAAAGAATACCAGCGAAACGGTCTTTGAACTTGCCTCAGTTTCCAAACAGTTTACGGCCTATGCCATAGCTCAATTATCCTTTCAAGACAAAATAGAGCTTGGAGCATCTATTAGAAAGTACTTGCCAGAACTTCCCATGTGCATGGACTCTATTGAGGTAAGCGACTTAGTTTATCATATCAGCGGATTGAAAGAGGGGGAGGGCAGCATGGCCATGGTTGGTTATGAAGATTACGATTATCTCACAGAAGAACGTCTGATGCGCTGGGCGAAAAGACAAAAAGAACTCTTGAATAATCCCGGAGAGGTATTCGAATACAATAATTTGGGTTATTTGCTCTTATCAAAGATAATAGAGCGCATATCGGGGCAATCTTTTGCCTCATGGATGGCAGACAATGTGTTTTCTCCTATTGGAATGACAAGTTCCGTAATAAGAACAGATGTAGATCAACTTATTCCAAACAAGGCGTATTCGTACATCCGTCATCGAGACCAGGAAGAGCATCAATTATCTCCCGTTAATTACTCTTATCCTGGGGCCTGTTGTCAGCGCTCTAGTTTAAAAGACGTGATAAGATATCTTCGATATCTAGAGAATTTACCGATAACCAATCAAGCGCTGGTTGATTTGATCGAAACGAAGGGGAGGCTCAATAACGGAGCGTATACTGATTACGCCTTTGGAAATTTTATTATGGAATATAGAGGTTTGCGAAGAATTAGCCACCTGGGATTAACAGGGGGATATAGAACATCCTTAGCCAGGTTTCCCGATCAAGGCTATTCCTTCATTTATTTAGCCAATAATGGAGCTTGGGAGACCTATTACTTAGCCAAGAAATTGTACGACATCTATTTATCCGATGAATTTATTTCCTTGCAAGAGTTCAATACAGAGGAATACAGTAAAGACACAAGTAGTTTAAGCGTATCAGAAGTGGTGGTGCCAAATGAGCTATTACTGAACGAATATGAGGGAATATACTATTCTCCTGAAATCATCACAGCGTATCAATTTGAAGTCGAAAATGACAGCTTGTGGATTAAATCCATAAAGCATCGATCAACCCTTCTTAATCTAGTTTCCTCGGATCTTTTTTCCGGAGATCAATGGCTGTTTCACCAAGTGGAATTCGTTAGGGATGAAAAAGATGCAATTATCGGATGTTATGTTCGGGCAGAAGATGAAAAAGAAAGAACCTATTTTAAAAAACTTGAAGCAGTAGAAAGATGAAAAGAATGATCAATTGGAGCTACTTGTTATTGTTGGTATTGATTTTTGGATGTAAAAGCCAGGATCCCAAACAGGGAGAAAAGCCTAATGCTCTTCCATATCAGGAGGAAATTAATTCTCTGGACAGTTTTTTACAAATAGTTAATAAAACAGAGGTATTTCCAGGCTTTGCGGTGTCTGTCTTTACTAAAGACTCCATCTTCTTTGAGCGAGGATATGGGTGGTCTGATATGAAAAACAAAAAGAAATACGCTCCTCAAACAGTTCAAATTATAGCTTCTGTATCAAAGACTTTAATAGGTGTAGCAACGATGAGATTGGTCCAAGAAAACAAAATGGACCTTGATGATGATATCAACTCATATTTGCCTTTTGAAGTTAAGAACCCGCACTTACCGGAGGAGAAAATAACCCTTCGACATTTGGCAAGTCATACCTCGGGGATAGGAAGTTCGGAGTATTACAAACGAGGGAATATATTTTCTGAAGCGCTGGTAAAGGAGGATTGGCCTGAAGCTTGGCATCAGTACTTTGATGGATACAATGGAAACAAAACGATGGGACTGTCCGAGTTTTTAGAGAAAATCTTAAGCGAAAAAGGCGAATGGTATAACAAAGAGAGCTTTTTGAAGCATGTGCCTGGAACACATTACGAGTACAGTAATTTAGGGGCAGCGCTTTTGGCCCTATGTGTAGAAAAAGCCTCAGGTCAAACTTTTAAAGAATACACTCAAGAAATCATCCTGGATCCAGCTCAAATGGAAAATTCTACCTGGAACCTTGAAGCGGTAAATGTGGATCTTCAAACCACATATTATCTAGAGAATTATAAAGAAGTTCCTCCCTACTCTATCGTTACTTATCCTGACGGGGGACTGTATAGTTCTGTATCAGACATGACAAAATACTTACAGGAAATTATGAAAGCCTATTACGGGGAAAGCGAAGTGCTTAAGAAGGAATCAGTTGCAGAGATGTTCCGTAAACAGTATGAAAGGGAAGATTTGACTGAAGGCATTTGCTGGGATCTCTCTTTTGGTGGAGTGATTGGACATGGTGGAAATGATTTTGGAACAGCAACCTTGATGTATTTTCAGCCCAGTACTGGCTTAGGTCGAATTTTGTTTACCAATATCTCTACGGAAAAAGATGAACAATACGAATTGTTAATGGAGACATTTGGAGGATTGTTTCCTTATAATTTTGGGAAGGGAGAGAAAGGTTAACCGCTAAGGTATGTGCGTACTTCATGTTTACCTCAATTTTACAATTGGAATCAATCCCTTCGGAATCACACTCAGACTCCAATATTGTTCTTAGCAAACTGCAATTTGCTTTTAGTGATTTACGCTGCTATCTTGCAGCCTAAATTTTATCTGCATGGATTTATTGGAAATAATTGCTCAGTTGGAAGGGCAAGCAAGAAGATTAGAGCCAGGGCGTGAAGTACGATCTAAATGGAATGAGGAGGTAATGGAATACTGTGCTCAATTTATCGATGAACTTCCCATTAGAAAGGCATTTAATGAAGGTGAAAATACCGGGCAAGGGATAGAAGATTGTCCGATAGAAGAGGATGGAAAGGATATGACTTCCCTCATTCAAGTAATTGAAAAGTCTGTGGATGAACCAGCACTAAATCCGGCCTCTGGCGGTCACTTGGCCTATATTCCTGGGGGAGGGATTTTTCCGACGGCCTTAGGAGATTATTTGGCAGATATAAGTAATAATTACGCTGGGATCTTTTTCGGAGGACCTGGTGCTGTAAGATTAGAAAATCAGTTGATAAGATGGATGTGCAAGGTCGTAGGATACCCTTCGACTGCTTTAGGGAATTTAACCAGTGGTGGCTCAATAGCTAATCTTATTGCTGTGGCTACTGCAAGGGATAAGAAAGGAATAAGTCCTGAACATATAGCAAAATCCGTGATCTACTTAACAGAACAGGCACATCATTCCGTGCAGAAAGCGATTCGCATCGCGGGATTGGGGACCTGTATTCTGAGGTATATTCCATTGGACAATGGATTTCGAATGGACGCAGATGCGTTACAAAGACAATTGCTTGAAGACAAAGATGATGGGTTGAATCCCTTTATGATTGTTGCTTCAGCAGGCACAACCGATACGGGTGCGATTGATCCAATGGATCGAATTGCAGATTTATCGGAAGAATACGGATGTTGGTTTCATGTTGATGCAGCTTATGGAGGCTTCTTTATCCTTGTCGACGAAATAGAGCCACAGTTCAAAGGTATGGAACGGTCGGATTCTATCACCATCGATCCACACAAGGGCCTTTTTCTGTCCTACGGTACTGGAGCTATATTGATCAAGGATGTGGATGCACTGCGCAAAACGCATTATTACAAAGCGAACTATATGCAGGATGTTATAGACTTGGAGGAAGAACCCTCTCCGGCAGATCTTTCTCCTGAATTGACCAAGCACTTCAGAGGCTTGCGTATGTGGTTGCCCCTTCAATTGTTTGGCTTGTCGAAATTCAGGGCTGCACTAAAAGAGAAAATATATCTCTGTCGATATTTTTATGAAGAGATCCAGAAAATAGGCTTCGAAGTCGGGCCTTATCCCGATTTATCTGTCATGGTCTACAGATATGTTCCGGAAAATGGAGATGCCAATGAGTTCAATAAAGCCTTGGTTAAAATGGTCAGAGAAGACGGTAGAGTCTTCCTCTCTTCGACCACTATTAAGGGTCAGGTTTGGCTGAGATTAGCGGTATTATGCTTCAGATCCCATTTAGAAATTGTCAATAGAGCTATTGAGGTATTGAAGCAGTCCAAAGAGAGCCTATTAATCGAACATCAAAGTGAATAAAATACTACATTTGCTTTCTTTTGTCAAAGGAAAATAAATGAGGTCATGAGAATTGTTTTAGGCGGGGCAGGGGCCGTCGGATTTCATCTGGCGGAATTGCTTTCTAAGGAAAATCATGATATTACATTAGTAGATTTTAATGAAGATATTCTTTCTCGAGCGTCAGAGCATCTTGATGTTCTGACCATAGAAGGGGATGTTGCGTCTGTCAAGACCTTGACTTTAGCGGAAGTACATCGAGCAGAGCTGTATATCGCAGTTACAACTTCTGAAAAAACGAACTTACTATCCTGCATTCTAGCTAAACAATTGGGGGTTAAGAATACGATAGCCCGGATTTCAAACATTGAACATCTGGAACAATTCAATAAAGAACGCTTTAAGTCTATGGGCGTAGATGCCTTGATCTCACCCCAACTTTTAGCAGCCTTGGAAATAGAAAGACTGCTAGAACGAGCCTCTTTTACCGATCTTTTCGAGTTTGAAAACGGGAAAATATCTGTTGTGGGATTTACGGTTGACACAAGCTGTCCTTTGGTTAATCTTAGCTTATCGGAGATAGATCAATCGGCAGGAGATTTTACTTTCAGAGGAATTGCTCTTTTGCGAGAGCATCAAACCCTTATCCCTAGGAGTGATACGATCCTCCGAAAAGGAGATCATTTGTATATCTCTACTCACAAGAATTCTTTGGAAGCGGCAAGAAGATTTGTTGGCAAGCAATTGAAGCCGATCAAAAATGTAATGATCATTGGAGGAACTTCTCTGGCATTAAGGACAGCACAGAGGATCGAAAATGACTATTCGGTTACCATTGTAATCGAAGATGAATCCACCGCCAAACAATTTGCTCAAGTATTGAACAGATCCCTGATTATTCATGCTGATACCAGTGATGTAGATGCATTGAGAGAAGAAAACCTGGAACATATGGATGCTTTTGTCGCACTCACTCCAGTAAGCGAGACCAATATTATTACCAGTCTTATGGCCGAGGAATTAGGGGTGTATAAGACCATCGCTTTGGTAGAAAATGTGAACTACACCCATATTTCCCAAAACATAGGCATAGATACCATCATCAACAAGAAGTTGATCGCTGCCAACAACATCTTTCGATATGTTCGAAAAGGTAAAGTGGAGGCAATAGCTAGTTTGCATGGGGTTAATGCAGAAATCATAGAATACGAAATTCATAAGGAAAACCGGCTTGTCAAAAAAGAAATTAGAGAGCTTCATTTTCCCGAAAAATGCATTATTGCAGGAATTGTTAGAGGGGAAAAGAGCTTTGTCCCAACAGGAGACACCGTATTTCAGAAAGGAGATAAGGTGATCATCTTAGCGCTTCCTGAGGCGATTGGTCGCGTAGAAAAAATCTTCAAGTAATGATCAATCGGCCGGTTATCCTAAATGTATTGGGTGTTTTGTTGATCACCTTGGGCGGTTTTATGTTATGCACGATTCCAGTTTCTTTGTACTACGGCTCGGGAGATCTTCAGGCAATGATTTATTCTTCAGTTATATCTGCATTGATCGGACTTCTGCTTTGGTTGGGGTCTAAGAACTGTGTAAAAAAAATTGCCAAGAGAGAAGGATTTCTAATAGTAGCGACAGGGTGGATTACCATTTCTGTTTTTAGTTCGCTTCCCTATTTATTTAGCGGTGTTTTTGATCATTTTTTAGATGCCTTATTCGAAAGCGTTTCCGGATTGACGACGACAGGAGCAACGATAATATCAGATATTGAATCCGTTCCTGAGGCGGTTTTACTCTGGCGAAGCATGACACAATGGTTAGGAGGAATGGGTATTATCGTGCTTACGGTCGCCTTATTTCCTCTACTAGGGATTGGAGGGGTCGAATTGTTTGTAGCGGAATCTCCAGGACCTACTTCGAATAAAATTCACCCTAGAATAAAAGAGACAGCAAAACGATTTTGGTTCATTTATCTCGGACTAACGCTGGTACTAGGCTTGATTTTGAAGTTTAGTGGAATGGGATATTACGATGCTATAAACCATGCCTTGACAACCATGTCAACAGGAGGTTTTTCTACTAAAAATGCGAGTATAGCCTATTTTCAGAACCCATGGATTCACTATTGGATTATACTTTTCATGTTCATAGCGGGAACCAACTACACCCTGATATATTATAGTTTGAAGGGAAAATTTATCGAGGTATGGAAAAGCGATGAATTCAGAACCTATCTGCTGTTTTCTTTATTTATGGCTTGTTTGGTCGCTTTTATTGTTTTTAATCATTCGGAAAGTGGCTTGGAAAGATCTATTCGAGATGCAAGCTTTCAAGTGGTCTCTATCATTACCACGACTGGATATGTTTCTGCGGATTATACCAGCTGGTCTCCTGTCCTGGTTTTGGTATTTTTTCTACTTCTATTTATCGGGGCAAGCGCGGGGTCTACTTCTGGAGGGATTAAGATTATTCGACACTTGGTTTTATTCAAGAATACCTTCCTGGAGTTAAAGAGATTACTACATCCTAAGGCAATCATAAGGATTAAAATTGACGGTCAAATTGTTCAGCCTCGAATATTGACCCATATTTTAGTTTTTCTTCTCTTGTATCTGATGTTGTTTGTTTTTGGTTCCCTGATCATGATATACTTACTCAGGGACTTTCCAAACCCCTTCATGTCCGCGGTTGGGGCCACGGCCTCAGCTTTGGGTAATGTTGGACCAGCCATAGGTGACTTAGGCCCTCTGGACAACTTTTCATTGGTTTCCGGGCCAGGCAAGTTTGTTTTGATCATATTGATGATCCTGGGGAGATTAGAGCTTTTCACCATTCTGATTCTCTTTACGGGGTACTTTTGGAAAAAGAATTGATCAACTCAATGTTAATTAGCATTTCAAAAGAATATTAATCCGAGCAAGTTAGGGGAGTAAATGAAATAAGGGGGGTTAACCCATCTTTCCCTGGGGGAATAGGAAAAGATGGATTAGATATGATAAAGTTATGCGTAGATTCCAGTGTTGTCAATATAACTTTTGTTATATACTGGGCGATTTGGCGCATAAATTACTGAAAATCAACGATTTTTATTCGAATAGTATTTGGGTTTTCCTTCCAATCCGGAGAAATATATACTCTTGTTAAAGTATATCCTCATCTTCGTTTGAGTTTTGTGTATAGCTAGTTTTAGCATTGTCAATTCCCAGTTCATTTTCTTATCAATTCGACCCAACTAAAAGATGAAATAGCATGTCTTAATGTGAAATAGCCGCAAACTCCTTTCGGCGTATCAACTAAATAAAATCAAAGTAGTCTAATGTGGAAAAGAGGTGTTTCCTTCTAGCTAGGGATGACATTGTCTATTGGATTAGTTTGCAATATGCTCGTTTTCAGCACCTTGGGAGCGAGATGAGATTTTATTGATGTTGATCATTTTCCATCCATGCTCAGTCGAGTAAGTAAAAAAAGTGGATTCATCTCTTGTGAATTGAATAGATAGTAGTGGGTCATTTCGAAAGTAGACTACTGTGATAGGGACATATAAATTTTTTATAAACTAAAACAGAAAATTATGAAAGCACAGTATTTATTACTTATTCTGATTGTTATTTTTTTCACTTCATGTGGAAGTGATGATGCACAGCCTATGACGGACTCTGATTCTAAAGCAATTACAAATTTTAGTATAGGAGGTATTGATGCATCAATTAATGAATCGTCAAGGACCATTACACTTAGCGTTCCGAAAACAGACTTAACTTCTCTCGTACCAATGATTGAAGTATCTGAGAATGCCGTAGTTACTCCGGCCTCCGGTGTTGCACAAGATTTTACCAACACCGTGGTATATACTGTGATTGGAGAAGATGGAAGTACTGCTTTATACGACGTAAATGTTACCAGTAGCATTGTAACATTCACCTATGATGGGAAGAATTATGAAATTGTACAAGAGAAAATGGAGTGGATTGATGCTGCAGCTTTTGCAGTAGCCCGAGGGGGAAGATTGGCCGAAATCAATGATGCCAATGAGCAGAGAGCTATTTTCAGCGAATTGAACAATGCTTCTATCAATGAGACCAGAACTACAGCCCCAGATGGCGGAGGAGCTTCTTATGTATGGATCGGAGGAAATGACCTGGCTGTTGAAGGAAACTGGATATGGGATGGAGACAATGATCAAGTTGGGGAACAGTTCTGGATGGGCCTTCAAAATGGATCTGTAGTGAACGATCTTTACAATAACTGGGGTAATGAACCTGATGATTTCGGTTCAGGACAAGATGGACTGGGATTGGCCATTACGGACTGGCCTTTAGGCGTTGCCGGTCAGTGGAATGATGTTAACAATACCAACAGATTATTCTTCGTCATAGAATTGGATTAATGTGGCTCGCGAAACAGAAAAAAATACGCAAGCAACTATTAGGGGTTGTGTCTTTATTCGATACAACCCCTAATGTTTTCGCTATAGTGAATTACTTATTTTAGGATCGAAAATAGCGGAGTTCACTTGTCAATTTAGGTGTCATGACCATTTAGCCCTTCAGTGGAGAGCTGTCTTCATCGCCCCATTCTGCGAAAAACTCATCTAAATATCGAAGCATGAAGTCATGTCGGTGTTGAGCAAGCTTTTTACCGTGGTCCGTATTCATTCGATCCTTGAGCAAAAGCAACTTCTCATAGAAATGATTGATCGTTGGTGCAGTACTCTTTTTGTACTCTTCCTTGGTCATATTTAACTTGGGAGGAACGGCTGGGTCATAGAGTGCTCTGTTCTTAAATCCGCCGTAATTAAAGGCCCTTGCAATGCCTATGGCACCCATTGCATCCAATCGATCGGCATCCCTTAAAATATCTAATTCCAAGGAGCTAAAATCGGAACTAAAATTTCCTCCCTTGAAGGAAATGTTTCTAACAATGTTTACTACATGTTTTATCGTCTCCTCGGGAACTTGGATAGAATTTAAGAATGTCTCCGCTTTTTTAGGGCCGATTTCCTCATCACCGTTGTGAAACTTTGAATCAGCTATATCATGCAGTAGCGCTGCAAGTTCGACGACAAGCATATCCGCAGCTTCTTGTTGGCCTATTTTAGAGGCTGTTTTATGGACCCGTTGAATATGCCACCAGTCATGCCCTCCCTCTGCATTGGCTAAGGTTTTTTGGACATAGGCTTTAGTTTTTTCAATAAATGGGTGCATATTTTAATTTTTGACAAAATAATGTTTTGTTCGCAGAGATTCGCAATAGATAAATCAAAATATTATTGCTGCTTGGTTCTATAGAAAGATGCTTGGATAAATAGTCGATTTATTTAGGTAAAATTTTGTTAAATTTAAGGGACCAACAAATTTAATTTGCGCAATGTTTGCTCGAGTATTATTAATATCCATCCTTTGCTTTTTTAGCATCCACTCCCTCTTTTCTCAATGCGAAAACTTAGAAGTTGACGCTGGCCCGGACAAAAAGTTTTGCGAGGGTGAAAAAATGGGTTTGTACGATGCTGTATTGACCGGAGACGTTATTCGCCATTTTTGGGAGCCTATGAACAGGGTATTAGACCCATGGTCTTTGTCCACTGAAGTTGCAGAACCTGGAACCTATACACTTACCGCGAGCGTATGGGATTATGAGACCAATTTGATTGAAAACGGAGGCTTTGAAAGTGGAAATACTGGATTTACCAGCCGGTATACTTATGTAGCACCTACTGGTCCATTTGACAATGGAGGAATGTATGGTATAGATGGTTCAGCCCAACCTTATAGCCCTACTGGACCTGGAAGGTATTTGCCTTGTACTCCTTTGGAGGGAAGCAATATGTTTATTGGAAGAGGGACCAATTCAATTGGGGCTACGGTATGGTGTCAAACAGTGGCCATTGAGCCTATGACGGACTATCATTTTATTTTCTTTTCTGCCAATGTAGGAACCTCGCACTCTTCTCAATTTGAAGTTACTTTTAACAACAACAGGTATTCGGGTTTTAATAACAATGCTTTCGACTGTACATGGACTGAGCATGAGGCTTTTTGGTACTCCAATAACAATACTACCGTAGAAATTTGTATTGTGAGCATTCATCAGAATTCTCCAGGTAAGATCTATGCGAATGCCTTTACCTTGGATAACATCCAGATGTATGGCACCTGTAAGGAATCTGACGAAGTCGTTCTGGATATAATTGAAATGCCATTGGATGCGGAGAATCAAGATCAGCCTTGTGGCGAATATGTGGTGGAAATTCCTTTGACAGAACACCATGACGGAGCGGCCAACTATCAAGTGACTTGGTCCTCAACTGACGGACGAATTATCAATACCCTTCAGGAACCACCATATACTGCTTTTGTCAATGGCCCCGGCGTTTATATTGCTGAGTTGGTCTACAGTGACGGAGAGTACGAATGCGTGGAAATCAAAGAAGTAACCGTTGTAGAAAATCCGGTGGATTTCAATGCCTATCCGGAGGAAATCATCCCAATCAACTGCAGTAATAGCAGGGCTTTACTGGCCGCTACGGATACAAATACCGACTACAGCTACCATTGGTTTACCGTAGACGGTGATATCGACGGAGATGCAGTGGGAACAGAAGTTCGGGTAACTCAAGAGGGTACGTATTATCTCGTTGAAGTAGATCCGATTTACGGATGTAAGGACACGAGCTCCATAGAGATATTTAGCCAGGACGACATTCCTCAGGCGATCATTTTGGGGGACGACATGATGAATTGTGCTTCATTAGAAGATATGATCTTGAATGGTACTGGATCTTATCTTGGCCAAGATGACTATTTTATCTGGTCCAGCCCCGATGGTCATTTCAGTTCTGACACTGATGATTTGGAGGTTAGTATTGATCAGGCAGGGATGTATCATTTGATCATTATTGATAGTGTAACACTATGTGCAGATACTGCCACTCTGGAGGTCTTTGCAGATTATTCTATCCCTGAAGTACTTATCCCTGATTCTATTGTTCTGGATTGTGGAGCCAACGGTCTTATTGATGTGTTTAACTTGCGAGACAATGAAGACGATGTGAGTCATTCCTGGACTACACCGGCAAGTATTCTGCATCAAGACACCATTACTCCGGCAGATGAAGGAATGTATGTTCTTACTGTTATAGACTCTTCAAGTCAATGTGTTGTTCATGATACTTTGTTCTTGGAGGATACACGGGAAATACCAGTGTTGAATATTGATCCTGCTGATATACTAAATTGTATAAACTGGACTGTAGAACTTCAGGGAAATACTGATCCGAATCAGGGCAATATCAATTTTGAATGGTCTACCGGTAATGGAAATATTTTAGGCGGTAGTAATTCGGAAATTGTTACAGTTGATCAACCGGGATGGTATTTGCTGAACATCGAAAACGAAGTCAATAGTTGCACTAATCAAGACTCTGTTTATGTTGATGTCAATAGAGATTTACCAGCCCTGAGTGTTGGCGACACCATGGAGCTGACCTGTTCTGATGATTTTGTCAGTTTAGCCGGAACGACCGATTTTAATTTCCCGAATTTGGAATGGGGATGGTATACAAGTAATGGAAATATTATTTCAGATCCGGGGCAAAGCAATATCGATGTTGATGCTGCCGGACAGTACTTTTTCTTTATTCACAATCCGGATAATGGATGTGCAGATACTTTAGAACAAGTATTGGAGCCCAACGAAGAAATTCCATTGTTGTCTATTGTTGAACCGGATATTTTGAACTGTATACGAATCAACACCAAGTTAAGTGCCAATGGTATATCAGTAACAGGGTCGGACCTGAATTTCGAATGGACGACATCGGATGGAAGAATCATAGGGGATGCCAACCAAGAGGAAATTGATGTGGATCTTCCAGGTACTTATTTGGTAGAGATTACAGATATCAGCAATGGTTGCACCAATCGATCCAGTATCCAAGTCGATATTGACACCTTGTCTCCGGTTATTAGTCTGGTTAATACAGATGTCCTAGACTGTGAGACCATGACAATTCAACTTCGGCCAGTGGAGAATGAAGACCCTGACCTTCAATATTCTTGGTCGACGATAGATGGAAGTATCTTGGGTTCAGATCAGGACTACAACATTGAAATCTCTGAAGGAGGAACCTATTCGATAGAAGTGATTGATCCGGCTAATGGATGTGCGAGTAATCGCAGTATTGTAATTCCTGAGGATAGAGAAATCCCAGTAGCGGCTCTGGCTGAACCTGATTTGTTGACTTGTGTGAAACTGGACATATCTCTCAATGCAGAAGATTCTGATCAAGGATTACAATTGGATTTTCAGTGGAACACATCCAACGGAAATTTTGTAGACCTATCGGATCCGATTCATCCAATTGTAGATCAAGCAGGAGACTATCAGTTGATTCTTGTGAATTTGGACAATGCTTGTAGAGATTCGATCTCTGTATCTATTTTGGAGGATAGAAATCATCCGGACATCGCGGTCGATGAACCTGATAGTTTGGCATGTAATCGCGATCAGACAGAAATAGTGGCGGTAATAAGCAGTTATAATCAGCAGGAAATAATGAACTGGTGGACTCCTAACGGAAATATTATAGGAAATGACCAAGGAGCTACCATAGATGTTGATCAGGAAGGCTTGTATTATATCGAAGTGGAAGATTTGATGAACGGCTGTAAAAGCCTGGATTCGATGGTGGTGCACAGAGATCCTGAAGAGCCTAGAAGCTTTGAAGTAGAAGTGGACGAAGCAGTATGTCCCAATGAAGTGCCAAGTATGGCAGTACTTAGTATTGACGGTGGACGAGCTCCATATACTGTTGTGCTGGACAACCAACAAATGACCCTGGGAGATCAAACTGAAATCAGTCCCGGTTGGCATACTATAACCATATTAGATGGTCGAGATTGTGCAGTGGAGCAGGAAGTATTTGTTCCGGAAGCGCCACGATATGACTTTAATTTACTGGAGGAAATTGAGGTAGAAGTTGGGGATGAGTTAATTCTCAGACCACAATTGGCCTTCGATCCAGCCAATATCGAGAGTGCACAATGGTATCCAGAAGAGGCAGTGGCTTGTCCGAATTGCTTGATAACTGAATTCATCGGAACAGAATCTACGACGCTGGAATTGATCATGACAACGAGAAGTGGATGTGAACTTTTTGGTAGATCTTTGATCAATCTTTATGTCGATAAGAATGTTTATGTGCCGAATATTTTCTCCCCTAATGGGGATGGTAATAATGATTTCTTTACGGTATATGTCAAGGATCAAAGTGTGGCACAAATTAACTATCTAAGGATTTTCAATCGTTGGGGTGATAATGTATTCTATAAAGAGAAGTTTCCTCCAAATATTGGGGTAGAAGGTTGGGATGGTTATCATGTGGATAGACAGTCTAATCCCGCGGTTTTTGTCTACGTAACGGAAGTACAATTTGTAGATGGTAGCACGGTAATATTGGCTGGGGATGTGACCCTGGTGAGATAGCAAATGGGCTTAATTAATAATGAAAAAGGAATAATTAATAATTTACTTTTTAAGGTGGTATTTATGGTGATGATGTCGAATAGTTATTTGTACTGTTAGTCGAATGACCTAGTATTTCAGTTTCCCGTCACTATCCCATATACCCCAAAATGCTCCTACGTCGCCTTCGTCGTCAACTTTCCATGCTTCATCAAAAGAGGTGAAGTAAAATATTTCAATGCCCTCAGATTTGGACCATTGCTGTACATTGATGAAGTATTTCATAGCATTCTCCATGGAGGGTTCTGATGCCTCAAAATTAGTCCCTTGACTTGGCCAGCCTGTTTCAGTGATGATCACTTTCTTCCCTTTTCCGGCTGCTAGCGCTTGATGGTACATCTGTTTCATATGAGCCAAGGAATAATTCAAGGGGCATCCTTCCCAATAGGGGTAACAATTGGATAGTATTATATCACAGGCATCGGCTATGGCAGGTTTTTGAGTGAACTCGTAATAAGCATCAACGTATCCAACGGGAACATGAGGAATTTGCTTTTTTACTCGCAAGATGTACTCCAAAAGTTCTTCCTCAGATAAGTCATTTCTATACAATACTTCATTTCCAACTGCTGCTATATCTACATAACCATCTTTTGCGAGCTGAATAAGGCCCTCGATCTCCTCTTCGTTTTTTGATTTATCAGAACCCAACCAGGCTCCTACTAAGGTTTTTAGGCCATATTCTCGTGCGACTTGTGGTACCAATTCATTTCCCTCGATGCAAGAAAAGGAGCGGACCCAAGAAGTGTAGGGAGCGATTACTTTCATGCGTCGCTGTATTTGTTCTCGGCTCAGTATATCTCCTGGCTGTTGTCCTTCTTCATATGCGCTATAGCACAGCCCGTGCATTCCATCTTCTAATAACTCCTTGAAAAGGGACTTGATCTCATCCGTAGACTTGGTATTGAAATCAACGCTCTCCAATAATGTACTTCCGGTAAAAAGTTTATCTTTTCTGTATGACATGACACTTAATTTCTTTTATAATTCACTACTTATCTCTGGCAACATTACTCCTTGCAAAAGCTTTTCTTCATCTCCGTCATAAGTTTTAATAATTTCATTTCCTCCACGGAAATAGCCTTGGAATACTCCTTGATCAACAAGATACCATAGGGCATATTTGGCCTTTCCTTCCACCGTAAATAAGCCAAAGTGGTTCTCAGACCCCTCGGGATTGACCGCATCCTTCCATGGCTCATCAAATGCTTCAAAATAGAAACAAGATATTCCATTGGAAGTGCTCCAGTCTCGTATCATGTGGTAGTACAGCCCCTCTTTGTATTCGTCGGTAGCCTTAGAGCCGCTGGAACCATAAAAACCGTTCGACCTACTTGCCCATCCGGTCTCGCCAATATGAACTGGCTTTGAACTATCAATGCTTTGTACAAAGCGTTTGGTACCCTCGAACTGAGAAATGGCGTAATCCCTGGCTCGAATCATCATAGAATGGACCTTGTTTCGATCCGATAAGTGCTTTTCGGTTGAGGAAACGCCCCAAAATCTAGGATTGTAATGCGTGTCATGCATAGGATAGGTATGGACAGATACAAAGTCGACCGCTCGAATTAAATCCTCTAAGGCTTCTGTATGATATTCAGGATCACCTCCTCCCCAGGAAGCAAAATTGTCAGAACTGGTAATCCAAAGTTCCTCGGATAGTTGACCATTGTTTTTCAGGTCTTGTAGATAATTTACCCATCTCAATATAACCGAAGCTTGAACATAGTAACTGGTTGCCCATTTCACCATGGCCTCGTTGCCGACTGCGATCACTTTTACGATGTCAGGATATTCTATCGCCATCTTGACCGCTCTGTCAATCTCAGTCACATTGGCTTCTTCATTTTCCCTGTAGTGATTTGGCCAGGGAGTCCAAGCATTTTCACAATCTATCCATGCTCCTAGCATGACATACATTTCGAAATTTGGATCTTCCTCTTTCAATAGCCTGATGGCCTTTAGTACGTTGGAGGCATGTTCGAAATGTGTATTATAAGTTCGTAAAATTCTAATATTAGCTGCCCAAAGTATTTTCATGTCTTCTTTCAACTGCTCTACAGTGGGTTGTATTTCTCTGGATTTTTCACGATATCCACCATAGGAGATGGCCAGAAAGTCCGGATTTCCCAGTATATTTTCAGCATTCATTCCTTTCGCCCTTTTCACATTTAACTCTTTTGAGATGATATATTAACACGCATTTCACCTAAAAGTAAGTAACGAGAAGAAAAAAATTATGTTTTTGAGAGATAATACCAAATACAATATATAATGACGCTAATCTCAAGAGAGATTTGCTCCATTACTGCGTTGTAAATACTCGGCGTAGCTTAGGCTATGCCTGCGTTTTACGCCTTGTACTGAACCAAATCTCTAGATAATCTTATGCGACATTACACATTGTAATTGGTATAACTTGTTGATTATTGATCGATTACAAGTTTGGTTTAAAAACTTTTCTTTATCGGTAGGGTAAATGAATTTTAAACTGTTCTCAGGTAGAATAAACTTGAGAAATATGAAGTGGAAGATTAGTTTACTATTTATTTTTTTATGCGGTCTGATCGCCTCTCAAGCACAAGAGTTCAGACATTACGATTTCGTTGGAGCGGGGCATGACAACGAAGTTACCGTTGTTTCCAGTGGATCATCATCGGCTACAGTTACTGTTGATGGATTCAATATTCAAAATGAGGAACAGTTAAAAGATGCCTCTAGGTTCTTGGCTCAGTGCACTTTCGGTGCCGATATGGATATTATCCATATGACTGCAGCCATGGGTTACGAAGCCTGGCTTGAAGAACAATTTTGTTTACCCCAAGTAAGAACTTATCCCAAAATGGTATCATTCTATCGGACCTATGAGGATGATCGGGAGGAAGACGACCCGGAGGAGATTATTACTAGCAACTTCTTTAGTTCGGCATGGATCCATAATAATATGACTTCTCCCGATATTCTACGTCAGAGAATGGCTTTTATAATGAGTGAGATTTTTGTAATTAACTTCAATTCTGACTTATTCGAAGATTTTGGGCAGTTATCGTCAATCTACTATGACTCTCTATATTCGAATGCCTTTCAGCATTATAGAAAGTTGATTGAAGATGTGAGCAAAAGTCCTTCAATGGGGGTGTTCTTATCACATTATAACAATCCCAAAGCTGATCCGGCCAATAACATTCATCCCGATGAAAATTATGCCCGAGAAATCATGCAATTATTCAGTATTGGTCTTTGGGAGCTGAATGCGGATGGTACGAGAAAGTACGATGGCAACGGAGCATTCATACCCACGTATTCCAATGATGATATCAAGGAGTTTGCCCAGGTATTTACGGGGTTTGGGAGTGGTTCTAACTCTGTGGCCTTTGGTGATCCTATTGAAGAGGGCAATTTGAATAGTTTTTTGTTGCCGATGAAAATGTATGATACTCATCATGACAGAAGCAGTAAAAGGCTGTTAAATGGTGTTGTGCTTCCTGCAGGGCAAGATGGTCTTACCGATGTGGGCCAAACCTTGGATCACTTGAGCACGCATGATAATACGGCGCCCTTTATTGCCAAGTCGTTGATACGGTTCTTAACATCTTCTAATCCCAGTCCGGCATATGTCGAAAGGATAGCCTCTGTTTTTAACCCAATGGAGCCCAATAACTTTCAAGAAGTTATTCGAGCAATTCTATTGGATCGCGAAGCTCGGGCTGAAGTAACAGAAGAATATACTTTTGGAAAACTTCGGGAGCCATTAGTAAGGTATATGAATTACATGAAAGCCTTCCATGTTCAGGCCGATGAAAATGAGGACTATTACGCAGAGATAGATTGCTGGAATGATGCTTTGGGGCAGATTCCACTTGGTGCACCAAGTGTGTTCAACTTCTTCCTTCCGGAATATCAGCCGCCAGGGCCAATTACACAGAACTATATGGTTGGGCCAGAGTTTCAGATTTTGAACTCGACGAATTCCATTCGAATGATTAATACGATGGACCTAGTTAATGTGCGCAATACCAGACTATATATGTGTGGAGCTCTAGATCTAGAGGATGATGAGGAGAATGAGGAAGGTAATTACTCTGCGGATCTGTCCATAGTATTGGAGTTGTCTGAAAATGACCCCGGTGGCTTGATCAATTATTTGGACATCTTATTGGCGAATGGACAACTCTCTGATTCTACAAAAGCAATCATTTTGAACTCCATTCAGCCGCTCAATGATCCGGAAGAAAGATTAAGTATGGCCTTGTATCTACTTTCAATTGCACCGGATTATGTCATTCTAAAATAAGCAGACCCACAGAAATTTAAATTTTAAAGAAATGAAAGAGACAAATAAATTTAGCAGAAGACAATTCTTAGGTACTACGAGCTGCGCAGCAGTGGGATGTACTACATTTTTCTCCACTCTTTTTAATCTGCAGTCGATGAGTGCAGCCTCATTGTTTGCTCCGGCAAGGGAGGATTATAAAGCCTTGGTCTGCATCATGCTAGGAGGAGGAAACGATGCTTTTAATATGCTGGTACCAATTAGTTCGCCTCATTATAATGATTATGCAACGACAAGATCGAATCTTGCCTTGGCAAAAGATAGCCTTTTGGTAATAGATCCGATCCAGTACAACGATAAGGAATTGGGCCTTCATCCTTCAATGGCAGAATTGAAGTCGCTATTCGACCAGAATAAATTGGCCTTGATCTGTAATGTAGGTACTTTGGTACAACCTACCACCAAAGCACAGTATTTGAATGGGAATAACCTTCCATTTGGCCTTTATTCACACGCAGACCAGGATCAGCAATGGCAAACATCTGTTCCTCAAACAAAATCTGCGACGGGATGGGCTGGAAGATTGGCTGATTTGGTTCATGCGGCCAATTCGAATCAGAATATTTCTATGAACATCTCACTTTCCGGGAAGAATGTTTTCCAGTTAGGTCAAGATGTTGCTGAGTACAGTATCGTTCCTACGGGCAATGGTAGTACCGGAATATTTGGATATGATGGAGTATCAAGTTTTGATCAGTTAAGGACATCGGGTGTCAATAGCCTGATGGAACAGCAGTATCAGGATATTTTTAAGACTACCTACGCTAATACGGTTAAATCAAGTCAGAACGCGCACGAGTTGTTTAGTGGCGCAGTGGGTAATTCGACCATCAACACCGCTTTCGAAGCTGATTACTTGTCTCAGAGTCTGAAAATGGTTGCTCGAACCATTAAGGTTAGACAGGCATTGGGCATGAAGAGGCAGACATTCTTCATACGATATGACGGATGGGATCATCACGACGAGGTCTTGAACGCTCAAACGGCGATGTTGGCTACGGTCAGTAAGGCGATGAGTAGTTTCCAGGCCGCTTTGGAAGAGCTTCAGATTGAGGACAATGTTACAACGTTTACTGTTTCAGATTTTGGAAGGACTTTGACGTCGAATGGAAATGGCACAGACCATGCTTGGGGAGGAAATGTTTTGGTAATGGGTAATAAGGTCAAAGGAAAAGAGGTATATGGAAGCTATCCTAGTCTGGCATTGAACAATAATGATTTGGTGATTGCCGAAGGAGGAGTTGTCATACCACAGATTTCAACGGACGAATACTTTGCTGAAATGGCTCTGTGGTACGGAGTGCCTAAATCAGAATTGGTCACCTTGTTTCCCAACATTGGCAATTTCTACAATACCATGAGCAATGATGCTCCAATCGGATTCATGGATTTGACATAATCCATTGTATTAAATCAAAATTTTAGACAAATGAAAAATATTTTATTCATAATAATATTATTGGGTTTTGGGTACTGGTCCATTGGGCAAAACTTTGAACCTGATGCAAGCATTTGGCTTGACCCTTGGACTTCTTGCGAGGTAAAAGACAATCCCAATTTCGAGTATGGTTCATCACATTGGTTGATGTATGACTTGGGGGTAGTTCGGCATTTATCCAAGACCTGGATTTGGAACATTAATGATCCCGGCAAACTAGATATGGGTTTTGACAAGGTTAATGTCGATTATTCCTTGGATGGTGTAGATTGGGTGAATTGGGGTACGATGAGTTTCCCACGAGCCAATGGAGATGCAGTTTACGGTGGATTCCCAGGACCGGACCTGGTTGGAATACAGGCACAATTCGTGTTGTTAACGGCTATCTCCAATCATGGAGACGCAAATTGTTTCGGGCTTACGGAGGTGAAATTCAATTTGCTGCAAGAAGTGGCCCCAGCGGATAATCCGGATGATCCCGATGACCCGAAGTGTGCGGCTGTTCAAGAAGTTGAAATAATTTGGGAAGAACCAAATTTGCGCTTACAGTGGGAAGAAATCGCCGGTGCTACGGAATACGAAATATTCATTTACGATGAAAACGACGAGTACTACGAAGAGTTCATCGTTGAAGAGAATTTCTTAGAGATATTCATTGAAGAGGTTCCTTGGGGCGAGACCTTTTTCATCGAAATTATCACTCTTTGTGATGAGGACGAGATGGAGAGCAATGTGTTCGAATATACTTTTGAAGATCAGGAAGATTGCCAGGATCCGGAAAATTTAACGGCTGTTCCTGAGGAAACGAGTGTAACGCTATATTGGAATGATATGGGTGCAGTCGAGTATATCATCACTATATATAATGATAACTTCGAAGAAGAATACACCACGACGGAGACATATTTATTTGTGGACATGCTGGACGAGGGAACGAGTTATTATGCAACAGTGAGTGTATTGTGTAATGATGAGTACTATACCAGCGAGGAAATCGAGTTTTCGACAGAAATAGTTTTGAATACAGAGGATGTGGAGGCTAAAGAATTTGTTTCTGTATATCCCAACCCTTTCAGCGGAAGAGTTTTTCTGGATGTTGAAGGGAATCGAAATGATATAATGACTTTGAAAATATCTGATCTAACCGGAAGGACTTTGTATCGGAATGTCTATCATACCCAAAGAGGAACAAATCAAATAGAAATTGATCTGTTTGATCTTCCATCAGGGGTCTATTTGATGGAGTCATTGATGTTGAGCGATAGAAGAAGAGATACGCAAAAATTGATTAGAGCAAAATAGAGGTATTGGATTGAGACGAGATCGTCGGAGGTCATGTATGTATATTATGTGGCCTCTTATTTTGGGATATGGGAGAGAAGGGTATAGAATTTAGGGGATGGGTATTTTCGTCTTGATATTTTTATAAGAACATGTCGCTCCTCTGGAGCTATAAGGTCTTGTTGATCCGTTGGGCTAGGCATATTGCACTCCTACGGAGCTATAATTTTAGAACTGTTTTAATGATAGCCACGTAGTGGCGCAATCCTATTAGATAAAATTAGGGTAAAAGAGAAGAGATCCAGAGGAGCGGTATACTAGGATAAAAGAATAAAGAATAAAGAAATTTTGCGAGGCTAAGAAGGGGTTAGCTGTTGTTCAAATCAGATAAGAAGTCTTTGAAAGAAAAGGGAGATGATTTTAGCATCTCCCTCATTTAAATTTATCCTAACATGGTACTACTCACATTCTGAATGTAAGTTTCGATGTCGACATTTTTTCGCATTTCTGCCATTTGTTGTCCTCCTTCTCCTACAACATATCGGAAAGGCCAATTTTGTTCGTTGGCTGCATTCCATATTGCTTCTGCTACTTCGCTTGGATGTCCAAAACCTCCGGATTCCAAACTGCTCTGGAAGTAAGTTCCTAACTTCTGCTCCATTTCTTTGTATTCCGGAACATTAATACCACGATCACCCTGTGTCATGCTTTCAAAGAAATTCGTCGCATATCCACCTGGCTGAATCAGGTTCAACTTAATGCCGAAAGGTTCCAGTTCATACCTCATTGTTTCAGTCAGTCCTTCTAACGCGTGCTTTGAGGCATTGTACACAGAAAAATTAGGCATGGTCAAAAATCCGAGGACGGAAGAAATATTGATGAATTGTCCTTGCTTCCTCTCTCTGAAATGAGGTAATACACTTTGCATCACTCTTGCAACACCATATACATTAACATCAAATTGCTTGTGAATTTGTTCGATGGAACTCTGCTCCATAGGACCTGCCGCTCCGTAGCCTGCATTGTTCACTACGACATCAATCTGACCGAAATCCTGAATAATCTGAGAAACGGCATCACTTGAGTCCTTGGTGACATCGAGTTGATAGACTTTGGTGTTCGGAAGGTTCTGTAGTTCGGTTTCTTTTTCCGGGGATCTCATGGTTGCTGCCACATTCCAACCATTATTCGCAAACCACTTGGCAGTTTCTTTTCCGAAGCCTTTAGAAGCTCCGGTAATTAAGACTGTTTTACTCATTCTAAACTGTAGATTTTATTAATAGATACTTGTTGTAACAAGCAACCCGCCCCATAGTTTAGAATGAGTAAAAACTTAAAGCTCAGTAAATATTCGAATTTATGCGCTGAGCAAATCTGAGAATCTTCCTTTGTAGGCATAAACCAAAACAAGGCAAAGAACTAGGCCTATTATAGCTCCCATGATATTGGCTGGATCGTGTAATGCGTGGAACAAGAATGCATTTAACATAATCGCAGTCGTAATCGTCAATGAGAGTGGAACGAACTTATTTACAATGAGTGCTATTCCTCCTAAAATTTCCAGTATTCCTATTATTTTAAGAAACCCGGAAGTAAAATAAATGGTCATTAGTGTTCCCCCATCTCCTGGAATAGGAGGAAAAGGCATAAAATTAAGAAACTTGTTCAAGCCGAAGACCAAAATGAAAATACCCAACAAGATGCGCAATCCCATAACAACTTTACTGTTCATAACGAGAGTTTGAAATTATATATTAAAAATTTGCTATAATAAAGCATAATTGCACCAAATAACCAAAATAGTGAAGAATTAAAACAAGTAAATGAGGCTAAACGACAATAAAGAATGCACCTAGTATACGATAACTTATTTTAGCCTAGCTCGCCTACCGATTCAACTATTTTCTAATAAATTAGCTGGGTCCATCTTTGCTTCCTGTACTTTCCAGAACCCGTTTCATATCACTTAAAACCAAAGGAAACTTGATCTGTTTATCAAAATGATAGTCAAAATTCCTTTTTTGATAGTCCTTGTTATCTCTCTCGGTAATAACTTTATTTCAAATTGATTATAAACGAAAAAGTATCAAACTATGAATACGATTAAATATCCTTTGGTATTAGAGCTTTTAGAACGACTTCACAGCGAAGCTTCTTCTGAAATGGGAAAAATATTAAAAGGTCTATCCAAGGCAGTTTTTCGAAAACTCAAACCTCAGGACATGAAGGATACTTATATTGCTATTTCTGAAGAACAGGGTCAGTATATATATGATTTACTCATCAAGACGGGAGCAAAACACATTGTGGAGTTTGGTACATCCTTCGGAATTTCGACATTGTATCTCGGTGCTGCAGCTAAGGAAAATGGAGGAAGAGTGATCACCACAGAAATTCTACCGGAAAAATGTCGGGTAGCGCAGAAGAATTTTGAGGAGGCGCAGTTGGACGATGTTATAGAATTAAGAGAAGGAGATGCCTTAGAAACCTTGGCTGATATTCCGGAAGGTATAGATTTCTTATTGATGGATGGTTGGAATGATTTGTACTTACCATTGATTAAGGTGTTAGAGCCCAAGTTGCGTAAGGGCGCCTTAATTTATACAGACAATGCGTCTATGCCAAGTTCAAAATCATTTATTGAGTATCTTCGAAATACTAAAAAATATCGCTCATTTAGACTTACACATAAGGGCGGTGCAGAATTGACCGAAGTATTGTAAATCTTCAATGTTAGCGAAGGTTAATGGTTCGGTTTAAATAAGCGTTGATGAAGGTATTCCGATTTTCGAAGCAGAAATATGACTTTCCTCTACAGATGGATTTAGGGGTGATTGAGAAAACACCCCATTTCTTTTTTGGAAGGGAGGTTCATTGTACGGATTTCTTCGAGATCATGATATTCACCCAAGGCCTTGGAAGTATTATATTGGATACCGAAGAAATCCCCATTAGAGCAGGAACCTTTCTTTTCATTTCTCCTTATCAGAAGAGAAGTTGGCGTCTTGATCGGCGAAATATTAAAGGCTTCTTTTTAATATTCGAAAGGGAATTTTTGAATAAGTTTTTTTCGGATCAGCTCTTCGTATATAGGCTCCAGTTTTTTTACAACCGAAGTGTTCCAGCCTTCTTTATTCCAAAAGGGAGACTGTTTTAATTCGAAAATGACATTTTTCAGGAGTTACTTTATGAGATTAGACACTATCAAAAGGACTCTGACCATCTCATGAGATCGGTATTGTACTATGTCCTGATCAAAATGAATAGGGCGTTTTGTCAATATCATGAATTGGCTGCCGATACTCAAGTCAATAATCTGGCTTACCTTTTCAAGGAGTCATTAGAAAAAAACTTTGCAGAAAAACAGAGGGTCAACGAATATGCACATATCATAGGTGTCAGTCGTGTTAGCATTAATAATGCGGTAAAAGATCAGTTTGGCATTACGGCAAGTGAGATGATCAAGGATAGAATTATTCTTGAGATTAAGTCTAGGCTACATTATACGATTCAGACGATTTCTGAGATAGCTTTCGAATTGAATTTCTCCGAGCCCAACAATATGATTAGATTGTTTAAGTCCAAAGTGGGATTAACGCCGAGCCAGTTTCGGGAGAAGTTGGACCAGGAAATGTGATCAGGTCTCTGATATTACATTCAATCGACATGATCAGAGCCAAAATTCAAGTGGAATTTTATTTTCATTCGAACATCTTTCGGCTCTGTTTGTTAGTAGCACAGGTATTAAGTGATTAATAGATCAATTTTTCATTAATCCAATATTTAGTTTAGGGATGATGGCGACAGGAAGATAGTTGCCATCATCTTTTTAGTTTGTCACGCACGAAATAAATTTGCGGGCAAATCATTAAATCTAATGAACCCGTAAAACCAAAGAAAAGAATGGAGCAAATACGAAATGTCATTAGAAGCATGATTGAAGTTTCCGAGGAGGATTTGGACAAGTTCTTGGAATACAGCTTTATCAAAACCTTCAAAAGGAAATCACTCTTATGCCCCTCCGATGTCATCCCTCATGAGATATTCTTTGTCAATTCAGGTTTGGTAAGGGTAATTGCAATGGATTCAAAAGGGGTGGAACACAGCACCCACTTTACGATGGAAAACCAATTCATTACGGATTATTCCGCTTTTCTCCTCAAGCAGCCCTCCGTTTATGCCCTGCAGGCTTTAGAAGATACGGAAGTGGTTGTACTTCCAAGGAAAGCCATAGAACAAGGATATGAAGAAATGGAAAAAGGAGATCGTCTGGGAAGATTGATAGCAGAGGGTTACTTTATTTATTTCGACAATCGAATTAAAGACCTTTATTTTCGAAGTCCCAAAGAGCGGTATGATATTATGAGCACTGTTTTTCCCGATATTCACAATAGGGTTCCTCAACATATGATTGCTTCTTACATCGGAATTTCACCGATTCATCTCAGCAGATTAAAAAAAGAAGAAAGGTCGAAATTATAAACATTTGTTATCGTCTTTTGGATGATCGTGGTCCTAATTTTGCCTCAAGCGGTTTCGAGAAGTGATTCACTTCGATGAAAGTTTTTGATAACCGTCAAGGTGGCAAATAAAGTAAAAGATTAGATCATGGAGAAAAGAATTTTCGTTTCGATTTTAATGTTGTTTTGGGCGCTAAGTCTAACGGCGCAGTTGTCTCAATCCATAAAAGGCCAGGTTTTGGATAAACAGTCTCAAGCGCCATTGATAGGGGTTAATGTCGTTGTTCAATTATCGGATGAATTCAAGGGTAGTGCATCTGATGTAGATGGGTACTTTAAGATCGAAGATATCCCAGTGGGTAGACATTCACTCGTGTTTTCGTATTTAGGATATGAGGACGTCGTTATTTCCAATTTATTACTGAACTCTGCGAAAGAATTGGTCTTAAAGATAGAAATGACTGAAGAAATTAATGTTCTTAACGAAGTCGTCGTAGAGGCTGATCAGGGAAAAAACAGGGTGAACAATGATATGGCTACTGCCAGTGTGCGTACACTGAGTGTGGAAGAAATGGCTAGGTTTTCCGGAACGATTGCGGACCCTGCAAGAATGGCACAAAATTATGCTGGGGTGAGTGGGGCAAGCGATGATAGAAATGATATTATCATAAGAGGAAACTCTCCTACAGGTGTTATTTGGCGTATGGAGGGAGTGGACATTCCGTCTCCTAATCACTTTGCTACGATCGGAACAACTGGAGGTCCTGTAAGCATGTTGAATCTCAACAATCTTAGGAATAGTGACTTCATTACTTCCGCTTTTCCAGCTGAATACGGCAATGGATCAAGCGGTGTTTTTGACTTGAAGTTGAGGAATGGAAATCAGGATCGATATGAGTTTATAGGACAGATAGGCTTTAACGGTTTTGAGGCTGGTATCGAAGGCCCATTAAAAATTGGTAAAAGATCTTCTATCATGGCAAATTATCGTCATTCTACTCTGGAGGTTTTCGATTTGCTGGGATTTGATTTAGGGGTAGGAAATGCGGTGCCGCAGTATAAAGACCTCACTTTTAAGATCAATATGCCTACTGAGAAAATGGGGAGATTTTCTATTTGGGGTGTTGGAGGTTTGAGCTTTATCGAATTTCTTCCCGATCCCGACGGAGATAATACCAACCTCTTTGCCGACGATGATGAAGAGACCATTGTGACATCAAATACTGGCTTTGGAGGGCTATCGCATGTTTACTTCTTTAATGACAATACCTCTTCTAAACTCGATTTTGTGGTTTCCGGTAATGAAAATGACGTTACCACGGACACCCTGAGTGAAGATGATCAGAAGTCAAGAATATTCAGCAGAGATTTTTCTACCTCACGGTACAGCGTTAACTGGAAATTGAATAAGAAAATCAATGCAAGAAATCAGATCTCAGCTGGATTCATCTTTGATCACCATCGCTTTAATTTTATGGATAGTGTCTTATTCGATAATGACATTTACGATCAAGCGGTCTCCTATGACGGAACACTAAACCTTCTGAGAGAATACATCCAGTGGCAACATCGCTTCAACGATCAACTTAAGGTTAATACCGGTGTTCACTTCATGCAGTTGGGGTTCAACAACAGCTTTGCCGTGGATCCAAGACTGGGCTTACAGTATGAGTTGAACGAGGCCAATACTTTCAATATGGGCTTTGGAATCCACAGTCAGATGCAACCGCTTTCCATATATTTCCAGTCAAGATTAGATAATAGTGGAGAATCATTTTTGCCCAATGAAAATCTTGATTTCTTCAAAAGTTTCCACAGTGTCATTGGTTGGGATCATTTCTTTTCTTCCAAGCTCAGGATAAAACTAGAGACCTATTTTCAATACTTGTATGATGTTGCAGTTGATATTGAGGACTCTAACTTTTCTATGATCAACTCAGGGGCTGATTTTGGTTTTCCGGATAGAGTAGGCTTAGACAATGATGGTACAGGAACCAATTACGGGGTCGAATTTACTCTAGAAAAATTCTTTGATAAGCAGTATTACTTTTTAGTGACGTGTTCGCTATTCGACAGCAAATACAAAGGGAGCAATGGAGTGGAACACAATACTTTATTCAACAGCAATTATGTGCTCAATGCTTTGGGAGGCAAGGAATTTCAGTTGAATGATAAGTTCACCCTGACGCTTGACTCCAAGCTTACATTTTCCGGAGGAAGAAGACATACCCCAGTCAATGAGGCCCAATCTTTACTGGAGCAAGATGAAGTCTTTTTCGAAGATCGTTCTTTTGAGTTGCAACATGATCCCTATTTCCGAGCAGATCTTAAAGTAGGGATCAGGCACAATGCCAAAAAATTCAGTCAGAGCTTTTCCGTTGATCTTCAAAATATCACCAATAGAGATAATATTTTCATTCGAGAATTTGATGCGGGATCGGGAGCGTATGAAACCACTTATCAGCGTGGCTTCTTTCCCGATGTGAGGTATCAGATATGGTTTTGATTAATCATTTGATTTGATAATTTCTAATTCGTCATGTTTACAATTAAAACGATTAATCTGTTCAACATTCTTAGGTAGCACTAGTTTTTTTAAATGTGGGCAACCCAAGGCTTCAATTTGCTTATTATGCCTTAAGTCCAGAAATTTGATAGGATTTTCACCAAGCCCTAAATCTGTTAGGTGATGTTGATTAGATAAATCTATATTTTTTATCCCGTTATCGGTCAAAGACAGGCGTTTTAACTTTCCTCCTTTTCTTGGAAGTATTACTCTTCGTAGTCTATTGGTTTGGCCATGAACAAGGATTAGGCTGTCGCAGTCTGAAAGATCTAAAAATGTCAAATTGTTTTTTCTGGTATTTAGTTCTTCAAGAGAGGGACATTTCCTTAAGTCAATCGAATCAACTCCACATTCATCCACCGTGACTTTTCGGAGAGCAGTACAATTATCAAGTTCTATGCGTCCCACATCGCTCCTAAAAAGCCTAAATAGTTCTAGTTTTTTCGAATCACTTAGCTTGATATGGTCAAGTTCGACATCTCCAATGGCTACGCTGTATAATTCGGGATTAGAGCTAAAATTAAATCGATCAATGTCATTGCCCAGAGAAGAAATCCGTTTCAATTTTGGGGCAGCTCCGAAATCAAAGGATCGAAATAAATTATAAGAGATATCTAAATCTTCCAGGCCTACAATAGAAGAGAGTTGAAGCTTCTTAAGTTTGTTGTTCCTCACATATAATTTTCTAATCTGAATACCTTTAGGTAGAAAGAGGTGTCCGAACGAGTTGTCACTGAGAAATAGGAAATCAATTTGTTGTTGGTAATAGAGATAGATCAAGGTAAGCTTATTTCCTGTACAAGTAAGGTTTTCAAGTTGATGCTGAAATTTTACGTTGAGTTCCGTAAGAAGATTCCCATCTAACTTTATATCCTTTAGTTTAAGGTTTTTCTTTAAATCGATTGATTGTATTTGATTGTTTGAAAGATGCAGTTTTTCAAGACGAACATTTTCAGATAGATCAATGGAGGTCAAAAGCCCGCTTTGCAAGTTAAGTTCTGTAAGCCAAATTAGATCTGACAAGTCAATATTCGATAATTTGGAATGACTGATGGTGAGTTTTTGTAAATTTTCCAGAGGGCTAAGCTCAATGGAAGAAATATTTTTTGCTCTGCTAATGTAAAGTGTTCGTAAACTTTGCGATTTAAAAGCTTTAAACTCAGTTCCATGAAAGCGATCGATGGAAACTTTTCGCAAAAACTTAAAGGGCTTTAATGAGTTAAAATTTTCTAGTTCTAATATTCTTAATTTTTTCACCTTTGGAATTACGCTAGCGTCCACGTATCCATCTAAGGGCTCCTGATCCAATCTTGCTTGGATTAAGGCTTGTTCGACAGATTCTTCTTTGATTTTTACCTTTTGGGCGGGTGATCCGTAGTAGAAAAAAAGAAAAAGTAATAGAAAAGATAAAGTGTTATAGTTCACAGCTTATTTTGTTTGAATTAGGTCATAATTACAATTGAACTCTTTCAGTAAGTCCTGGCTTTTGGGAAGTATAATATAATCTACTTTTTTCGAGTCACAATCCAAATAGCTTAACTTAACTGATTTGGAAAGATCTAATTTGGATAAATTATTTTGCCCAATATAGATCCGGTAAAGGTCTTCATGGTCATCTAATATTAATTCTTCAAGGAAATTATTGGTCAAATCAAGGCTTCTTATCTTCTTTAGTTTTTCTACTTCGAGTGTAGTAAGTTTATTGTCTCGACAGCTCAATTCTGTTATTAGTGAGTTGTCTGGAAGAGAAAGTTCTTTCAGACCATTTTCCGAACAACTTATTTCTTCAATTCTAATTGTAGTGGAGAGATCAAGAACAACAATTTCATTGTATCCGACCTGCAGTTCTTTTAAATTTATACAATTTGTAACATCTAATTGACGCAAAGGAGTTGAGCTGACATGTACATCTTTTAAATTGAGGCAATTAGATAAATCCAATTCTTCAACTTCACAATAGGAAGCAAATATTCTTTTAAAATTGGGAAGCCCACTTAGATCCAAAGACTTGAGTTTTGTGTATCCAAAGCGTAATATTGATAGGTGGTCAAAAAAGGTTTTATCAAATTCAACCAATGGGTTATGCGAAATATCTAATCTTGTAATTGATGAAGAAGCTTGAACTCTGCATTCGACAAGTAGATTTCCACTCAAGTCAAGTTTCTTAAGGTTTTTAAGCCTTTCGAAAGGAAAACTTTTTAAACTATTGCCAGAAAGGTCTAAAGAATTAATTTCTATTTCACGGGGAAATATTAATTTGTTAATAGAATTGATAGAAGCGTCAACAATGTCTAGTTTTTGGCCTTTTGCAAACTTTAATTCACTCAACTTATTTCCTGAACAACGAAGATATCTTAGGTGCTTTAAATGACTGATGTCAATTTTAGAAAGTTTATTCGACGAAATATTTAGGTTCTGTAAAAGACCATTTTTGGATAGATCCAAAATAGAAAGACGATTCCCTTTTAAATCTAAACTTTCCAATGCAGATAAGCCTCTTAAATCAAGCTGAAGTAAATAACTCATGCCAAGATCTAATGATTTAAGTAAGGGCAACTTACCCAGCTTTACTTCACGAAGGCCTGTTTTATAGATATTAATATCAACTAATTTGGTGTTTTTACTAAAATCCAGGGCTTCAAGGCTTAAAGCTTTATTAATTCTGAGGGTTTTCAAGTTTGGGAATCTGTTCAAATTCATTTCAGTGCCACCAAAACTCAAAACTTCTAGATTTTCTATGTTTTGAGGTGATTTAATTCCTAAGAGAGAGGTTGCATTTCTGATGGTTAGATCTTTTACAGTATCTAACTCGTGATATTTGAGTTTACTCGTTTTTGATTCTATTCTATTTCCTGTGTGCGAATCAATGGAGAGAACAGAACCAAAAACAAATAAAACCGTAAATCCCAGATATAGCCTCATTATTTCTTGAATTGAAAAGAATAACAAGGAGCAAATTAAGGACTTAAAATTGATTTATACTCCTAGATACGGCTTAGGGTCTATTTTCTTGCCGTTTTTTAGAACTTCATAATGGAGATGAGGTCCGGTAGATAGCCCGCTCGATCCTACTTCACCAATGTGTTGTCCGGCCTTTACTTTGCTACCTTTTTCGACTAGAATTTTACCCAAATGGTGATATCTGGAACTGTAGTGGGCATCATGACGGATTTCAATAAAATATCCCAACTTTTCATCGAAGTCAGCTGCGACGACCGTTCCTTCTCCAGAAGCCATCACTATTGTCCCGGGAGATGCAACAATATCAATACCATTGTGCATTTTCTTTTTCTTTGAGATCGGGTGTGACCTCATGCCAAAACCGGAAGAGATTTTATATTGTTCACCGGCAACCGGAAAGTGTGAGGGTGGTTCTTGAAAAATGAATAAAAAACTAAAGCTAATTGCTGCAAAAATACTTGTGATCATAACTATTGATTTTAATTGTTCTTTTTTTCTGTTTTTTTGTTGTGTTTGATGGTAATTTTCAATCCTTGATAAAACCTCAGAGATGGCATCATCGGAGTCCATACCTTTGTTCATCAAGTCCTCAAATACGCACATGAAGTGATCGTAGAGTTCTTCGATATGCACAGACTTCATTTGGCTTACCGCTTTTCGAATCGCTCTCATAGTGCAGGCTTTAGAACGGACTGAATAATATGCAGAAACTCTTGTAGGCTTTTGATCTTATTGTCTGCTGTTTCCGAAGAGTCTGATGCGATGGAGTAGTATTTTCTTGTTCTTCCATTGACCAATTTTTTTTCAGAAATAATCCACCCTTTTTTCTCCATTTTGTGTAGGGCGGGATAGATGGATCCTTCCGTAAGCTGGATTTTACCATCTGTTCTTTCTGCCGTCATCTGACATATTTCATACCCATACATCGACTTATTTTCTCTTAAAAGGGAAAGGATAATAATGTTGACCGTTCCGGGTAAAAACTCTTTGTAATGCATATCTATACGCTTATTTACCGCAATATACATAATTTATTTATGCATAGATTGATTAGGTAATAAAAAATGAAATAAATATTCAATTTTTGAAATAATTTAAAACAATTTGTTTTAATTTTGTGTGACGCATGCACTCGAACACACCTTTTTTAATCTTAAAGACATCGAAATGAAACACCCATTGAATATTATAAAAGGAAGGGGCGCTCAGATCAATACCGCCAACCGTTTTCACAATGAAGTGAGGTCGGAAAACCCCAATAATTTTGAAGATCCCGATTTTGAAATTAAGACCCAATATATCGAGACAAACCCCAAGACCATCATTAATAAGGTAGATAGCCCGGATATTGGCATTCCTTATTCCATGAACCCTTATCAGGGATGTGAACACGGGTGTGTTTACTGTTATGCGAGGAATACTCATCCGTATTGGGGCTATAGTGCAGGACTAGATTTTGAGACTAAAATTCTCGTCAAGAAGAATGCGGCGGAGTTGTTAAAAAAGAAGTTGACATCGAAGAACTGGAAGGCAGAACCAATTATGCTTGCGGGCAATACGGATTGCTACCAACCAGCTGAACGAAAGTTCAAATTAACCCGTAAAATGCTAGAAGTGTTGAGAAAATATGGGCATCCTGTAGGCATCATCACCAAAAACGATCTCCTCTTAAGGGATTTAGATATTCTCAAAGACCTGCAGAAACATGATTTGATCAGTGTCGCATTTTCGATCAGTACACTGGATGAAAAAATTAGGGCAAAATTAGAGCCGAGAACCAGTTCTATAAAGAATAGGCTCAAAGCAGTGGAAAAATTGAGTAATACAGGGATTCATGTGTCGGTTCTTGCCGGACCAGTGATTCCAGGACTTACCGATGACGGAATTCTTCCTTTGGCAGAAGCTTGTGCCAATGCTGGGGCCAACTCTATTCATCACATCATGGTCCGATTAAATGGTGATATCAGTAAGATTTTCAGTGATTGGGCGCGCAAGGCTTTTCCGGATAGGGCAGAGAAAATGCTCAATCAAATATCGGCTACTCACAAGGGAAAGCTCAATGATTCTGAATACGGCCATAGGATGAGAGGAAGCGGTGCATACGCTGATATTGTTGCCGAGCAGTTTCGAATAGCCAGGCAAAAGTATTTCCCGGAGATGAAGTCTTTCACATTAAATACAAGCAGATATGGCGAATTGAAAAATCCTAAGCAGTATGGATTGTTTGATTAGCCTTTCACCGCCTCCAGTGCATATACCAATGGAAACTTATCTCCAAAGCCTTTGATCCGGAATTTACGGTCGGCAATTTTTTCCGCATCCGCAAAACAGTTGTAAGGAGAATAATCGTATTCATTAAATTTTACAGGCTGAAGTCCATTGGATTTCATAGCCTGAAAAACTTCTGACAAAGCATGATTCCAGGTGGTTGTATTGAAAGTAATGCCTGAATCCGGATCAGCATAAGAGCCGGAAGTCTTTTCGATAATTCTTCCCCGATTGAAATAACTGTATTCTATCTTTTCCAGCTTTTCATCATACATCCAGATAAAGGGGTGAAATTCGACAAGAACAATCTTACCTCCGGGTTTCAAAAAATGAGATACCACACTGGCCCAACGGTTGATATCAGGAAGCCAACCTATGGTGCCATAGGAAGTGAAAACAATGTCGTACTGACCTTGATGATTTTCAGGTAAGGCGTATATATCACTGCAAATGAAATTTACCGACTGCCCGGTGATTTTGGCCAGTTCGTTTGCTTTGGATATGGCCTGATCAGAAAAGTCGACCGCACTCACCTTTGCGCCTTGTCGGGATAGAGAAATACTATCCTGTCCAAAGTGGCATTGCAGATGCAAAAGAGACTGCCCTTTAATATCTCCTAGGATGGATTGCTCTATTTCATTTAGACTAGTACGTCCTTCTATAAAGCCTTTATTGTCGTAGAATTCAGAATCCCAATGGGTTTGCACAACACTGTTCCAAGATTCTTTGTTCATTTTCAGATAGTCTTCCATAGCTTTCTTTTTGCTTATTCTTCACAGATAGAATAAGAATTACAACAAGTAAATTTCATGTCAAATTTCAAGAAAGCCTAAACACTTTCCAAAAGAAACAAAGTTAATTACAATTTTTAAAGGACCGTCTAGTCTACAACTCCCCTCTTCTTTTCACTAGTTCCGCTTTAATTTCTCTTGCTCTGTCTTCACTTAGAGAATAGTTCCACATAACCCAAATGGCCAAGGCTGCAGTTAAGGCTGGAATGGCAATGTCGGCAATTCTCAAGTTCAACAAAGTTTCAGCACTTTGAGTAGGGGCATCAGATACAAATCCGATTACCTTTAGAACTAAACCTCCTAGTACCAAAGCTATTGCTTGCCCCAGTTTGACCATCCACCAGTATATCGCACCGAAAGTACCTTCTTTTCGGGGCATTCCATTCTCTAGTTCGTCTAGATCACAGACATCCGCCGTCATACTCATCATCAAGGTGAATAATCCTCCCAGACCAAAGGCGATAAAAGGTATTGGTATGAACATCATCCAGGGATTGGCCGGATTGAAACCCCACCATTTGAGGATATATCCTATGATGGACAGTATTGTAGAAATAATGAAAGCCTTTCTTTTGCCCCATTTATTGGACATCATGGATATGATAGGAATAACTAAAAATGCTGTTGTAAATGCTGTAACGGTATTGAACCACGCTGGCCAGGTGCCGGCATTTTCATAACTGCCATTGAACATATAAAATACGATGATAAAGACTCCGAAGGAAGCAACCAATTGGAAGCCGTTAAAGACTAAGAAGGTTGCCCCACAGAGTTTCATGAAAGGTTTATTTTTAGAGACCTGGATTATTCCTTTCCAAAGTTCCTTCATATTTGAAGCTAGCGTTTTCCACGAAATTTCCTTTCGGTTTTCCATATTCGCAGAATCAATACCCTTACAGAAAAGAGAGGGAAGTATTCCAAAAACGATACAAACCAAACCCACTACGATCGCCATCTGTCTAACACCTTCGGCCTGTGTGTCAAAGAAGTTTTCATTGGGTATAATTACGTAGAGCCAGGGCACGATCATCCAAGCGACCTGCCCCATAATATTCGAAAATGCCATCAAGCGGGTTCTTTCATTATAATCGGAGGTCATCTCATAGCCCAGCCCCACCAAAGGTGTAGCGAACATGGTATTTCCTATCAAGAAGAGCATTTGAAGGATCATGATATACCAGAAGTTGTAGGTTTGAGAGTTGTTTTCATCCAGTTGCCACATCAGTATGAACAGCACACCACTGACGATTGCTCCAAGGAAAATATAAGGTCGCCTCCGTCCCCATCGAGACTTCGTATTGTCAGAGATGAATCCCATGACCGGATCAGTCAAGGCATCGAAAATCCTTGGCAGCCCTCCTAACAGACCTGCTAAGAACGGATCCATCCCAAAGGCAGTTAGCAAAAAGTATTGAATAAAAACGCCTAAAGTTCCAGGCAATAAGTTCAAGATGAAATGTCCGGAGCCAAATGCAGTTTTTTGTAGAAATGGAACTTTGTCTCTGATAGCGGTTATATTCTTTGCCATTGCTTAATAGTTTAATTGATATTATTAATCAGGTTTTGGATTTTTCTGATTTGGTATTACGATAGTCTGTATGGATTTAGGATCGATACTGATTTTTGTCGTTTGTGTTCCAAGATTTAAGGAAACATGTTTTGATTCTTCATTTGGGTTGAATAGAATACAAGCAATAGATCCATCTGGATTTTTAGCCGCTGTGGCAATGAGGTTCTCATCAGTTTTTTCAAAACCAATTCTCTTAGCACCAGGTCTGATGTACTTACTGAAATGGGCTAGTGTAAAGTAGATTGGAGTAAAGTAAACTTCATCATTTTCAGGGTCCACAATAACTGGCGCGACACACCAGTTTTTGAACCAATTCGGACCGCCTTGTTTGTCCAATACCATGTTCCAGTCTATCCACCCATCAACCCAATTGTTTAGACAGCCAATAATATCCCTTGCATATCGATATACGGGAACGTATTTAGGATGCAGGTATTTATCTTTTTCTTGGGCCCAGTCCCATCCCCAGTCTGTTGCCTCTTTGGACCAATACCAAAGGTCGTCTTTCCATGCAGGGACTTCGGCATCCACACAAGCCTCAGTTTGTATCAAGTATTTATTCGGAGCCTTGTTGTGCGCATATTGTAGTGCTTCGGGAAAGACCTCATAGGTGCTAGCATACCAATGAATGGCAGTCCCGTCAAAATACTTGCCGGAGGCTTCATTTTGATACATTACATCCACCCAATGCTGCAGGTGTTCTCGATTCTGATCGTAACCCAGGATCTTGATATGCCCCATTCCCTGTTCTTCCATGCTCGGCCCCAAGTGATTGGCTACAAAGTGTGTCATTTCCTCGGCGGTGAAGTGCATGCTTTCCCAGTTGTTGTCATTACCCAAAGGTTCGTTTTCTACGGTAATTCCCCAGATATCAATACCTTCTTCGCTATAAGCATCAATGTAATTAGAGAAGTATAATGCCCAGGTATCATAGTATTCGGGTAATAACTTACCACCTCTCCAGTCCTTATTGTCCTTCATCCATGGAGGAGCTGTCCATGGTGAGGCAAGGATTTTAAACCCCTCCCTGGAAGTAGCCATAGCATCTTTTATTACTGGAATAATATCAGCTTTATCGCGGTCAATGGAGAAGTTCTTTAGAGTAGAATCTCCTTCCACCATAGCATAAGCGTAATTGCCCAAAGAGAAGTCGCAAGAATTGATATGGGTTCGAGTAAGAGAATACCGAGCACCGGTCTCCCCAAAGTAAGCTTCTAAAATTTTACTTCGATTTTCCTTGCTGAGCCTGTTTAAGAGATGAGCTGTTGCATCGGTAAAAGAGCCTCCAAAACCGGTAATGGTTTGATATTCCTGATCCGGAAATAGTTTGATATCAATTGGATTATCTGAGGCAGAAAAGTCGAGTTTTCTTTCTAGCTTTTTACCTCCAGCAGATGTTTCAAATACCTCTACGTTCAAGCCCTTTTCAGAAGTACATGCGCCTAGCATAACAAAAGATAATATGATACCATTTAGTTTAAGCATTTATTTTCTTCATCACTCTAGCAGAAGTTCTTTAGTCTATTTCCTTCAGTTCTTTCATCGGAGGGGCAAGCACATCTTCGAGCATGGCCTGTTTATCTCCATTATAAGTTTTACTTATGGTACTACCGCCCCTTGTCAATCCTTCAAATCTGCCCCGATCCACCAAATTCCACAGCACGTATTTGGCCTGTCCATCTACTGTAAACAAACCGAAATGATTTTCAGAACCTCCTGTATTTTGTGCATCTTTCCAAGTTTCGTCGAATGCCTCAAAATAAAAACAGGATATTCCCTCCTTCTCTGTCCATTCTCTCGATAGTTTGTAGTAAAGCGCCTCCTTATATTCATCTGTTGCCTTGGAACCTTCAGCACCATAGTGTCCATTCGAAAAAGAAGCCCAACCGGTCTCTCCAATATGAATCGGTTTTTCTACACCAATACTACGGGCAAATCTTAGCACAGCCTGATATTGTTCAATGGCGTAATTTTTTGCTCTGCGCATAGCCACATTAATCCTTTCCAAATCAGTATGTCCTTCCTGAATAGCAGTGTCTATCCAAAAGGCTGGATTATAGTGTGTGTCGTGCATCGGATAAGTATGCATAGAGATAAAGTCAACCGCTTTTAATAGGTTTTCCAGGTCTTCCGTTCGATACTCCTCATCTCCTCCGCCCCAAGAGGCGAAATTGTCGGAGCTGGTAATCCATAGATCTTTACGCAGTTTTCCTGAAGCTTTGAGTTCTTGTAGATGAGTTACCCATCGCAGTATAACGGATGCTTGAACGTAATAGCTAGTGGCCCATTTCACCATTGCCTCATTCCCTACCGCAATAATTTTGACTATATCGGGGTATTCATTGGCCAGCTCTACTGCCCTATTAATTTCAGCTCGATTGGTTTCTTCATCCTCACTGTCGTGATTGGGTTGGTCTGTCCAGGCATTTTCACAATCGATCCAAGCGCCCAACATGACATACATTTCAAATTGTGGATCTTCTTTTTTGATTTCCCTGATCGCCTTGAGAACATTAGAAGCATGCGGAAAAGAAACATTGTAGGTTCGCAAAAGCTTGATATCTGCCGCAGCCAGTATTCGCATGTCTTCCTTTAATTGATCCAAAGTGGGCTGAATTTCTCGGCTATTTTCTCGATAACCCCCATAGGAAATGGCCAAATAATCGGGGTTCCCCAATAATTTCTCCGCTGTCATATTCATTGCTTTCGTATCTTTTTCGGGTTTTTTCGAACAAGAAGTCCACAGTAGTATTGGAATCAATATCAATATTGACTTAAGTATTGTATTCATTTTTTTCCTGTTTTACTACTGGAAACAGTTCAGGATCAAAATTGAACAATCATTCTACTCAGAGTAAATTTTTCAAATATTCAATACTCTGCTTAGATCTTTATTTCCAGCAATTATTTTAACTGCGATGTGCTTAGGAAAACGGTAATCTTACTAATCTCTCCCGTTCTATTAAAAATTTGTTCGCTGTATTCTTTTCCCAAGCTCAGTGCTTCTATTTTAGATATTACATCATCTTTTGAGTACAACTCAATGTAGTCCTTATCTGAAAGTTTATACACTATAGGTACCTGACAGTATGTAAAGCCTAGACTATCTTTCTCCAGCAACAACTCCTTATGTTCTGAGTTTAAGTTTACATACTTGAATAATTTGGATTCTATTAAGAACTCATCCTTCCTCAATAGACATGGATCGAAGTACAAGTTTCCGTCGGCCACAAATATTCCTAATTCTCCAAATCGAGATAAGATGTCCTCTTTGACTTGTCCTGTCATACCCGGTTGCTGTGCTCCTTTTCCAAGTGGAGTGTGAGAATATGGGTCAGTCGGAAATGCTCCATACAAAGAAGGCGATTTATGTACTCCAATACCTGCATTAATTTCGTAGTAATGCTCCAGTAATCGGCCAACGATTTCTACACTTTCCTTTTCTGCTATGGCCTTTAAACAGCATTCCTGAACAGCGAGTTGAAGCTTTGAAACCATATGCCAATATATGGATCCAAGACCTTCATATCCGAAGAAAGTGCCTGACCTTCCTGTAAATGCCTTGTGGTTGAATACTTCTTCGAATATTTGCAGGGCCTCATCAATATCTTCTCTTCTGACATTGTATTCTGATAATGAGATTGCCTTGAGTGCTTGTTCTAAGTCACCGGCATTCTTGAAGTTTCCATTGAAATGGTACTGGCCGTTTACATCCTTTTCTATAATCTGTGTATACTGATCTTCCACCAGCTGTGTTAGTAAGCTGGACTTTGCTACCTTTTCTTGAGGAATATTATTCTTATCCATGAAAAGAGGAAGCTCCTTGTTTGGGTATAATAAATAACTGTATTGATCATCTCTAAACAAGGCGCTGTTCTTCAGTGCGTCCAAAACCAACAAGGATTCAGAAGATTCTAAGAATCCTGAACTCAGCACAGCCACCTGGCCTTCCAGCATCTCGTCCAGATAGGAGATTTTCAGCTCTTGATCTTGTTCTATCGTCATTAAGTTGTAGGCGTGGTAAAGATGATCAGGTCTTTTATTGGCAATGATAGAATGTTCTAAATAATTGATGCATTGATCCATAAACTGGACCAAATCGTTTAGCTCCAGTGCCGTTTTCTCACCGGAGAAGAGGTCATTATATATGCGTTGTCTATACTGACTACCTGCCTGACCGAGGCCATCGAGAATTGACTTGCGATCAACATTACTGATTTTATCGTTCAGCAAATGTTTGTAGCGATCTAATGTCAGAGCAGTTGCGTGGTAAAAGTCGAATATTTCATTCGAGACTGCAACCTGATCAATTTCACAACCGGATATAATTTCTCTGAGAAACTTCATGAATCTTCTCAAATAACATAAAGTGACCATGGAGACACCGTTTCCGACCAATGCGTTATTGGCATCATTCCATTCAGGTCTCTGTGTATTCATCCAAATACCTGCTTCAGGAATGAAGTTGGAAATTTTGGCCAATGCCATAACCAGCATTTTTTCTATAAAATTCACGTAGTGAATCTGGTTGGAAGTGTTACGCAATAGCGCTCCATCTGCTCCGATTAGTTCTCTTTGTTCCCTAATCCAATGATCTAGTTTATCATCAAAATCAATGGTATCCTTGGGGTTCTGACATATCTCCTCATAACTTTTTATTTTATAGGGTACGTTGGCGAATACGAAGAGTTCCTGATCAAATAGGCTTTCCAGTTTTCCCGGTTGATGATCTTGGATAAACTCTAAAAACTTTTGAAGATAAATGATCTGATGGTCTCCCCAATAACCGATATAAGACCATGGGTCATCGGGCTCAATCGTTTCCCAGTCAAATCCATCTTTGGTGATCCGGTATGGATTGTAGCCGTCAAAAGTCGAGGCATTCAGAAACTTATGGATCATGTTTTCGATGAACAAGGGAAAAGAATGCGCCAGCGCTTCCCAATTTTGAAAAATATCTCTCCAATTCCCCTCATAGTCCAGTATTTTAGAACCGTCAATCTCACTATAGGTATTGATTGAAAATCGGTTCCAAGGCCTACTTGGATCGCCGTGCCGACGACTAAATTTAAGCGGTAAGTATTCTGAACAAAGCCTTAATAAATGCTTGTTTTCACTTCTACTTACTGTATCTCGCAGTGTAGAAATAGAAAATGCATTGGGTAATTCATCCAACAGATCTTGATTGGAATCATAGGCTTCTTTATTCGCTTTAATCAAATAAGTTCTTAAATCATCCTTGTCTATTTGGTAATTATCATCGAATATTCCTCCACGCATGATATTGAATAGCGCATTGGAATAATGTCTGGCATCTCTGAAACTGTCTGCAGAAAGTTGCAATCCATCCGAGGAGGCATTCAGTTTGATCAATCTTTTCGTTCCCAATTCAATGTCTTGCTCTACGATGCCCTCCAGATTCCTTTCTGTTCGAATCAACTGGGTGAGTCGAGCAATATCGGAATGATTCTGGTTTACATTGGCTATAATTTTCCATTCCTTGCGATGATCGGGAAAGAGGGAAATCTCGGTATGAATGAAATAGGCTCCCCTTTCGGCTTTTATGTCATGCTCTCCAATCAAGGCTTTCCCCTTTCTGAAATTATTGAGTTGTAGAGAAGACAAGAGGTGTATAGGTGCAGCCATTCCTAAAGACCATACTACATTTGCCTTTAAAGCTTCACTTGGTTCTGCTTTATCCGCAATGATTGCGCTGAGGGCATAAATACCCAAACCAGTTTTTGATTCCAGTTCGCTCCTCTTATATGCATCGACAAGATTGCTCGCTCTAATTTGCAGATCACTACTCACGCCATAGGGCATGATGTTTTGAATCCCATCCAATATGGAAGTCTTCACTTCATCTTCCCCCAGATTGATCAGAGAAGATTTTCTCACAAAACCGAATCTATTGCTTGAATTCCACTGATAGCGAAAGTTAAGTTCCAGATCATGGTTTATTTCCTCGAACAATATCTTATTTCCGTATTTGCTTTTGTACAAGTTTCGCGTAACCTTGTGCACACCAGCCATTCGATCTGAAAAAGGCTCCCAGAGGTATCTCTGGTTGTTTTTATATGCTAATACGATTGTCTTACTTCCCGTATCCTCCGCTGATTTGGTGATTTTATCATCGGTGTAATAAGGAAACAAGGCGTTCTGTGCATCTTTTCTTCCCGCACTCAATCCACCATTGCTAGAAATAAACATCCAATGGTTAGAATCACTTACAACGCTCATAAAGAAAGGGCGCATTGCATCGCTATTGGACAGTCGATAAAAAACCTCTCCGTTCTCGTAAACAGAATCTAATTCTGTTCTTAAATCTTCGCTGATTAATGGCTCTTCCATTGCAATGTGAAGCTTGCTTTCCGACATAGTAAATATTGACATCTTAAAGGGGCTTACAACATGATCAATTCAAAATGCTAATTCCTAGGACTGTTTACCCCCGAAACAAATAGACCTAGATTAAATATTCCCGTGTTTCTTTTATATGTACTAAATATATTTTTACACGATTAGTTAATTAAAAAGCAGATCTGCTATTCCAGCCTAAAGTCATCCATATAATATGTTCCATCTGAAGTAATCGGACTGTCGTTCATATCATTATCTGGTTTTACAACAAGTCTGAAGTAAGACATTGGCGACGGAGAATTGGGAAAATCAAAACTCAGTTCCGTCCATTCGTCAGCATTGGTAACCGTTCTAAAGACCGGTGCGGGATTACCTATCATTGGATCATCCTGCGCTATCTCAAACCTGAAAACAACATTCGGTTTTGTTGAATATACCTTTACTTTAAAGGTGGGTGTCGCAGTCAAATCGAATGGGCCATCGAAGTTGTTTTGAAATCCTGCCCAAAATTCAGCGTCCATTGGTTTGTCGACCCGAAGAACATTTCCAGAAGTATTGATTCCTGTTTGGAAAGGATTCTCCACCACTCCTGTACCTATGGTACCAAAGTTTAAGTCAGTTGGAAACGTTTCGCAATCCTCGAAATCGACTGGAAATGCTAGTGCCGCAGTGTAATTGCCGGAAGGACAACCACCTCCGCCACCGGGCGATTTATAGAAATAAATATTATCCAAGTAAATATCTACAGGAGTCGTACCCGCTTGTGCATCGAATTTTAATTGAATGATTTCATTCAAGGACATTCCAGCATCGGTGAAGGCTGTCACGGGTATATCATAACTGTTCCATTCACCAATATTAATTGGAGTTAGAGAAATGAGTACTTCATTCGGAGTCCCTGACCCGTTGATTGGGGTGAACTGCACGACATCAGCATTATGTGTCCACATATCGATATGGATGAATTCCATCGAAGAAGCATTTTGCAAATTACCGGCAAAATCTGTCCCCTGATAATTAAAGTTTAAATAAGCCAAGGCTAAGTTGCCGTCTCCTGGATCGTAAGCATCATTCACTTGCATGTGACCGGATTGACCCCAATTCGGATCATAGTTGATTCCTCCAATATTCGTATAAGATTCACCATAAATGGATATCACATCCGCAGCATCACGCGCAGGAGGAACAGGAGCAGAAACAGGAGGAGCAGTAGGACGATTTGAAACCGCGACTACCCTCGTTACTTGAGCGGCAGCATTGCCAGCGGCATCACTGACATTATATGTAATGGTATACGTGCCTTCCGCAGCGGTATTTACCATATCACCTCCAACGACGATATTGGCGGAAATATCACCATCAATATTATCAACTGCTGTAGCTCCTGGATCAGTAAACCCATCTCCTACAAAAAGATTGATCATCGGGTCTCCTAATAAAGTGATTACCGGAGGCGTCAAATCAATGGTATTAACTTGAGTGATGTCATCTATATAAAATGCACCTGAAGTGGTACCTGGGCCATCAACAAAAAAGGTAAATCTCTCATAAGATTCGGCTGACGTAAAGGTGAAAATAAGCTCTTCCCAGCCCGTTCCACCATGGTTAGCGGTAGTTTCAGTTGGAGCTGCAGATCCTTCCTCTAATTTTAGTAGTAGACCGATTGGTGCGTCTGACCAGAAATTCATCGTAATGGTCATCTGAGAAGACAAGTCAATGGGTGTCCCCAAGTTGTAGAAAAAACCTTCAAAGGCTGCACCACTATTCGTGATTTGACCAACTTTAGAGGCCTGATCATTCGTTCCGGAAAGATCGGGATTATCGACCACCGCAAGGGCTGCTCCGTTGAAAGCAACAACATCATCGTAGGCTACATTGTCCTCATCAAAAGTAATAGGCAATGTAACTTCCAGGGGTATATTAATTCTAATTTCATCCTGAAAAGTAGCTGTGGCACCCGCAACATTAGAAGCAGTTAATGTGACGATATAACTTCCTGTTGGATATGTTTTGATCGGATTGATTTCAGTGGAAGTTGTACTGTCACCAAAATCCCAGACGTAACTATTCGCATTTTCCGATAAGTTCTTGAAAGTCACAGTCCCAGTTTCCTGGTTTACCGTTTCAGCAACAAAGCTTGCAACTATCTCAGGCAGCGTTACATTTTCATCATCATCACAAGCTGAAAAGCTCAAGATGAGAACAAGGAAAAGCCAAAATTTCTTTTTTATTTCAATAAGTTGTTTCATCACTCAAGAATTAATTTTTGTTATTAATTATACACTCTTACATAGTCTACGACCATGGTTTGAGGAAAAACTGTTTCTGCGTTAGGAGAGCCTGGAAAAGAGCCGCCAACGGCTACATTTAAAATAATATAGAATGGGTGGTCAAAAACCCAATCACCGGCTACATCATCCGGCGTAATTTGATTGTATAAATGATCGTCAACGTAGTAGTTAATATAGTTCTCACCCCATTCGATTCCAAAAGTGTGAAAACCTGTATCAAAGCGTCCTCCTGTCAATGAGTATTCCTTGGTTTCTGCATTACCTCCAAAGTATTCCGGGCCATGTACACTACCAAAGACCGTTGACGGATTGTCGCCTAGGTATTCCATGATATCAATTTCACCACATAATGGCCATATATTTGTCTCACAGTCATTGCCCAATAACCAGAAAGCTGGCCATATTCCCTTTCCATAGGGCAATCGAATACGCGCTTCAAAACGACCATAGCGCCGCTCAAACAAATCCCTAGTTACTATTCGAGCCGAACTATAAGCAGCTCCTTCAATTGGGCTTTCCAATTCTCTCGCTGTAATGAGTAGATATCCATTGGCAACCTGAACATTTTCAGGATCATTGGTATAATACTGAAGTTCTTGATTTCCCCATCCATCTCCATTTGGTCCTCGACCGATGTCGTAGGTCCAAAGCGTAGAATCTAAGCTACCTTCCGTGTCAAATTCATCTGCGATGATAAGATTGTTGAAGTTGGTGACGGTTTGTGTGTCATCGGTATCACACCCTGTCATCACCAAGAGAAAAAACAAAGTAGAGAGTGTCAAAAAGACGGAGGGTTTTATATCGATATAATTTATTCTACGAGTCATTTTTTAGAATTTGTTGGGACAATTAATAGAAATAAATATTGTCAACTAAGATTGATGAAATAGTGGCATCGGATACAAAAGTTATTTGAGCCAAGCTATTCCTGGCAATAAGACCTCTTGTAATCTGATTTCCCACTGCTGGTCCTGTAAAGTTGTCCAATTCCAGATCGAAACTATTCCAGGCATTGGCAACCAGATCACTACTTTGTAGAGTTACAGATCCTGCAGCATCAGAAAAATCAAAAGAACTATTTGGTCCAAAATCCACCAATTCTATTCGAATGAAGTCTCCTCCATCTATCGCTTCTGGAATAAAAATATCAACATGAACCAAGGTCTTGGAAGAAACATCTATAGTAGGGTTTGCAAAAGTTGCCGTGACAAAATTTAAGTTAGTATAGTTTAGTACATTTTCCGAGCCAATTGACACAGCTCCACCTAGCGTGGTTTGGAAATCGAAAAAGCCATTATAAGAGTCGACAGGGACATTGGAATAGGCATCACTGAAAACCGAAATCACATTTGTCGGATCTTCTTCCGGATTTGGAGCGGTACTAAAATTACCTAAAGACTCAATGGTCAATGAACCTTCTGCTTTAACACCTGCTAGGATTGCTGTGATTTCTGCAACTCCTCCACCAGTGGTGGTAATAATAGCACTTTGTCCGTCTACTCCAGTGAATCTTGCCACTTCAATATCCGAAGATTGAAAATCAAAGTAAGAGGGAGCGGCCGATACAGTTTGGTTCGAACCATCAACATTGAAGGTCTGAGTAAGACCACCTAGGGCGGTCGGCACATCGTTGAAGGTAACGGCAGATGTGTGTTGGCCATTGTTGATGGCTGGCATTCCGTGGGCAATTGTTCCCAAAGATTCAAACTTCAATTCGTCAATCCAAAAACTATATCCGAATTCTTCTCCTGGAACAGGGCCAATACCACCTGCGGAAAAAATGAACATGCCTCTTTCTTCTATTAATTTAGACGGATCCGGAATTGGAATCACGTATTTTGCCCAGTTGGTGCCGAGACTAACATTAGAAACTGTGGTGAGGTATTTGGCATCGATAAAATCTTCTCCAAAACCCATCAATCCTATTTCTACTCCCTGAGAGGCCTTGGCCCAAAAAGTAAGGGCATCATAACCCGTTAAATCTCGACCGTTACCGTCTATTCTGAATATACCTCCCGCGAAACCTCCTGCGGGATCATCAGCATTGGGTACATCAATTCTTATTGAAGCATCACTTTCATATCCTTCTGAATCGTCTACAGAAAAGACATCTGCTTTGGCTTCCGCAAAGGGGAAATAAAAGTCGGTTCCCATACCAATAAAGTTATCGGTAAAAATTTCTGCCGTGGTCGAAAATGTGGCGAATTCGGCATCTTCCGAAAGATCACGCTCACAAGCGACAAGGGTCAAAAGTGCTAATCCAATCATGAGCACTTCTTTTGAATATATGCGAATTATTGTTGTCATCTTTTCGTTCTTAATTTCCTATACTAATATGCATGTAGGTTCTTATTTCCCATTCCTGTCCATCGTCAAATCCAACCGGACTCAATACTGGTACGGGCGGAAATGTATTAGGTGGAACAGCGGTAGGTTCGTATCGGGGCGAGTATTGGTCCAATGACCTCCATATACCTCGAACTCCTAACTCTGAATTTGGAGAAGCAAACCATCCTGGTTTTCCGATTGATGTCGAAATATCTAGCATCAACTGAACCGGATATGTCAAGTTAAAATCGCGATGATAATCAAAAGGACCCCAATCGTTGAATTTAAATTCATGGGTCAATTTCCACTTCTTGTATATCATTCGAATGTCTCCTCCAAAGCGTTCAATTAATCTTGGATCGCTTCCATTGGCTTGTGCATTTCCTCCGTATAAATTGCTCACCAATCCAAAGTTTGTTTTGACTTTAGATACGACCCTTGAACTTACTTCCCAGAGATCTTCAGCAGGAACTGATCCTGGAAAAGCAAAAGGAATACGATCAGGACCAAAACCGATGGCTGCATCTTGAGTAGTGGGCAAATGTCGATATATGAAATCCAGATTGAAGGCAAATTTTGCGTCTTCCGCACGGTCGTTGTCCCAGGCGTAAAACCATGATCCAGGGGTTGGATCATAAGTGATCAAAAGCTCTCCAGCCGTTGTCTTTCGATTTGCTCTTACTGCAAACGGATCTTCCTGGATATTTCTAAGAACGGCAGGGCCACCCGCATCAAGTGGAATTGCTGCAACTAGAGGTTCTTGCCAAAGGAAATTAGGTGCTATTTGAACATTGCCGATGAGATAAGTGAAACCAGTTAAAAAGCTGTTCTGATTTCCGCTACCATTATCTTTTAATTTCCATCCTGTAAAGGTCTGTGTGGCATCGGCTCCTCCATTGGCCACCAGTCCGGTTGTTGCTCCCAGGGCATACCAATTAAATGGTCCTGCTGAATATGTAATTTTCGCCTTGGCTCCCCAATTATCATCAGAGTTGATTTCATCATTATAAACAACGTAATTTCCAGGATCGCCTTCTACAATTTGAAAGCTGCGCCCGTTGAGTGGTTGACCACCCCATATACCTCCTACTTGAAAGCCAAATCGACCTAGGTCTCTTTCCAGATGAACTGTTGCCCTTCGTGTTTTCGGAAGCGGAACAGCACCAGTGGTTACTGCAGCTCCTCTCATTCCGATGTCCTCGTGAAATATACCAGTGACATCAAAATTGAGTAACTTCTTTCTATATTTTAAAAGGATAGCTGGGTTTGCTCCCCACCATAATTGATCACCGAAAGCCAGTTTAAAGCCATCGAATGCTTTTTTCCCATCAATTTCCATTCCCAGGATCTCTCCGTTATAGATATCGAGATTAGGACCGTAATTGGCTTCGGGATATAGGCCGAAAAAGTCCCCTTCGTATGCCCAATGATAATGACCCGTTCTATAAAAGCCTCTAACATCAGCAGTTTGTGTTGTCCATTCGAATTCTGCATTATAAACCCTTACACGATTATTATCGGTTAGGGTAACTTCTCCATTAGGACCTTTTACAGCAGTAGGTCTTCCCACATTTTCATAGAAAATTTCGTTGATTGGATTACCGGCTACATTACCCAATATATTGAAGTTGACTTCTGCTCGCATATTAGGGGTTGGTCGTCCCTCGACACCCACGTAATAGGACTGCATGTGATCAAAACCAGTCTTATTTGGATATTGATCATCATCCGGATCGGGATTACTTGGAGTGGTTAAAAGATGACCACCAGTACTATATGTGCTAAATTCTGCTCGCAAATTACTGAAGCGAACTTTGCCACTTTGTGTAGCTTCATAAGCTGCCTTATCACCCCTGGCCTTGAGCTCCGCTTCTTTGATATTGATATTATTGAAATACCCTTCTACGCTTTGAGCTGTTAATCCATCGTCATATGGGTTGAGTTCATGGGCTTCTTTCAGGGCATAGTATGCAGCACGTGGATACAACTGATATAGACCTCTGGAATCCGTTGGTCCTTTGGCACAGATTCCAAACCACTCCTCGTTCATATTATTAGCTCCTTCGAATGCCTGATCTCTGGAATAACCTCCATTCGACCAGGAAGCCGTATTGTCGTGAACATCTAAATTCTCAGTCTGCTTGTACTTCCACCATCCATCACTGAATTGAAAAGTAAATCCTCCAATGGAGTTTTCGGCCAGTCCAAGCCCTGCCGCATTTCTATAGATATCCATCCAGTTATCCACATCGTAGTATGCCTGAGTATATTGATCTTCTTGATTATCCCTGGCATTAAATGCGTCCGCTCCAAACTCCGCAAATAGGATCGGCAAATTAAGTTCGTCTTTTACCCTTTGGAAAGCGTCTCCGAAAAGAGATCCGCGATACATATTGGTTCCATAGATATCAATATCCGTACACTCCTCCTTGACGATATCCAAATACAAAAGATCTCCGTTACAGATGGCTACAGGATGAGATAGGTCAATTTCCTTGACAACTTTAGCGGCATCGTTAAAAGCTCGATACAATGCCTTGGCAGCCAAAAGAATTCCATCATCCGTGTCATTGATCGGAATGTCTTCAGTTTCAGCACCGGACCAAGACAAGTGATAATTGTTCTCATTTCCCAACATATATAGTAGCAATCCAGGTGTATTTCTATACTCGATGGCCATCTTTCTGGCTTCATCCATCAGAATCTCACGCGTTGCAGGGTCAGAATAGTCCGTATCTGGTACCCATTCGCCATTTATGGTCAATCCGTATGCACCAAAAGTTACATTGAGCATGGTATAAATGCCATAGTTTTCATAGATGTACTTCACCCATTTTGGTTTTAAGTTGTAGGTTCTGATTGCATTGACACCCATATTTCGCAACAAGGACATTTCCGAATCAAGAGCAGACTTAATGACGTCATCTGATTCCCGCCATATGCCGGGATCAGTAATGGTAGTGCCAATTGGGACATAATCCCAATTCATTCCATTGACCATTAATGCCTTTCCATTAACCATCAACCTAATTCCATCATCGTCATACTGAACCATTACTTTATCCGCCTGAGCGAACAGAGTCCCGTTCAAAAGCAGGATAAATGATAGTTTGAGAAAAGTATTTTTCATTTTTTCGCTGTTTTCTACTATATTTTAGAACTAGTAGATGCGTTTTTGTTCAATGACATTTTAGTCGGTATCATTAAGCAGGGCTGTCATTTGATCTCTTAAACAATTAATTAAGTTTTTTGCTTAAAGATCATGGGCAAATTATGATTAAATTAAGTTACTGTGAAATAATCTATTTCATCAATTATTTCATCAACGAAAAAAATATATACTACAAAAACGGAGCAAAAAATATATAACTCACTGGCAGTTAACAATGTAAAATGAACCAGGACTTGCACATAGCATATTTTAAAAGCTACATGAAATACGTTTTATGGATGTTTTTTATGTTGTTTTTCAATCAGGATCTACTAGCCTGGGAAGGAAAATATCCAGTTCAAAATTTTACAGCGGTCGAATATAAGGCGGGAATCCAGAACATTGATTTCGCACAAAATAGGGATATGACCCTTTTTGTCGCTAATAATTTGTGTATCCTCTCGTACAATGGAGTGGAATGGGAAACACATTCCGTTATTTCCGGAAAGAAGATAAGATCCCTGGCTTTTGAAAAGTACAACAATCGATTGTATGTTGGGGCTCAAGGCGAATTTGGTTTCTTTGACGGGGAATGGGAATACACTTCTTTGGTGGACAAAATCCCAGTGTTTGCTAACGACTTTGATGAGGTTTGGGATGTTTTTATATTGGATCATCGGGTGTACTTCTGCACATTTAGAGGTATTTATGTCTATGATGGCGACTCCATTGATGTCATAAGGCACATAGAGGGACTAGGTCGATCATTTTCGGCGAACGGAACACTTTTCACTCAGAGTGATCGCGGCAAAATTTACGTGATAGAGAATAAAGGTCTGCGTTCCGTATATCCGCAATCTCAGTCAGGTACAATTTCCGGTGTAGTTCCACATAAAGACGGCTACCTAATATTTTATAATTCGGGCAGGGTTGAGTTTACTTCAACCTATGGGGTCAAAGAGGAGTATAGTCAATTGTCAAATGTACTAAAGAATACATTTGTCAATCATGTTTTGAAATTATCTGATAATAGATTAGCGATTTCCACTCAGACTTCAGGACTCTTTTTATTCGATCTTCAAAAGAATCAAATCGAAAATATAACCAGCCTAGACGGATTGGCTACCAATGCTTGTTTGAGATCCTACCAAGATTTTGACGGTAATTTGTGGGTAGGAATGCAGAATGGAATTGCTCTTGTTCATGTCAATTCTCCAATGCGACTGATCAATCAAGATTTAGGGATTCAAGGGAGTGGTTATGATGCCTTTGAAACAGAGTCGGGCTATTATTATACTACTTCGAATGGTATTTATTTTTTGCCGGAAAATGAACAAAGCTGCATCTTCCTCAACGGGACCGAAGGACCAGCTTATAGTATTCAGGAAATTGCAGGAAAGCTCTACGCATGTCATCATACGGGTTTGTTTTTATTAGAGGGAGAAAGGGCAAGTAGGATAGCAAAGACAGATGGACTTTGGAAAATAGTACATCTGCAGTCCAATCCAGAGTTTGCCATCGGTGGAACTTATTCAGGGCTTTATCTTTTTCGAATAACAAAAAATCAGATTCTGGAGTCCGTAAATAGAATTCTTGGGTTTGATGAGTCTAGTCGGTTTTTCGAAGAGGATCACTTGGGTCGAATATGGGTCGGACAATACTATAAGGGCTTGTATCAATTGAGTCTCAATGATGATTATAGCAAGGCTGAAGTAGTTAATCTTTCAACAAAATATGGCTCTCTGATAGGTGATCAGGTCATTGTAGGCAAGATCAATGATGAGATTTATATAGGCACTGATCAAGGCATGTATGTTTATGATAGAAGAAAGGATGAGATTGGTCCAGTCGATAATTTCTTAGAGCTTGTCAACGATCAACCCATTTACTTATTCAGGCAGGATAAACTTAAAAATGTTCATGTTGTAACAGAAAAACAGGTGGGTTTCTTTCGTCAGAGAAGTGAGAACAATTACATATTCGTGCCTTCCTCATTGCTCATGTTGCGTTATCACATGAACAATGATCTTATGGACGCCTCAGTAAAAGTAAATGAAGGGATTTTGTTCTCTGCCAACAAGGGATTTATCCATTACATGCCGGGCAAAGAAGAAAAAGCACGCATTAAAAAAGTTCCTTTGATCAGTAAGGTTTTCAGTGTTTCCCAGGATAGCCTTTTGTATGCTCTGGAGCCATTCGAAGCCAAAACGGATCAGCCCACAACAATAGTTATTGATCAACATGCTAAAGTACTGCAGTTTGAAGTAGAATCATTTCAGTTTGCGGATGTCAATGATCAAAGGTTCCGTTATTTTATGAAGGGATTTGACGAAGGATACGGTGATTGGACCCATGCAACAAGGAAGGAGTATACTAACTTAAAAGAGGGAGATTATGAGTTCACAGTTCAATCCATCGATTATCTTGGTCAGATTACGACCAGTCAGGCTATGATTCTACAAGTAAAACCTCCGCTACACAAGAGTGCCTTATTTAAGACAATGTATGCCGGTTTAGGATTATTGATTCTATTTATGATTCCGAGATTTCAAAAACGGAGGTATAAGCAGAAAATCAAACACCTTGAGGAAAAGAAACAAAACGAGATAGCAGAAAAGCAACAGAAATTTCAAGAAATTGAGGTGAAGAAAGAACAAGAGGTATTGCAGTTAAAAGAGGAAAAAATTCAAAGCGAGTTACGCCATGTCAATAATCTACTTGCCGCTTCTACTATGAATCTGGTTGTCAAAAATGAATTCATTGAGGGCATCAAAGAACAGCTCAATGAGGTCAAGAAAAAGGGTAGAAATTACGAGACAAAACAGGCACTGGAACAAATCGTAAAGGAAATAGACACAACCTTAAGGTTACAGGAAGATTGGGCTCAATTCAAACACCATTTTGACAGAGTGCACGGTGACTTTCTATCAAGGTTAAGGGATGAGTTCATTGAGTTGACCCCCAATGATCAAAAGTTGTGCGCCTTTTTAAGACTCAACCTCAACACCAAAGAAATTGCCAATCTTATGAGCATTTCACTCAGGGGTGTTGAAGTGGCTCGATATAGACTTAGAAAGAAGTTAGACTTGAGGAAAGGTCAAAACCTATCCAAGTTTATTCTGGAATACTAGTTTCCCTGAGGAATTCGATTGGGGTAATCGGTTATAATACCGTCCACGCCTAAGTCGATCAATTCGATCATGTCCTTTTGCTCATTGACCGTCCAGGGAATCACTTTCATGTTCAATGTTTTAGCATGACCAATCAAATCCTTGTTGACCAGCGGAAAATAGGGACTATAGATATCCGGAACAAAGCTCAATCGATCGAGAGCTTCAATAAAATTGCTGTCTTGCCAAACTAAGTAAGCCAATGAAAAAGATTCATTCATTTCATGAACAGCTTCTAGACTTCGAGTGTCAAAAGACTGAATGGTGGTCAATTTTTCAAAGGGACTGTTTTTAATCACATTTAGTAGAAGTTGAGCAAATGTCTTGGGTGTCGGAGTAAACGTATTATCCCATTCCGGCCTACTCTTGATCTCAATATTCAACATTGGCAAGGGTCGATTTTTTGCTTTGCAATAGATGCCAACAGAATCCAACATTGTTAAAAGCAAGGGTTTTCTCACAGTCATTTTTTTCTGATCAGGAAATCGAGAATGAACTTTACTACCGCAGTCGATTCCTTGGATTTCTTCATAATCCAATTCGAATATATTGAGTACCTCATTGGAGTCTAAAGCTTCCGGAAGAGAACAAATCTCGTCCGACATCCAGGGCTCATGAGAAACGACGACTTGACTGTCATTGGAAATAACCACATCCAACTCCAGGGTAGTGATTTCTTGAAACTCCAGCGCGTGTAAGAATCCGACAATACTATTTTCGGGCATCAAGCCTCTACAACCGCGATGGCCCTGCCAGTCAAAGGAGGGTTTGTCTTCCTCAACGGTACAGGAAAATAACCAGCAAAAACTGACTAGAATAAATGTGGAAAATCGCATGCATCAAAAATAATATTTCGTATTAACTGTTAATACTGTGGTTCGGCATTTAATAAATACTTAATAAGCCAGACAAGGCCTATATGATTTTTAGTACCACCACTTTCCTTTTGTACTTTCTGCCGATATTCCTATTGGTTTATCATTTGTCGCCCAAAAACCTTCGAAACTATGTGATTCTGCTTTTTAGCATATTTTTTTATAGCTGGGGTGCACCTAAATTCATTTTTATTCTGCTGTGTTCTACGATTATAGACTTCTATCTTGTACGAACGCTTCATGCTACTAATTCGGATCACAGGCGAAAACTTTTCCTTACGGCATCCCTCGTCCTTAATCTGGGACTGCTTTTATACTTCAAGTATTCTAACTTTTTTGTTGACTCAGTCAATTTGTTTCTTCAGAAATTCGGTGTTGAGCCCATGGTATGGATAAAGGTCGCCTTGCCCATTGGTATTTCATTCTATACTTTTCAGACCATCACTTATGTCGTCGATGTCTATCGAAGAAAAGAAGAACCGCTCAACAATCTCAGTGATTACTTGATGTATATCCTGTCTTTTCCTCAGATGATTGCGGGACCAATAGTACGATTTGGCCATATTTCTAAAGAGATATTGAGTAGAGAGGAAAAGATAGACGATAAATTGCTTGGATTTTATCGCTTCTGTATTGGTTTGGCGAAAAAAGTCCTAGTGGCCAATGTTATGGGAGAACAAGCCGACTTGATTTTTGATGGAGAGCTTGAGACATTGAGCATGCCCAATGCATGGCTTGGAATGATCGCTTATACTTTTCAGATTTATTTTGATTTCTCCGGGTATTCGGATATGGCCATCGGTCTTGGTAGAATGATAGGCTTTCATTTTCCGGAGAACTTTAACTCGCCGTATATTTCTAAGAGCATTACCGAGTTTTGGCGAAGATGGCATATTACACTTGGGGATTTTATGAGGGATTATTTGTACATCCCTCTTGGAGGTAATAGGGTCAAAACCAAATCCAGATTGTTCTTCAATCTTTGGTTTGTATTTCTCATTTCGGGGCTATGGCATGGCGCCTCCTGGAATTTCGTTTTATGGGGAGCGTTTCACGGATTTTGGTTGATCATGGATAGAGTTTTTCTTCTTCGACTGACTTCCAGAATTCCAGCTTTCTTTTCGACATCACTTTGCTTCTTTTTAGTGATGATCGGGTGGGTTACATTTCGAATAGAGGACTTTTCGCGACTTAAAATATACTACCAGAGACTGTTTTCATTTGAAGGAAACGAAGCATTGAGCCTAACTCCCGAGTTTCCCTTGATGTTAATCGTAGCTGTTATCTTTTCTTTCATAGCCGGTTTTGTTCGTGGAGAACAGCTGCAAGCTTATGTTTTTGACAATAACGAACTTAGTTTGTCTGAGCACGCTATTCGATGGATCGCATCTCTGGTTCTATTTGTTTTGTGTGTGGCAATAGTGAACTCCTCAGATTTTAATCCTTTCATCTACTTTAGATTCTAAGATATGAGCAATTCTTCAAGGAAAAAATGGATTAAAAGGATTTTATTTGGAAGCACATTGTTGATGTTGTTTCTGCCTTTGATTCAACAAAAATACCAATTTGTCGAGGTGGAAAAATTAAAAGGCTCTTATCGACAGGTAGAGGCACCTCAATTCGAGTTTTCCCATTGTTTGGATGGAAGTTTTCAGCAAAAAAGCGAGAAATATTTAGATCAGGCTCTAGGATTTAGGCCGTTGTTTGTCCGCATTTACAATCAGTTTTTGTTTAGCTTATTCAATAAACCTAAGGCTTATGGTATCGTCGTAGGGAAGGGGGGATTTTTGTATGAAAAAGTCTATATCGATTCGTACAACGGAGAGGATTTTATTGGGCGCGATTCTCTCAAAACTAAACTTGAAAAACTTAGTGAGATTACGGATAGCCTTAAAATGACGGGTACTAATATTCTTACTGCCATAGCTCCTGGTAAGGCCGTCTATCATCCTGAGTATATTCCCGATGATTTGCTGGACAAAATGGATACAACGAATTACACTGTATTCCAAGAGTTAATGGAGAATAGCGGTTTGGATTTTATTGATTATCAGAAATGGTTTTTAGCTTTAAAAGCTGATTCGAAATACCCCCTGTATCCTAAAAATGGAATTCATTGGAGCAGATATGGAGAACAATTGGCTATTGATACTTTGATGAAAAAAATTGGTGAGATAAAGGATATGAAGGTTCCTTTAGTTAAAATGGACAGTGTTGTTACTTCAACTATCATGCAGGGGAGAGATGAAGACATTGAAGAAGGAATGAATTTATTGTGGGATATTGAGGACTTGGAAATGGCCTATTCATCAATTGTGTTTCATAAAGACAGCCTTACGATCAGACCTAGCGTATTGGTGGTTGCGGACAGTTATTTTTGGGGAATGTACAACAGGGGAATAGTACAAAACGCCTTCGATAAGGGTCAATTCTGGTATTACAATAAGCAAATATATCCTGGATACGGGAAAGACTTATTTGTTGAGAACATCAACATTCTTGAAGAAGTAAAGCAATTTGATATTGTTGTCTTGATGGCTACTGATGCCAATTTACATCGTTTTGCCTACGGTTTTATCGAACAAGTACATGAGGCTTTGAATAGGAAAGAGGCGGTTCAATAGTCCGATAGAAAAGGGTTTTTAATTCTTTAGGAACTTACTGATCTTGGTTTTCCCATCTGTTAAAATGGCTTCGAGAACATACTGTCCAGGTTTTAAATCGGCTACATTGATGAAATTCTCAAGATCGCTATCCGAATCCATAAGAACACTGCGAATCCAATTGCCAAAAATAGAATAGATACGCACTTTGAGGATCCTTTGGGTTGAGTTGATCATAAGAAATTCTGATACCGGATTAGGAGCCAGATAGAACTCTTGCTGTTGATGTGGATCCTGATCAATACCACGCAATTGAATATCGAACTTGTCCATCGCAGGCAACTCTATAGTATTTTGACTTGATAGATTGGCAAGGGCAATTATATCAGAATCATTCATTTGGGCGGAGACCCGAAGGAAAATAGAAATAAGGATAAAAAGAATAACAGCCTTTTTCATTTTTAATTTGATTCATCAAGTAACTAATCATGGTATCGTTAATGTATTGATCCATTACGATGCAAATTGTACTCAGAAATTGGTGATATTCTGTTAACGAGTGTGCAAGAAGATCAATCGCAAGGACTAAGGATCTTTGCGATTGATGACAAAACGACGACTAGAAATATAACCCAATTTTTTGTCAAGAAATTGTATCGAATATGCGCCATTTGGTATTCCATTTGTAGAAATATGAAGTAAGTTTTCTTTTGGGTGGATCACTTTGATCAAATTACCATCTACATTATGTATTTGAACTTCCGAACTACTTAAATCTCGTTTTTCATCCAGTTGTATATAGAGTATGTCTGTACTTGGATTGGGATAAACCAAGAAGTGTTCATTGAGGTTTTTTGGTTCATCGTTAGAAGTCAATTCTTCTTTTGCCAGAATAGCAAGGTAGCAATCCGCTCTATTATTTTCAGTGTGTCTTAGTAGCTGGAATGCTCCTGCTGTACTGGGAAGATCATTGGATAATGTTTGCCCTCCCAGGTAAATGGATTCATTGGGCCCAATAGAAAATGCACGAACGGCATCATCATCTCCTGCGCCGTAGTAGCTGCTGTATACGATATTTGAGAAATTCGAATCGAGTTGTACGACGAAACCATTTTCTTGATCAACCACTGAGGACATGTACGCATCTGAGGAAACGGGAAAATCCGAAGAAAGTGTCGTTCCTCCAAAGAAAAGCTCACCCATATCATTGACGTAGAGGCCTTCGGAGAAATCGTTTTCTGTCCCACCGAAATAGCTGGCGGCCATTAACTGGGTTCCGTCACTGGAAACTTTAAATAATACAGCATCAAAATCATTACTTGGTTTGTTGGCTTTGATGGATCCTGGTGTAGTACTTATGTTTGTTGAATTGGAACCGCCAGCGACAAATGCCTGATTGTATTGATCAACGAAGAGACAATGTGTTTCTGAAAAATCACCATTGTTACCGCCCAAATAGGTAGAATATATGATAGACTTCCCATCGGGAGCAATCCTCGTAACAAACATATCTGATGCACCTCCGCCATAAGAACTTTGAACGGCCCCTGTAGATATTGGAAAATCCGTAGATTTTGTTCCTCCGGCAATAAAGACAGAGTAGTCTGTTCCCACTTTGACGGAAGGTCCACCATTATCTGCATCCGATCCTCCAAGGAAAGTGGCCCAAACGACAGAGTCAAGTTCCGGAGTAAATTTGACAGGGACCATATCGTACTGCCCGCCGTTGTGCGTATTGTCATAAGCGTCAGCTGAAATGCCCCCAGGAGTTCCGGTTACAGCGTTTAAAATCCCATAAACATAGCCCTTATCATCAATGTCTATATCCCGAAAAAAGCCATAACTGTCCGATCCATAATAAGTGGAATAGAGCAATTCTGAACCATCAGCGGAAAGTATCGAAACAAAGCCATTTTGATGTCCGTACAGTCCATTTCTAGCACCAGCTACGGTAAAATCTTCCTGATATGCTCCAGGTGTGGTTGGATATCCTTCTCCCGCACGACCGCCAATGTATACTTTTCCGGTGTCATCTACCTCAATGGCGTAAGCGCGGTCGTAGCTTGGACCTCCTATAAAAGTTGACCAAATCAAATCACCATCAGCCGAGAATTTCGAAACGAACACTGACATAGGTCCCCAATTTCCAACTGTTCCACTTCCTCGATTGTCATAGATCTGTTGATAAACTCCAGAGGAAACGGGAAAATCCGAAGAAGAGGTTCCTCCGGTGATGTATACATTCCCTTCCTTATCCACAGCGAGATCTCTGGATTGCTCAAAATCGGATCCGCCCAGATAGCTGGCATATATCAACTGATAGGAATTCGCATTTTGCCCTAGGGCTATGTTACAGATGAGAAGATTGATCAAAAGAATTAATACGTTTTTCATTTTCGGCCTTTTTGTTGGTTCAATAAAAGAAAATGATCTTGAAATGCTGCAATTAACTATTCGAAAATTCGAATTTGCATTGGTTTTCGTTTTGAAATAGTCATTCAAAACAGAGATAAATTGTCTGTTCTGACATTTTTTGTGATTTTGTAGGTTCTATTTTTAGCCATTCGGTAAATGCAGATAATAGAAGAAGAAAAAAGGGTTTACTCCGGGTATAATTTCAGCTATGCCCGTTACGATGATCCCTGGTTGAAAAAATGGATCATTCGCGGTGTAGAAAATGCCACAGGTAAAAAAGAGCTGCAAAAGGTTTATAATCAATTGCACGACAATGAGCCCGATCCATTTAAGGTATGGAAAGAAGCATTGGACCAACTCAATATCTCCATGGATTATGATGAGGGTCAACTTCAGAGAATTCCTAAATCCGGTCCCGTCATTTTTGTGGCCAATCATCCATTTGGCATCGTTGACGGTGTCATGTTTTTGCATTTGATCACCAGAGTTCGCAGGGATTATTTTTTGTTGATCAATGAAGTACTGGCTCATGAGCCCATCATGAAGGAACATTTGCTTCCGGTCGATTTTCGAGGAACAGAGGAGGCTAAACAGTGCAATCTCAATACAAAGAAGCTGACTACAGAAAGATTAAACCGGGGGGAATCACTTGTCATATTCCCTTCCGGCGCTATCTCAACGAGGCCCCGATGGTCTCTGAGAGGAGAAGCGGTCGAATGGCCTTGGCGAAGGTTCATCTGCTCTCGAATACACGAAACGAAGTGCACTGTTGTTCCCTTTTATTTCCACGGACAAAACAGTGAATGGTTTCAGTGGGTGAGTAAGTTTAGTATGAATCTGAGATTGGGGCTCCTGCTCCACGAAGTCATGAACAAGAGAAACAGAAATTTTAGGGTGGAAATAGGCGATCCTATTCCCTACGAAAAAATGCAGCTTTATTCTGATCGCCAAGAGCTTATTGAATTTCTTAAGAGGGAAACCTTATCCTTAAAAGAACGCGGGTGAAAAAGCTTCAACACAGTGTTTTTTGGCCCCCCTTCCTTCTGCTGGTGTTGAGTGTATGGGCGGGAATAGCATACGAAGAAGAATTCCACAGGAATATTACTTCTGTCAATGATTGGATACTGGACCATTTTTCCTGGATGTTTTCCTGGACGACCTTTCTCTTCGTTCTGATTGTTTTGGGAATATATTTTAGTCCATTTTCCAAAACGAAAATTGGTGGCAAAGAAGCGAAACCGATAATGGGCAAATGGAATTGGTTTGCAATATGCCTTTGTACCACTATTGCAACGGGCATTTTATTTTGGGGCTGTGCTGAGCCCTTGTACCATTACAATGAAATGCCTTTAGGTCTGGGAATAGCAAATCGAAGTGACGGGGCTGTTGATTTTGCAATGAGCACGATGTTTTTACATTGGACCATAACACCTTATAGCATTTACACTTTGGCCGCTCTGGCATTTGCTTTAAGCTTCTATAACCTGCAGCGTGATTTCGATCTGAGCTCATTGGTTGTGCTAGTAACAGGTAAGGTATCAGAGAACCTCAGAAAACTGATCAATGCTATTGGCTTATTTGCCTTGGTTGCCGGCATGGCAGCCTCCTTGGGGACTGGAATTTTGACCATATCAGGAGGCTTAAATTTTTTATTCGAGGTGCCGCAAACAACATGGCTCAATTTCATCATTGCGGCAATAGTTGTAGGATCATTTACCCTTTCAGCTTCAACCGGATTGATGAAGGGGATACGCATCTTATCTGATCTAAACATCAAGGCCTTTATTTTTCTCGCACTTTTCGTTTTTCTCTTTGGACCAACACAGGAGGTTTTGTGGATTGGGATTGAAGGAATACAAGATTATTTCATGAACTTTTTTCAGAGAAGCACGGGAATTGCATCGAATATTGATGAGTCATGGAGTAATGGTTGGACTGTATTCTACTGGGCTAATTGGTTGGCCTGGACTCCGGTAACTGCTTTATTTTTAGGACGCATATCAAGGGGCTATACAGTTCGTGAATTCATTCGATTTAATTTATTCTATCCCGCTTTATTCAGTGGCTTATGGATGATCATTTTTAGCGGAACAACCTTGCTATTTGACGGTTCGATGAACGATGGATTCTTAAGTGAACAGCTCAATACAGAGGGACCGCAAAATGTGATATTTGCTTTGCTGTCCAAGTATCCTTTTGGTATCATTGTAAGTGGTCTCTTCCTTCTCATTGTGTTCGTTTCCTTTGTGACTGCTGCCGATTCTAACACTTCGGTTTTGAGCAGTATTAGTACAAGGGGGGTAAGTATTCAGAACTCCGAGGGGTCGAATGGAATAAAGTATTTATGGGGAGCTATCATTGGCTTGGTTTCCTTCATCATGATCTCGAAATCCGGTATTGATGGAGTTAAGACCTTATCTACGATAGGCGGTTTCCCCATTTTATTTGTCATGGTCTTTGTGGCGATTGGTTTGGTTCGAATGGTTTTCTTTAGGAAACATAGGGAGAAGATGATGAGTCCCGATAGCTATCGGGAGGATTTAGGTTGAAGGGATTAGGGTTGTTGGAAAATTTTCTTTTAAAAGGAAACCATTTATATAATTTCAGCGCTGTACCCTATCCAGACAAGTCTTTACTGGAACCATATTATTATTTAAAAAACGAACTTGTAAAGGTTGGTGACAAATTAAATTATAGTGAATCCAGAGAAGATGATTACAATGGGGCTCGCCATAAATATTATTCTAATGATAGTGTTGAAGTTTTCTCGTTAGATAACCGCACTAGCACATACTATAGTTTCGAAGGGCTTCGCAGAAAATGGAAGAGCAAAAAAGTTCAAAGTAATGGCAACTGAGCTGCTAATTCTACTCCAAAGTCTGCTTAACCTCAACAATCTCGTAACATTCGATGATATCGCCGACTTTGATATCGTTGAAGTTTTTGATGGACAATCCACATTCCATACCTGCACGCACTTCCTTAACATCGTCTTTGTAGCGCTTCAGAGAGCTAATTTCTCCATGTTGCCCCTCTTTGACCGGATAGGTCACAATACCTTCTCTTACCAGACGAATGTGGTTGTTTCTAGCCGCGGTACCCTCTTGTACCATACATCCGGCAATGGTTCCGACCTTACTGATTTTATAAACCTCTCTGACCTCAATTTGAGCAGTAATGTTTTCTTCTTTGGTTGGCTCCAACATACCCTCCATGGCCATCTTGATTTCTTCGATAGCCTTATAGATGATCGAGTAAGTCTTGATTTCTATGCCTTCCTTTTCAGCAAGTTTTCTTGCATTACCCGATGGACGCACTTGGAATCCAATAATGATCGCATCAGAAGCGGAGGCCAAAAGAACATCGGATTCGATGATTTGTCCAACAGCTTTATGTATGATATTAACCTGGATCGTCTCAACAGATAACTTAATCAAGGAATCAGATAGGGCCTCAATAGATCCATCCACATCTCCCTTGATGATAAGGTTTAATTCTTTAAACGTACCAAGAGCCAATCTTCTTCCGATCTCATCTAATGAGATTCGTTTGCTCGCCCTATTGGTTTGCTCTCGAATGATCTGAGCACGTCTATTGGCGATCATTCTGGCGTCTTGTTCTGAGGAAGCTACTTTGAGCAATTCACCTGCTTGAGGTGCCCCTCCCAATCCTAGGATAAGGACCGGAGTCGAAGGCCCGGCAGTTTTCATCCTCTTACCTCTTCCGTCAAACATGGCCTTGATCTTACCTGAGTATTCTCCGGCATATACCGAATCTCCAATCTTTAGAGTTCCTGTCTGGACCAGAATTTTAGCCACATAACCACGTCCTTTATCTAGCGATGCATCCAGGATAGTTGCAACTGCTGGCCTGCTTGGATTAGCTTTTAATTCAAGTAATTCTGATTCCAGAATAATCTTTTCCAAAAGCAGATCGATGTTTGTTCCATTCTTGGCAGAAATATCTTGAGATTGATACTTTCCTCCCCATTCTTCAACGAGCAAGTTCATATCGGCCAACTCCTGTTTGATCCTATCTGGAGAAGCACCAGGCTTATCAATCTTATTGATCGCAAATACAATGGGTACACCTGCCGCCTGGGCATGACTGATTGCCTCTTTCGTCTGAGGCATGATCTTATCATCTGCAGCAATAATGATTACGGCAACATCAGTTACCTTCGCCCCTCTGGCCCTCATCGCTGTAAAGGCCTCGTGACCCGGTGTATCCAAGAAGGTAATTTTCTGATCATTATCTCCTACTTTTACTTCGTAGGCTCCAATGTGCTGCGTGATTCCTCCGGCCTCACCTTCTGCAACATTAGCACTTCGGATATAATCCAGCAACGACGTTTTACCGTGATCGACGTGTCCCATAACGGTAACAATCGGAGCTCTTGGGTGTAAATCTTCTTCGCTATCTTCCCATTCATCTTCATCGTCGACTTGCTCTTCCGCACTGATGAATACAACTTCCTTTTCGAATTCATCTGCTACGAGCTCGATGATTTCTGCATCCAGTCTCTGGTTAATAGAAACAATCACACCTAAATTCATACAGGTTGTGATGATATCTGTAATGGATACTCCAAGCAACGAAGCAAATTCATTGACTGAAATGAATTCAGTCAATTCTATTTTACCCGTATCCTGACTTTCAGCAAGCTGTTCCTGCTGCTCTCTTTTTTGCTCTCTCTTTTCCCGACGGAGTTTCTGCCTTGTCTTTTTGCTTCCACCACCAATTCGGGCCATTGTAGCCTTGATTTTTTCTTCTATTTCCTTTTGAGAAATCTCTTTTACTTCTTCTTTTTCTTTTCTTGGAGTTGATCTCTGGTTTTTGTTTTCTACCTTTTTGCCAACCGTTCTCCGGATACGTCGTCTTTTTTTCTTAGCCGCACTATCATCATTTTTTTCCGGAGCAGGCTTCTCTTTCTTTTTTGGTTTTTTGGCAATTTTATCGGTATCAATTTTCCCTAAAACCTTGAGCCCTTTCAATTTTGGAGCTTCTGCCTTAACTGTTTCCACCTCTTCTTTTGGAGCTACCGTTTCAGCAGGACTTTCTACAACAGGTTCATCGGTTTTTTGACTAGGAGCAGTTTCTTTTTCTTCGACCTTTTCTTCTTCAACTTTGGGTTCTTCTTTTTTGACACTCTTCTTTTTCGCGGGTTCTTTCAGTTCAATTTTCCCTACGACTTTTGGCCCGGTAAGCTTTGATTTTTTTGGTTTTTCCTCTTCTACTTTTTCTGTTTTCGGTTCTTCCTCTTTTACCTCTTCTTTAGCTTTAGGGGCAGGTGGCTCCTCTTTGGGTGCCTCCTTTGGCGCAGGTGGTTCTTCCTTTTCCACCTTTTTGGCAACAGGTTCTTTCGCAGGCCTATTACCAATGATCATCTTATCCGCTTGTTCTTTAATGGCGAGAGATTTCTCAAATGCAACCAGCAGTGACTCATACATTTCGTCGGTCACTTTAGTTGTGGGGCGGTCTTCAACTTCATAGCCTTCGCCTCGAAGATGTTCTACAAGGGTAGACAATCCCACATTGAGCTCTTTCGCAATTTTAATTAATCTTTTTGCCATTAAAGTTTTCTTTCTTTGGTAATTCTATCACTTAGTTTCTAAAAAACTAATATTATTTTTCTTCGAATTCCGAAGCCAAAACATTGAGTATTTCATCTACTGTTTCTTCTTCGAGATCCGTTCTTCTTATTAAATCTGCTCTGTCCATATCCAGCACACTTCTCGCTGTATCAAGACCTATTTCCTTGAGCGCATTCAATACCCACTCTTCAATCTCATCGGTAAATTCTGAAAGTTGAACGTCATCAATCTCATATGCGTCTTCATCACGGAATACATCAATTTCAAATTCCGTCAATCTACTGGCCAATTTGATATTGGCCCCCCCTTTACCGATAGCCAGAGATACCTGATCCGGGTTGAGGAATACCGCTGCACGCTTAGCATCCATGTCCAGGTCAATATTTGATACTTTAGCCGGTGTTAGAGACCTTTGAATATATAGAGAGATATTGTTCGTAAAGTTCACAATGTCAATGTTCTCATTCCTCAACTCTCTGACGATTCCGTGGATTCTACTTCCCTTCATCCCTACACATGCTCCAACCGGATCGATTCTGTCATCATAAGACTCTACGGCAACCTTAGCTCGAATACCAGGAATTCTAACTATTTTTTGTATCGTGATCAGCCCATCTTCAATTTCAGGAACTTCTTGCTCCATTAATTTTGCCAAAAAGTCATTGGCCGTACGACTAACAATGATTCTAGGGTTATTATTTCTTATAGTTACGTCCTTGATTACTCCTTTTACCATATCTCCTTTGCGGTAAAAATCACCTTTGATGGTTTCATTTCTAGGAATGATCAATTCATTACCGGTAGCATCATCAAGAACGAGAATTTCTCTTTTCAACACCTGATGCACTTCGCCTAGGACGATTTCTCCAATTCTATCTTTATATTTCTTAAATACTTCGTCTTTTTCCAGCTCATTAATTCTGGAAATAAGCGTTTGTCGAGCGGCCATAATGGCTCTTCTACCAAAATTCCTTAAGTGCAACTTTTCATAGCATTCCTCTCCGATTTCATAGTCTTCCTCAATATCGAGTGCTTCGGAAATCGCAACTTGAGTATTGTCGTCGGTCACCTCACCGTCAGGAACGATTTCACGAACCCTCCACAACTCTAAGTCTCCTTTCCCTGTATTGACAATTACGTCAAAGTTCTCATCGGAGCCATATTTCTTCTTTATCAATGTTCTGAATACATCTTCAAGTACTCTCACCATTGTTGGGCGATCTATATTCTTACCCGTTTTAAAACTATCAAAAGTCTCTACTAAATTCATGATCAAATTTATTTGAGTAGTTTATTTAAATGAAATCTTGATCTTGGCCTTCTCGATTGTATCATGCGTTATCTCTGTTTGTTTAATAATATTCTTTTTCTTCTTTCCGTCTTTTATCTTGTCTCTGTATTGAATAACCACATAATCATCATTGGCTTCGATCAACTTCCCCTCTAGCTTTTCCCCTTGATGAGTTTTTATCTCTATCTTCCTTCCAATATTTTTGACATATTGACGGGGAAATTTTAGCGGGCGATCTATTCCGGGAGAGGAGACCTCTAAAACATACTTCCCTCCCTTCCAATTTTCTTCGTCAAGGTATTCTTCGATATACCTGCTCAAGACAGCACAATCCTTAGTTTTTACGCCCGAGTCAGAATCTACAAAAATCAATATTTTGTTGGGATCTTTGACTTCAATCTCTACCAGATAAAAGTCATGGAATTCGTCCGTCTCCAGTTTTTCGGTAATTAATTTTCGAAGTTCGTCCTCAACCATAAAATAAAAAGAGGGAACTTTCGGTTCCCTCGCAAAATTATCCGCTGCAAATATAAGAATTTTTAAGGAAAGCTGCATGAATAAAGCTTGATATTTAATTATTTAGCCGTATTTTTAATCAATGACAGGGGGAAAATATACTTGAATAAGGTTTTCGAATGAGTAAGAACTCTAATATAGCTTATATCAATAGTATTAATAAGGCTTCGAATTGGATCAAGAAGCGAATAGCCCGTGAAGTAAGGAAGGCAGTTATACTGGGGACTGGGTTAGGAGGATTTACAGAGATGTTGGACGAAATTGTTTTAGAAATTCCCTATGCCGAAATTCCGGAAATGCCTGAATCTACCGTTGAGGGGCACGCTGGAAAACTGATATTAGCTCGTCATAATGGAGAATTTATTGCAGTTCTTTCAGGGCGTTTCCACTATTACGAGGGATATGATATGCGAGAGCTTACTCTTCCGATCAGAGTCCTAAAAATATTGGGTGTAGAGGAATTGTATATTACCAATGTCAGTGGTTCGGTGAATGAGAATTTCGGAGAAGGTGAGTTGGTCATGTTGCGAGATCATATCAATATGATGCCTGAAAATCCACTTCGCGGAGCTAATTTCGATGTATTCGGCCCAAGATTTCCGGATTTTTCAGAGGTTTATTCGAAAAGACTTCGATCTTTGGCCAATGCTGCAGCGGATTCTTTGGGAATTGGATTAAATGAAGGAGTGTATTACGCTCTTCAAGGCCCTAACTTGGAAACCCCGGCAGAATATAAAATGATACATCTAATGGGAGCGGATTTAGTTGGAATGTCAACAGTTCCCGAAGTTATAGTAGCCCGTCACATGGATATAGAAGTATTGGTGTTGTCCATGGTTTCTAATCTGTGTTATCCGCCTGAAAAGATTAAGGAAACAACGATAGAATCGGTAATCCGACTCGCTCAAGAGAGAGCTCCGGATTTATCGCGTCTATTGATTAAAATATTAAACCATGATAAATAAATTGATACCACACAATTACAGACTTCCCATTCTATTTGCCTTTGTATTATGTTTAGGCGTCTCACTTGAAGCGCAGGAGTACAAAGAGATGATGACTCAATTCGAAAAGTACACTTTTGAAGATATCCAACAATCTGCAGAAGCATACTTTGAAGAGAGAGGAACCGGCAAAGGATCGGGATATAAGCATTGGAAGAGATGGGAGTTCAATGCGCAGAGAATGATCGATGATGAGGGTTATCTCAAACCGGATCGATATTATTTTCACGAATTGGCAGAGTTCAATAGAGTACGAAACCTGAAGAATGAAGGGCGTTCGGAACAATGTGCATCGGACTGGAAGGCGCTGGGTCCGGTGGAATTGAATATCACCAGTGGATATAATCCCGGTATTGGAAGAATCACATCTTTTGCTGTTGATCCTCAGGATTCCAGCCATATCATCATTGGGTCTCAGACAGGAGGGGTTTGGCAGAGTCAGGATGACGGGGCGACGTGGATTCCATTGACGGATGAATACGTCAATATGGTGGTTTATTCATTGGCCATAGATCCTACGGATTCCGATGTTTATTATTGGGGGGGCAATGGAGGATCATTGTTCAAGAGTGAAGACAGAGGAATGAGTTGGACAGAATACGGGACTGGTGGGTTTGGAAATGTCAATAAGATCATGGTAAGACACAACAACCCGCTTGAAGTATGGACCTCGGTTGAGTATGCTGGTATTTTCAGGTCGCCGAATGGAGGGAGGAACTCATTTAGAGTAGTAGATGATATCACCTACGACATAGAATTTCACCCTACAGATACTAGTATCGTTTATGCTTCCGGACATAACCTCTGGAAATCAGTGAACGGGGGTCTGAATTTCGATCAAATGACTTTCGATTCTTCCAATTTCCAGGCAAAGATGATGGACGTTAGTGCAGCTGCACCTGATAACTTGTATGTCTTACAATGCGAGGGAGGAGGATATGAAGGCCTATACATTTCAAGAGATCAGGGAGCTAGTTACGAGAAGAAAGATCATGGAAACAAGAATTTTATGGGCTATTCTTTCACAGCAGACGATGTGTTCGGACAAGCTCCTCGTGATATGGATATCGTAGTTTCTGATTGGGACAGCAATGAGGTGTTTATTGCCGGGATCAATTTGTGGAGATCATTTAATGGAGGAGATAGTTTTGATATCATAACTCACTGGATATACCCTTTCGATGATTTTGCAGAATACAGCTATTGCCATGCGGATATAGACATTCTGGAGTGGAGAAACGGTAAGGTCCTAATAGGTAGTGATGGAGGCTTTTATTCTTTCGAAGACAGTAGGGATACATTGATTGGAAAAAATACAATCTTGGAAAAAGGCAAGGGAATTAATGTGCACCAGTTTTATAGAATTGGTGTTGCTCAAACCGATCCACCGATTGTATCTGGAGGTGCTCAGGACAACGGAAGCTCTGTCTGGATAGATGACGGATGGAACAGCTGGTTTGGTGCTGACGGTATGGAGTCCTTTGTATTAAGCGATTCAGCAAATACTATTTTTGGAACTTATCAGTTTGGTGGGTTGCTCTATTCTACGGATGGTGGGCAGTCGGCGCAATATGTATTTGGTTTGGGAGATCTTCAGGGTACTGGCAGATGGGTAACACCATTCGAAAAAGATCCTACTGATTCTACGACCATCTATGTGGGTTTCGACAGAATATATAAGTCCAGTGACTACGGATTCACTTTTGATACAATTTCGCAGCCTTTCGGTCCGCAACATTTTAAAGTAGCTCCTTCGGGAAGCGATACGATATATTCTGCATCAGGTAGAATTTTATTCAGAACCCATGACGGAGGTGCCACTGACTGGGAGCTCATCTATGACGGAGTCGAATTTGGAGAGCCATCCATCAATTACATCGCCATTCATCCTAGGAATGCGAATTTGATAGCCATGGCAATATCCGGAAGTAATAAAGTGATAGTATCACGCAATGGAGGCCAAGATTGGGAAGTATGGAATGAGAATCTTCCCAACTTTGAGGCGCTGTGTGTGACCTGGCACGACAATGACTATGAGTCCTTGTATTTGGGTATGAATTACGGCATATACTATCGGGATAGTTTGACCAAAGAATGGGAAGTGTTCAGCAATGGATTACCTAATGTGATCATCAACGAATTGGAAATTAATGATCTTACGCAGGAAATTTATGCCGGAACGTATGGACGCGGCCTATGGGTATCTCCTGTATGTGATCCTATAACGAACAATACCGAGATTGAAGAAGACCTGAAGTTTGCCCTTGTCCCGAACCCAGTTTCGCTTAATAGTAATATTGAATTAAGTCTTGGATCTGATTGGAGGGGAAAAACATCTGTTAAGATATATGATCGAAGTGGATACTTGGTTTACGCAAAGGAAATGGAAAGGGACAATAAAAAACTATCAATACCCACGAAAAACTGGAAAAGAGGCATTTACTATATAAGGGCTTATTCATTAGGCCAGACATTTACTCAATTAATTAGTGTACAATGATGAAATTTTCTTTTTCCTATGCCTTAATCTTAATTCCGTTTATGTTGATGCTGAACACCAACTGTTCTAGAAAAAGCACTGGTGAAACTAAGCACATTAAGCTTTCGGGAGATTTGATTAAAATTGGACAGTACTGTGGAGGTGCTCCACCTAATCCGAAGTTACTCGAGGAAATCAGAAGTCCGAAACCATTGGCAAAGTATCCATTGTATATCAAGAAGGGAAAGGAAAATAAACTGGATACACCAATATTCAAGGAATTGTACACGGATGATTCCGGCTCTTTTAGCGTAGAATTGCCGAAGGGTGATTATGTACTACTGTCTAAAGAGCAAGTGGATCGGTCAATTTTTGAAAAAACACCGTATATACAGATTCAAGATAGAGAAGCGCTGGAGGAATGGTGGAAAAAAGGTTTGCTGTCTTTCAACAAAGACACCCATTTCGAGAATACTTTCAGGGAGAGATGTTCTTTGCCCTTGGGTGTGCCGCATTTGAGGTATACGGGGCCGGTGGCGCCTTAGGGATGGGGTGTTAGGTACTAGGGATTAGGTTGAAGGCTTAGAGTTTTTCGCGAGGAATTGTTGAAGGACCGGGTATTATCACTGTGATCTTCGGATAAGTTTGTGCAAAGATTTTTCATTTACTAATAAGGTTAACAAGCTATTGTAGTAATTGGCTTGAAGGGGAATACATGGATTTATTTCCTAAAAGGGAAACTTTTTGTTATTTTTATTGCGTTTAAACCCATAATACGTGAAAAAGAATTTCAATGTCCTTTTATCTCATGAGACAAAAGAGTTTATCAAGTCTTTGGATATAAAAGTTCAAAAGAAGGTAGTTTATAATATCCAGAAATCAAGAGAAGTAAATGATCCTAAGCTTCTAAAGAAGCTAACAGAGCAAATCTGGGAATTTCGAACAAGGTATAATAAAGTTCAAGTTCGTTTGTTGGCTTTCTGGGATATAAATAAAGAATCTATGATTATATGTTCTCATGGGTTCATCAAGAAAACTAATAAAATACCCATGCGCGAGATTGAAAAGGCTTTAAAATTCAGGAGTAAATACTTAAGTGAAGAATAATGAAACTAACATCAATTGACCAATTAACTGATGAAATTGTTGGAAAAAAGGGAACTCCTGCACGGGATGTCTTTGAATATGATCTTCGAATGGATATCATAGGAACCATGATTAAGGATGCTCGTAAGAAAAGGAAAATGACTCAAGAAGATCTCGGAAAAATATTAGGCGTTCAAAAATCGCAAATTTCCAAACTTGAAAATAATACTAAGGACTTCAGGATAGGAACAATAATTCGTGCACTAGAGGCACTTGGAGCAAAGGTCAAATTAAGTGTCGAACTAGAGTCGAATGAAGAACTCATTGTTATATAAAAGACCAAGGATGTTTTGTCCAGCGTAAATGAGGCATTTCAAAACCATATCGGAATACTGTAAGGGAATCAACATCAGTTCTCCAAAGCATCCTCATTTTGATATACGCAGCTTCGAGGAGAATATGAGTACGGTACACAAGCAAATGCCAGCTTTCAGACACGAGTTTTATGCTATTGCTATTAAAGCGGATGGAGATGGTAAGGTTGTTTCTGGTCAGTTTTCAGATTTCCCTGACGGGGCCTCCTTATTTTTCAATACTCCTTTTCAACTTTTATCCTGGAATATTATACCGAATTGGAAGGGTTATTACGTCATGTTTAGTCAGGATTTTATTGCTCAGTCCAATGTATTAACCCAGATATTGGATCTGTTTCCATTCTTAAAAATGGACAAATCCATTCCCTTCAATATTCCAATGGAACAAGTGAATAACATTCTTTCCATTTATGAGAACATTTGGCACGAGTATAATGGCCATGCTTCTGACAAGTTTCGACTGGTTGAGGCTCAGGTCTTCCTGCTGTTGTCCTATGTAAAAAGACTTTTTGAAGAGCAGGTGGATAGTGAATTGGCAAAATCCAGCCTGCGTGCCGCTGACTTGAAATTGCTCTCCAGGTATCAAACCCTCATTCAAACCAGTTTTTATCCGGATGCAAGTCTGGAGACCTTTTCGAATCTTCATTCGACCAGTTACTACGCCCAAAAACTGAGCGTACATCCCAATCATCTGAATGCGGTGGTAAAAAAAATAACAGGAATTACTGCTCTACATCATATACACAATCACTTGTCTTCTCTGTCCAAATCATATCTAGCGCAAACGGACTGGAGCATTAAAGAGATCGCTTACGCCTTACATTTTGACAGCCCTAATAATTTTAGTTCTTTTTTCAAAAAAAATACTGGAACCACACCTTTGGCGTATCGCAAGAGCTCCATTCTTTGAAATTCATACTTCTTCGTTTGAAATCAAAATTGATTCAGGGCATTTATTGCTGAGCTTTGTATTGAACAAATTAATTCAAAGCGATGAAAGGAATAGCAATTGGTCTACTTGGACTTTTTTCTCTTAATCTGAATGCTCAGAAAATGACGAATCCGGAAATAACAGTGATCGGATTATTTGTTGCTACCGATCAGCAGGATTGGAAAATGGTGGAACAATCCTTCGATAACAAGGTGTTGCTGGACTACTCTTCGATGAATGGAGCGCCGGCTTCTAGCTTGACACCAGTGCAAATTATTGACGCCTGGAAAACTATCCTTCCCGGTTTTGAGCACACTCATCATCAATTGGGCAATATGATAACATCCGTTGATGGAAACAGAGCTGAAGTTTTCTGCTATGGAACAGCTAGCCACTATTTAAGTGATGAACAAGGCGGTCTATGGATAGTAGTGGGAACTTATGATTTCGAATTGAATAGGCAGGAAGATGATACCTGGAGAATTAGCTCGATGAAGTTCAACTTCAAGTATCAGGATGGTAATGGCTCGTTGGCTCAGAAGGCAATGGACAAATTAAAATAGATAAGATGAATTGGACATATGTAATACTCCCGTTGTTTGGGCTTCTTTTGGCTTATTCGAATAAGGGAAATCAAGAATTGGGCACGCTTAAAAAGGAAATGGAAATGAACCAGCAAATAGCGGATAAAAACAAGGAATCGGTTAGAGCTTTTTTCAAGGCCTTGGAGGATGAAAATATGGATGCTCTTGTCGCTTTATTCGATGATGATGCTAAACATATCAATCCATATGCTTCAGGTATTTTTCCTGAGGGTGCCGATGGAAAGGATGGGATTAGAAACTACTGGACTCCGGTGTTTCCCAACTTTGAAGGAATGGAATTTCCGATATCAGAGATTTACGCAATGGAAGATCCTAGTATGGTCTACGTAAAATACAGAGGTAAGATCAAACTCAAGAATATTGCGGGGTTCTATGAGAATGAATATTATTCGACATTCAAATTTTCGGATGCAGGTCTGATTGAGGAGTTTGTTGAGATTTTTAACCCAATCATTGCCGCCCGCAGTTTCGGATTATTGGATAAAATTAAATAAGCATATATGAACAAAATAGTAATTGCTGTAACGGCTTTGTTTATCCTTTTTGGATGTAACGCTGACCAACAAAATACAGTTGAAGACAAAAAGAAAGAATCAAACATTTCAAATGAAGTACAAATGAAAAAAGTAAATTTCAACAGTGAAGGAGCTCGATTAGTAGGAAACCTCTATTATCCCAAAAATTTCGATTCAACCAAAAACTATCCGGCGATAGTTGTTTCCGGAAGTTGGACTACAGTTAAGGAGCAAATGGCGGGCCTCTATGCCAACAAGCTTGCAGATGAAGGCTTTATCACTTTGGCATTTGACTTTAGGAATTTTGGAGAAAGTGAAGGAGAACCCAGATTCTTTGAGAGTCCCGGGTTAAAAAAAGTAGATATTAAAAATGCAGTATCATACCTGCAGGAGCTTCCGGAAGTTGATGCGTACAGAATAGGCGCTTTAGGCGTATGTGCTGGAGCAATGTATACTCTTATGGCAGCCTCAGAAGACGATAGAATTAAATCCGTGGTTACAACAGCCTCTTGGCTGCACGATGCTGAAGCGGTGAAGCTGTTTTACGGTGGTAAAGAGGGAGTGAATGAAAAGATTAACGCAGCGCGAAAAGCGAAAAAAGAGTTTGCTGAGAATGGAACGGTAGCGTATATCCCGAGTATTTCAACGGATGATGCCAATGCGGCTATGTATGGTCCTTATGATTATTATTTGAATCCAGAAAGAGGAGCCATCAAGGAGTGGAGTGCAGATAAATTTGCTGTGATGTCTTGGGAGGATTGGTTGACAACGGATCCGATGAGTTCGGCGACTCAATTACAGGCACCTACGTTGATGATTCATTCAGATGGTGCCGTTCTTCCGCAATACACTAAAAATTATTTCGAGAAAATTGCAACAGCTGACAAGAAACTACATTGGATGGAAACAGAATTGGAATCACCATACCATCAGTTCAACTATTATGATCAGGATGCGGAGGTGAATGAGTCTGTAGCGGAAGCCAGCAGTTGGTTTGATCAAAAATTGTAAAAAACGCTTCATATTTCGTCGTCGTTGTTAAGGCAAAAGCGGTTTTTAGAACCGCTTTTCTCTTTTTGAACTATCTTGTCACCTCAAGTGTATAAACTATTACGATAGCGCTTATTTACAAGACGAAATGAAGAAAAACATTGAAATTGTCGGTGCCAATGAGCACAACCTGAAAAATGTTTCTGTTTCTATTCCAAAGAATCAGATGACAGTGATCACAGGGGTTTCCGGGTCGGGTAAATCCAGTTTGGCCTTTGACACACTTTATGCCGAGGGACAAAGAAGGTATTTGGAGACCTTTTCTACTTATGCCCGTCAGTTTATGGGGAATATGGAGAGACCGGAAGTGGAGTCTATATCGGGCTTGAGTCCCGTAATTTCTATAGAACAGAAGACCATTAACAGAAATCCGAGATCAACGGTTGGAACAGTCACTGAGATCTACGATCTGCTGCGGTTGATGTTCGCGAGAATTGCCATACCCTATTCTTATGTTACAGGAAAGAGAATGGTGCAGTTTTCTCTGGAAGAGATTATTGAAGATTTATTCAATAAGTACGAGGGAGAGAAAGTAGTGTTGCTGGCACCCGTTGTCAGAGGTAGAAAGGGTCATTATAGAGAGCTATTTGCGCAAATCAGAAGACAAGGATATGCCAAAGTAAGGGTAAATGGAGAGATCCAGGATATCGTACCCGACATGAAGCTTGATCGATATAAGACCCATAATATAGAGATTGTCGTTGATCGTCTTAAGCTGGTTGAAGAGCGGAAGGATCGAATAATAGAATCCATCAGAACCAGTTTGAAGCTTGGCGAGAATCTGATTTTTATCCAATTGGCTGATTCTGGTGAGGTGGAACAATACAGCAAAAACTTAATGTGCGCGGATTCGGGAATTTCCTATGAAAAACCATCTCCAAATAGTTTTTCTTTTAACTCTCCTTATGGAGCTTGTAAGGCCTGTGACGGGATGGGTTATCTATATGAGCCTGACTTGAAAAAGATCATTCCCAATCGAGAGACTAAACTCAGTGATGGGGCTATCGTTCCTTTGGGCAAGAAGAGAGATATATGGCTGTATAATAAAGTAGAGAAGATAGCGAAGGCTTACGGATTTAAGCTGACGGATAAGCTAGACAGCATTCCTGAAGAGGGACTCAATGTAATTCTCTACGGAAGGGAGGTTAAGGACTCCCCGACCAAGGGAAAGCCAAAGGTGAAGTTTGAGGGGATCATTAAGATGGTTCAACGATGGTATATGGATACCAGCTCAATTAAGATCAAAAATTGGGCTGAAGAGTTCATGTCTTACAACGCTTGTAGCGTATGCGATGGCCAGAGACTGAAGCGCTCCTCATTGCATTTCAAACTGGATGAGAAGAACATTATGGAGGTGGCTGAAATGGATATGTTGGAACTAAGAGAATGGATACTGCAACTACCATCAAAACTGGATGAATATGGCCTCAAAGTTGGCTCCGAGGTTATCAAGGAGATTGCTGAAAGGGTTGAATTCATTTTAGATGTGGGCCTGGCTTATCTCAATCTCAATAGGGAGAGTCGTACCTTATCTGGTGGTGAGGCTCAACGGATTCGACTGGCTTCACAAATTGGATCAAAATTGACCGGTATCAGCTATATCCTGGATGAGCCGAGCATTGGTCTGCATCAGCGGGACAACCATCAACTGATTGAATCACTGAAGAAACTATCTTCTTTTGGTAATACGGTTATCGTAGTAGAGCATGATAAGGACATTATGCTGTCTTCGGATTACTTGATCGATCTCGGACCCGGAGCGGGTAAGCTAGGTGGTGAGGTTGTTGCGCAGGGGTCTCCGGAAGACTTCTTAAAAGAGGCGTCTTTGACGGCAGATTATCTAAAAGGAAAAGAAAAAATAGAGGTCCCCAAAAAGTATAGAAAAGGAAATGGGAAAAAGATATCTTTAAAAGGAGCAAGGGGCCACAATCTAAAGAATGTGGATCTCGATATTCCATTAGGAAAATTCATATGCGTCACGGGAATTTCCGGAAGTGGAAAGTCAAGTCTCATCAATGGTACGTTATATCCAATTCTGAGAAGTCATTTCTATAAGAGTTTGAAAAAGCCTTTGGAATATGATTCGATCAAGGGAATGGAGCATATTGATAAAATTATTGAGATCAATCAGGCGCCAATCGGCAGAAGCCCAAGGTCTAATCCCGCAACTTATACCGGTGCATTTACCCATATCCGAAACATCTTTACCGAATTACCTGAGTCAAAGATCAGAGGATATAAAGCCGGTCGTTTCTCTTTCAATGTAAAAGGAGGGAGATGTGAGGACTGCAAGGGATATGGAGAACGAACCATAGAAATGAACTTCTTACCGGATATGCATGTACTTTGTGAAACCTGTGAAGGAAGACGGTTCAATCCAGAAACGCTTGAAATTCTCTATAAGGGAAAGAATATAGCTGATGTCTTAGAGATGTCTATAGATGAGGCAACGGAATTTTTCCAAGCCATTCCCAAGATCAACAAACATCTTCAGGCTCTAAAAAAAGTAGGGTTGGGATATGTCTCTCTAGGACAGAGAGCGACCACTTTATCCGGAGGAGAAGCACAGAGGGTTAAGTTGGCGGAGGAGTTGGCTAAAAGAGATACGGGCAATACTTTATATATATTGGATGAACCAACTACGGGGCTGCATTTTAAGGATATCAAAATGTTGCTTAATGTTCTTGATTTATTGGTCGATAAGGGAAATACCGTTTTATTGATAGAGCATAATATGGATGTAATAAAAAAGGCAGATTGGATCATAGACTTGGGACCTGAAGGTGGTGCTGGAGGTGGAGAGATTATTTTCAAAGGGACACCGAAAAACATGATCAAATTAAAAGGAAATCATACCGCTCAATTTTTAAAAGAGGAAATGAAATAGGATGACAATAGCACTGATCGCGCATGACGGAAAGAAAGCAGAGATGGTGGCTTTTATTAGAGATCATTATGAGTACTTAAAGCGCCATAATGTTAAGTTGATCGCCACAGGAACTACAGGCTCGCATATCAACAAGGCTGGGCTTAAGGTTATGGCTCTCGAAAGCGGCCCTATTGGAGGAGATGCGCAAATTGCCAGTCGCATTGTGGAGAGAGAAGTGGATATGGTGGTCTTTTTCAGAGATCCTTTGGGAAAACACCCCCATGAAGTGGACATCAATATGTTGATGAGAATTTGCGATGTGCATAATATTCCGATTGCCACTAATTCGGCAGCTGGAGAATTGTTCTTTAAAGCATTGGATGAACAATGAGTGATTCTACGGTAAAAATAGATATCAGAAAAATCTCTCTTGAAGAGATGGAATCCTATTTCCAGGAAAGGAATATCAAGAAATTTAGGGCCAAGCAGGTCATGGAATGGCTGTGGACAAAAGGAGCGAGAAGCTTCGATCAGATGACCAATCTATCGAAAGACCTAAGAGAGCTGCTGGATGATGCTTTCGAGATCCTGTCTATTCAAGTTGATACTGAGCAAAAGAGTATCGATGGTACCATTAAGACCAGGTTCGTTCTACACGATGGTCATTTTATCGAATCTGTTCTTATTCCTGTTCCGGAACAGGACAGATATACCGTATGTGTTTCCAGTCAAGTTGGTTGCAGCTTGGACTGTGCTTTTTGTGCGACTGGAAAAATGAAGAGAATACGAAACCTGGATCCGGGCGAAATATTCGACCAGGTCGTCTTGGTCAATGAACAGTGTCAGGAGCACTTCGGAAAGAACCTGAGCAATGTGGTTTTCATGGGTATGGGCGAGCCACTTCTGGCCTACAAAAGTGTAATAGAAGCAATCCATCGGCTCACAAACGAAAAATACGGTTTGGGAATGTCACCTCGGAGGATAACTGTCAGCACAGCGGGTATTGCCAAAATGATTGATAAACTAGCAGATAGTGAAGTACGATTTAATCTTGCCCTTTCCCTTCACGCTGCCAATGATGAAAAGCGCGATAAGATCATGTCGATCAATGAGAGCAATAACTTGAATGCGCTTATGACTAGCCTAAAGAAATTCAATCGTCAAGCCAAGGGTAAGATCAGTTACGAGTATATCGCCTTAAAAGATTTCAATGTCGAGAGATCTGATGCGGAAGAATTGTCACGATTATGCAGTTATTTCCCGGTCAAGGTGAATATTATCGAGTACAATGAGGTCGAAGGGGTAGAATTCGATAAGGAAAATATCGAGAAAGTGGATCGCTTTGCCGCTTATCTAACCAAAAAAGGGGTAACGGTTACGGTCAGACGTAGTCGTGGGCAAGATATCGATGCTGCTTGTGGACAGCTAGCGAATAAAACCTAGAATTTACTATTGATTCGTTTAAGAAAAGTTACTTGCTCAGCTGAATGTCAAACTGAACCAGGTCGACGAATTCTTGCAAACGATGGCTTAACTGATCTTCATTGAGCACTTTAAGACGATCAAGACTGAATTCTTCTACACAAAAAGAAGCCATAGCGCTTCCGTGAATCACGGCTCTTTTCATGTTTTCGAAAGATACATTGTCTGTATTAGCGAGGTATCCCATAAATCCTCCTGCAAATGTATCGCCGGCTCCAGTTGGATCAAAAACTTCGGCTAGTGGAAGTGCGGGAGCAAAGAAAATTCGATCTTGGTCGAACAACAAGGCGCCGTGTTCTCCTTTCTTTATCACCAGGTACTTCAATCCCATATTCAAGATATCCTTGGCTGCTTTGACCAAAGAGTATTGTCCAGAAAGCTGTCTTGCCTCTTCGTCGTTAATAATAAGCACATCTACATTAGAGATGGTCTCTTTCAGCGCGTCCGGAGCAACATCGATCCAGAAATTCATGGTATCCATGGCGATGAGCTTTGGTTTCTTGTTCATTTGCTGAATAACAGAAAGCTGTATTTCAGGAGTAAGATTTCCCAACATGAGAAAATCAGCGTCCTTATAAGATTCGGGTAGAACTGGATCAAAATCAGCCAAAACATTCAACTCAGTGACCAAGGTTTCTCTCGAATTCAAATCTTCGTGATACTTTCCTTTCCAGAAGAAAGACTTCTCCCCTTCCTTTATGTCTAGTCCGCTAGTGTCTACGCCTCGCTCATTCAATCCTATAATTTCTTCCTGGGGCCAGTCGTCTCCTATGACAGAAACTAAACCAATACCATTCAAATAAAAAGAGGAGGCATACGCAATATAAGTTGCAGCTCCACCAATCACTTTTTCCGCCTTCCCAAAAGGCGTTTCAATAGAATCGAAAGCAACAGTACCAACACAGACCAAGTTCATGTTAAAAAAGTTTTTGCAAATATTGCACAATTATATTTAAAGACCTAAATTTGCATTCGCCTTTTACAAAAGGTAAAGTTCATTTAAAATTCTGCTTCAGTAGCTCAGTTGGTTAGAGCGGCGGACTGTTAATCCGTAGGTCGTAGGTTCGAGCCCTACCTGAAGCGCTTTTTCTTTTCTTCCAGTACCTTTCTCAATATTAGTTTTATTCCCAATCATTTGGTCTGAGGTATTTTTCTTCTGAGCTTAGTTTTATAATTGTAATCAGGTTTAGCTTCACATCTGGCTAACACTTCATAAATAAAGGAGTTAAGTTTAACATTCAATTCCTGAATAATAATCTGAGGAATGTTGAAACGGTTGCAGGTGAAAGGGTATCTAAGCTATATATGGATCGGTTTCTAAAACATCTCAATGACTCTTTTACTCATCAAATACAACATATACAATCTCATTATTATCAGTGCCGTTATTCATGGATTTATATTCAGTGCAATAATTCTAGGTGTCCGAAAATATAGGATTACCAATAGCCGATATCTGGCATATATCGTTTTGCTTATATCTCTCAACAATCTTTATTACTGGCTAATTGATACCCAGCTAAATCAATACTTGGAATGGAAGACCGCTCGATTGTATCTATTTCCATGGGATCTTCTCATCATGCCAGTTTACCTATATTTTGTTGCGGGCTACTTGGATAAATCGCATCTAAAAAGAAGGATTTATGTATTGCCATTTATTATTGTTTTCATTGTTCAACTTTTCAATATTCTCCGGCAGCTAGTGGATCCGGGATTTTTTAAAGAAAATGTTTTTCGTATTGCCGAATGGAATGCAGTAGTGGAGTATTTTACCATAGCTTTTGTCTTTTTTCTCTTGGTGAAAATCTTCGCTATTATTTTATCCTACGAAAAGGAAAACAAATCCAATCTCAATAAAAGAAACACGAAGTGGTTAAAACAGCTGTTGTTTGCTGCAATTGTTATTTGTTCTTTTTGGACGGTTGTCTTAGTAATGGATAAGTTTATCCCCTCTATCTCCATTAATGATCGTCTGAAATACTATTTCATATGGATATCCATGTCTGCGGTAGTTTATTGGCTGGGATATTTGGGTATATACCATCTCAAACTATTCAATCAACAAGAAGAGATCAGGAACAAACGGGCGTTTTCACTGGACTGGAGTAAACGGAGTTCATCATCTAGAAAGAGTGAAAGATTTGAGGAAATAGATGCATGGATAAAGTCTAATAAGCATTATCTCGATCCCAATTTCGGATTAGCTAAGGTGGCGACTCATTTCGCATTGAGTGAGGGATATGTATCACAATTGATCAATAATTCCGGAATTAATTTCTCTGAATATGTCAATACATTAAGATTGGAAGAGGCGAAAGCTATGTTAACAAATAGAGAATTTGAAAGTTACACCATAGTTGCCATAGCACTTGAATCAGGGTTCAACTCGAAATCTGCATTCTATAAGTATTTCAGAAAAAAAATGGCGATGTCACCTTCGGAGTATAGAAAGTTGTGAACTAGTTGTCCCGATTTTTGAACAAGTTATCAATTGGAGACTTCCCAAGTCTCACGGACCATTAGTATTGCTATCAATTAATTATTTGTTCACAAAAAACTCTTTCGATGAAAAATTTAATTTTTACCATTTTTTTGGCCTTTGCCACATTATGTGTAACGGCTGAACCCATTCAAATTGCCAATGCCACCGGGCAGATGATTAGAGTCTTGGTTGGGTTTAATACAGGCGCCGACTGTGTGCCCGTGGAATGGCATACGACCTGCATACTTCCGGATGAGGCTGCAGTTGTGGAGTCTGATGACGAAACCTTAATTCCCTTTGTCATTAGAGCCTATGAAGACTGTCCGCTTTCGGACCTTTCCACGGAATGTTGGACCTTCAATCCTTTTCCGGAGTCCCTTTGTGATGAAATGGAGGACGTCAATCCGTTTAAAGTTACTTGGTTCAATATTATTGGTTGGGGAGCAGTTGTAAGCGTGACCTAGGACCGAATGGATAGGAAAGTGTCTATGTTTAGGAAATTAAATATGACGCTTTCCTATTTAGCAAAATGTAAATTCTGATGTTTATTTCTGCGTTCAGAAAGCTGGTCGGATCACCTTGTTTCTATTTGTTTTCCGAGTAACCAAATTAAATCTTAGTCGCAATTGAAAGTTGTGACTATATCTAGAGTATTCTTTAACAACAGAATTGTTCGCATATTCAGTAAAAGAGAATTGAGGACTTAAACTACGGCCATATACAAATCCAAGATCTATACGTTTACTGAGTTTATAATTCAAACCAGCCTGAAAGCCCAAATAACCTTTAGCAGATTGAAGCCCCCTTGAATTGTTGCGTTCATTCAAAAGATATGCAATTTCCAGGCCTCCAAATACGGATAATTTATCAGTAATTTGGTATTCGGCCAATACAGGAAGTTGAGCATATAGAGCTGCTATTCTAGTGCTTATCCCAAATCTATCATATTTGCCACCTCTCACGATGACGCCAGGTTCAAGATTTATGCTCCACTTATCATTAAATCTGTACTTGGCGAAAAAGTTAATGTTATAGGATAGTATATGACTATAATTATTCTTTTCATCTCCAGGATTGCCTACAAAACTATATCCAGAAAGATTGGAGCCAGTGATGGCTCCAATCGTTATTTTCTGTGCCTTGCCAGAAATCGAGAAAAGCAAAAATGCCAAGGCGCAAAAGACAAAATTTATATAATTCATTACAAGTGTTTTAAGAGTTAAAAAATGAGGCTCTTGATTAAATATATCCCGAGTTTTCATTGTGTGTAACAGGGGACCTATAGGTTTATGAAAATTTTAACAATAGGGCTTATCTGTTGAACATCGTTAAGGGAACCAGCTGTTTCATTTACGATATTTCTCTTTTAGCCATGCAGTGAACGAAGGTTGTATTTTAATATCATTTGGAAGTACTGGTTGTACTGTTGCGCTTCACCACGAGGGTTACCTCTGTTATCTGTTACTTGATATGAGGCCAGTTCGGTCAAACTATGACCATATCTCAGACCTAAATTAACGGTGTCGTCAAAGTTGTAATTTAAGCCAAAAATAAATCCTAGGTCAATTTCATTATACTCGAAAAAATAATCGTCGGCGTTAAGCAGGAAAGCAATTTCGGGCCCTGCAGAAAGAAATAATTGATCAGCCAGGTAAAATTCCAACATGATGGGTAATTGGATGTATTTTAGGCCTATTCTTGAGTCCGTAAAAAGGGATAAACTATCGTTCGGGTGAAAACAATCTATTTCAGCACCTTTTACAACGTATCCGGGCTCGAAAGACAGAGATAATTGTTCGCTAAGCTTGTAGTTCAGATAGACATTAAAATTATAGTTGGGCATGCGATCATATGCACCTTTAAAATTATTCGATCCCGACCAACGAAACCCTGATACGTCGAATCCGGCCATCAAACCATAGTTAAGTTTCTGGGCTTGAAGACATGAAAAGGAATAGAAAAACAGCCCTAGAAAGAGCAACACATGTTTAGTTCTCATATTAGTTGTTTTAATGATTGAGTAATAATATTAAATGGAGTAGAGAGGGTGTTCGAATAGAAGCAAGGTGTTAGTTTAGAAATTGATGTTGTTCTGATTGATGCATTATAAGCAAAAGGTGTTACGGATAAAAAACCTTCACTTCCAATCATTATTGCAAAGAGCGGATGAATTCTTCGGATTTTAACATTTGGGTATGCCAATTAATCGCTCTCTAACTTTAGTACACTCATGTTTAAAAACCTTACGCTGATCATTTTTGATTATATTTTCAAGTGATAAATCGACAATTTTATATTCTGATGAAGACCTCATGGACGATATTCTTCTTGTCATTGATAGTTGCCGGAGTGGCCCAACATCCTCATTGCCGGCAATTTACTATGAGGGATGGATTGTCCCAGATGAAATGTACTTCTATGGTAAGAGACTCTCTGGGATACTTCTGGATTGGCACAAGAAATGGCTTAAATCGCTTTGATGGTCAGAACTTCAGGGTTTATAAAGAAGAGGATGGACTGTTACACAATCGCATTCACCAATTGGCAGTACGCAAAAACGGAGAGCTTATAATAGCAAGTGCAGGAGGGATACAAATCTACGATGGTCGCGAATTTCGAGACTTTCCAATCAACTTACTTAAAGTGACATATTTATCGGTACTAAATCGAGAAGATGAATTCTGGTTGGCCGAATATCATGGAGACCAAATTATCCTGCTTAAAAATGATTCTATTCATGAATTTATCTTGCCTCAAAAAGGTATTATTCCCATCTATTCTTCGGATGATAACGAGGTTCTCATTCTAAACGGATCCGCTGGACAGCGCTACGCAGTATTTCATTCATCAAATTTTCAAAAACCCCTGTATGTCGATGAAGAACCAAAACATCTTAATTTTTTAGCTCAAGACAGACCAGGTAATATCGTAGGCAATGCGCGTGATGGTTTTTGGGTCGTCGGACCAAAGGAGATACATAAGGTCTCCACAGAGGATCTTCTAAAAGAATATCCCGCTTACAAATATTTGTGCAGAGAATTATGCTCACTGGAGCCAAAACTGAACCCGGGAGATGGACCTTGGCAGGATTACGTCGAAATCGCAAGCGATATTGTGAGGCCACAAGCCTGTATTTTTGATAAAGACAGTTCTATATGGGTAGCCTCGGAAACGGGGTTATGGCATCTTACCAATAATGCTTTCCGGCACTTTGACCAAAAAGAAACGCCATACGTATGGACCGTCAATGAAAATGATGCCGGAGAAATTCTAATGGGGTCTTATGGGTACGGAATTAAGCGTTTTTACGATGGGCAAGTAAGTCAGGTTACAGAAGATTTTAGATTTACGGGTAGTCATGCAGCAAGTATAAAAAGTTCTGATGGGGAAGTGTTATTTGCAAATTTTAGTGGCCTGATGTCAACGGACCATATATACCAAATTCCATATGCTCCTCTGCATGTTATTCACGATATAAAGTATGATCGATTGGAGGATCACTATGTTTTAGGGGGAGTAGGAGGAATTATCCTTACGAGTGATTTAAGAACATATGAATACATTGATACTTCATATGGAATACATGATAACATGTATATACAATCTGTTATGATTGATTCGGAAGGACAATATTGGTTGGGTTCATATAGTGGCTTGACCAGATTCAGTTTAAAAGATACCATTTCTGTTAATTATACCACCGGAAATGGAAAATTACCGGCAAACTCGGTCTTTGCCATTTTCCAAGATGAATTGGGGGATATTTGGTTGGGCAGTGATCAGGGATTGATGAAGTACAATTCTGTTTCCGATAGCATTAAGCCAATTTTTAGTGAACTAATGAATGAACCGGTGAAGAGCATATGCCGATTTGATAAGGACAGACTTCTGATAGGAGCCAAGGACGGACTTTACCTCTTCAATTATAAAGAATATGGGGTTAGTGGAGTAGTCAATGTTCATATTATCAATGAACCAACAGGATTTTCAGGAATAGAACCGGGGTTTAATGGATTTTTCAGGGATTCCAAAAATAGGATATGGATAACTTCTGCCACAGATCTGAATATCATGTATCCGGAAAAGTATCGGTTTGTTGATCAGTCTTTAAAAGCGAATATTGTCTCTGTAAATGACCGGCCAATTTCATTTACTTCATTAGATAGTTTAATCAGATTCGATGGGCAAGAGATCATTGCGGTCGATGTCGATGCTATAGGAACAACTCGTCCTAAACAGATAAAATTCTCTTATCAACTGGACAATGAGAACTGGTCTGAATGGGTTGATCAAAGTCGATTGAATTTCAATAATTTGGATCATGGGGTACATACGCTAAAGATTGTAGCAGGACCAAGTGATCGTATGCGAAATAAACTTCCATCGGATCAGATCACTTTTGGTGTTCATATTCCATTCTACCAACGGTCCTGGTTTCTCCCTTTAGTAGTCGGATTGTGTATCTTTTTCTTCGCCTGGGGGCTTTATAATATAATGAAGGCCCGAGCTTCAGACAAATTGTATCGAAATCAACAATTGGAGTTGAGATACTTTAGGAATCAATTGTTGCTGATAGAAATGAATCCACATTTCGTATTCAATATACTCGCTTCTATTCAGAATAAGATTTTGACAGGTCGAAGAGAAGACGCTAGTAATTATTTGGTGAAACTGGCAGATATTATTCGGAACTTCCTCAAAGCATCTCATCAGGGAAACACGCTCGAGGAGGGCTATCAAATAGATCATACGCTGGAGAAAGAAGTTGAGTTGATTGCCCAATTTGTAGAATTTGAGTGCGACAAATCGGATCATTTTTTCGATTATACCATCTATGTCTCACCGGAAATTAACGTGCAGAATTTTTACTTGCCACCTATGATTATTCAGCCCTTTGTGGAAAATGCGATTCGACATGGATTGTTGCTCGCAAAAAATAAAGGAACGCTTAGAATCTCCTTTACATCATTCGACAATAAACTGAAATGTGAAATAGAAGACAACGGTGTCGGCCGGGAATATGCCAGAAAAGTCTATGAGAGAGAACCCAAGACGAGGCGATCTCTGGGCTTAAAAATTATTAAGGAACGAATCGCATTGTTGAATCAACTGGGACATCAAATAAATTTAGATATACGAGATGCCTTGCCCACAGGCACTCTGGTAACCATAATCTTTGATCAGGAAATTGAAGAAATATTTAATTAACCGTATTGTCATGATTCGAATTTTTATAGCAGAAGACAGCCAGGAGAACATAGAAACTTTAAAATACCTCCTTCAAAGCAGTGGTGTTCAGTTCGAGATTTCAGCCATCGCCAAAACTTTGGAAGAAGCTTATGATAAGCTAAAATCACATCCTTGTGATATCGCATTTCTCGATATACAATTCAAAAAGGGAACCATCTTTAGTGTTCTGGATAGCTTAAATAATGAAGATGTTCTTTTGCCCTCAATCGTCTTTATAACTGCCCATGGTTCTTTTGAGTATGCATTGAAGGCCATTAAGTATGCTTGCCTCGACTTTATCAACAAGCCGATTCATTCCGAAAGATTAATGGATACCTTAAGGAATATAGAAGAACAGAAAAGGTCGGCAGAAGAACAGAAAAACCAAATCAATCTTCTGTTAAATCTCATAGAAGGAGATTTAAACCAGCCTAAGACCGTAGGAGTTGCAAGAATCAAAAATAAGATTGAGTATGTGGCTTTGGAAGACTTGCTGTACATCAAAGCTGATGGTTCCACCTCTCTTTTTCATACATTGAAAACCTCTTTTCAATCCATACGACATCTTGGCTATTATATTGAACTGTTTCAAGATACCGGTTTTATGGTGCAGATAAGTCGCTTTTACATTGTCAATAAAAATCACATTGTTTCTTACAATCCCAAAACACGCTTGATTCAGCTTGCCGATGGAACGGAATTATTGGCTTCATATAGGGCCAATAAAAATCTGAAGCGGCTTTTAAAAAACAAAGAGAGTTCAAGTCTGCTTAGTAAAATTGGGAAACTAAAGGACTTGATTTTAGGGGAATGATTGTTCCCTGCTCTTTTCACTAGTATACATTCGGGTTTAAGAGGCGATTACGTCTATTTCTGATAGAATTCATTTCCATTCAGAGGATTCAATCTGTCCTCAAGGAATTCATATTTTGACAGTTTCAGGCTATCTAAAGGATGTTAATCCACTAGTTGTAGATTAAAAATATAGAGTTAGGAAAGTGATAATTGCGGCTTCCTTTTACTTTTCTTCTTGGTCCACTCCTTTAATAAAATCAATCACCCCCTTCATAAAGAACTCCTGTTCATCCCACATAGCGAGATGACTGCCATTGGCGCAGTAGAGATATTGCCCGTTCTGTACCAGCTTGCTCATTTCTTCTTTTTCCTCTGGGTTCATGCTATCGTATTTGGCTCCAACCATCAAAGTCGGTACTTCAATTTCCGGGAGCCGGTCCCAAACGGACCAGCCTTTAAGAATGCCTCCAGGCACAAATTCACTTGGCCCCTGGATGTATTCATAGACATGTTGATTGATATGACCGAAGCTTCTCATGACCGGTTCTGGCCATTGATCTGAGGGATAACGGCAAATATGCTTGGTGTAAAAATGCTCAAAAACCAGATCCAGATAGCGTGGATTGTGATAGTCTTCTTTTGCTTCATAAAATTCAAGAGAATCTATCAGGGCAGGATCCATTTTTGTTCTTAAGGTCTTGTTGTACGCTTCGTATTTGTCAAAATCTGCCGTCATATTGCAGACGATCATCCCTTTTAGGTTCTCCTGATACTTTAGCGCGTATTCCATAGCTAGAATTCCTCCCCAGGAATTGCCCAACACATAAAAATTAGTACTATCAAGCCCTAAGGCTATTCGAACCTGTTCTACTTCATCTACGAAGCGCTCAAGTGTCCATAGGCTATCGTTTTCAGGCTGATCAGAGTAGTGACTGCCCAATTGATCATAGTGGTAAAATTCGATACCTGCTTGGGGAAAATAGCTTTCAAAACACTCCATATACTCATGCGTTAGGGATGGGCCTCCGTGAAGCAGCAGCACTTTGATAGAGGGATTATTGCCAAACCTCTTTGTCCAAATCTTATATCCTTCTTGGAGGTCAATCATTTGTACTCCGGCAGCTTGAAAATCACCGGGCGTAGTAAAATTCATGTAATCACAGTTCGAGCCGGCTTCATGGGAAGCGGGAGGATTACAAGACCAAAAAACAATACTATAGGCGATCAGGATCAAGTATGAAAAAACCTTCTTCATCCGATATCAATTATTCATTATTAACTATTAATTCTTCATTTACTCAGTTTGCCATTTCAGACAAAAACTTGATTTTTACCAACTGGATCTCTTGGATTGTAATATCGTCTTCTTGAAGTTCTTCAAAAGCTTTTTCTATCGAATCGCTTTCCGATGACAGAAAGTAATCGTATATATCTTCCTTAGAGTACTCATCTACTACATCGTCTATATAATAGTCAATGTTCAACTTAGTACCACTCAGAACAATAGCTTCCATCTCATTCAGGAGCTCTTCTTCACTCTGATTGATCGAATTAGCGATATCGTAAAAAGGAAGCTTTCTATCAATACCCTGGATGATATGAATTTTAGACTTTGACTTATTCGCTACCTGCTTGATCACAACGTCATCCGGACGATCGATATCGTTTTCTTCCACATATGTTTTGATCGTGTTGATAAAGGGCTGTCCATATCTTTTCGCCTTGCTCAGTCCAACACCTGATATATTGCTCATGTCTTCCAAGCTGATCGGATAGTATATACACATTTCCTTCAGACTTGGATCCTGAAAGACAATATACTTTGGAACGTTTTCCTTTCTTGCTATTTCAGATCTTATGTCCTCAAGAATGTCATAAAGGGCTTTGTCCAACACGGCAGCAGGTTGTTCAGTAGTAGTTGCAGCCTCAGCCTCAAATGCCTCTCGTACAAAAACGTCAATAGAAAAAGGCTTGCTCAAATACTCATGACCTTTTTCCGAGATTCGAATAATGCCATACTCTTCGATTTCCTTATGACAGATATTCGTTAGGAGGAGTTGCCTTATCAATGCTTGCCAAAATCGAGTATCTTGATTACTACCCTTGCCAAACAATTCATGTTGATCTAGCTTAAAGCTGAGTAATTTTTGATCTTTTTTACCGGTTATGAAATTTACAAGCGTATCTAGCGTATAATTTTCCTTTAGATTCTGAATCGTATTAAGTACTAGAACAACTTCGTCTTTTACCGAATATTTTTTTGGTGGTTTTCGACAATTATCGCACATGTTATTGCATTCATCCGCTTCAAATTGTTCGCCGAAATAATGCAATAGATGAACCCTGCGACAAGCTCCGGTCTCTGAGTAGGACAATACCTCGTTGAGTATCTCCAAGCCCATTTCTCTTTCTGCTACCGGTTTATCACGCAGGAATTTCTCCAATTTGAGCAGATCTTTATAAGAATAAAGCGCTATGCAGTCTCCTTCCAGTCCGTCCCTTCCGGCGCGTCCCGTTTCTTGATAATAATTTTCAATGGACTTGGGAATATCATAGTGAATGACAAATCTTACGTCAGGCTTGTCGATACCCATACCAAAGGCAATGGTTGCACAGATGACATGGATGTTTTCCATGAGAAAGTCGTCTTGGGTCTTTGCTCTTGTTTTAGCGTCAAGGCCGGCATGATAAGGGGCTGCATTGATTCCGTTTACTCGGAGTTGTTCTGCGATTTCTTCGGTGGATTTACGGCTTTGGACATAGATAATACCACTCTTGTTCTTTCTTTTTCGAATGAATTTTATGATTTTGGAAATGGCGTCTTCCTTATTCTTCTTATTCGAAACTTGATAATATAGATTAGGCCTATTGAAAGAGGATATGAAAGTATTACAGTCCTTCATGTCCAGGTTCTTAACGATATCCGTTCTGACTTTTGGTGTAGCTGTCGCTGTTAGTGCAATAATCGGGATACGACGTCCGATGGAGGCCGTTAGATCCTTTATTCTTCTGTACTCAGGACGGAAATCATGTCCCCATTCAGAGATACAATGGGCCTCATCCACAGCAATAAAGGATAGTTTTAACTCTCTAAAAAAAGCAATATTCTCTTCTTTTAGCAATGTCTCCGGGGCAACATAAAGCAGCTTGGTTAACCCGTTGATCAGATCTTCTTTTACTTGTTTTACTTGACCTTTATTAAGGGAGGAGTTGAGAAAATGCGCTGCACTATCCGAATCTGCGTGCCGACGAATGGCATCAACTTGATTCTTCATCAGCGCTATCAGTGGTGATATTACAATGGCAGTACCCTCCGACATGAATGCGGGAAGCTGATAGCAAAGAGACTTGCCACCACCAGTGGGCATTAAGACAAAAGTGTCATGACCTTCTAGTAAGCTAAGGATGATAGATTCCTGGTTTTCTTTAAACTGTTCGAACCCGAAATACTTCTTAACAGCTACTTTAAGGTCTTCTATAGAAGATATTGTCTTTTCAGACATAGCATTAATTGTATAATAATTAAATATTTTGTTAGCATATTTGCTTTCAATGAAGCAGTTTAGAAGCATTATTGATATTCGAGAATAAAGACTAAGTTGTCAAAACGAAGTCACAGTAAATGAGAATCAAAGCTCTATTCACGGACAATAAAATAGCTTTCGAATCACTTCAATATCTCTAAAATAGCAATTTTAGTTTAATAATCTAAATATATGCAGGACAGAAAGAAGGGGATAATTGACACAGCGATTAAGACCTTAAAGGTAGAAGCTGAAGCCATCAGGAACCTTGCGAACAATGTGGACGAGGAGTTTGCCGAAGCCGTAAAACTCGTATTGGAGTCAGAGGGTCGTGTTGTTGTAACTGGCATTGGAAAAAGCGCTATCATAGGACAGAAAATAGTGGCTACACTGAACTCTACTGGAACTCCTTCCATTTTTATGCATGCTGCGGATGCCATACACGGGGATCTGGGTATGATAAGAGAAACAGACCATGTCTTGTGTATATCCAAAAGTGGTAATACCCCAGAGATTAAAGCCTTATTACCATTTTTGAATAAGGGAAAAATTATAGCTATGGTTGGCAACAGAAATAGCTATTTGGCGGAACAGGCTGATTTTGTATTAGATTGTACGGTCGAGAAAGAGGCTGACCCCAACAATCTAGCACCTACCGCTAGCTCAAGTGCCCAATTGGCCCTAGGAGACGCGTTTGCCATGGCACTATTGCATTGCAGGGGTTTCGATTCTAAAGACTTCGCCGCATTTCATCCGGGAGGATCTTTGGGGAAACAGTTGTACTTGAGAGCAAAGGATTTATTGTCTAAGGATGCCTTACCCATAGTGAGGGCGGAAGAGTCTATCAGAGAGGTTATTTTGGAAATTAGTTCGAAAAGATTGGGTGCAACCGCAGTATGTGATGAAGGAAATAAAGTACTAGGTATTATTACTGATGGTGACTTACGTCGAATGCTGGGTTCAGGAAAAGATGTTTCTACATTAACGGCAATAGATATCGCAACGAGGGATCCATTGGTCGTTCAGAGGGAGGATTTAGCGGTGGAGGCACTTAAAATTATGAGGAAGAACAGCATTTCACAGTTGATTGTAATGGACGGAGAAAATTATTTGGGCATAATTCATCTTCACGATCTGATTAACGAAGGGTTAATTTAAAATATACCCAAAAGGTGAAAAAGACGTTTTACTAATAGGGTAAACCAGGATTTAGCTGTTTCAGTACAAAATTAGAATGATGAATAGATCTTTTTTTCTTTTAATATTTTTGTTGGTGTGTTCCTCATGTGATGATGAGAGCTCCACTCCTGAGAATAATCCTGAAGAAAATGTACTGAATGTAATAATGCCCTTGGGCGCTTCAAGAGTAGAGGGAGCCAGGCCCATTTATGAGAGTTATCGTTATGAATTATGGAAAAAACTGATCGATGGGAATTGGGAGTTTGATTATATAGGAACGGAAAACGATGATGCTTCTTATCCGGAACATGCCGGTATGAGTTTTGACATGGACCATGAGGGAAGAGGAGGTTGGACTTCTGGACAAATATTGGCTGGAATAGCACCATGGCTTAGGGATGCCGGAGTACCTGATGTTGTTCTATTTAGTTCTCCTGGAGGCAATGACGCCCTGCAAAACTTACCTTACGATCAAGCCATATCGAACATCAATGCTATCATCGATGTCATACAATCTGTTAATCAGGATGTCACCATTATTATTGAGAAAATGGCTCCTGCTCGTTCTAATTTCATGACGCCCCAGCTGAGGACTTATTTCACTCAAATGCAACAAGATGTTGTGACCATTGCTGCAGAACAAACGGACTCCAATTCACAGGTAATCGTAGTAGATATCGCTTCCGGGTTTAATGATTCTTTCTTTGCTGATCCTGTGCATTACAATGAAGAAGGTGCAGCTTTTGTAGCTGACAAGTATTATGAAGTTCTTACCGGCATTCTGGAGAGGTAAGTCGATTTATGCGAGACTTTTAGACTCTATCCAGAAATTATTGAGTCCTTCTCCCTGGGTGATAGCTACGGCTTGTTCGTTGATCATGTCTAACATAGCGAGAAAAAGTACTATGGCATGAATTCTGTCCTTACAGACATCAAAGATCTTTTCGAATCTCATCTTCTTAAAGCTTGCCAATCGCTTTCGCAATGATTTTTTTTCATCTCTTAGATTGTAGTCAAATCTTAAGATGACAGCCTTCTTTTTGTTTTTGGTATTTTCGTGCTTTTGCATCAGTTGATGGAAAACCTCCATCAATTTATACAAGTTTAAATTCTCCATTTCCGAAGAGCCTTGAGCTCTTTCTACGAGAGATCGCAGTTCGACTTTGACATTTCCCCTTATTTTTTTCTTGCTTCGCTCTAACTCCAGTGATTGAAATTCTGGAACAAGGTCCTTGTATTTTTTGTACTCAATAAGTCGGTCTATCAGCTGCTGTCTTGGGTCGATTTCCTCCCCTTGTTCATTAAACTCTTTTCTTGGTAGAAGCATTCTCGCTTTGATTTGCATCAGAGTGGCTGCCATTACAATAAATTCACTGGCCATATCAATATTCAGGGACTCCATCGTTCGAATATAATTGAGGAAATCCTCTGTAATTTTTGATATAGGGATGTCGTATATGTCCAATTCATCGCGCTCAATAAAGAAGATCAACAGATCAAAAGGGCCTTCGAATTGTGGAAGTTTAATGGTGTACGCTAATAAGCTATTCATGGTCCAAAATTAATAAATAGATTGCTTCACGCGGTTATAGGGGTCTTCAATATTTCAATTATCTTTAGGCAGATAAATTTCTGAACATGTTTCAGCTAGCAAGCATTATTATACTTGGGGTTTTAGCGCAGTGGATTGCCTGGAGGATTAAGGTTCCTGCAATTTTACCTCTAATCTTAATTGGATTATTTGTCGGTCCATTGTCATTTTTGTGGACGGGAACAGATCCTAGCATTAAATATATTGAACCCATTTTTAGCGGAGGAAGTGGTCTTTGGCCTTCTGATAATTTCTTCTACTTCGTGACTTTGGCCATTGGTATAATACTATTTGAAGGAGGCCTAACATTGAATAGAAATGAGATTAAAGGAATTGGTGGCACTATCATCAATCTTATTACGGTTGGATCGCTGGTTACTTTTATTGGTGGTGCTTTGGCGGCACATTTTATTATGGATCTTAATTGGTCCATTTCTTTTTTATTTTCTGCATTAATTATCGTTACAGGTCCTACGGTAATAGCACCAATTCTTAGGAATGTTGCCCTGAAAAGCGATGTTTCGAATGTACTTAAATGGGAAGGCATCCTTATAGATCCCATTGGAGCCCTTGCAGCTGTTTTGGTTTTCGAATTTATTCATAGTGGTGCAGGTACGGAGTTTGGACAACATGCTATAATTGCTTTTGTAAGGGTATTGGTCATAGGGTTCGGATTAGGGTTTTTATTTGCCCTTCTTTTTAGATGGCTTTTGCAAATGAAGTTTGTCCCTCATTATTTGCTCAATGTATTTACTTTGGCCATGGTCTTGTTTGTCTTCGTACTGAGCGATATTTTATCTCACGAATCTGGGCTTCTATCCGTAGTAGTAATGGGTATGGTTTTAGGGAATATGAACTTACCCGAGTTTAAAGAAATATTACATTTCAAAGAAACACTTAGCGTATTGTTAATCTCGATACTATTTATTCTGCTGAGTGCGAATATCAATTATGAGGATTTGATGTTACTTTTGGATTGGCGTTGCGGAATACTTTTCCTTGTGGTAATATTGGTTTTACGTCCTCTTGGTGTGCTTATCAGTACCAGAACAGCGGAAAACCTGGGTTATAATGAAAAGGCCTTTATATCTTGGGTTGGACCCAGAGGAATTGTTGCTGCTGGTATTGCTTCGTTATTTGGTATTCGACTAAGCGGAGAAATCGATGGTGCAGAGTACATCACACCACTGGTCTTTATGATTGTATTGGGAACGGTTCTTCTCAATGCTACGACAGCCAGATGGATGGCGAGGGTATTGAATGTTGTGAAGTCCGCTTCGGATGGAATTTTGATTGTCGGTGCTGGATTGCCTTCTAGATTGATCGGTAAGTTTATCACGGATAGAGGACGGCATGTAATACTGCTAGATAGAAGTGACACTAACGTGAGAGAGGCAAGGAAGATGGGAATGGAAGCCATAACTGCAGATATATATTCTGAGGACTTATCTGAAAAATTTGATTTATTAGATGTTGGGTATTTGATGGCGATGACGCCCAGTACCGACGTGAATACCTTTGCACTAGATCGCTTACGAGAAGATTTTGGAGAGAACGAAGCTTTGAGAGTGTTGTCTTCTGAAGAACTGAAAAATCAAGGAGATATTAATGAACACGAGATCTTGTTCAGCAAAACCGATGACTACATCAATATTAGTGAGTTGGCCAGGGACTATCCTGAATTTCATGAAATAGAGCTTGAGGACCTGGAAACTTTTAGATCTCTTTTAGGAAAGCTTCGATCCACGAAAAGGGTCTTACCAATGTTCTACACGAACAGTGAGGGAGTCTTAAAAATAATTGATGCCGGAGTAGATCTTCTTCCCGAAGATACTGGTGTTCAGTCTTTGATTTATATGGGTCAGAAAATTGAGGATCTATAAGTTTCAGTGAGAGCACCATTTTACAGCAACGCTGGTCTATGGCTAATCTCATGATAACATATCGCTTTGGGAGCAAAATAATGCAACACAATGCTTTTTCTCGAGCTTTCAGGATTGTTGATAGGGTGTCCTCCGTGAAGCAAATTGGCGTGCCAGATCAAAACATCTCCTTTTTTGGGTAAAAAGGTCTTCAGTTCTAAATTGTTTTTTTCAATGATGAATTGAACTTTTTGTTCATATTTAGAATGCCTTTGAGGGTCCAAACGCGATGCATGATTATCGCAAAAATCATCTGTGCTCAAGAATGGAAGTCGATGACTACCCGGATAATAAAACAAGGGTCCGGAGTCTGGGTCTATATCTTCCAGGGCTACCCAAATGGCAATCAGGTTTCCCAACGGATGTGTGGTCATATGCACTAAATCCGAGTGAGCATGTTGCTGGCTTCCCTTGTAAAAAGACAAGCTCTGAAAAAGTCTTAGCTCATCACCTATAAGCATCTCAAGAATACCCATAATTCGATCGGAGGAAAATATATCATTGAGCGCCTTAGAGTGATGAATTATATTGAAGTACTTATTTCTCGCCCTTGTTGCCACCTTTCCTGAATCAATCGATTGTTGAGTAAGCGACAGAATGTGATCTACCTGTTCGGAAGAGTAGAACTGATCCAAAATGGCAAAACCCTGATCCGACCATGATAACAGCGATGATTGCCAACTGTTTTTAAGCTTATCGAATGAATCCAGTGAATGAAGCTCTTCTCTGCTGTCTTTCACATCCAACCATGGAAGTTCGCCTTGCGAATTCTTAAAGTCTTGAAACTGTATAGATTGCCAGACTTTCTTTCTAATCCCGTATTTTTTATACAGTTCTGCACGCCCCTTTAGTTTATCCTGGTGGAAAAGATTGTACAAAGAGTAAAAAGCCTTGTAATTTCTAAGAAAACTCATGGCTCCAATATAGGAATAGTTTGAGGATATTCGATGCTTTCAATAATCTGAGTAAGCCTGGGAACAATTGATAAAAGGCGGCAAATAATTTTTCTGTTCGAACATCATTTAACCGCCCCTAATTCGTAATTTTATCAGAATGGATTGGTGTATTCTTCATTATTAATGAAGGTGTAATCCGTTAAAGTCTTTAGAAAATTGATCAAATCTTCCTTGTCCTGATCCGTCAAAAACAAACCGGTATCTTTAGTATTCAATACAGTTGGATCCGCCGTTGCAGATTCTTGAATGCCGGAGTTATAATGATCGATTACCTCTTCCAAAGTCTGGAATCGTCCATCATGCATATAAGGAGGTGTAAGTTCAATGTTTCTTAAAGATGGAACTTTAAACTTCGCCTTATCTCTGGGATTACCAGTCACTTCCTCTCTTCCTATATCGGTAATATTGGCATCCGTATCGAGTCCGTTGTTCATGTACTGATCATTTTCGAAATTAGCCCCTCCGTGACAATGCGCACAATCTGCTCCGGAGAATTGAGGAAAGAAAGGGTTGTATTCTGTTTCGAATAACATTCTACCTCTTTCTTCACTTTCTGTTAATTCTACTTCTCCAGCCAAAAATCGATCATACTTAGAATCAAAAGAGACTATGCTAAGCATAAATTGTTCCATGGCGAGGGACATCTTTTCTGCTGTTATCTCATCAGAACCAAAGGCTCTAGTGAATTGGTCTCTGTACATTTTGGAGTCATTCAGTTTGGCAACAACATTGTCCAATGTTTCATTCATTTCCAAAGGATCCTGAATGGGAAGCAAAGACTGATCTCGTAAGAGATGCGCTCTTCCATCCCAGAAGAATTCATTACTGTGCCAGGCCATATTAAATACGGACATGGCTTGGCGTTTCCCAGGTAGCATTTCCACACCCAAGGAAAACTGCATCGTATCCGAAAACCCATCGAGCTGACGGTGACAACCAGCGCAAGATTGGGAACCGTCTTTGGAAAGCATTTTTTCATAAAATAGCATTCTTCCCAATTGAACTCCCTGGATTGTTAACGGATTATCTGGCGGTAAATCTGGAGTTGGCAACATTCCATATTCTAGAACATATGGTGTATCGTCCAATACAATTGGTTCTGACGGTGCATCATCATCCCCACAAGAGATGGAAAACATCAGAACAATCAAGTATATAGCTATGTATTTTATTTTGTTCATTTTATTAATTTTTAAATAAGGGATTGTCGATAAAGGACTGATCCGTTAAAGATTCCAAAAAACTGATCAAATCTCTTTTCTCCTGTTCTGTTAGGTTTAATGGCTTGATTAATTCGCTTTTTTGCGCATTCTCTTTCCCTCCTTGATCATAATGCTCTATCACATCTTGAAGAGTCTTCATAGAACCATCATGCATATAAGGAGCAGTTAATCCGACATTTCGTAGACTGGGAATTTTGAACATAGCCCTGTCGGACTCTTGTCCTGTCAATCTCATACGACCCAAGTCAGGATAATCTTCGTACAAGCCGTTGTTGGCAAAACCGTAGTTGCTAAAGTTAAAACCCTCATGGCAGGTCGAGCAATTCGTTTTATCGCTATTAAAAAGTTGCATACCACGTACTTCCGAATCACTTAGGGATTCGGAATAATCATAGTGAACATATTGATCGTAGGGACTAAACCCACTGATTAAGCTTCTTTCAAAACAAGCCAAAGCCCTAGTAATAACAAAAGGATCGGGTTGCCTATCATAGGCCTCCACTGACATTTGAACATAGTCCGGCTCTTGAGAAAGTCTATCAGAAAGCAACACAATGTTAAAGTCAAATTCAGCATGCTCCTGGATTGGAACCAACACTTGCATTTCTAGAGTTGGCACCCCTCCTTCACGAGTGAAATAAGGATGATAAGCAATATTGGCTATAGATGGCGCATTGCGCTCCCCCAGCCTTTCATCAACTCCAGGACTGATAGATACATCGTCACTGAAGGCCAGCTCAGGCTTGTGACAAGATGCACAGCTGATCGAACTGTCAGAAGACATGATGGGGTCGAAAAACAACTTTTTACCTAAGATCCATCGCGCTTCTGAAAATTCGTTGTCTTCCGGAAATTCGATTGGTTCGAATCCCTTGGGAAGTTCCATAAGCCCAGTCGGAGCTGAGATTATTTGTACCTCATCGTCTTGACATGCCGAAATAACAAGTATTGCGGAGAAAATGATCGTTACCCACCTCATGGAGTAATTATTTGATCATCAACTTTTCGACGGCCACAAAACTTCCTTCTTTCATGAGATATACAAGATATGTCCCGGAAGATATTTTACTTAAATCCAGAATTTGACCATCGGAAACATTATTCCAAAACTGAAGTTCCTTTCCGTCAATTGTCTTGATTGACATTTGAAAATTATCTTCGTGGTCGAACTTTATTTGAATTGAACCGTCCGATACTGGATTAGGGAAAATTCTAAGGTCTTTTATCAAATTCTGGTCTATCGTAGAGCTTGTAATTTCCGATGGAGTAAAAACATGATCTCTGAAATTTTCTAGACACTCCCGAGCTTCGAATGCTGTACCATGCACAATTGGACCCGCGTTTACATTGATATCTTCCATGGCCCTTTCGTAATCCGCATCAAGGTTGATGACGATCTGACCGTCATTAGCACTAGTACTAATCTCCACTTCAGTGGTATAATAATTACTGTCATCCAGTCCATGAAGCTCAAATACTTGGTTGAAAAGTCGACTACCTTTTCCTTCAAATGCTACAAACCGATAACCAGCAGCCCAACCCCAATGCATCGATGGAAATTGTGGTGCTAAAGGATGCCAACTATCATAGCTAGCAGGGTCAAGGTGGTTGTGCACAGAATCCACCCCTATATGAAATTTGATCTTTTCGACTTGACTAATATTATGGGTGCCCAAATCTACTTTGACCAAATTCACGTCGTTCTCGCTTCTAGCTAGAGCATCCACAAGAACCCACAGCTCTTCTATCAAAGTCTCAGATCCTCCGTCATGAATAATAGAGATTTCCGAGATATAATATTGAAGTCTTTCCACTTTAAAGTCGTGGTCAATGTTGTTTTTGGCTTCTACTTCGGTACCAATGGCCTCTTCTCCTAGTAAATGATGAATATTCAATACAACATTGTTTTGACCGAAGCTACTTATTGTAAGCAGTAACAAAGCTGTTATGGAGAGAATTAAATGTTTCATTTTATTTAGCTTTTATTAAGTAATTAATAGTTAGTTAGAATTCCTCAAAAGGAAATGACATACTCAAGCATAAAGAACTAATCTCAAAATGCTTGATTTACTCAATAAAAAACTATAAAAGAAAAGACTCAAAAAGGACCGGTAAGTCCTTCTGTATTAATGGAGGTTTGTAGTGAGCGAAAGGGATGAACTCTTGTTCCTGATTTAGAAAATCAGAGAACAAAGTAAATACCAATGCTACTACAAAATTTTGAAGCTTAGGAGTGAAAAAATCAAAATGAAGAATGGGCTCATCAATCTCAGATTGAACATGGATCGTTTGATTGCGACAACAGTCCTTCATTTCCTGATCTTCAGCGCAGGAAGTACCGCCAGTTAGCGCTAAATCCTTCTTGTGATGAGGACAAGAAGCTTTTTCCTTCGCCAATTCATGACAATTCTTCGCTTTTCCTATTAAACTAAAAGACTTGAGATGACTTTGACAAAAGTGCAAATCAATGGAAACATTGACAGAACTCAATAAAAGGAGCAAAGCCAAGGATAAGGCCAGAAGTTTCAATATGTTATTCGCAAAAAACATAGTCCTTTCAAAGATATTAAATTTGAAGTGAAAAGAATTAATTTAGATGTTTTCGTTTGTGAACTCATAGGGATTTAAGATTGTGAAGGGGAAAGTAAATAAGTTTATGAAGATATATTGATCGAATGGACCGCACTTTCTTAGATGTTAAATATCATCAACGATCAAGGACGATGTAGAAATATCGAGGTTATTAAGAGCAATAGCTCAGTCAGATGAGAAAGCCTTCCGGGAATTCTACAATATATTTGGTGCAAAGGTCTATAATACAGCTTTATCCTATGCTCAAAATAAAGAAGATGCGGAAGAGATAGCGCAGGATGTCTTCGTTCGAATATTTAAAAACGCTGCAAAATTTAAAGGAAATTCTGCAGTCAGCACTTGGGTTTATAGAATTACCATCAACTGTAGTATCAATCATTTAAAACGAAAAAAAAGGAAGACTACCCTCAGGCTAGGTGCAGATGAAGTGCAAAAAGTAGACTTTGATCACCCCGGAGTTATTCTTGAAAACAAAGAGAAAGCGAAGTATTTATTCAAGGCTATTGAGTCTTTGCCCGCTACACAGAAAACAGCATTTATATTGAGCTTCATCGAGGAACTGCCTAGACAGGAAGTTGCGGATATTATGCAGACCTCTCTGAAGGCCGTTGAATCATTATTGCAAAGGGCTAAGAAGAATTTGAGATTGCGATTGGAGCGTATGGCACCGAAAAGAAAAAAATAACCTTACGGCATCCTTTAGAAAAAAACTTCTCTTTCCAAGCCGCGTTTAGGCCTATTGATGGATTGTAAGAGTGAAAAGATTAAGACGAGATTGTTTATTCCTGGAGTGAACCATAATTATAAATCAAGCACTAATGATCGCAAGTATAAAGTTTCATGGGATAATACCAAGGTCCTTTTTTATAATAGGCTTTGTTATTTTCTTAGTAAAGGGCGGATTTTCTCAACCCGAAGGAGGAATCATATTAAATAGCCCTGAGGCCAAAAAAAGTTACACCTTGTTTTACAATTATCTCATAGATAATTGTGGTGAAGTGGTCCATCGATGGACGGATGCGACGGGTGTATTTTATCACGCTAAGATTTTACCCAATGGGAATTTAATGTATGCCGATCTCAATAAGATATATGAATTTGATTGGGATGGAGTACTAGATGTAGAGCTCAGTGTTCTTGATGAAGGAAACCTCCAATTGGCTTATGAGCAGGTCAAATTAAATAATGGTAACTACCTATCCGTTGGAAGGAGAGCGTTCTCAGCCCAGGAATTTGAAGAACTGGGCTTTTCGGTTAACTATGGAGTCATTGATGTTGTTTTGGAAATTGATGGTATTTCTGGAGAAATAGTGTGGGAGTGGAGAATTTCAGACCATGTTATACAAGAAAGGGATCCTGAACTTCCAAATTACGGAATTGTAGCGGATCATCCCGAGTTACTTAATATGGATGCTATTTCAAGCTTTGACTGGACTTTTGGAGAGTCCTTTATGATTAATGGAATGGATTACAATGAAGAGCTTGATCAAATCGCCTTAAGTGTGAGAAAAATGAGTGAGATTATCATTATTGATCACTCTACAACTACGGAAGAGGCATCAGGCCATATTGGAGGTAATTCAGGCAAAGGTGGAGATATTCTATATCGGTGGGGAAATCCGAAAAACTACGGAAGAGGGACAGAGATTGATCGGTTTCTCTATTTCCAGCACAATCCAAAATGGATATCGGAAGGCCCTCATGCCGGTAAATTATCCTGTTATAATAATGGTCTAAATCGTCCGTTCATAGAAGATTTGGAGGATAGATTCTCCAACGTTCCGATCATCGATACTCACATTGATGAGAATGGAAACTATACCATTTCTGATGGAGAAGCATTTTTACCTGAGGTTCCTGATCTCATTTTTTCTGGTCAAGATCAAGAAAAATTCTACTCTGGTTACTTATCTGGTGCCGAAGTATTTGAAAATGGCAATGTATTCATTACCGAAGGGATGACGAATAGATTATTTGAACTGAATGCCAATAGGGAGAAAGTATGGGAATACCAAATTCCGGGAAATACAGTTTATCGAGCGGAAAAGTATTCATTAGATTATGAAGCTTTTTCAGGAAAGGATCTTATCCCAAAGGGAAGATTAGCCAATGACACCAGCACATATGAATGCGAGTTGGTCGTTGATGTGGAAGAAGTTGACGGAGGACTCAAGGAGCTGTCCATTCACTATGTAGATTATAAAACTATTCAATTGATTGGTGAGGATCGCGATCATCTAGATTATCGAATTTTAGATGTCATGGGTCGAAGCATGCTCAATGGGAAAACGACAACTCCAAAACGTCTTATTTCTTTGAGATCTTTGAAGGAAGGAATCTACTTTATACATGTGTCGGAGGAAGAGACGAAGGCGAGCAAAACCTTTAAATTAGTAGTCCAGTAAAAGCTAAACTATGAAGACATTTTTATCGATTTTTTTAAAATGCATATTACCACTTTACTTCTCTATTAATTGGTTTGGTACTGCGGTCAACGCGCAAAATACTGTGGGTTTGCTGAGCTATGATATTACCCAATCATACCAGGGTTATACCCTATTTTATCCCCATAACCAGCCCAATGTTTACTTAATCAATAATTGTGGTGAGATCGTGCATACATGGGTGGATGATGAGAATTTCCGTCCGGGAAACACTGCATATATCAGACCGGATGGATCGATCATCAAAGCCAAGAGGAATGCTTCTGTTGCCGGAGATAATATATGGGCTGGTGGTGGAGGTGCTATTGTCGAAATCCGATCTTGGGATAACGATCTACTCTGGTCTTTCGAAATGAACAACGACTCTATGCGTTTACACCACGATATTGCCCCAATGCCCAATGGCAATATTTTGATGCTGGCCTGGGAGTTAAAATCTAACGCAGAGGCTATCGCCAATGGACGCAGGCCCGATCTATTGAATCAGGAAGTACTGTGGCCTGACATGGTCTTTGAGATCAATCCTGATACTGATGAAATCGTTTGGGAATGGCATGCATGGGACCATCTTATTCAGGACTACGATGACACCAAGCTCAATTATGGAGTGGTGAGTGATCATAAAGAATTAATCGATGTCAACTACGATACCAATAATGGAGCTTCGGATTGGATGCATACGAATGCCTTAGATTATAATGCTGAATTGGATCAGATCATGATCAGTGTTCCCACTTTCAGTGAATTATGGATCATTGATCATTCTACGACAACCGCCCAAGCTGCTGGACATTTTGGTGGGAATAGCAATCACGGGGGAGACTTATTATATCGTTTTGGAAATCTAGCGGCTTATCAAAAAGGTGATTCTACCGACCAACTCTTATTCTATCAACACGACACGCATTGGGCCAATGAATTTTTGCCTGACAATCATCCATTGGCCAACCATGTAGTAGTTTTTAACAATAGATTGCCAGGCTATTCAGCCATCGAAATTTTCGAGTCCACATGGAACATGTATTTGGTGGACTACGAACACTTTAACGGGAGTTTCCCGCCCTACGAATTAGATAATACTATAACTCATCCGGATACTTTTTCCTTTTATTCTACCGGATTATCCTCTGCACAAATTCTTCCCAATGGCAATATTTTAGCCTGTAGCGGTCGTCAAGGGTATATGGTCGAATTAAATCCAGAAAACGAAATTGTTTGGGAATACGTGACTCCATTGTTAAGAGGGAATGCTGTTGACCAAGGGACGATGTTGGAACTGAACAATAACCTTACATTTAGAGCATTTCGTTATCCTCCTGAATACAGTGCATTTGACGGCAGGGATTTATCCGCTAAAGGTTTTATCGAACTAAGTCCGAATGAGGAGTATTGTGATGAACTCGTCGATACTTATACTCCAGAAGAATTTCAAGTACGGGCATTTCCCAATCCCGCGAACCAAACCGTTCAATTGACTTGGGATAATGGAAAAATGGCGGACATCAGAGTATATGATGTCTTAGGACGGATTAGAATATCTGAAACGGGAAATGGAGGCATGAAATATCTATATATTGGTGATTTGGAGCCCAACTTGTATTTTTTGGAGATCAAAGACGTAGGTGTTACAAAGCTTATGGTCGAATAAGTGCGTGCATAAAATGATTTGTAGACCGCGCAGTTTACGGAGACGGATACTTAGTTGATCACCTACTCAGAAAAGGCATGGATACTTTTTTCCTGTAATTGTAGAAATATTAGTCTAAAGCGAAGGATTTTTCCTTTTTTGTTGTCAAAAGACCAAGGAGTTGAAAACATGAAGGAACAAAAAGACCAATGGATTGATGACATTCTCGAAAGCGGGAAAGATATAAAGCGTGCTGAGCCGCCTTCTTTTTTGTATTCTAGAATTGAACAGCGTGTTTTTTCATCTAAACCCAGAGTTGTTTCGATGAAAGAATTCGGATTGATCGGTGTTGCAGCCGCATTACTGCTTTTTATCAATGTCTTTTCGTTGAGATATTATCAGCAGCACAGCAATCAACAAGAAATTGTGGATGAGAATTGGTCTGGAGATCATCAGGCTCTTATTTCTGATTATCAACTGTATCGATGATGAAAAGTGCCAGATTATATCAGTTGATCATCTTGTTTTTATTGGTCCTCAATACTCTAGTAATAGGTTTTTTTGTATGGTCTAAACCAAAAAAACATAATGCTAAGATGCACCACCATCCCGGGAAAATTGCAAAGGAAATATTTGGAATGGACGAAGAGCAAAGCAGTGTTTTTGTAGGTTTGGCTAAGAAGCACAGAAGTCATATTGATTCACTGAGCAAGTCTCAGAGGAAATTGCTGAAGCCTTTATTCTTTGAACACTTGGATGGTAATGAAAAAGTGGATCATGATTCGATAATAGATTTGATCCAAGAAATAGAGGGAAAGAAAATCGAATACACCTATCAACATTATTCTGAAGTAAAGGAAATATTATCTCCGGACCAGTTGGAGCACTTTGACGAATTTTTAGAGGAGACGCTGAAGTTCATTCTCAATGAACATGTAAAGCACCCACCTCCGCCAAGAAATGGAAAAGTTCATCCGAATAAAGAAGGGCATCGATGAGGTATTTGCTTTTAGTCCAATTGTTGGCTTTTTTATCCGGTCTACTTTCTGCTCAAACAGAGACAGAGATAGATGTTGTTTTTCAAGCATTTTTCGAAGAGGAATTAATCAATCCAACTGATTTATCGGAAGAACCATCACCTGAAGGTGTTCGAATTGAAGTATTGAAGTTCTATGTTTCGAAACTGGAACTTTATGATCAAGAAGAGCTGGTATTTGCAGAACCCCAAAGTTATCATCTCATCAATTTAGAGGAGCCCAAAAGCCTAAAGCTAAGTATAAGCTTGCCGGAGGATTTGGCTTATTCTAAGCTTAAATTTAGTTTGGGGATAGATAGTTTAACCAATGTTTCAGGAGCTTTCGGGGGCGATTTGGATCCGACCAAGGGAATGTATTGGACATGGCAAAGCGGTTATATTAATTTTAAATTGGAAGGAACTTCTCCGAAGTGTCCCGCGAGACAGAATGCTTTTGTATACCATATTGGTGGGTATCAATCTCCTTATCAGACCATACGTGATCTTGAATTTGATGTTATTCCGGGTCGAAATATCATCGTTGATCTTAGCATGGATAGATTTTTTGATATGGTAGATATGGGAGAGACCTATCACTTAATGAGTCCCGGTAAGAAGGCCGCTGAACTTTCGAACAACATACCCTCACTTTTTTCTGTGTCCAATGAAGATTAGAATATTCCTTTTGTTGTTCACTGTTTTCATGGTAGCTACTGGATTGATTCAAGGACCAATTGAATTTAATTACCCGGAATATTTTCCAAAACCGGCATATAATTTTCAAAAAAATCCGCTCACTCAGGAAAAAATAGATTTGGGCAGAGCTTTGTTCTATGATCCTATCTTATCCTTGAATAATACTATTTCCTGCGCTTCCTGTCACTCTCCTTACAATGCCTTTGCGCATACAGATCACGCCCTAAGTCATGGGATTCACGATTCGATAGGCACTAGAAATGCTCCTGCTTTGTTCAATTTAGCCTGGCACAAATCCTTTATGTGGGATGGAGCCATCAATCACTTGGATATGCAGTCCCTATTTCCGATTACTCATCCGGATGAAATGGGGGAAGATTTGCAAAATGTGGTAGAGAAACTGCAGAATAAGCAAATTTATCCTTCATTGTTTTTTCAGGCCTTTGGTGACAGCATTGTAACAGGTGAACATATTTTAAAAGCCCTATCACAATTTCAGTTGACCCTTGTTTCAAGTGGTTCGAAATACGATTCTATACAAAGAGGTTTAACGGTTTATAGTGATCAGGAAGCAAGAGGTTATTACTTGTTTAGACACAATTGTAGTGCTTGTCACAAGGAGCCTTTGTTTACTAGTGGTGAGTTGGCCATTAATGGTCTGGAAGTAGATACGACCTTGAATGATTTCGGAAGATTAGGACTCACAAGAGAAGTGAAAGATAGTCTGATGTTCAAAATGCCATCATTACGCAATTTGAGTTATACCTTTCCCTATATGCATGATGGCCGATTTAAAAAGTTGAGACAAGTACTGAATCATTACAATGGAAGAAGGCTGAATGTTCGCAATGACTATAATCAATCCGTGGATACCATTACGATTCAATTAAGTTCGAATGAGAAGACGGATCTGATAGCTTTTCTTCTTACTCTAAACGATAGGGATTTCGTTTTTGACCAAAAACACCAGTATCCGAAAAAAATTTTACTGGCGAACGAAGGATTTTGAAAAACTACATGTCTAAAGAATAGTAGATAAACTAAAAGAGTGATGAATAAGCTAGTTACAAGTGCCGTTTTTGTGTTGTTTTCGTTATTTGCCCAAGGGCAGCTCAGTCCGGCAATTACATCCTGGTTGCAGAATACAACGGAAACAGGAAGTTATTATGTACAAGGAAATTCAACAGCCATTGACAATGGAGTTTTATACAATTGTCAGAAAGTGGAATACTCTAACGACTATGTCTATGTTTCGACCCATGGAATTCCCGCTTATCCTACCGGACCATTTCTGGATGGAAATCCGTCCCAAGCGGAGAGTCAAGACGCCATTTTCAGAATTACATTGAACCCTGAGGAAAACACTGGAGATCCTGTAGCAACTACTCCGGGAAACATAGGAATTTTCATTAATGGGGTAGCTCTTTTTGATTATCGGGACGGCGTGGCCTGGGATTCTCAAAATAACAGACTTTGCGGAGGGCCCGGAAATCCTCGTTGCTCCGGACCTCCGGGCACGGAATATGATTGGAATAGAGACGCAATACCAGCAGAACGCGCAGGCTTTGACTGTTCCAAAGCTCATCCGGCTATGGGCAACTATCATCATCATCAGAATCCTTCTGCCTTTAAACTAGACCTAGAGGTAATTTCTGACATTTGCGATTTGTATGATGCAGATGGTTTATACGCGATAGATGAAACGGAACACTCACCTTTAATCGGTTATGCTTATGATGGATTTCCAATCTACGGGGCTTATGGTTACAAGAACCCCGATGGATCAGGAGGAATTACTCGAATTAAGTCTGGATATCAATTGAGAAATATCACGGAGCGCACCCATCATGCAGATGGAACGGATGTTGATGACGGGCCTAATACTGATGACTATTTTCTGGGATACTTTAGGGAAGATTATGAGTGGATCGAACATCCCGAAGAGGAAGATTATCTGGACGTTCACAATGGCAGATTTTGTGTTACTCCGGAATATCCCGATGGAATCTATGCCTACTTTGCTACAGTGGACGAAAACTGGAATTCAGCATACCCTTATGTCGTTGGCCCCAACTTTTACGGTGTCGCGGTGAATGCTAGCGTAGAGAGTATCGATGAACCTACTACAGTTTATGATGGAACGGTTACGAGTATTTCAGAGACGGAATTCAATACCTTAGATATTACTGTATTTCCAAATCCTACTGCTGATCTAATTGCGGTGCAAATCAATGATTTGGCCAAAGAAGATTTTGAAATTGAGTTGTTTGATTTGTCCGGTAAAATGGTGAGCAGGTCAAAAATAAGAAAGGGAAGTACGATATCCTATATTGATACTGAGACCATCTACGGAGGCATTTATTGGGTGAAAATATCTTCTGGTGAACACTCGAGCTCCAAAAAAGTAGTAATCGCAAAATAGAGATAAAATTTTCGATAAAGTGAATGAAATCAGGAGAGGCTAATATACATTAAGCCTCTCCTGAAAACATTACTCAGTGTCAATTCTAAGCTGATCGTCTTATTCCGTTAAGATATCATTAGCAAATCCACCATCTAATTGCCAAGACAGACATCGAACACTTCCTCCCATGAAGCAAACTTTTTCCGCAGGAATTTCAACAACTTCTTTCGTTGTGTGGGACTGAATAAAGTTTAGCATTTCTTGGTCGTGAGTATCATTAAATGTTGGAACATAAATGTAATCGTTGGTGACTAAGGCATTGACATAGATGTTACATGCCGAACTAAAACCACCCCACTCTTCGAATTCATAGTAATCGGGAACAATAACCAATTCGACCCCGGGAAAAGAATTTTTTAGTTCTCTTATGATTTTGTTTTTCACTCTTGCGGGTTGATCGTGAAGAAGTATTTTGTTTTCTTCTACCCACATTACCATACCGTCAGAATGACCGGTAGCATCCCCTGGACTTTCTTTTATAATGGCAACCTGCTTTGCCTTCAAGAGCTTTTTGAGTTTATTTTTGGCAGCATTTTTCGTTAAACTGGGATTGTCGTAAAGGAATCTATCTGTTACAATCACTTTGCCGTTTCCATTATCAACGACATTGCCTCCATCCAATATAAGGCTTGACTTTCTTCCATATTCTAAGCCTACTTTTCGATACCAGCGTTCAAAACTATTATCAATGTAATTGGCATCCGAAACATTCATATAATCCGGCTTAAAATCAAACTTAACTTGTTTACCTGCCACAACTGGAGAAAAGTCTCGTATCCAGATATCACCGATATTGGCTTCTACTAAAACATAATCTGGAACCCGACCTTCATAATATGATCTGGTCCTTTTGTCAACAAGAATTATGGCCTCATCCCTTCCTTCGATTTTGTTTACAAAATCAACCTGAAAATCTACAATATCCTGGAAGACCGACGAATAATATGAATTATTAACAGATGGAGCAGCCAAAACTATGGCTTGTGCATTTTGATTTTGAGTCCTTTCGGTGGTTTGAACTGCGGTAGTATCATATTCCTGCAGAATACCCTCATCCTTAGAACACGAACTAAGCAAAATCAAACCCATAATAATAGATAAAAACATTACTAGACTTTTCATGACATAAATTTTTGATGAACAATTATTTTAATTCAAAGCTCATTTTTTCTCTACTTCGATAAAAGAATAGTTCATCAAATGGGCCTAGACATCCATGAATGTACGAAAGAAAGGTTTTAAGTCCGTTTACTCCCAAAATCGGATCATTCGTGGAAGAAATAGGAGTGGTTTGACCTAAGCGCGTATCTTGCAATGGATGAAAGGAATAAATATATACCGACATCTGGGACTTTGGTTGTTCATGGTCTTATTTGTTTTTGACTATCATTGGTACGATATCAACTGGTGGACGGCCTTGCTCTATAGTTTCAAAGAAGTATTGAGCTATGCCATCTTGTTTTATTCCTCATTGTTGATCTTCGATCAACTGAAGCAAAGACCAATTATTCTTGGAGTGGTCTTACTTGCTTTCATCGTTGCTTACATAATGATTTTGAGGATTTCGGGGCTTGAAGAATATCTGTACGATTTAAGTGGGATGAGAAACGTATTTTCCATGAGTTTGAATGCAATTTTGTTTTGTGGTCTGGCCGTTTTTTTGGGACTCTATCGAGATGCTGAGAAACTTCAGAGGAAAAATTTCGAATTGGCGCAACTCAATAAGAAATTGGAATTGACAAACTTGAAGAACAGAATAAATCCGCATTTTATCTTCAATACCCTGAATAATCTCAATGCTTTGATCTTGAAAAAAGACAAACAACTTCCTGAATTTGTAAATGAATTTTCCACTTTACTCCGATACAGTGTAGATGATGGGACAAAGGAAGAGATTCCCTTGGAAAAGGAATTAAGATGTGTTCGAGCCTATTTCGATTTGTTGGAAATGAACAAACCGGCATCTGAGAACATCGATTTCTACGTAGAGGGAAATGCTAGCGATAAGAAAATAGCTCCCTTCATTATTACGAGCATGGTTGAAAATGCTATCAAACACAGCGATATCAATTATAATGAAGAGGGCCATATACACTGTCATATATCATGTGAAGAAGAACTAATTGAAATGCATTTGTCTAATTCATATGATGAGAAAGATCGTCAAGTGGATGGCAAGGGCATTGGGATGATCGAGCGGCAGCTCGAGTTAAGATATGAAAAAGGATACTCCCTGGAAATTCAGACAGAAAATAGTACTTATGTAGTTCGACTGGTGATTTCCTCCCCAAAAATCAGGGCGTTATGATTAGATGTTTGATAGTGGATGACGAATCATTGGCGCGGGAGCTAATTGCCAATTATCTGAGACATTTTGAAGATTTTGTTGTAGTTGGAGAGTGTAAAACGGCTATGGAGGCCATTCAATTTCTTGCGAAAAGTGAAGTGGACTTGATGTTTCTCGATATCAATATGCCTCAAATTTCCGGAATAGAGATTTTGAAACAAATGCCCCAAAAACCAATGACCGTACTATGCACTGCTTATTCTGAATATGCCTTAGAGGGATATGAATTGGAGGTGTTGGATTATTTATTAAAACCTATAGCTTTTGATCGGTTTACAAAGACAATTGGGAAAGTCCTGAAAAATAAGGGTGTAAGTAACTCTTTTAGCCAAGAATCCAAGGAAAACATGACTCCTTTTTTCGTGAAGTCAGAATACAAGAAGATCAAGATTGTTCCGAGTGAAATAAAGTATGTCGAGGCAATGGAAAAGTATGTAAGAATACATTTGTCCAATGAGCGTGTTATGACATTGATGTCTATGTCTTCAATGATGGATCTTCTCAATAAAAATCATTTCATTCGAGTTCATCGATCCTTTATTGTCAATACCCGTGCTATTGACGCAATCGAAGGGAATATGGTAGTAATAGGTGCGGAGAGAATACCAGTAAGTAAAGCAAATAGAAAATTGATACAGGACTTGGTCAATGGTTTAGGGCCAAAATGATGGATGGTACTGCCTAAATAAAGACCCGGAAATGCAGCATTACCCTAACATTATGTGAGGCAATAGCTGTATCAATTAATAGTGATGATCTTTCAATTTATTCGAACTAATATTTCATTATTTTTTGATATTCGAATAAAAAATGTTTTATTTGTTAAAACAACAATATCCTTCAAGGTTCAAAAATTTAGCTGATGAAAAAATTAGAGTTACTTTTTGTATTAATCATGGCCTTCGCGCTAGGTCTAACTGTTGCGTGCTCAGATGACGATAATGATGAACCGGATCCATGCGATAGCCACAATGCAACTTATGAAGGTGATGTAAAAGCCTTGATCGACAACACATGTGCTTTTTCAGGTTGTCATGATGGATCAGGTGTGAACATAGCTATTCCTGCAGCAGCTGCCGATTTTACGACATATGCAGGACTTTCGGCGTCTCTTACCGGAGGAAGCTTTGAAGACAGAGTATTGGTTCAAAAGAATATGCCACCAGATCCAACTTTCGCACTTTCCGATGAGCAGATTGAAATGCTTACTTGCTGGAAAGATGCCGGATATCCGGAGATGTAGTAATTCTGAATTATTAAAAATTTTCGTTCTTAAGAAACGCCTTGGCAGTGTTTCATTGATATAACTTGTGGTCTTACGAGAGGGATTTATAGTGTTATAGTAATAGAGAATTTTTAGACTATTAGGCCAATTCGACAGTTGGATGATTTCTTGCCGTAGATTTTTTGAAGAATAAGCATTAACTTTAAATAGTTGCAACAATGTTGCAGTTGTCAATTAAAGGCTTAACTTTACTAGAATATTTTGGCATGTTCAATGCGAATTGGCTTGAGAAATAATCAAATATATCGCTCCGCAGTTACATACTTTTTTGTAGCTATCATCGCTCAGGTTTTTGTCCTGCAGAGTGTTCATCATATATTTGGACATCATGCACATGATCAACCTTGTAAAATTGGTGATACACATATTCATTCGGCTGAACACGGGCATCTTTCATGTGATATTTGCTTTTTCCAGTTAAATTCCCCTCAATTTGATATATGTGAACTTCAATTAGATCTGCCAAAAGTTTTTGTAGTAGAGTTAAATGAAGGTATAAGAAAATTCCATTTTGACGAAAAGCACTTCTCCTCATTTCTTAGAGGGCCGCCAACTAAAATGTCTTAAAAATTATTCTCTTTAATTAACACTAAGAATAAGTATTGCAATTCAGATATTCTGACAGATGGCATTCTTGGTGAATTTTGACTAACACTATTTTAAATATGATTCTCTTGAATACGAGCAGTATTCAATGTTTTTAACGATAAATTTTAACTATGAAAAATATCAAATTTTATTATCTATTAGCATTTGTTGTATTGGGATTATTGGCTATCAGTTGTGATGATGATGAGGATAACGGTGGTGATGCTACCAACCAAATTACGATTACTATTGAAGAGCCGATGCCTGATGAAATGATCGCAATGGCTGATTGTGCAGATGTTCATGTTCATATTGACATTGAAGCATCTGATGAAAACCATGAAGTAGAGATTATTCTTCATCCTGAAGGGGATGTGAACAACAAGATTCTTGACATTGACATGCATGAACATGATAAGGTTATTAATATTGAAGAAGAGGTTGACTTATGTAGTTTTCCTGCTGGTACATGCTTTCACCTTGAAGTTGAGGCTTGCATAGACCATGATTGTGCAATGAAGGAAACTGCGGATGTAGAGTTTTGCCTTCAATAGATAAAGATATTAGGTTTGGACGGTGACAAAAGTTACCGTCTAAACTTATTTAAAAATTACCTTCAAAAGGCACCTTCAAAGTAAAAACAAAGTTTCTTCCCTGTTCCGGAACATTGATGATTCGATAGCGACTTAGATGAGCCAAATACCTAGTGTCGAATACATTCTGAACCTGACATTTTAGACTTATTTCCTGATTTCCTAAGTGAAAGTTAGTACCGATGCCAAGATCCCAAAGTTGGTAGGCGGGAGTAGCTTGTTCTGAACGGTCAATCCTTAGTCTTCCTGAAGCGGCAAAATGATGCTGATGGGATATTTCAATATAGGAATCCTCGATCCATGTTTTCTCAAATGGTGCAAAACTCAGATCGGTTCTGATGGCCGGTTGTGGAGTAAAAGGTAGGGCAAGTCTGGTTTCAGGATTGAAGCTTTGAACGAAGTCAACCGCTTGTTCCAGATTTAGCTTGGGAAGGAAATTCCAGTGCCATTGTAATTCAAAACCGGTGTAAATGGCATCATCCTGCCTGTATTGGAAAATTTGTCCCGCTTCAGGCAGTTGTGAAAAACGAGCTGGAAACGTAGGTCCTAGATAGATATAATTGTCAAAATAGTTGAAATATAAAGCTAGGTTTCCACCAAATTTTTCGAAATCCCAATAGGCTCCCAAGTCGAATTGGTAGCCCTGTTCAGAGTCTAAATCAGGGGTTCCGACTTCATGTCGGAAAGTACCGTGATGTATACCGTTCGATACGGTTTCTGCAGGGTAGGGTACGCGAAAACTCTTTCCAAAATTCGCTTTAAGAATCCATTTTCCATCCTTAAAACTAAGATTCGTTCCGACAGATGCGGACCAATTAAAGAAAAGATCATCGGTAGCTTGTGAAATGAGGGAATCCACGATGCTCTCGTTGCTGTTCCAGACATATTGCCTATAGAATTCTGTGTCATTGTGTCCCAGGTCTAATCGAATACCTCCATTGACAATCCAGTTTTCCGTAATTTCTTTTTCGGAAATAGAATATATTCCTCCACGGAATGTGCGAAAATTGGGCAAAAGATATTCGAAGCCGCCCCTCTGGTTACTTTGCCATTGAGTATTCATTCCCACAATATTCTTCCAACCGGGGCGCAGATTGTGTTGATAATGTGAAGCTATACTAAAAGTTTCTAATTCCAGTTCTATGGCCAATTTATCATTAAGGTCTTCCAATTGTGAGAGTGGAATACTATGGAATTCGGGTTCGGAAAGTTCACGACGATGATTGCGTTGAAGACCAATGTCAAAAGTAAGGTGGTTATCCCCAAAAAAGAAGGTCTGATTAAGGGATAGTCGATAGTGGTCAACTTTTTGTTGAGGCACGTCAATATCGCGATAATTACCATCATCAGTAAGTGCATATGAACGTGGAATACCTACGGCACCGCTAAATAAGCCGCCATGCAGGGAATAATGACTATACAGTAATCGGGTGATACCCCAGTTTTTACTTACACCTGTGGAAATGCTGATATTTGATTCGTTACCTGCGGTATTTTTGAGCCTTTCATTGACTATTGGTAGCTCAAAATTATTATAATTGAATATATCGCTAGGTACTCTGTAATCAGCGAATTCTTGCCGGGAATATCGAGTCGTTAAAAACCAGTTATTGACATTAAAACCCAATTTTGCGGAACCGCCCCAGTGCTCATTGTTGGTTTTATGTACACCTAAAATACTGCCCTTATAGCTGTTCTTCGGCAGTATTTTGTCTGGCATAATATTGATAACTCCACCAAGTCCATCGGAGCCATATTGAAGAGAACCTGGACCTTTGATGATCTCAACCCTTTCTACATCGAATTGATCTATTTCCAAGCCATGATCGCTTCCCCATTGCTGACTCTCTTGTTTGATGCCTTGGTGATTAACGATAATGCGATTGGAGGAGAGCCCTCTAATTACGGGTTTAGCTATTCCAACACCGACATTAATGGCACTTATTCCAGGTAGTTTTTCTATGGATTGAGCAAAAGTACCTTCTAAGTGCTTATGCAAAAAATCTTCATGTACATGATCGGTTTGAAGAGTGGCCTCCTGTTTGGCGTGTTCTTCGGAAACTACAATGGTTTCCAGGAAAGTATTTTCAGGTTCTAAAATGATTTTAATGTCCTTGATTTGACCAAGAACAACATTGATGTACGCGGTATCAGGTTTGTAACCGATATAAGATGTACGCAATTCTAATGAAGAGTGGTCAAGATTCTCAAAAGAAAACCTCCCTTCGATATCTGTCGTGGATTGAAGATTACCGGGTAGAAGAACTATACTTGCTCCAGGTAATGGGGCATCGTTTTCATCTAGAATAACACCTTCAATTTGTCCATACGAGACAGAGCTGAGCGATATCATAAGAAAGAAAAAGAAGAACCTCATTTGACAAAAATCAGTATTAAGTTTGAAATATATTCAAACTTCTAGGAATTACAATCTCCACATTGCCCAATTAGAACAAGATTGGTAGAATCAATTTTGTAATTGGGTACAGAAGGAATGGTAATGTCCACCGTTAGGCATTCGGATTTGCCACAATCCCGACATTGAAAATGGGGATGATCGTGAACATGATTTGTAGCAATACAGCCTTCACATTTTGCGACCCATTTCAGCCCGTCTTTGCCTGTAAAGGAATGCAGGAATCCCTCTTCTTCCAATCTCTCAAGTATTCTATAGACAGTGGTCTTGTTCATTTCCTTCTGAAATCTCTTTACCAATTCCACAACAGATAATGCGCTGTTTGATTGTTCGAAAGCATCCAACAAAACTTTAACTGACTTTGTTTTTCTAATAATTCCCATAAAACAAATATAATGCAACCGAGATGCATTAACGAAAAATTTACAATATATTTGCAATTATATCGTACATGTTATCCTTAATGTTGTGCAAGCATATTAAAGATAATTATCTCTGAAGAAGAAGTAAAGAAATATCTGAATAAGATTTTATAGCAGTCAATTAAAAATATGAACAAAATAAAGTATTTAGGCCTTATTGTGATCTGGTTTTTGATCGGATGTAATGATGAAAGTGTTGATATTACTCCACCTTCAATAGACTTTGAAAGCTTTACTCCTACTCCCAGTGAAGATGAAATTTGCGGTGGAGTGGAACCAGTGGTATTCAATCTCACTGGAGGCGATGAACTTACATTTGATGCCATTTTTACGGATGACAGTGCTTTGTCCCAATATAAAATTGATATTCATAATAATTTTGATTGCCATGGACACGGTGGCGGATCCGCGCCTTCGGTAACTATTCCCAGTGTAGATAACCAAACGATGGATTGGACGGTACTGGAAATTGAGGATATTTCGGGCACGTCATCAGCAGTTGTAAGAACACTTAATGTACCTGAGAACGTAACAGCGGGCAACTATCATTATCATATACAGGTCATTGATGAGGCTGGAAATGATAGTCCTTTTGCTAACTTCTATTCTTTAAAAATAAAGAATCCATTGGACGATGTATCTCCACAAATAAGTGTTCAAGAGCCAATAAGCAAGAGTTTTACTATTAAAAAAGGTGTGAACATTCGATTCGTCGGTCAAGTAACCGACGATAGATCATTAAGCGATGGTGGAAATGGAATACTTTATCTGGCCTATACCAGACAGGCTACCGGCAATACGTTTTCAACAAACGTGGCATTTCCATTCGATGAAAATGTTGAGTTGAGCTATGATTTTGATTTCGAATACGAGGTTCCAAGAACTTTGGTCGCGGGTAGTTATCGGTTCTCTTTAGGTGCCAATGATGGAGTGCGCAATGTGGCGCCCTTTGCATTCTTTGATGTGGAGGTGATGGATTGATGGTCTTTGGAGTTCTTTCTTTTCGCTATACTCGTTTAGGATAAACTTCTCCTCCCTAATAAAGTTAGAATTAAAAATTAGTGGAGCCTAGGGGAGTCGAACCCCTGACCTCTTGACTGCCAGTCAAACGCTCTAGCCAGCTGAGCTAAGGCCCCATTGAGGCGACAAATTTAAACAATTCGACAATAAAAAATGGATTTCTTTCTAGGGATAATTAATTGAGAAAGGGTTTCATTTCATCAACCAGTGCATTCTCAGGTAGGTTTTTACCTAAGTATTTTTTCATTATGCCGAGAATATTCTCTACCATATCCTCTCGAAAACCTAACTGCAATGAGCATTTATGGAGGAAATCTTCTTCTTTTTTGGAAATCTTTAGATCGGAAGACAGAGCAAACAACAAGTAATAAAGTATAATCGCCCTTTCTCTTTCTTTTTCCGGTGGCTCAAGCGAATAGTCTTTTAAATTTTTGCGTACATCATCAATTTCTGAGTCTACGACACCAAGCTTGTTAGAAACAAAATCAAGGTATTTTTTTTCCTGGGTGGTGACAATATGATCTACTTGGATCATTTTGATGATCAATGCGACAATTTGCTTTTTCCTGAGTAAACTAAACAATTTCCCTTATTAATTAGGTGTTCAAAAGTTACCAAGATAATATTTTTGAATGAATCCCCTCTGTGCCTAATTCAAAAATGTCGACAGTTCCTTAAAACAGCAGATGCACTTTGCATTTTCAGGTAAGAGGTGATTATAATCAACGGAATTTTTACCTGCCCATAGAATGGTTCGTTCCTGATTATGAGCCAATAGTTCTTTGGTCCAATTGGGAAGCTCCTTATTACTGGCAAGACAGGATGTGAAAAGTAGATAGTCGGGATCCCACATTTCTGCTGTTTTATTTACGGAGGAAATCGGTGTTGATTGCCCCATATATAAAACTTGATGACCTGCGTTGCGCAGTAAATAATTGGCAAGTAGTAAAGCTAAATCATGGTATTGGTTGCTCGGAAGAAAGAGCAAGAACTTCTTTTCGGTTTGCTTAGTAACCACGAGGTTTTCAACGGCGCCCATTAATTTCTGTCGGAAAATATGACTTAAAAAGTGTTCATGCCCCGGATGTATATGATCCGCTGACCACATATAGCCTATTCTGGAAAGAAGTGGATAAATTATTTTAATGAAGGTATCTTCTAAGCCAATCTGAAGAACACTACTGGAGAATATTTGATTAATTCCGTCTTCATCATAATTGAACATACCACGAATTAAGCCATTAATCTGAGCGGAGTATTCACCTGGTTGATCTAGATTAAATTGTAGTTGAAGGACTAGATTGTTGAGTTCTTCTTGATCAAGCTGGCTGATCTCGCTAATCTTCATTCCTGAGGACTTCAATGTCGCAATATTCAGTAACCTCTTGAATTGCTCATCAGTGTAGGTTCTGATATTGGTTTGAGTTCTATCCGGATCTAAGAGATTGTATCTCTTTTCCCACATCCTGATGGTATGTGCCTTGATTCCAGAATAGAATTCCAGATCCTTTATCGAATAGTTGTTCATCTTATTAGCTCTTTCCGAGATAATAAATGATGAAATCCCTTAATTGTTTAAATGATTAAGCTATTAATGGTAAATCGGATCAATTCTCAGAGACTTCCTCTTCCTTTTTTACTTCATCTGAAGATGGGTACTTAGAAGGTAGAAGATACTGTTTAATCTTCAACTCAAGTTCTGATGCTACTTCGTCATTATCCGCAAAAAACTGTTTGGCTGCTTCTCGACCTTGAGCAATTTTCGTGTCGTCATAGCTATACCAAGAACCACTCTTCTGAAGAATATTGCATTCAACACCAAGATCTACCAATTCTCCAACCTTGCTAATTCCAAGTCCATAAGTGATATCAAAAGTAGCTATTCTAAATGGAGGCGCTAATTTGTTCTTAACGACTTTCACTTTAACGTGATTCCCAACTACATTGCCATCTTTATCTTTTATGGCAGAACCACTTCTTCTGATATCGAGTCTTATTGATGAGTAAAACTTGAGGGCATTACCTCCGGTGGTGGTTTCCGGATTTCCGAACATGACTCCAATTTTTTCTCTGAGTTGGTTGATGAAAATACAACAACATCCCGTACGTCCTATAGTGGAAGTCAATTTACGCATGGCCTGGGACATCAATCTTGCCTGGAGTCCCATTTTAGAATCACCCATTTCTCCTTCGATCTCACTTCGAGGTACTAAGGCTGCAACCGAATCAATGACAATAATATCTATGGCTCCTGATCTAATGAGGTTTTCAGCTATTTCCAGTGCTTGTTCTCCGTGATCGGGCTGAGAAATCAATAGATTATCCGTGTCAACGCCTAGGGCTTCGGCATAAAAGCGATCAAAAGCGTGTTCCGCATCTATAAATGCTGCGATTCCACCTTGTTTCTGACATTCTGCAATGGCATGTATGGCCAAGGTCGTTTTACCAGATGATTCGGGACCATAAATTTCAACAACTCTACCGCGAGGTAAACCACCGACTCCTAAAGCGATATCCAGTCCGAGAGAACCTGTCGAGATGGATTCTACTTCCACCACTTGTTTCTCTCCTAATTTCATAACGGTTCCCTTCCCGTATGCCTTTTCTAACTTATCTACGGTTAGTTGTAATGCCTTGATTCTAGCATCTTTATCTGACTTTGACATAATAGCTGTTTTTCTTAAATGGTTATGTTAAACCACAAGATACAACAAATATTGCAACAAATAGTTTCTTTTTGCTGAATTTTTATGCAAAAGCCTCTAACAAAATGTTTTTAACGCTGTCTTCAGATGGACTTAAAGCAATAGGTTCAAGCAAGTTTTTTGCCTTTTTCAGTTGATTAAATTCATCCAGAGCATTCCAATCATTTGAAAGTGCTTCATCGATCAGATAAGAGGTTTTCGGATCTGATTCATTGTACAAAAAGGAAATAATTTCAGTAGAAGTAAAGTTTTTAATCATACACTCACTTTAATTTTTCAATTGATTAATACACCGACGAGTTATTAACATTAATTAAAAGAAAATTATTGTTATCTCCTAAGAAATTAACATTTGAGCTGTGTTAAAAATCCTCCGGATGTATGAAGATCTTCTTGAAGTCCACGACTTTGTGGTCTTTTATTTGAACACCCTCGGAGATAAGCAAGGCTTGCATTAGTTCAGGAGGATTAAACCCATGTCGACCGGATAGCTCACCTTTTGAATTAACTACCCGATGAGCAGGAGTATCATTTCCTATTTTACCCGAATTTTTTAGAGCATATCCAACCATTCGAGCAGAGCCCAAGCCTAAATAATCTGCAATAGCACCGTAGCTTGTAACCCTTCCGACCGGAATTTGCTCAACAATTTCGTAAACTTGCTGGTAATAAAGTGGGATAGTCATGTATCAACAGTATAAAGTCAAAATAAAAGTAAATAATATTCAGCATTTAACGGATGCCCGATATTTTGCTGCCATGGGGGTCAATTATATGGGCTTTGATCTATCCGGATTGGATGGGGATGAGATCGAATTGGAATTTACTAAGATTGCTGCCATAAGAGACTGGGTGTCCGGACCTGAGTTATTCATAAGTGTTGACAGAGCGGATGAAGAGATTTTGGAGCTCGCACTAAAGAATAAACTCAATATTATTGAAGTGTCTCATGCGAGTCCTTTATTCGGACATGAAGACTTCCAATGGTTTTACCGAAACGGACTATCGGAAAAAGGAGAGAATACTTTCGGTGTAATGGACTTTGATACATGGAAAGAATCCAATTATCCTGAAGTATTTGTTCGAGGATTTGGGGAAGAGGAATTATTGGAGATCATCGAAAGGAAAGCATTGGGGGTAGAATTGGAAGGATCTCCGGAGGAAAAAATAGGAGTGAAATCCTATGAGTTTTACGATCATGTACTCAACGAATTAGAAGAGAATTGAATAAAGAAGGATGATGGATAAGGATATTGTGGTCATCATTGTTTTATTGGTATCGATTTTCGTGGCCTTAATTCTTGTATTGTGGTTTTATTTTAAATCTAGAATCACGCATTCGAGAAATGAAACATCACAATGGAAGCAGGCCTTTGAAGATTCGAAAAGGAACGTGGAGCTTCTAGTAGAAAAGGAGAGGCAAATAAGTGATGAATTCCGACGGATGGAATTGGTCAAGGTAGAGTTAGAGTCTGAACTGAAGCACTTCAAGGAAAAACTTGAGCATTTACAGGATGATCAGAATTTACAGCTCAAACAATTTGAGAATATCGCCACTAGAGTGTTGCAAAGGGAGGGAGATCGCTTCAAAAAAATGCAGAGAAATGATATGGGGGAGATTCTCAGTCCATTAAAGGAGAGAATTAAGGAATTTGAAGAGAAAATTGAAAAGACCCATGTCGAGTCCATTAAAAGGCATCAATCTCTCAAGGATCACATTAGTTTCTTGGGAACACAGAGCCAACAGCTTGCTCAGGACGCTCAAAAGCTCTCTAAGGCCTTAAGTGCAGATTTCAAAAAACAAGGGAATTGGGGCGAATTGATTTTGGAGTCTATTTTAGACAAATCCGGACTGGAAAAAGATCGAGAATACAGACTACAAGAGACAGTAAAAGGCGAAAGTGGAAGAATATTTCGACCTGATGTCGTGATCTATTTGCCAGATAACAAACAGTTAATCATAGATTCTAAGGTTTCTCTCAATGCTTACAACAAAATGATCAATGCGGAAAGTGCTGAAGAGGAGAAGAACTATCAGAAAGCACATGCTTTGGCGGTACGTAAGCACATTGATGGTTTGGCAGAAAAGAAATATCAGAACTTGTATGGATCCACGCCTGATTTCGTGCTGATGTTCATCCCTTTGGATACTGCCTTTAGTTCAGCCCTAAATTTTGATCCGGATTTGTACCAATACGGGTTCGAAAAAAATATAGTCATTGTTACCAGCTCGACCTTGTTGGCTACATTGAAGACGGTGGAAACCATGTGGCGCAATGACAAGCAGAATAGAAATGCTCGAAAAATTGCAGAAGAAGCGGGTAAGATGTACGATAAAATGGTGGGATTTACCAAGACCATGAACAAATTAGGTGAGCAGATCAACACCGTTCAGAACAGTTATCATGACGCGATGAAAAAACTTCATTCGGGAAGGGGGAATTTATTGAAGAAAGCAGGAGATATTAGAAAGCTGGGAGCAAAGACCAGCAAGAATATGAGAGACGCTTTACCTTCTTGGGAAGAAGAGTGAGAATGAATAATTAAAAATTAATAATTGGGGGATTGGGATGATGGAAAATGATGTTTTAAAAATTGGGATTGCTCAAATTGCGCCTGTGTGGTTGAACAAGAAAAAAACCATAGACAAAATCTTGGCTTATATCTCAGATGCTCATACAGAGAAATGCGAACTTCTAGTCTTTGGAGAGGGATTACTTCCAGGATATCCTTTTTGGTTGTCATTGACCAATGGAGCTGAATTTAACTCTACAGTCCAGAAGGAAATTCATGCCCATTATACAAGGAATTCGATACAGATTGAAGCTGGAGAGTTAGATGCTATATGTGCGCTTGCCAAAGAATTTCGCATGTCAATTTATCTCGGCATCATAGAACGCGCTCAAAATAGAGGAGGTCATAGTCTGTACTGCTCCTTGGTTTACATTGATGCTCAAGGTCGAATCCAGTCCGTTCATAGGAAGCTTCAGCCGACCTATGAAGAGCGATTAACCTGGTCTCCGGGTGATGGTCATGGACTTAGGGTTCACGATCTCAAGTCATTCAGAGTGGGAGGTTTGAATTGTTGGGAAAACTGGATGCCTTTGAGTCGGACGGCATTATATGGTCAAGGGGAGAATTTACATATAGCTGTTTGGCCTGGATCAAAACACAATACTGAAGACATTACCAGGTTTATTGCCAAAGAATCCAGATCCTTTGTGGTTTCTGCCTCAAGTCTTATGAGAAAGGAAGATTTTCCGGAAAACACGCCGTATATAGACAAAATTCTGGAAAACGCCCCACAATTATTAGCCGATGGAGGATCATGTATAGCTGGTCCTGATGGAGCTTGGATTGTCGAACCACAGGTCGGAAGTGAGCAACTAATCATTGCCAGTATTGACTACAACAGAGTATTGGAAGAAAGACAAAACTTTGATCCTTCAGGACATTATTCTCGCCCAGATGTAACCAAATTAATCGTCAACAGAGATAGACAGTCTATTGTAGGATTTGAGGGGGATGAATGAATCCAGTTTGAAAATTACCTATTGCCTTAACCTCTGAGATTCGTTCGATCTGTATTTTGGAGAAATCTGATTCGATTAAGCCAGTTTACAAAATCACCCTGCATCACCAGAAATTCGAGTGAAATTGATAACTTAGAAAAAAAACTTCAATGAGCGAAAAGACGAAGGCAACTTTGACCAATTTGGATCTCACAGGACTCGAAATCAAGAAGCCGGCTGATTATGCTGCAGGACCATTGGCGGTAAAAGTGGCAATGAAGCACATCTTTAATGAAATGAATCCAGGGGATGCATTCAAGGCACTTTTTGCTATGAACCAGAAGAAGGGCTTCGATTGTCCGGGATGTGCCTGGCCAGATCCGGATGATAAGCGATCGGTATTAGGAGAATACTGTGAGAATGGAGCCAAAGCATTGGCAGAAGAGGCAACGATGAAACGGGTAGATGAAGCTTTCTTCCGAAAGTATAGCATTTCAGAATTGCAGACCTGGTCGGACTATAAGTTGGGAAAGAGTGGAAGGCTTGTAGATCCTATGATTCGAAGAAAAGGAGAGGATCATTACTCTAAGATCAGTTGGGATGAAGCATTCGATACCATAGCTGACCATTTAGGTTCACTTTCAGATCCCAATGAGGCTGTTTTTTACACTTCTGGACGCTCGAGTAATGAAGCGGCGTTTCTTTACTCACTTTTCATAAGACGTTTTGGCACGAATAATATGCCGGACTGTTCCAACATGTGTCACGAGAGTAGCGGAGTCGCTCTGAGTCAAACTTTGGGAATTGGTAAGGGATCCGTAACCCTTGAGGACATTGAGAAATCCGAGTTGGTGATGATACTCGGTCAAAATCCTGGAACCAATCACCCCAGGATGTTGACGGCACTGGCAGAATGCAAAAAAAATGGAGGAAAAGTAATAACGGTTAATCCTTTGGAAGAGGCGGGACTTAAACGCTTTAAAAATCCTCAGAAAATCAATGGTTTTGTAGGTTCCGGAACAGCGATCACCGATGTCTTTTTGCAGGTTCGAATTAATCAGGATATCAGTCTACTCAAGGCCATTATGAAAAAACTATTGATTCGTGAACGAAACGGTGAAGCAGTATTTGATCATGACTTCATTGAGAAAAGTACACAGGGATATCAGGATTTGATCGATGATCTTGATCGAATGAATCTGGAAGAACTAGTGTCCATGTCCGGAGTTAATGAATCTGATATTGATGCCGCAGTAGAGTTGATCGCTACTAGAAAAAAGATCATAATTTGCTGGGCGATGGGTCTTACTCAACATAAAAATGGCGTAGATAATATTAAGGAGTGTGTCAATCTCTTATTGCTTAAAGGGAGCATTGGAAAGGAAGGAGCGGGAACCTGTCCTGTTCGTGGTCATTCCAATGTTCAAGGAGATAGAACGGTAGGTATTGTGCACCATACGTCTAAAGCCTTGAGAAAAGCACTATTTGATAAATATCAATTCGAGGCTCCGGAAAAAGAAGGTTTGGATACGGTTCATTCTATCCAGGCCATGTATGAAGGAAAGGCTAAGATCTTCATGGCTCTGGGAGGGAATTTTCTCTCTGCGGCGTCGGATACAGAGTATACGGCTAAAGCTCTAGAAAACTGTCAACTTACCGTACAAATCAGCACCAAATTAAACAGAAGCCATACCGTAACGGGAGATGTGGCTATGATTCTTCCCACTTTAGGAAGATCAGAACTGGATATCAAAGCGGGAAAGAGAAGGGTAGTTACCGTTGAGAACAGTATGGGCCGAGTTCACGAATCTTCTGGTGTCCTAAAACCGGCCTCTGACAATCTGATGAGTGAACCGGAAATCATCGCTCGAATGGGCCATCGTTTTTTTGGTCAGAATTCGGGTATCAATTGGAATTCTTATACGGAAGATTACGATCGTATAAGATCGGATATCTCTGAAATTGTGACGGGATTCGACAATTATAACCAAAGAGTAAAATCCGGAGGTTTTTATCTACCCAATAATGCGCGAGATGGAGACTTTAGCAAATTGCCAGGAGGAAGAGCTCAGTTTTCTGTATGCCCTCTTCCCGAATATAAACTTGACCGCGATCAATTCCTAATGATGACCATACGGTCACATGATCAGTTCAATACCACCATATATGGATTAAATGATCGTTACCGAGGAGTATTTAATGAGCGCAGGGTAATTTTCATTCATCCGGAAGATAGCCAACGCTTGGGTTATAAGGAAAGGGATGTCGTAAGTATCGTTAGTAACTATGGTGGTATTACTAGAAGAGCGGAGAAGTTTATTTTGGTTCATTACGATATACCAAAGGGGAACTTGGCCAGCTATTTTCCCGAGGCCAATGCAGTTGTTCCGATTGATCAATTTGCAGATCAAAGTCATACTCCTATATCAAAATCAATAATAGTGCGTTTAGTTAAATACGAAGATTAAAATAAGGTCAATTGTAATAGACCGATCGCTTTGAAGCATTTTAAAATGAATTGATAACGGAGTGAATATTTATCAAAAAAAGACGAGGTGGAAATACCTATTGGCCATTGCAGGATTATTGATACTTGCAGTTTCAACCTTGTATACCAATTATCTCGCCAGAGAATTGACCAAAGAAGAGCAAAACAAAGTGCGTTTATGGGTAATCGCCTTTGAGGAATTGGCTGCGATGCCAATGGATTCAGATTGTAGTGCAACTTTGCATGTAGAGGTAACTTCTTCCAATTTTCATATTCCGGCGCTAGTGGTAGATGAGGATGGTGAAATCTTGATAGCACAGAATTTTAGCAATATTGACCCAAAAAATCCGAATACTCCGGAGTTAAAAAAGGAACTTGAATTCATTAAAACCAATGGACCTGATCCAATTCCTCTTGTTACTGATGATTTCACTCAGTATGTCTATTACAAAGAATCAACATTGCTGCAAACGCTTAGTTATTTTCCCATAATACAAGTTTTACTGGTCACGGCATTTATCTTGATCGGCTATTGGCTGTTTAGTTCTGCGAGAAAATCTGAGCAGGAGTTAGTTTGGGTGGGAATGGCTAAGGAAACTGCTCATCAGTTGGGAACTCCTATTTCTGCAATCATAGCTTGGTTGGACTTTATGAAGGATGATCAGCTGAGTTTGGAGGATAGAATGAATGTTATAAATGAGATGGAGACCGATGTAAACAAGTTAGAATTGATCGCAGACCGCTTTTCAAAAATAGGCTCCACTCCAGTCCTGGAAAAACAGAGAATTAAACCATTACTGGATGAGATCGCCGATTACTTCGAGAAAAGAAAACCCGAAGATGTGGAAATTGAGGTTGTCGGAGATTCGAATGCAGAGATAAAATTCAATGCTCATCTTCTTACATGGGTTGTGGAGAATTTGATAAGAAATTCTTTGGATGCTTTGGATAAGGGAGTGGGCAGAATAGAATTAGAAGTGATAGACCAGAGCAATAAGCTTATGGTTTTGGTCAAGGACAGTGGACATGGAATACCTAGTAATATGCACAAATCCATTTTTCAACCCGGAATCAGTACGAAAAAAAGAGGATGGGGATTAGGTCTTTCCTTGGCGAAAAGAATCATAGAAAACTATCATCAAGGTAAAATTTATGTCAAATCTTCACAGGCAGAAGTGCAGACCGTTTTTGCGATTGAATTGCCGAAGTAATATGGAACCGTCACTGTTTCGTTGACCTTAAAATTATTAATACCTATCGAATTAATTATTTCTGTAACTTTGGCGGATATTTTCTATTAAACTAAGATTATGGTCATTGTTGGACATAAGAGAGCGGATGCTTCATTAGAATCTATCGGAGTTAATTCTCCGCAGCAGTTTTGGAATCTTTCCGCAGAACAGTTGGTTGAAGAATCTATTAAAAGAGGAGAGGGTGAATTGACAGATTTTGGTGCTTTATTGATCAAAACAGGCAAGTTTACCGGAAGATCACCTAAAGATCGATTTGTTGTAAAAGATGACTTGACTCAGGACACCGTGGATTGGGGGGAAATCAATCTTCCAATTTCTACTTCTCACTATGAGGGCTTGGAGAAAAAAGTAAAGACCTATCTATCCGAAAGAGATGTATTCGTGCGTGATGCTTATGCCTGCGCGGACGATAATTACAGGTTGAATATTAGGTTGGTTACTGAATTGCCTTGGAGCAATCAGTTCGGGTACAATATGTTTCTCAGACCTACCAGAGAGGAGATAAGTGTGTTTGATCCTGAGTGGACCATTCTATGTGCTCCTGGATTTAAAGCGGATCCTGATGTTGATGGTACCCGACAGGACAACTTTGCTGTAATCAATTTTAGCCGTAAAACTATTCTTATTGGCGGAACCGGATATACCGGTGAGATCAAGAAGGGAATCTTTTCAGTATTGAACTATGTGCTTCCTATGAACAGGTCTGTGCTGTCCATGCACTGCAGTGCCAACATTGGAGCGGATGGTGATGTGGCTGTCTTTTTTGGTTTAAGTGGAACAGGCAAGACGACGCTATCGGCCGATGCCAGTAGAGAATTAATTGGCGACGATGAGCACGGATGGTCAGAGCATGGAGTATTTAATTTTGAAGGTGGTTGTTATGCAAAGACAATCAATCTCAGCGCTGAAAACGAACCCGAAATTTACGGAGCAATAAAGCACGGCGCTATTTTGGAGAATCTTGTGTACAAGGAATACTCCAGAATGCCAGACTTTGAGGATGTTTCCATCACTCAAAATACGAGAGTTTCTTACCCAATTTATCATATACCAAATGCGGCTCAACCATCGAAAGGTGGTCATCCAAAGAATATCTTTTTTCTGACAGCAGATGCGTTTGGAATTTTACCTCCGATCAGTAAATTGACTCCTGGTCAGGCGATGTATCATTTTATCAGTGGATATACAGCGAAAGTTGCTGGAACAGAAGAAGGTGTAGTAGAACCGCAAGCGACATTCTCAGCTTGTTTCGGTGCTCCATTTTTGCCCCTGCACCCTACGAAGTATGCGGATATGTTAGGGAAGAAAATGAAAGAACACGGTGTAAATATATGGTTGGTTAATACGGGATGGACCGGAGGAGAGTATGGTGTTGGATCCAGAATGAAGTTGCCTTATACAAGAGCGATGATCTCAGCGGCCTTGGATGGATCTCTGGACCAAGTGGATTATTCCAACGACAATATTTTTGGTTTGAATATCCCTGGATGTTGTGCCAAAGTACCGGATAATTTGCTGAACCCAAGGAATACCTGGGAAGATAAAGAAGCATACGATAAGAAGGCCATGTACTTGGCGGAGTTATTTGTTCAGAACTTTGAAAAGTTTGCTTCTGAGGCAAGTGAAGAAATTCTAAAAGCTGCTCCGCGGGTAAGCGTAGAACACTAATATGTTTTCTGAAGCCGAAGTAGATAAGGGCCTGGAATGGGTTTCGGACCACGATCTGTCCGAAGAACTCTTGAGCAAATATTCAAGGCTGTATGACTATGTTTTCTTAGATGATAGTATTAAGTACACTGTCGAAGAAAGAGATTATATCTTTTTTCTTTGGTCATTGATCGTTTATCTTTTTGACAAAAGATTAGGGACGCTTGATATTGAAGTGGTGGACACTGATCTTGAAGATGCTGAAAATGCTCTTTGGGAAGGGATTGAGCAATCGGATGACAAGGCTATTGACATTTTGTACGCAGGATGTTCTGAAAAAGAATTATTTGCCTTTTTAGAAGATGGACTGGATAGTGATGAAAAGGATCCTGAAAATATTATCTCAAGCAAAGAATTATCAATGGTGACACTTCTAAAAATGACCTGCGTCATCAATTACTTAAATCAACTCTAGGATAAGGAAAATAATGATCTGAGAAAAAAGAGGTCTTCTTTTCTTAATTGGTCATCAACAATAGATAATCCGGTAGTTCTTCTGGTTTGTAGTTATAAAAGACTTTTTCATCAAAAGTACCTTCTTCCAAAGATTTGAAAAGTAGATTCTGAGCTTGTCTCTTCTTTCCACAACAGAAAAGAGCCACAATTTTAGCTGTGGTGAACTCTCCATTTTCATGATAGAACTCTCCCTCTTCGATCAAATCAAGTGCTTTTGAGTAGTTTCGCTCGAGCATGTGATATAGGAAAAACTTGATCCAACACAACTCATTTTCGGGAGCCATCTCAATAGCTCGCTCAAAAGAACTGATGGCCAGGGCATGTTCATTTTTCTCTACAGCTATTGCTGCTTGCAAAAGCATGTATTCTTCTCTTGATCTATCAATACCAATTGCCTTGGCCAACATTCTGGAAGCCTGATTGTATTCACCCAATTGATATAGATTGGCTGCTAAACCAAAAAGTGCTGTATCGTTATCCGGATTTAAGGCGATCGACTTGAAGTAATAGTCGTTCGCTTTTCTGAAATCACCTAGTCTAGTATGACAGTAGGCACATTTCGACAAAATATCAGAATCCGGTGCAATGAACTCAAGTACCTCAGAGTAGCACTGAAGTGCTTTGAAATACTTGTCTTCTCTGATATACATCTCAGCGCAATCTCTATAAGCGAATTCAAACTTCGGATTGATGATGAAGGCATATTCAAAGGCATCAATACTCTTTTCATTTTCGCCCATGCAAGAATAAGCATGACCAAGATTAAACCAAGCCTTAGAATTATATGGCTTTTTATCTATAATTTGTAGATGTATAGCACAACTTTCTTCGTAGCGTTCAGTGATTTCCGTACACCACCATATCTTATTTAGTGCGGGTTGATACAAGGGATCGCAAAGCAAAGCTTTCTTCAAGCTGTCAAAACATCCATTGTACAATTGAAAGTGTTCGAATATCAGAGCCTCGCAAAAGAAAACCTCTGTCAATCCGTATCCCTGCTCCAATGTCTTAGCAACGTTGACGGCTTTAATGGCCATCTCCATATCGTTGATCAACATATAGCTCTCCGCTTCGAGCAAGTATAAATCACTTTGCTCATAACCCAAAGCCTTTCCTTCCTTAATGCACTCGAGGGCTTGAAGGGGCTTAAATAGCTCCAAAAGCAATGAGGCCTTTAGGATATAAAAGTCAATGGAAAATGTATGAAACTCCAATGCAATATCAATAGCCAATAGAGCGTCTTCTACTCTATCTGATTCCTCATAGTGGGCTATAATATCGATGAAATCATGTTCACAGAAGTAAGTGCTAGCACCATTTCTTAGACTGGTTTCATAGAGCGAAACAGTTTCCGAAATTTTTCTGCGATTCTTATTGGATTCAAGATTCATTCTGAGTTTCAAATCTATAAACGAAAATCATGGTCAAATATATAGATTAAAAATCGCCACGAGCACCTTTTAGCTAATGATTTTATCCACATCTTGTTTGAACTAGGTCATATAGCGAATATTGATTATTTGTATTTTTTTGAAGAGCAGAAATTTATGGATGTCAGGCTTCCTTTAAGTAATTGCAAATCAGATATTTTTATTCCTGATATTAATATGTAATAGGCTGCTTTTCTTAAGGAAATACGCATGAAATAAGGCTCAAGTGAGAGGAATATTTTATGTAAAAAATATATTTATTAAAAACTAAGTTTTTTTCTCTGGCGGACTACTAGAATGGGGGGATAATTAGCCTAAATAAGTAAGTTAATTAGAATGGAAATGGTTTATTCGACGCTACTGATCTTCTTTCTCTTCCAGTGAGGAAAAGAAATTACAAATACCCCAGTAAAGATCAATAGTCCAGCTAAAATATGGAGCATTTTGATATCATTTTGACGGAAAAAATACCCTGCTATAGCTGCTATCAAAGGTTGAACGTAAATATATGTTCCTACTATGCTAGGAGATAGAATGCTTAGAGAATGTGCATTCAACCAATAGGTCAAACCAGTTGTGAAAACCAGAACATAAATAAAGGCCAAGATTATACTCGGGGGAAATGTACTCCACTCAACTTCCATCGCCTCACCAAAACCGAAGGGGAATACAAAAAATAGACCCATGATAAAAACGGTTCGGATGACCTCCAAAGAGGGATACTTGATCAGCAGTTTTTTAACGATATGAAGGTAAATAGCATAAGAACTGGCGTTGATCAAGACAAACAAGTCGCCAAGACTAAGTGAAGAGAACGAATTAAAATTAAAGCCATTGGAAATCAAAGCTGTCGCCCCAATGGCACCCAAAGTCACTCCCCAGATTTTATTCCATCCAAAGCGTTCACTGCCCCCTATGAGGCCAAACAGTAGCACTAGAATGGGAGTATTGGTCATAATCAGAGAGGCATTGATCGGGGTGGTTAGTTGAAGCCCCTTGAAGAAAAGAAGCTGATTGGTCGCCACACCAAAAATTCCGCAAAAGATTAATCTTATATATTCTTTTTTAGTGAATGGAAAGGAAAAAGCCTTTCTCTTGAGCAAAATCGTAAAGAATAAAATGCCAAAAAGAACACGAAATAGAATGAAGCCTGAGGGCTGAATGTATCCGTCATCCAAGACCAACTTGGCGATAGAGTAGTTGAGCCCGTATATGATACCCACGGCTAAGAGAGCCATGTGGGCAAGGAGTAACTTTGACATCAAAATAATTAAGCGTCAAAGTTATGCTTAATTCTACAATAAGCGCAGAGACCTAAACAAACTATTTGTCCATTTCAGAACATAGCGGTGTCATGTAGTAGAATTATCTTCGATTCTGTCTTCTCAACTGAAGCAAATACCGCTTGAATTCCGTTTCTGTTTCGCTAATTTTCAAAATCTTAGTGGGTGAAATGTGCTGTCTTAAGTCATTGATAAAATCGCGATAAAGTTCTAATTCCTTTTCTTTTAGTCCCATGTGTTGCTGAAGAATTTGTTCGGCTTCTTCATCAGAAGTAGTACTTGCCGTAGATTTCAATTGCTTTAAAATCTCTCTTTTTTCGGTTTGATACTGATTGAATAGAGGCCAAAATACACTGGACTCCTCCGGACTAAATTCAAGTTCTTGTGTGTAAAAGGCGATCCTCAAATTTTGGACTTTTTCTCTAACTCTTTCCCCTCTTTGTGCGAAGAGTGAAACAGATACTATAGTCAACAATAGGCTTAATATAATATGCTTAAACATGCTTAGTTTAGTTTAATTCGTCAATAAAAATATCATCGGGAATGTCTTCGACATTTTCGAAATCCTGATCAAAAGGTGATTCCAACATTTCCAATTGTTTAATATCCAAGATGTCATCTGCTTCGATCCATAGAATTTCATCTTCCAAAAACTGATTGATCTCTGCAATACTCAAAGCCTGGTCTTCTTGTCCACTGCGCGGTATTATGAGAAAATAGGCAGCAACAAATCCCACAAAAAGAGCAGCAATACCACTTAGGTTTCTCCAAGTCTTACGATCTTTTTTCGCGAGTTTCTGTATACGGCCGTAATGATCTTCCGAGGAGGAATCCGCAGGAATATTGATATGATCTCTGATATTTCGAAGAATTGGAAATTCTTCCAATTCGCTTTTATTACGATCCTTCATAAATCGATTTTAGTAGTTCTTCAATTTTTTTGCAAGCCAAGTGATAATTAGCCTTTAGACCTCCTACTGATGTACCAGTCATCTCACTTAAGTCTTTATAGGAGATTTCCTCAAAATACCTCAATAGAAAAACCTCTTTCTGTTTCAACGGAAGTTGTCCAATGGCCCAGTTCAAACTTTCTACGATTTTGTCTCCATCTGGTAAATTGACGCTATAATTTTGATGAGGAGGAATAATATTGCTCCTCCCGAGCTTGATCCTTTTGGTTTTCTTAATCTGATCCAAACAGCTATTCCTGGCAATGGCGTAAAGCCAAGTCTTTAGGGAGGAATTTCTTCTAAATGTTCCCAATTTTCGATAGACTTTTACCCACACCTCTTGACCCACATCCTCTGAAAGCTCTTTCTGATCGATGAATTGTGCAATAAAAACCATTAACCCTGGATTGAGTTCGTTGTACAAATAATTAAAAGCCTTCTGCATATCTTTTTGATACCATTCAAAAAATAATTCTTCCTTAAAAGACATCTTTTTGTTTTAGCCTGCTATTAATTAGAAGTATTTAAAGTCTAAAGGTTTAGTCTACTAAAGATACATGGAATTATTGCTCTTGTAGGGCATTAGACTTTTTACTCTATTCCAATCTTAATGACAGATAGTTTTATGAGCAAATTAACTCTAGTCTAATCTGAGGAAAATATTTGTCGAATATTTCGATGTATTGGAAATTGAGTGTTTCACAACAAAGGTGATATATACCAATCGATGATATATTTGCCTCATTTGGATAACGGATTGTATCTTATTCAGGTCAAGTCTGAAGAGGAGGGTATTCTATACAGAAATAGAATGATAAGTAATTTTTAGAGAATTTTGAGAAATCCATGCATGTGGTATTACAAAGATTTAGGCATTCTTAAGTAGGAGATGTGCAACTATTCCATTTCACTTTACGTTGTTATTTACGTACTTTATTAATAAATTTATAGAATGAAAGTAGTTAATTATACTGAATTGAGATTAAATCTCAAGCAATGGTTGGACTCTGTCATTGATGATGTAGAGGAGGTGATCATAAAACGTAAGGATCAGAAAGATTTGGTACTAATTTCTCTAGAAGAGTACAATGCTCTTGTAGAAACCAATTACTTATTGTCCGGAAAGAATAGAACTGTTTTGCTTCAGTCAATAGCCGAGACTAAGAAGGGCAACAAAGAATACCAAGACCTAATTGAAGAATGAAATTGGCTTGGTCAATAAGGGCATGGAATGATTATTTGTATTGGCAAAAAACGGATAGAAAAAAGTTAAATAGAATCAATGCCTTGATCAGGGAATCACTAAGAAGTCCGTTTGAAGGAATAGGAAACCCTGAAGCACTTAGACATGATTTAAAGGGGTTTTGGTCTAGAAGAATTGACAGGGAACATCGATTAGTTTATTCTTACACAGAAGAAGAATTGTTAATCGTTGCGTGCCGATATCATTATTAACCCCTTATTTACCAGGCACTTTTATGATCCTTTGTTGATAAGATTGTTGATTTTTTCGAATCTCTAACCAATAGATTCCCGCCGGTAAAAAACTTAAATCAACTGTCTTTTCTTGAATGTCTAGATCGAATATTTTTTGATAAAACAAGTTATAAATGCTCAGTTTCGCGCGGTCTATGACTCCATCAATGGTTTCTATAGTAAGGCAATCAGTAAAAGGATTGGGATAAACAGAGATATTCAAATTCTTATATGATTCTTTGGAAGAACTCAAGTCTTTCGACAAGTCATATCTCATAACCTGACTTTGATTTCCCGTTGTAGGATATATGCCTGAAATCAAATAAACGAAATCATCAATCACGAAAGAAGCTGGAGCGAACCTGGATTTTCCGGGATGCGAAGTGAGCTGAAACCATTCATCTCGATCTTTATCATACCTCCAAAACTCTCCTTCTTCCATAGAATGGTGAAAGCCATTGGTCAGATCCTCTCCCATACCGCTTAAAACGTATCCAAAGCCATTATAATCGAATTGTGTTCCTGCTACCCTGCCTTGAGACGGTATATCGCTTATTCTTGTCCAGGTATCTGTATCAGGTGAATAGCGATACATATCATTAGCAACATGATGCCCGGCATGATCGTGACCAAAGCCTACATAAACTTGATCTTCCAAAACAAAATGAAATGGATGATGGCGTTTTCCGGCAGGAAAGTCAGATTTTTGGGTCCACAAGTTTTCTGTTATATCGTATTCCCAGAAGTCTTGTAAATCTCCCGAAAGGCCATCGCCAAGACCAACATAAATTTTATCGTCTAGAATGTTGAAAGAGGGATGTTGTCTTCCAGGGCAGGGACATTCTTTTAGTTCTTCCCAGATTCCACTTTCAGGGTCATAGGACCACAGGTCGTTCAAAGGTAAAAGTCCTTCATCTAAACTCCCACTCCCAAAACCCAAATACATTTTCCCGTTGTAAAAGTCGCCTATGGCATAAGATCTGGCTGGTCCGGGAAAATCATCTTTTCTAGACCAGCTGTCCGTCAAGCTGTTGTATTCGAGGAAAACTTTAGAGGCGAACGTAGTACTGGTGTCTTCCGATCCAGTAACGAGATATCCTTTATCTCCATAACTAAAACCTACAGCATGGTGGATATTGGACTCAGAAAAAGAACTTCTGATTTCCCATTGTGCAAAAGCGGAAGAAATCAACAAAACAGTGAATATTAGTGTATATAATTCTCTCATGATTTTATTTCGTGTATCAAGTGCTGGCATAACCTGGCCAATCTCGTATACGTTGCAAATAAAGACGGATTTTATTCAACAAGTTTATTGGAAAGCGGGTAAATCAATCCTCTTGTCTTGACTTGGTTTTAGTCAATGAGGATAGACATCGAACATCGATAGGTTTATTCCTATACAGAAGAAGAATTGCTGATTCTAGTATGTTGATATCATTAATATGTGATTTTAGTTGTCCTTATTGCAAATAGAATTTTACGATCAAAAATACTGAGAAGTACATCAAAATTTTAGTTGGTAATACGGAATTTATAACTTGTGATTATTTAAGCATCTAATAAATTGACATGCCAACATTTTTTCGTTTTCAGATACTAATAACTCTTTTTTTTGCTAGTTGTCAGACTTCTTTCGCTCAAACTTTTGAGTATAGAGAATTATTTCAAGGCGCCATTGCTCCACAGGGTTTCAGCGTGGAAGATTATAATGGAGATGGCAATATGGAAATTACATTCACAGAATATACCAGAGATAGAATAAAGATTTTGTTCCAAGAAGATACCATATTCAATGAGAAAATTCTCGCACGTAATATAGTCCAACCACGGAATACATGTAGTATAGATATTAATGGTGATGATCTATTGGATTTTGTCGGAATATCTAATAATAGCAACAAAGCACTTACCTTGTTTATCAATAGAGATTCTCTAAATTTTGATACTATTATCATTGATAATGAAGAATTTGAGGGTTTTGAAGCTTGCACTGTAGCAGATATGAATAATGATGGGAGACAAGATTTACTTGTCTCAGCTAGATTCACAAAAAAAATATTCTTATTCGAAAATATATTTCCGGATTTAAATTATTTTAATGGGAGGGTTATAGCTACTGATTTATATGCTGTAGACGAAATTGCTGCAGGATTTATATTAGAAGAAGAATACCCAAACTTTTCTTGCTCTACATTCAGGACCAGATTTGATACAGATGAGATAGTTATCTTTTCAAGGAATCCTGATGGTTCTTACTCGAAATCATTTGAAGAACTAGAAGATGGGGATCCTTTTGAAACCGTTATGGTGGATATGGATTTTGACGGGGATCTGGATCTTTTGGTTTCAATTTGGGACGAGAGACGTATCGATTTATATCGCAACGAGGGAAATAGAGAGTTTTATAGATCGGATTGGGCGGAAATACCTAGTCCATCAGAACTTGAGATTTATGATTTTGACTTAGATTATATTCCGGATGTATTAGTCCAAAACCATGAAGGAATAAACATTTTTCTAAGCAATTTGGATACTTTGATTTATAATGAATTCATTGCATTATATCAGGAGAACCTATTACATCATTATGTTGTAGATTTTGATTCAGACGGAGATCTAGATATTGTTGTTTCGGATCAAGCTACTGGAATAATTGGTCTGTATGAGAATAAAAGCAACTTTGTTGATCTGGATGGTGATGGATATTTTAATAATTTGGACTGTAATGATAGTTTGATGAATGTGAACCCTGCTGAAATAGAGATCCCATATAATGGCATTGATGAAGATTGTGACTCTTTAACTTTAGATGATGACCTGGATCAGGACGGGTTTCTTTTAGTAGAAGATTGTGATGACACCAATTCAGAAATAAATCCCGATGCCGAAGAAATACCCAACAATGGTATTGATGAAGATTGTGATGGACAGGATCTTACGACGTCAAACCATGAATATAAAAATAGAGTTAGTTACTTATTCCCTAATCCGACATTTTCAAGGCTTTACATTAAAGAGGCGGGTATAGATAGGAATAGCATTTCAATCTTTGATGGTTTTGGTAGAAGTATCTCTTTCACGCTTGAAGATAGCTCAATCGTGATCAATTCGGAATATCAAGGGTTCTTAATTATTCAATACTATTTTCAAAATGAATGGATGACGGAACGAGTAATCAAGTTGTAATTTGACTATCACGTAGATTCGCAAAAAAAATAATTGGAAACCATAGGTATTTCTTTCAATTTAGCCTCTTATATTTAATAGAATTTCTAAACGTAATACGGGGTATTTTGTCAGCAATCAGTAGGTGGATATTAAAACTTCTCGGATGGAAAATAACCGGGATAGTGCCCAATCATATACCGAAATGTATTATCATCGTCGTTCCTCACACCTCCAATTGGGATTTTCCGCTCGGACTATTGGTTCGATCAGCGAGCCAGTTCAAGTCGAATTTTATCGGAAAGAGCAGTTTGTTCACATGGCCTTTTGGTTATATTTTTAAAGCATTGGGTGGAATTCCAGTGGATCGTTCGAAAAGCAACAACTTCGTTGACTCTGTTGTTCAGGTTTACAAGGAACGAGAAGAAATAAAAGTCGCCATCGCTCCGGAAGGGACAAGAAAGAAGGCGAATAGGTTGAAAACTGGGTTTTATTACATAGCTTTAGGAGCAGAGATTCCTATCGTCATGGTTAAATTCGACTATAAGCATAAAGAGGTCAATTTTGCGCCGGAATTTTATCCCAGTGGTGATAAGGAAAAAGACTTTAAAGTAATCAATGATCACTTTAAAGGAGTGGAGGGAAAGATCAAATCATATAGTTACGGCTTGTAATTTATTCATCTAAAACATATTAAACTATGAGAACAATTCTTTACACTTTTTTTGCAGCCGCGTTAGGCTTTTTTCTAATTTCCAGTTCCGGAGGTAGGGCTTCTGTGGGGAACCAGGGAAATACAGGAGCTCCTGGCGATAATGCCCGGACTTGTATTACCTGCCATGGTTCTACGATCAATATGTCCTTGAATGTCGAAGTGACCGATGCGAGCCAGCAAGTTGTTACGGAATATGTTCCCGGAGCTACTTATCGAGTTGCTGTAAGACTAGAGGGTATGGCTTCCAGATTTGGCTTTCAAATGACAAGTTTAATTGATGACACGGAAGAGGATGTCGAAACTTGGGAAAATCCTACGGACAACGCAAAAATTGCCAATGCACAAAACAGGCAGTATGTTGAACATGATGGCTTGAGTTCGGTAAGTGTATTCGAAGCTGATTGGACTGCACCGGCAGACAATGTTGGTACGATCACTATATACGCTGCTGGAATTGGAGCTAATGGAAATGGTAACACAATGGGTGATGGAGGAGCGATAAACTCCTTGACATTGTCTCCTATGACTTCATCTACGGATGACCTAGCTGTAGAGGATCTTATCGAAGCATCTTTCGCTAATCCGGTATCTTCCGAATTGTACTATACTCTAGGAGGAAATGAGTCTTTCGATATCACCTTGATGGATCAAAATGGCCGTATGGTCAATTCATGGAGAGGTGTATTTGGTGAATTCACCTCGAATATCGAATCATACAACTCAGGTTTATATTTTCTGAATTTCAAGACTGCAAACGGGCAGTTTACAGACAGAATTGTCAAACTGTAATCTAAGCAATGTTCGAAAAAAGTGATGCCAAAAGAATAGTAGAACTCTCTTTGGCGTATTTGAGCAAGAAAAAGCTCAGCAATAATGAAGAGTTAATTGAACTGCGCGAAGTAATGCGGTTTCACGAATGGTCTTACTATGTGGACAACAACTCTTTAATCAGCGATCGGGATTATGACTTTTTGTTTGATCTGTTAAAATCTTACGAGGAGGAACATCCTGAATTGATCACTAAAGACTCTCCAACTCAGAGGGTCTCTAGTGATCTTAGTGACAATTTTGTCAAGGTGAGCCATCACGAACCCCTACTTTCTCTGGCGAATTCTTACGACGAAAACGACCTTTTAGATTTCGATCGACAGGTTAAAAAGCTGTTGGACTTATCTTCTGAGGATGAAGTGGCTTATCATGTAGAACCCAAACTGGATGGGATTAGTTTGGCCGTGCATTACAAGGAGAATGAATATCAGAGGGGAGCTACGAGAGGTAATGGAACAGAAGGAGAGGACATTTCGAATAATGTAAAAACAATCAAATCTTTGCCTCTCAAAGTCGATTTTGCAGAATTTGGGATTGATGAAATAGAGTTGAGAGGGGAAGCCTATATGCGATTGGACGAATTCGAAAGACTGAACAGAGAGAGAGAGCAAAATGGTGATAGCATATACGCCAACCCCAGGAATGTCGTCTCGGGAAGTTTGCGTATGAAAGATCCAAACGAAACCGCTTCCAGAAGAATAGACCTGGTTATTTATCAGATCAATTATCTCAATGGAGAAAGAAGATGGTCTTGTCAAAGTGAGTCCCTGGACTGGTTAAAAACGATTGGATTTAAAACCCCGGCTGACCTATGCCTTAAAGCGAATAATATACAGGAGGTCATTCAATTCGTTCAAAAAGCGGAAGAAAAACGCTATGATCTCAACTATGAGATAGACGGCTTGGTCATCAAGGTAGATGGAATCAGTGATCAGGAATCTATGGGAAGCACCAGCCATCATCCCAGATGGGCGATAGCCTATAAATTTAAGGCGAAGCAAGGACATTCTATCCTGGAAAAAATAGAATACCAAGTGGGAAAAACGGGAACAATTACACCGGTAGCAAAGATTAAGCCTATAGAATTAGCGGGCGTAACGGTTTCTTCTATCTCGCTGCACAATGAGGATTTTATTCGTACGAAGGACTTAAGGCTTGGAGATACAGTTGTGGTCGAACGGGCCGGTGATGTTATTCCCTACATCGTTAAGTCCATTGAAGAACTCAGAAATGGAGAGGAGCAGGAAATTAACTTTCCCAAGCATTGTCCGGTAGAAGGAAACGACCAGGTCCTTTTGGAAAAATTGGAGACCGAGGCAGCCTGGAGATGCCCTAAATGTATCTGTGGACAACAAGATGTTCAACGATTGATTCATTTCATTTCGAAAAGTGGCTTAAACATTGATGGTTTCGGAAAATCAATGATCGAACGATTCTACAATCTGGGGTGGTTGAGCAGTTATCCGGATATTTTCCGGTTGAATTATGACAGCATCGCAGAATTGGAAGGATTTGGCGAGAAATCCTCACAAAACCTGCAAAAAGCAATTTCGGAAGCAATGAGGCCGTCTTTGAGTCGTTTTCTCAGTGCCTTGAGCATTCATCATTTGGGCAAGAGAGCCTCTAAACTAATAGCCAATGAGATAAAGCATATTACAGATCTTTATCAGTGGGATGAGGAAAAGTACTGTGCAATTAAGGAAATTGGTCCGGTTTTGGCTAAGAATATGGTGGCGTATTTTACTGAGGAAGAAAACCAGCAATTGATTGGCGAACTAGTCGATCTTGGTTTGGATCTGAGTACTAAAGCTGAAGATAAAATAGAAGAGCTGAGGTTAGACGGCAAATTATCGGGCAAATCCGTTTTATTTACAGGGACTTTGGTGCAAATGACTAGAAAAGAAGCTCAGAAAATGGCGCAGGAACAAGGGGCTAAACTGGCCTCTGCAGTAAGTAAGAATTTAAGCATTCTCGTCGTTGGAGAAAAAGCGGGCTCTAAGCTGACCAAAGCGCAGTCTCTGGGTACTGTTGAAATCCTTGACGAAGAAGCATTTATAAAATTGATTAATGAGTAAACTTTTAATTTTCTTTTTCCCTTTTTTGATGATTCCCGTGCTTTCTATGGCCGGGCAAGATTCGATGTATTTGGATTTAAAACTGGAGTGCGAGGATGATAAGCTTTATCTCTACGACTTCAATGGCCTAAACTTTAACCAATTTCAAGATATCGTTCTGGTTCCGGGGGAATTGAATGCATTGGCCATTAGTGAGGTGAAATTTTTATATCTGGGGAGCAAGAATACTCAGGTACTACCCCTATTGGGCCAACCAGGAGATACCGTGGTTATTGAGGGAAATTGCTCTTCGATTCGAGCGAGTAAGGTGCTTTCAGAATTGAACAAGGAGTACGCTAAAATTGAGAGAAGAAAGAAGAGAGAGTCCAAGGAGTTTGGGCAGTATATCAACCGCTATAGAAAGTACTTCAGGGATAGTTCTAAAGTTAAGGCGGTTGTTTCCGAGATGGCGGAAATGGATCAGCAAAGATTGAGTTATCACCAAACCTTGAAAGAGTCCAATCCTTTTCTGGCAAGTTTTTATGCCTCGGACCTATATTTGAGTTATCAAAATCACGGCGGAAAGTACGAGAATGAAATAGAGTATTTTTCTGAGGAGTATTTCTCTTTCGTGGATATGGGCGATGATAACTACAATAGAATGCCCATCCTGTATGAAGCGATGAATAAATATGTGAATACGGTTCAGAAATTCATTAAAGAACCGGAAGCACTGAAAAATATCATTGGAGAACAAATTGTGGGAATTGCAAAGCCTTCTAAAGCACATCAATTTGTATTAGGAGCAATTATTTCTGCTACTAAGAAGGATCACATATCTGTATATGCCCATTACGCAGATGAATATCTTCAGTACTATGGAAAGCAGTATCAAGCTGATGGACAGAGGCTAGAAAAGGAGATGAATGAATTGAAGAAACTAATGGTTGGGGCAATTGCTCCGGACATGAGTTTGCCGGATCAGAATGGCGATACCATAGCAATATCTGATTTTAAAGGTCAAATTCTGCTACTGGATTTTTGGGCTTCTTGGTGTGGGCCATGTCGAAGAGAAAATCCAACAGTGGTCAAGGTATACGACAAATACAAGGATCAGGGCTTTGAAGTTTTATCCGTGAGTTTGGACAAGACCAAAGAGAAATGGTTGGCTGCCATAGAACAGGATGGATTGGAGTGGAAACACATGAGTGATCTGAAAGGATGGAAAAGTTTGGCTACCGATGTCTATAAGGTAAAGGCCATTCCTAGAACTTATATACTAGATCAAGAGGGTCAAATCATTGCCAAGAATTTAAGAGGCGAAGCCTTGGAAAGAAAAATGGAAGAATTATTCAGTGAAGAGTAAATCTTGGATTTTATCGCTGTGGGCATTTTTCGCATTCCCTTTCATTATACATGGTCAATGGGTTAGTTTGGACACCCTGGATTCCGAGATTTTATTGGACATAAGATATGCTGGTCCTGAAAATTTTGTAGAGGAACAATTGTACCCCTGTCCTAAGTGCTTGCTTAGACCAGAAGTGGCAGCAGCTTTATTAAAAGCGGAAGAATTGATCAAAAAGGAGGGGTTTTATCTCAAAGTTTTTGACTGTTATCGCCCTGGCAAGATTCAACAGAAGCTATGGAAGAAATTTCCAAACCCAAGTTATGTGACGCCTCCATGGAAAGGTTCTAACCACAATAAAGGTATGGCGGTGGATATTGGTTTAGTGGATAGTTGTGGGGTCGAATTGTATATGGGTTCCGAATTCGATCATTTAGGCAAGGAGTCTCATCACGATTATTTTGAATTAGCTCAAGATATTTTGGATCGTCGTAAAATTCTCAAGGAAGCGATGGAAAAAACAGGATTTAGTTCTATCAGAACCGAATGGTGGCATTATAATTATTATAAGGTGAAATATCCGGTTGAAGATTGGGTTTGGGAGTGTTTCTAAATGATGTCAACCGACAATATCCTTGAGTAGTGACTTGAAAAATACCTTCTATCTCTGTTATCTTTACTATTACAATCAACGAATAAATGGAGAAATTCTGGAGCCTAGTAAATATTAATGTTTATAAGATACTCTGTCCTCCGAAGCTACGCGATTACGATAAAGATATTGGGAAGAGATATTCCAAGGAGGACGTAATTTATTTCGAAAAGAATAAAGATCACAATGTCTATTTGGTAAGTAGAGGCAAGGTGAAGTTGATCAATTATGATGAACAGGGAAATGAAATCGTCCGTCAAATAATTACTAAAGGAGGATTGTTTGGAGAGAATTTATTGCTGGGAGACGCAGAGAGAAATGAATGCGCAGTAGCCTGCGATAACAACACGGCGGTTTGTAGTATGAATCTAGACACCATGAAAGGCTTAATGCGTAATAATGAGAATTTTTCTACGGCGATTTATAAATTCATTGGATTAAAAATCAGGAAAATAGAGCGAAGGCTGGATTTGCTTGTGGGAAAGGATGTAAAATCCAGAGTAGTCAGTTATATCTGGGATCTGTACAAGGAGGAAAATTCACTGATAATTCCCAATCACCTCTCGCAGAAGGAAATGGCCTCTATTTTGGCTGCCACCAGAGAATCGATCAATAAGGTTCTGAAGGAATTAAAGAATGAAAACATAGTTAGGGTTTCAAGAAAAGAAATAGAAATTCTGGATCTAGAACGGTTAAAAGAAATGTCAATTTTTTGACATTTCCACTTCAAGTGCGTTAAGTGTGAAATAGTTCACATTTAAAGAAAAGCGGCTGCCTCATTTTTGTAATAATTATTCATAAAAAATACTAAAATGAGCAGAATACTAATCCTAGCACTAGGTGCTATACTGGCGCTTTCCAGTTGTAGTGACGATGATTCGGATAGTGCAGATCAACTTAAGATTACCATCACCAATGTCTTTGCAGAGAAGGCAAATTTTCAAACTGGCAGTTTCGATGCGATAGCTCCAGGTGATAGTAGATCGGTAAGTTTCCATGCAGGAAAAGGTCATTATCTTCAGTTTGCAACCATGTTTGTCCAGTCGAATGACCTATTTCTTGGTCCGGATGACACCGGTTTGAGATTGTATAATGATGATGGAGTAGCGTTGACCGGTGATGTTACTGATATGATCAGTTTATGGGATGCCGGGACGGAGGTTAATGAAGAGCCAGGAACCGGCCCTAATCAAGCTCTGAGACAAACTGGCCCTAATACCGGTGCCACTGAAAATGGAAATGTGGTCTTAATAGAAGATGTAAATGATGGTTATTCTTATCCGTCCGTAGCAGAACTTTCGGAAATCACTTTATCTCATGATGGCGGAACCTTGTTCACTTTAACAATAACCAATAATTCGGCATCTTCGAGCATTGCTACACCTTTTGCTCCTGGAGTGTGGGTCGTTCACTCGATGGGTCAGTTTCCTATGTTTCAAGAAGGAAGCCCTTCTTCTATGGGGCTTGAAGCCTTAGCGGAAGACGGAAACAATGCTATTCTGGGTTCAGAATATGAAGGCAATACAGGTTTGTCCTCTCCATTCGCCCCTGGTGCCTATAATGTAGGAACAATGAACGAAATATTTACAAGAAATGGAGCAAGTACTCCCGCTATAGAAGCTTTGGCAGAAGATGGTGATCCCTCAAACTATGATAACATTTATAATACCCCTGACGGAGCAAGCGACGCGGGCCCAATATTACCATCTCAATCTTACAGTTTTACATTCACAGCCGAAGAATCGGATCTTTTGTCACTGGCTCTTATGTTGGTCCAGAGCAATGATTGGTTTATTGGATTGAATGATTTTGCCTTGTTTGATAGTGATGGCAATCTGAATTCAGGAGATATTACAAGTAGTGCGGCTTTATACGAGTCGGGAACAGAGGTAGATGAGTATCCGGGAGCTGGGAATAATCAAGCACCTAGACAATCCGGACCCAACACCGGGGTAGAGGAGACCAAAGATGTAGCCAGAGTATCTAATCCTGACGATAATGTACCTGCAGTAAATGAGATGATTCGAATTACTCTAGAGAGATCGTGATGATAAGTTACTAGTTTTAAATGTTAAACCATGAGGCCAAGAGCTTCATGGTTTTTTTTATTTAAGCCTACTAGAAAAACCAACTAGCCGATAATTGCGTAAAACTATCATCTCGGAAGAAGTAAAAGAGTTGTTCTTCTTCGAATCCATCCAAAAGTCTTACTTCGAGATTAACTTTTAGATTGTTAAAGAATCTTCTTTCCGCTTCAATACTAAAAAGTTTTCCCTTGTATTCGGTATCTATTATGGCCCCAAAAAGGATGGAGCTATCATTGACATCGTTAAAAGCCAGTCTACTTCCTACAAAGACATCTTTCTGAAAAGCCGTTCCCGTACTACCGCGAATAACTCCGTTCATTAGGTCAAAAACAATGGGCTCACGATTGTCATATAGGAACTCAGCGAGAACGCCAATATCAATTCCCTTATTAGCAATGTTTCCAAAGGTATATTCTCCTCCGGCTACGAGGGCCTGAAAGTCATCCGATTCCGCAAAGCGTTGAATGGCTTCTAGTTTCCATAGCATGGAACCCGTCGTCGCTTGTAAGTCTAAACCCAGTTGCTGCATTTTCTCATAATACGGATTTAGTTGACCCGCCTCATTGGCTCTTATAAGTGGTTCTCTATTGGAGTGATAGATATAGGAAACGCCCAGATCGAAAACACCGAAGTAGTTCGAATATCGCAATGCCCCACCCAGATCCCATTCTTCATTATCATTTTCGTAGGAAACCTCGTCCGCCTCCAATACAATAGGAAATCTAAAACGACCATTTTCTCCCGGCAAAGTACGCCAACGATGGTAGGGTAAGAAGAAGACATCCAGGGTTCCAAAATTGGATAGCAGGGTATAGTGCAACATGGGCTGACCGAGTTTAGCTTCTCCATCAAAACTCTCTACCTGGTCTGTTTGATTAATAACATCTACCAGATGCACCGACTCTGTAACACCCCAATAGATTTTCTTAAGACCCGCACTGAACTCCCAGTTGTTTTTGGACAATTGGTAGTATAATTCCCTTACATCCCAATGACTTCTTTTCTCGTCCACTGAGCTTAATCTGGCAAAAAGATCACCTACTATTCGCTGTGAACCATCGGCCCAATCAATGGTGAATTCTGGTTTAACAGCACCAGAGACGTAGTATTGTTCCTGGCCCGGATAAAGTCCAGGATTAAAAAATACTCTGTGATCATTGTTGATTTCCAGCTCAAAGGATGTATTCACTTTTTTGTCTTCATCTTGTGCAAAAGAAGCACTTAAGATCAATGAAAACACAGTAATGAATAGTAGGCTTTTTTTCATCTTTCTATTATTTTTTGAAGTATAACATCAAAAACTTGTATCCAATTTGTGTGTGGGATTTCTGCTGTTTCGTTTGGGTGGGAAAACCAAGGTTCACATCGAAGTAGATTGTTGTGAACCTTGGTTATGATTGTTCTATTATCACCAATTATCCGGCACTTTTGAGTTTAACCTGGCTGAAGTCATTATCACCAAGGTTGACTGAAAAGTTGTAGTCAGAAAAAAGAATTCGAGTTTCCTTTTTTGACTGATGGTTGGTCATGTGCAACTCTCCGGGATACCAGTACTTTCCTTTGAATTTCTCGTAATCATTGTATACCAAGGTCTTAAATTTTGACCCCTTCCTGTCGTAGAATATGATTTGTTCAATTCTATAATTTTGACTGGGATTGTAGTATACATGTGTGAACTTATAACCGGATTTAGGATCGACAGGATCCTGCTCCACCACCTGACACGATACGCCGTTCAGAGTCTTTTTCACCAACGTATTTGTAAGTGTATTTTTTCGATCTCCTGTGAAGAGAGATCTTCATAAGCAAACTCACTTCCCACAAATGGGCCCGATTTATTATTGGACGCGATACGTTTTACTCTATTGATGGATGGCAAAAACAACCATTGGTCATCTGCTCCTTCCTTGTGAGTATAAGTTAGTACTGCAGTTCCTTTAACATCTTTAGGGCTCTTGAAGACAATCATAGACTTATCGCCATCACCGCTTACCTCCAGATTCTTACCACTTAAATCACGTGTAGTTTCTTGGCCGTGTTGATTTTTAAGAATCATTTTAGTTGTAGAAGTATAACTGCCCCACCCGGAGTAAGCTTCGTCGTACTTTTTTGCAATTTCAAGTCCTTTGTTCTGTGCACTCAAACCCCAAACGAGGAAGAATGCGATAACTGACAAAATCAGTTGTTTCATAATTGATAAAAATTTTATTTAAAAAACATTTTTTGAGTCTTACTTTTCTCAAGAGAATAAACCATTCAATTCTCTATAAGTTCCATTTACTATGATTTACGTTTATCGATGGCCAGCAATAGCGTTGGCAAGAATAGCAAATCAATTATTAAAGCTAGAATAATGGTTATAGCGGACAACTTCGCCATTCCTGAATTCATCGTAAACAATGAAAATCCTAGAATGAAAAATCCCGCAGAAAGCACAATTGATGTGGTGATCACCGCCATTCCAACTGTCGTAAAGGCATAGCGGATCGAATCTTCTACTGACTTATTTTGCTCTCTTCGAGCTCTAAGATATTTAGAGAATAAGTGTACCGTATCATCTACAACAATTCCGATGGTTATACTGAAAACTATGGCTAGACCACTCGTGATTTGGCCGTCCATGAAATACCACAAACCAAACCCAAAGGCAATTGGCATTACGTTGGGAATAACGCTGAGGAGACCTAATCTCCAACTTCTCAATGCGATAATGAGCACTATGGAAATTAAAATCACCGCCCAAAGAGCACCTTTGGACATATTCGAAATTTGTCTCTGCGTCAAATGTGCAAACATGATTGCTGTACTAATTCCAAGATTGCTTTCCCCTTGGATACCGTGATCACTAAGCCATTGCTCCCCATCTTCACTCAGCTTAATTAATTCTTTGGCCGTGATGTTATCTACAGTTACGGTAAACCTAGTTTCAGATTTATCGACATTGATCTGATTATTGAGGTCTAATCCGAAAGGCAAAGACATTTCATAAAGCAATAAGTATTGGGCAGCTTCTTCCCGGTTACCAGGAAGTCTATCAAAAGACGGATCATCACCGTGCATGGACTTATTGACTTTTCTAGCAACATCTGTATAGGTATTGACGTGTACTACTTTTTCATTTTGTTCGAACCAATTTTCGAATTCCTCTAAGGTCTTTAGATAATCCGGGTTACTGATACCACCCTCCTCACTGGAACTTACCGAATACTCTATATTGTAAATACCTGTGAGATTATCAGCCATAAAATCGGTAGCTCGTCTAAATTCAATCTTATCATCGAAGTACTCCACGAATTGCTCGTTAAGCTCATTTTTCGATGCAAAAAATACAAGCAAAACTGTTAATACTAAAAACCCGTACTGTATTGGACGTCTATTACCAATCACCCAATCTGCCAATTGAACCAACTTAGTTTTATCATTGACCTTGGAATCCGGATTGACTCTGACCCACATAGGAAACACTGCCAGAAGTGCAATGAGTAAGGTGACCGAAAATAGGAAGGCAAGAGCCACACCGGCAGCAGCAATATTCCCCAAATCATGGAATGGAGGTGAATCACTGAAGTTCATTGTAAGGAACCCGATGATCGTTGTTGCTGAGGTGATGAAGACAGGCATAAAATTGATTCGCATACTCTCTATGATCGCTTCATGTTTGCTCAGGCCAGTTTTCATTCCTTGAAGTACCGTAATAAGGATATGGATACTATCTGCTACGGCCAGCGTTAAAATCATCGTTGGAGCAGAGACGGATACCGGTGTTAACTGTACTCCAAAAGTACTCATGAGGCCTACTCCTCCAGTGATGGATAGCATTAGAATAATTACCGTGGCAACTGTGGCGCTAATTGCAGTAACGATGGATCGAGTAACACCTCCAGGACCGGGTAGAAACCTTGTATTATATAAAACGAGGATTAGAAGCGTAATTATAATGACCAAATACATAGAGGGAATAAGCGTGCTGAGATCAGTGTTGGCCGCTTCTGCGAATGCATTGGAAAGCATGACCACTCCGGACAAATGAGTCTTAATACTTGGAAACTCAGCTTCCATATTCTTGGTAAAGCTTCTTACATAAGCCGCAACTTCTGATTCCGGATCTGTATAAAATGGAACGCTCAATCCCAGCGAATCCGCAAGGTGAATCCTTTCAGCCTGAAGAGCAGCATACTCTTCTATCTCTGGTTTTTTGATCACAATATTCACTCCGGTAAGTGAGGCATCTTCATTGATCAACCGGTGCATCAAAATTGATTCCGCCAGTGCCCTCTTTTCTGCCAATTGAATATCAGCATCAGTCTTATTGGCTACATCGGAGATCAAGTCATCAACAAACATGTCATCTCCTTCTGCTTGGGTAAACTGATAGTTCGTCAGAGCATCTACTCGAGATGAAAAAGGGGTTTGCCAGGCTGAATCCACCATGGCTTCAATAGCCAAAAGTACATCGCGGTCAAAGACCTTCCCGTTTTTCGGCTCTACAACGATATAAACATTATCGTCTTTGGTGTATTTGTTTTGAAGGGCATCATAGGCCTTTAATTGAGGATTTTCCTCTCCAAAAAACACTCTATAGTCATTGTTAAAACCGGCATTCTGTAGTCCACTGGCTAAAAATATTCCTAAAACTAAAGTCGCCAGCAAAACCACCCATCGCCATTTCACGACAAAACGTCCTAGACGCGAACCAAAATTCTCCTTATAATTTGTGTGATCTCCCATAATGCTCTTCTTTTTCATTTAATTTTCGAGCTCAAATTTATATAGAAAAAATTGTCCGCAAGCTGTCATAAATGACAATATAATGGTCGATAGTGACAAATATTATATTTAAGTTTGCCATCAACTTCTATACTTATGAACGGAGTGCAGAATTCATAAAAAATGTAATAAATAGAAATGACGAAGATTTCTTTGGTAGTTTTCGAAGACAGTTTTGGCACAGCCATTTTTCCGACCTATGATATGTTTTCATTTTGCCAACGAGTTGCTCAAGGAAAAGGACAGAAACGAGGTCTTTGAGGTACAATTATTGGGATATAAAAAGAAGAATATCAACCTGTCGAATAGGATTATGATTCGCTGTGATGGTAAGGTGGGGGATCCTGTAGGACACGAGTTGGTAATACTCTCACCAATTCACCACACACTTATTGAAAGATTGGGAGATGAGTATTATTCTGAACTGAAAAGCTGGTTGAGAGAAGAGCATGATAGAGGAGTTAAGATAGCCAGTATGTGTTCGGGTGTTTTTTATGTTGGCAGATGCAGGCTTACTAGAGGATAGAATGTGTACGACCAACTGGATGATAGCAGATCAGTTGAAAATGCAATGCCCTCATGCCACGCTTTTATCAGATAATACAATGATAAAGAGTGATAATATCTATACTGGCGGTGGAGGATTTAACTCTATGCAATTGATTTTTCACCTGATTGAAGAATACTGTGGTAAGGACTTGGCGATAGAACTATCAAAAATTGTTGGGATACAATATCCGGTGAAAAAGCAAAATCGATTCTACCTCTTCAGAAAACAGAAAATGCACAGAGATGAGCCCATCCTGGAAATTCAGGATTTCATGGAAAACAATTTCAATGACAATCTCAGAATAGAAGAATTGGCCAACCGGGTTAATATGAGTCCCCGTAATTTCATTCGTCGTTTTAAAAAGGCAACCAATGAAACACCACATAGTTATCTGCAGAAAATCCGAATTGAAGTAGCCAAAAACGCTTTCGAAAGTGGAGAGTCTTCTGTGGTAGAAGTGATGGATAAAATAGGCTACCAAGACCTCAAGTCTTTCTCGGTCCTTTTCAAGAGAGAAACAGGCCTGACACCATCGGCGTATGCTCGGAATTATGAAGAGGAGCTTTTGGTTGGGATTTAGGGCTTAGGGATTAGGAATTTGGGATTGGGAATTAGGATTTTGTATATGCCTGAAAAAGGTTGACCGTTATCTAACTTAAATTTTCAACAATAGGGGTGTTAAGATTCATATTGATTGTTTTGTTTTGTTGGTCTAATATAGGGAATTGTTTTTCAAATTCTACAGGGGTTTTACGACACAAACTTAAGTGAGGCTTATCATGGTTGTATAATCTCACTGCTCGGTCAACTTGTTTGGTTAGTTGACTTAGATTATTGATAGTCCAATGTTTTAGATAGTTATTTTTTATAATGCCATTAAGTCGTTCAGCTTTACCATTTTCATAAGCGAATTCACACATACTATTGTTGAATTTATATTTTGCTGTAAGGGCTAAGAAGGCTTTATCATAGTATTGGCCACCACCATCAGAATGGAATATTATTCCTGGAGGTAGTTGGTGATTTCTGTTTTGAATAGCCTGTTTTAAAGCAGGTAAAGTAGTATGTTCAGTAAGCAATCTGGAGGAGACTTGATGCCCTAAAATACGTCTGGAGAAACAATCAAGAATAAAGGTGATATAGTAGAATGTATTGTCTATTTCAAAATAGGTAATATCACTGCTCCATAATTGGTTTATGCTGGTTAATTTCAGACCTATAGTAAGGTTGTCAAAACGAACAACTCCATTGCTATTAGTGGTTCTACGCGCAGATTTATTGTTATTAGACATATAACCGTATTGTCTACATAATGCCTCAAACCGATCTCTGCCGATGAAAGAGGGGTTGATTTTATAATACATTGTTCGACAACACATAGTGGGGTGATCGATTCTGATATCCCTGATTATTTTGAGCAATTGACAGGCTTGTTCATCATTTCTCAGACGAGCATTTAGATGCTTGTGAAACCCTTGTTTAGTGACTCCCATTGCGCGATACATACTATTCAAACTCCAGTTATAATCCTGTCGATGTCTCCAAAAGTAGATCAGGGTTTCTTTGAAGACTTTTTTTTAATATCTACCCCATAGGTCTGTTCAGCAATATCAATGAGCTTGTCTTTAAACTCAATCTCAATCTGCTTTTGACCTAATAGACGCTCCAAGTCTGCTATTCGCTTTTGTAAAGCAACGATCTTTGACGTATCACTCTTTGACTCCACTATTGTCCGTTGTGGCTTTTTCAATTGACCATACTTTTTGATCCATTTGTACACCGCAGTATCTGTAACCTCATAAGCCTTACATACCTCTATTACAGTGCTTTTCCCTTGTTCAATCTCCCTTACCTTCTTTTGTTTAAAGGTATCACTAAATCTTCTATAGCGACGCTCCGTCGTACTTTGATTGAAATTCTTCTTGTAATCTGACATAGTATTTTCCACTTTTTTAATTAATAAAGTGGTCAACCTATTTCAGGCAATGACAACTAGGATTTAGGAAATGGGAGTTTGGTTTTTGGTGATATCCGGATCTGCTTTTAGGGAACATTTCATTTACTGTATTTTAGATACTCTTCAGTACTTCACAAAGCTTGTCTGGTGAGATTCACCTGAACGATCTATCAAATCAATATAGTGCAGGCCATTATTCAGATTCGAAATATTTATTGTTGACTTTAAAGGACCCTTCTGAACAAGAATTCCGGAAGAATTAAATATAGAGTAGTCGCCCACATAGATTTCGATGTCAAGGTTAAGCTTATTGCTCAATGGGTTGGGACTTATATTGATTATTCTTGACTCATTCTCTTGTTGATTGCTCACTGCGAATTCTCCCTTTAAATAATGAACGGTTCCGGTTGGGTTATCGGCCCAAACGACATGAACCGTATTCTCATGTACAACCAAATCTGCTGAATAGAAAAAAGACTCCATTAGGGTATCTCTGGTAAATTGATCGTCTGAGTTTAATTGCTTCGTGGAAAAAATCATTCGAGGCCCTCTGTTATTTTCAAACCAAATCATGGCAAGGGTTTCATCATTGGCATCAATTCTCGGAAAATTTTGGCGGTAACTACCTTCGCCAGGCTTCAATGAAGAAATAGATATCTCTTGATCACCTTGCAGCTGCATTTGGGATAAATAACACTCATCATTGGACATAAAAACGCTATATAATTTGTCTTCAACAATGATTACATCCGGACCACTGGATGGACATGACGGAAATACCCAATCAGATGAATCAATTTTGAATCCCGAAGTAAAATCACGACCCCCATCCAGCGATAGAGATGCCCAAACTTCTCTTACATCGTGTAGATTATCGCGGTAACTTAAAACGACCATCGAATCCTTTATACCTAATGCTGCAGGGCAACAATCACAAGATTCTGATCCCAAGCCAGACCAATTGCTAGCCAGGGTTTCTGAAATGAAGTTCTCTCCCTTGTCTTCGCTTTTTCTTACTACGTAATGAGGATGCTCACCTTGGGTTGTCATTTTCATAATGGCGACAACCGGGTTTCCATTTTGGTCAATAGTGAGGGTCGGGAACCTGGAACTACTATCCGGATAGTTTTCTATTAGCCTGGGAGCTTGAAAACTCTGCCCGCCATTATCAGATCGTTGAATATAACTCTTCTTACCCCAAGTGCTATGCATATAGACGATATAAACCACCTCCCCTTGAACCGCAATATCGGCTCCGGTCCAATTGGCAACGTAAACATCTATACTATCTGGGTTAATCTTTTGAACCGCAGAGAAGACATCTTGTTGTTTCCTGACGAAGTATACATTATTTCCTCCACCCCAACTTACGAAAATGTCCCCTGTTTCATTGGCGACTATGCGCGGATAATAATTGCCATAGTCGGAAGGTGCGAGCATTTCGGGTTCTGACCAAATAATGGATTGACCAGATGACGGCTGGAAAGAAAGGACCGCAAATAAAAGGACAATTAATAGGTTGAATAGTCTCATATCTTTCGAAAAGTTGATAGTAAGCTTTCCTAAGGTACAATTTTATCTTTGGAAGGTGTTATTTGACATAATTCGAAAAGAACAATGCAGCAATACGAAGAAAGTTTGGATTGTCCTATATATGACACTTTAACACTTGATTAAAACACATACGCTATGAAAAAAAATGCTACCCTTCTATTCATTATTTTCTTTATTATTTTCTTTATTATTTTCTCCAATGTCCCTTTATTAGCTCAATTTGATTTGTTTGATTCATTTGAGCTAAGCCAAGGTGACTGTCCCCAGCTGAATACCTATAGTTACGATAATTGGGAGCTTTATCAAACCGAGAATGATCAATGGAATGGAATCGTTGACACTACTTATGAATGTCTAAGTGGAGTGCCAGGTCGAAGAGGAGGTATTTATCTAAATGAAATTAATACGGAAAGGCCCTTATTTATCAGATATAAGAAAACTTCAGATACCATTGTTCAGTTTATGCCCAATTCAATTTTTAATTTGGACCTATTGGTTCAAAGCGAGAACTTCTCTTTCTTTGGTTTTGAAGAATGCACTGATACCTCGTGCATTTCATTGATCATGAACTTGAATATTCCTGATGAGAACGAGCAAAGGACCAATAGGGTTTGGAGGTTTTTTCCTGATAATTTAGACTTCTATGATAAACATTTTGAGTTGTGTGATCCAACATTCAAATTTGATGTTCAATATTTAGAAGACTTGGTCATACAATTGGTCTTCTTTCCGGATTTACCTGATGATGCATTTTTAAAGTTGAGTCATTTAAGTATAGGTCATTTTTACCCTTTTGCCATTATAGATGAAGACATTACGATAGATGATTATTCCATTGTTGATGACATTGTGGATTTAAGAGTAGGACATCTGAATCAGTTCAACTGGGAGCCGATCACTTTGGTTACACATAATAAGATGGATTACCCCAGTAATGTCAATGTTGATAACAAGCTCATAAATTTGGTTCCAGAACCTTCTGATTCCGTGCTCATAAGAATCACAGTCGATGAATACGAACAACTCGAATTTCAAGAACACACTGGATTAATCGGGGCTTTGATAGAAGGTCAGGAGCCAAGACGACATGGTGTTGAAATTGTCAACGACGGAGCTGAAATGTGTGTCAACTGGGTAGAAATAGTTACTGGAGGGGGAAATGCTTTCAGATATAATTCGGGAAAAATTTCTTTTTCGAGCCCTTTTTCCTGTATGCGGTATAAGGATGGATCTAAATTCATTCTATCTGACCAAAGTAAATTGAAATATGGTCAAAGCGGAGTTGGCATGCTTGCTTTGGATAGAGGTAGTCAAACATTTTTGGAGAGGGGTTCCAGCCTTTATTTCAATGGTATGCTTAGAATAGGCGAGGGAGATGGATTTAATAGAGCGTCTGTTTACTTAGAAGATGGAGCTTCAATGGAGTTTGGATCAAGTGCCAGATTGGATGATGTCAATGATGAAATCCTTGATGTTTATGCGTATGGCGATCAGGTCGATTTAAGTAGATTGGATAAAGAGTTTCATCATCGAATTAATATCATCGAACCTTCGAGTGATTTACCCAAGCCAAAGGAACTCGGTATTGTCAATCCCAGTCATGATGAACTCGTATTTCTTATACCTGAGGACTTCAAAGAAGTAGAAACTGCCGAAATCAAAATATATGACATGTCGGGAAATACCATTACTCAGACAGTCTTTCTCAATGGAAGAACAAGGGTAAGAAAAGATATTACCATGTTCGAATCAGGGATGTATTTTGTAGAAATATTGGCGGAAGACCTGCTATATCGCGGTAAAATGTTGAAACTATAAGAACTCCATCGCGATTTGACTGCGCATTTTTCTACCGTATTCTTCCAGCACCCAAGTTCTATAGTTCTTGGTGCTGTTACTAATGCAGTAGCAGTAATGGCGTACTCTATCTGTGATATCTTCCTCTAGAAGTCTAGCCAGTTCATAGGCCTCCTCAAGTGTTTCTCCATTTTCCACACACATTTGAACATGTTGGTCCATAGAGTTTTCTAAGACCTTCTGAGGGCGTTGTCCGGATGCGATAACCCTTTTATACTCCTCCTTGACATCGAAATCAATATTCTCTGTTTTATCAAAGCGCATTCTTACTTCATAAGGCATGGTATAAACGAATCTTCTCTCGATGTCATCATCAGAAATGAGACTTTCGAGATATTTGCGAGGATTCTTGAATATTCTCTGCCAATCCAATTCTTCAGACCACAGCCCAAAGCGCGCCACATTGTTCCCTAAATCGACAATTTCAAAAGTGGATTTTGTTTGGGTTACCCTAGAACCCCTACCCAGCATTTGATAATATAGAGTTGGAGATCTTGTAGCTCGATTCAGTATGACAACTTGAACAGAGGGTTCATCGAATCCTGTGGTTAATATACCGACCGAAGTCAGTATTGATCCAGGGGTTTCCTTAAACCACTGCAGTGTTTCTTCTCTTTGGCGTTTAGGCGTTTTACTATCGACGTGGCGGATCGGATAACCCGCAGTTGAAAAAGTCAAATAAACTCTTCGAGAAGTATTAATCCCGTTGTTGAAGATCAGGGTCTTCTTTCCTTTCGCTTTTTCTTCATAGGCCTTGAGTAGCTTACCTTGCATGGTATTGGTGGAATAGAGCATCTCTGAGGACTTGACCGTGTAATCCCCATTGGCACCAATCTTTAGTGTTCCTAATCCCACATGATAAGTAAAAGTCGTTGCCTTGGATAGATAACCCATATCAACCAAAGACTTAATGGGATATCCTACGATCAGCTCGCCGTATATCTCATTCATGGGTTTGTTGATATTTGAACTTAAGGGAGTTGCGGTAACACCTAATATAAAGCTGTCCTTGAAAAACTTGAAAAGCTTTCTAAATGAATTGTAGTGTGCTTCATCGATGATAACCAATCCGATGTTTTCAAACTCAATGGCCTCTTCATTCAACCTGTTATTCAGCGTTTCCACCATAGCGACAAAACACTGATGATTTTCTTTCTTGGAGAGACTCTTTACTTCGCTATCGATAATCTTATTGGTCACTCCGAACTCAGAGAGCATTTTAGAGGTCTGGCGAAGTAATTCAATCCTGTGGGTTAAGATGACTACTTTCTTACCCTTGTTTAAAAGAAATCGCTTGGCAATCTCCGAAAAAATAACAGTTTTACCTCCGCCGGTCGGGAGCTGATAAAGAAGATTAAAATTGGAAGGATAATTGTCTATTTTTTCAAATATCCTACTGATATCCTCTTGCTGATAGTCGTACAGCGTCTTCCCCTTATGGGCAATAATCTCTATCTGCTGCTCATTTTCATTATTCTTAGCTTCCATCCAATTCTGCTTCCGAACTTTTTAAAGTAAGCTACAAAGATACAAAGAAGAAGCAGATGTTCGAAAAACTACAATAATATATCCTTGTCAGATGAATTAATTTTATTGCCCTACACGGTTGGACTCTTCCTCCAAACCTGATTTTCTCTTCTTGATTTTCAGTTGGCTATTTCCAAATGAATAAGACAAGCTCAAGCTAACCCTTCTACTGTCCCACTCTCCATTTCCATTGGACACCAATCCATTAAAGTTGGATGTTCCACTCCAGCCATTTTCGTAGAAAAGATCGGTCGCGCTAATTTTAGCATTTAATCTATTCTGAAGGAATCTCTTTTGAAGACCTATATTAAGTCCCCAGTTGCCATCATACTCAAAGACTCCACCCCAGACACCTGGGCCGTGATAATAACCCGAAAGCTCTGCAGAATATCCTTTACCCAATTGGAAAGTTTGCTGCTGGAAAATGGTATAATTGAATACGCTGATATCAATTTTACCACGATCAGGATAATCAGCTTCGTTGTGAATATAGGAAGAATTGATATTCATGTATAGACTCCACCATTCTTTGACGGTAAATGGAGCGCTAATATTAAAATTGTACACCGTTTGTTTTGCCAGATTATCCCAGGTTATGAAACCAGCTCGAGGATCCCTGTCATCAGGTCCGATAAGTCTTGTGATTTGATCAGAGGTTTGACTATAAGCTAATTTAAAGTTGAATCGATACTGATAAGTATAGCCTAATTCAATATTGTGCACGATTTCAGGAACCAAGAATGCATTCCCTTTCTCAAAGGAAATTTCACTGAGCTGATTCTCAAAAGGGTTCAATACATTATAATCAGGGCGGTTAATTCTACTACCGTAATTCAAGGCAAATACATTGACCGGATTAAGTTGGTAGCTAAATCCTACACTGGGGAAAAAGTTGGTATAATCCTGAATAACCGGATCTTCTCTCAAATCTTCTTCGAAAGGCATTAGCTCACCTACCGCATCTGTAATCTCCATCCTAAGTCCTCCTGAAAAATTCAGTTTTTCGTTGATCGGTCTTTTGTATTCTACATATCCAGCATAAACCTTTTCATCATATTCGAAAATATTGGATCTTCGATTATCTCTTATTGGGGTTCCGTCGTCTACGTTATAGAAAAGAAACTCATTGTCCGTTACTACTTGACTCAACTTCGTTCCAACACCGATTCTACCTCCTAGGAAATCCTTTTCGTAGTCGATCTTAAATGTAGAAATGTCGATTTTCGAATCGGTATTAATTTCTGTAATAATCGAAGAAAGAGGGGTTTTTCCATCAGCTTGATAATACAAATTCGGCTGGCTCCTAAGGTTGGAACGATCAAAAGTACCGTAATCCAAGTCGATATTAAGCGATGATTGTTTTCTATCCCATCTGTAATTGAGATTGTAAGTCTGCTGCGTTGACTCCGTATCAACCACATTGGTAACTTGTAAAATACTATCTACCTGGTCAGGAAAAGCCTGGTTATTGATGATACTCCTATTGTTAATGATACCATCTGTATTATTCATTCCATAATTGACTAAAAAACCAATATAGTGATCCCCTTTAATGTTGTAATCAGCACCTAATCGCGTATTCCAGTTTTCATCCTCATCTATCATATTGTTCACTTCGTAAACATTGATGTTGTTCTGATAACTGTTAAACTTCATATGATTGTAGCGAGACCCCAGGTTGCTGCTTACCGAACCAAAAGCATTAAGTTTTCGGTCTTTATAATTTCCGCTCAAGGTTGTATTATTTCTGAAGTATCTACCCTGGCTAGCTGTATTGCTTAGATTACCATTGGCTCCGTGATCATCAGATTTTTTGAGCCTGATGTCAATAATTCCAGCATTTCCTTCGGCTTCATATCTTGCTCCCGGGCTGGTGATAATATCTATTCTATCGATCTGTTCCGCGGTCAAATTCTGTAGATAAGCAGTCAATTCGTCGCCACTCAAAGGAAGGCGCTTGCCATCCACATAAATCAGAACCCCTGATCTTCCTAATACCGTTATATTGTTATTATTATCAACGACCAAACCTGGGGCTTTTCTAAGTAGATCAAGTCCATTATTACCTACGCTATTAATCGTACCTTGAACATTGAAAACCGTTCTATCGGCCTTGATTTCCACTAAAGCCCTTTGAGCAGTTACGACTGCTTGTTCTAACTCAGTACTGGAAGAATTCAAATTGAGCTCTCCCAAATCTTTCTTTTCATTCGTATTTAGCGAAATGTTATCCATGATCATGGATTCGAATCCGACATAAGACAACTCCAAAAAATATGATCCTTTTGAAAGTCCGTTAAAGGAGAAAACCCCGTCGTCACTAGTGGTCTCAACTTTGACCAAGCTGCTATCCTTTGCATGGTATAAAACACAGTTAGCAAAGGAGAGTGCATCACCGTTGCTTCCATCTTTCAATGTTCCGGACAAAGATGCATTTTGAGCAAAACTCAAAGAAGTAAAAACAGCAAGAGTAAATAAAACAAGTATAGTGGACCTCATACGCAGTATTTTGTGATGACAATATTATTAATATCCACGGTTAGAAGTGCGCTTTTTTCTACGAGTGGGCGAAATTCTTATATAAGATTAGGATTTTTTGTGAATATAAATGGCTTTGAGATAGTCCAATTCGGGGATGCCCTGAGGATGATCAATGTCATGTTCACCTTTGTGTCTGATAGCAAACTGGCCCTTTAGAGACGGGGTGGAAAGGATATTTTCCACCAGCTCATCGAATTCAACCATTTTAATTCGGCTCGAACAGGAGGCAAAAAGTATGATTGCTTTCTTCGCACTCAGTTTCACCGCTAAATGAAGTAGTCTTTTGTAAGAGATTATTGCAGAAGCTTTTTGTGTTTCAGACTTTGCAAAGGATGGTGGATCAATGATAATTAAGTCGAAAAGCTTTTTTTCTTTAGTCATTTGCTCTAATAAATCAAAGGCATCTCCACTTAATCTATTCAGTCTTCCTTCAAATCCGTTGAGCTCAGCATTCTTCTCGGCATGTAATAGAGCTTGTTTGCTCAGGTCAACGCTACTAACTGACTTTGCTCCGCCGGCAAGTGCATTCACTGAGAATCCACCAGAATACGAAAATACATCCAACACATGTCGATCTTTAGCCAATGACCGAATGCGCAAACGATTGTGACGATGATCTAAGAAAAAACCAGTTTTATGCCCTTGAATAATATTTGTAGAAAATAGAAGACCGTGTTCTTTGAAAACAACTTCACCATTATAGTCTTTATCGCCGTAGAGTACCATTCCTTCTCGGTAAGAGGAGTTTTTGTTCTGAACTATTCTGGCCATTCTAAGCACAATACAGCGCACATTAATAGAAGCTTTCAATGCTTCTACTATTATATCCAAATAGGGAAACCAAATGGTGGTGTACAACTTGATCACCACGGATGAGTCATAGTTATCAATGATCATTCCGGGTAGCTGATCATTCTCACCATAAATCAATCTGTATCCCGTAGTTTCCGTTTTTAGAAGATCCTTTCTCTTTAACAAAGCGTTCGCGATACGCTCTTGAAAAAAGTCCTTGTCAAGTCTGATGCTTTTTCTAATGGATAGAATTCTTATTCGAATAGTAGAATGAGGATCATACAATCCAACAGCCAACAATTTATTACTACGTTGGCCAAAAATAATGGCGATATCTCCTGAATCTCCTTCCTTATTCTGATGGACGATAGAATTTTCGAATATCCAGGGATGGCCCTTGACGATGGCCTTTTCAGCTTTTGGAAGAAGTTTTATAGCAATTGTTTTCAAGCGTAAACTTTAATTAACCAGTGAACAAAATAGAGCTATTTACAAGGATTAGATGATTGTAGAATTCGATTTCCTAAATAATTTGATTATCTTTTAACAAATTTAAAATTAATACTAGTAAGATATGAAAGGGTTCTTTGCTCATTTGAGAGGGGATTTGCTGGGAGGAATTACGGCAGGTATTGTGGCGTTGCCTTTGGCTTTAGCCTTTGGTTTAAGTTCAGGGCTAGGACCTGATGCTGGTTTGTACGGAGCTATATTTATTGCTTTTTTTGCAGCCTTATTCGGAGGAACACCTACGCAAATATCTGGCCCTACCGCTCCAATGACGGCAGTGAGTATGGTGATCATTTCAGGTATTATCGCAGAACACAATGGTAACCTGGAAGAGGCCCTTCCCGCTATCTTGACGGTATTTCTTTTGGCTGGTGTTATGCTCATCTTTCTCGGGGTGATAAAACTGGGTATGTACATCAAGTATATTCCCTATCCCGTTGTATCAGGATTTATGTCTGCCATTGGAATCATTATTATAATTACCCAGATCCTGCCCATGTTGGGATATTATCCTGAAGAGGACCTTAAATTAGTCAATACCTTCAAGGCTCAGGCCGAAGAGGTTTTGCTGGAGAAAATATTACGAGATGAGGCCGGAGAAGGTATTCTGGTCTTGGAGGATTTTAAAGAGACCATTTCTAGGGCTGAAAAGGTGAGTGAAGATGAAATCTTTTTGGAAGCGACAACCCTGACTAAGAAGAATGCGTCAGGAGTGGTTGGTGCTTTGAGGTATTTGTCGAAGGCTTTTGCCAATATCAATTGGATAGAATTAATTCTCGCATTAGCGACCATTTTCATTATATATGGTTTTAAACGCATTACTAAAGCCATTCCGAGTACATTGGTTGCACTTGTTGCCGTTTCGGTAGTAGCCTATTTCCTTCAAGCTAATGGAACAATAAATTACCGACCTATTCCTAAAATTCCATCTGGATTTCCAGCATTTAGATATGAAATTTTCACCCAGTTCAATATAGGAGAAGTAATACCCTATTTTTTCACGGCCCTAACTCTGGCTCTGTTGGGGGCGATAGATTCTCTTCTTACTTCTGTGGTAGCAGATAATATGACAAAGACCATGCACAACCCGAATAAGGAATTGGTGGGTCAGGGAATTGGCAATGGAATCGCGGCGCTCTTTGGTGGGATTCCTGGTGCGGGAGCCACGATCAGAACGGTTGTAAATATTCAGTCAGGGGGTAAAACCAAACTGTCGGGTATGACGGCCGGTGTGATGCTGCTGATGATTTTGTTGGCTTTGGGTCCAATAGCTTCTCAGATTCCCGCAGCTGTTTTAGCCGGAATTCTATTGACCGTAGGTATTGGTGTCATGGATTACAAAGGATTGAGAAGTATTCCAAAGATGAACGTATCTGAGGTAGTTATCATGTTTTTGGTGATGATCCTGGCCGTATTCTGGAACCTGGTCTTTGCTGTCGGTATTGGACTAATTGCTGCAGCATTGGTGTTCATGAAGAAAATGGGAGATTTAACTACAGCCCAATCTGAAGTCGTGTCTTTGAATACAGTTGAGAATGAAGAAGCAGAAGAGAAGTTAAGAGCTGAAATTCCGGAAAAACTGAAAGAAGAGGTGTTTATTAAGAGAGTTGCCGGACCCTTATTCTTTGGTTATACCAATGACTTTACCCGATTATCTCAACAAATACCGGAGACGGCTACTCATGTTTTGCTCGACCTGGAAGATATGCCATATGTTGATCAATCAGGTCTTTTTACACTTGAAAATGTCTTACTGGAATTGAGGAAAAATGGAATTATTATCCTTATGGTAGGAGTCAACGATCAGCCTCTTTCCAGAATGGAGAGCATCGATATTGTTCCAGACCTAGTGGGTAGAGAGCTTATTTTCGAGGACATGGATAGCTGTTTTGAGTACGTTAAGGAGAATGTGGAGGACGTTTATTAATTGATAATTAAAAAGGAAAAATTAATAATTGGTCGTTTATCTGTGATTTATATTAATACTTGGTTTTAGTTCTAGTTGGCCTAAGTTAGTTCTCGGGAATCAGATTTACAGATCAACTCCTTTTGATAGAGTTGTGCTTTTCTTGCGATTTTATAGCATTGATTATTTTCTTTTGAAAATCAATTCTGATCTTAGGTTTCGAATATTATTCCAGTCAAGCTTCGGATGAATTCGAGGAAATCTTTTCTTTCTTAGGTCCAACAAAAAACTACTTTTTGGCATAGAATTTGAGCTTTTAACCAACTGACATTACTTCTTTCTTTTTACAGGGAGGATTTCCCCCCGGACGTAAATATTCATACTTGATAAGGCAGATAGGACTTCATTAAAAGTCTATCGATTTGTTAATTATAAATATAGGTTTCATGGGAAATTCTCTTTCGCGATTCAGCGATTTGTATTGTCTATCAAATAAAAATAGACTGATTTTATTTTTAGTGGCGTTTTTCGCTAATACCTCATTGATCTTTGGACAAGTGGGAGGAACGGTCTGGCAGGAGTTGCCTGTAGACGGTAGCATGTCCAACACTTATGGAGAGCAGGATGCCAATGAGTTTGGCTTAGAGTCGGTAGAGGTCATTGTCTATAACAGTAATGGTACCAATAGCGGGTCGATATTGACCGATGCAACAGGTGACTGGTCATATGCTAGCCCTGTATTTCCGGTTAGAGTTGAATTTACCTGGAGTGAATCATGGCTGGAACCAACAGTCGACGGTAATGGCAGTGGTTTGAGCAATACTGCAGTTCAGTTTGTTAGCGCTTCGAGCAATAATATCAACTTAGGACTACATTATCCAAGACATTATACTGAATCGGACCCTAGATTAGCGGTCTCAAGATATGTGGCCGGGGATAATCAGGTAGCAGGTATTGCAAATAGTGAACCGGTAATTATGGGTTTTAGAGATTCATATACCGGTGAGGGGCAACCCGGAGGTTCAGGGGATAGTTTTGATCCGTTGGCTGATGGAGGAGAAGTAGGTACAACTTGGGGAATAGCTTATCAAAAAAGAACAGAGACAATCTTTGTTGCAGCATCATATCGAAGACACGCAAGCCTAGGTCCATTAGGAACAGGGGGTATTTATTCTATCGATTATACCAATAAAACGGCAGGAACAGTGAGCAACTGGCTTGATGTTAATAGCCTTGGCGGGCAAAATACGGGTAGCGACCCCAGATCCGGAGGGACAGATCTGAATCCGAATGGTACGCTGGGATCTTATGATTGGAGAGCCTATCCGGAAGTTGGAAGAATTTCTTTAGGTGATATTGATATTTCAGATGACGAACAAACATTGTATGTTGTTAATCTCAATCAAAAGACAGTCATACCTATAGATATAGGCACTCAAACAATCAGTGGATCGGTTATTAATATCCCAAACCCGGGGTGTTCTAATGGCGATTATGCTCCCTGGTCAATAGCCTATTACCAAGGAAGTTTGTATTTGGGCGTTGTCTGCACCGCTGAAACAAGCCAAGATCGCAATGATCTAGAGGCCAATGTATATCGATATGATTTAGGGGCAGCGACATTTACCAATGTACTTAGTTTTCCCCTTGATTACGAAAGAGGTTTCTTTTGGAGAACATCATTCTTCAACGACAATCAATATGTAGCCAATTGGAAGCCGTGGACAGATGATTTCTTCGGGGTTGTGGAACCCGCGGCATATTCTCCTGTAGCTGACCCTACACAGCTGTTTTTTAATACTGCTCAGCCTATTTTATCAGATATAGAATTTGATGAAACTGGAGCCATGATTCTAGGTTTTGCTGACAGACTGGGTTTGCAAACGGGATATGATAATTTTGTGCCGGATCCCAATGAAGCCATTCCTCCCTCACAAATGAGAGAGTTTACCATGTCCGGAGGAGATATACTAAGGGCCTGTCCTAATGGTGGTGGAACTTGGACTATAGAAAACGATGCATCCTGTGGAGGAGTTACATCCACTTCCAATTATCCTGAAAGAGATACCCAGGGCCCAGGAGGCAAGGAATTTTATAACGACGCTTTCTTTTTAGCTAATAATACAACGCAACAACACCAGGAAACTGCCCTAGGGGGATTAGCTGGTATTCCGGGATCAGAGAGAGTAATATCATCGGTGTATGATCCACTCAATGAAATATTTGATGCAGGAGGGGTGAAATGGTATTCGCGTAATACAGGAGCGCCCGTGCAGGGATATCAAGTATATAGGGATGATATCCGATTTTACTTTAGTAAGGCTGGTGGACTAGGAGATGTGGAATTACTATCTGAACCTATGCCAATAGAAATAGGTAATCTCGTTTGGAACGATATCAATATGGATGGGGTACAAGATCCCGATGAACCAGGAATTTCTGGAATTACCGTAGAGCTTTTTGATGGCAGTTCTGTAGTTGCTACCGCAGTAACTGATGGTAATGGAAACTACATTTTTAGTAATGCTTCGGGAACAAATACCGGCGCTAGAATTTATGGTTTGTCTATAGATTATAATACCAGTTATACGATTCGAATCCCAAATGCGCAAGGAGGAAGCCAACAAGCGGTGCTTTCCGGATTTAGCGTTACTGTACAAAATAATGATGGCTCTGCCAATGGTGATGCCAGAGATAGTGATGGTTCTCAAGGAAATGATTCGTCGATTGATATCACACTGGGATTCCCGGGACAGAATAACCATAGTTATGATATAGGCTTTTCTATGGCTCAATGCAATTTAACAGATAGTGGCGAAGCCAATGAAACTTGTAATGATAATGGAACAACACTGGCAACTGATGATTATATCAGTTTTGACTTGAACCCTATGGGATCAGGTTTAGGGTCGACATATAATGTAACAGTGGATAATGGAGCCGTAGTAACACCAACCAGCGGAAACTATGGCAGTGCAACGAGTTTCAGATTACAAGATGGTAGCGCGGACGGATCCACAACATTTACAATTACAATAACAGATGCTGATGATCCGAACTGTACCATAACAACAACAGTGAGTCAGAGTCCATGTAGTTCTGCATGTCCTCCGAATGAGCATCTCATATGTGACAATGATTCTAATATAGCAGACCTTGTCGCCGAATCAGGACTGTCGAATTATGTTTGGTATGAATATGACGAGCTAAACGGTACTCTAGGTGTTCAAGTAGGAACAGGCCAGATTTTGTCTTTAATCGGAAGTGATATAGGACCTGCCGGAAGTCGAAGATGCTACGTTTATACTGCCGATGATGCTCAGGGCTGTCCTGCAGAATTGTGCTGCCCGGTATGCGTAATTACAGAGCAATGCTGTCCGGATCCTAATTGTTATGGAATACAGATTACAACTCCTACGGAGAATTAACTAATTTTTAGTAACAAATGTAAAGTGTGAGAGGGGTATCTAAATACAGATACTCTTCTCCTATTATTAGATTTTTAGTAACTGGATAAAAATGTTCTAAAAATTGCAAACAATGCAAAGTAAAATATGCTCTTTAGAAGTTAAGGACTATTTACGCCACCTTCAACTTACCAAACTTAGATTTCTCTAGCTTTTCCAAGACAATTCCAGGAGTAATAACCAGTTTTTTCTTATTGCTGCCCGGTAATTCGAACATAAAATCCATCATGATCGTCTCGCAAATGCTTCTTAATCCTCTTGCTCCAAGACCATAAGCTTCAGCTCTTTCAGCGATAAGATCCACCGCTTTTTCTTCGATACTAAGCTTAATATCTTCGATTTTGAATAATTTCTGATACTGTTTGATCAAAGCATTTTTTGGCTCTACCAAGATCCTCTTCAAGGCAGTTTTATCAAGTCTTTTCAGATGGGTAATCATCGGAAGTCGTCCAATTAATTCCGGAATCAAGCCGTAAGATTTTAGATCTTGATGAGTGATGTATTGCAACAAGTTTTCATCACCCACTTCTTGGTCTTCCTTCTGTTTAAAGCCAATCACCTGATTGTTCATTCTTCGAGAAATAAGCTTTTCAATTCCGTCGAAAGCTCCTCCGCAAATGAAGAGTATATTCGAAGTATCAATGGTGATCATTTGTTGTTCGGGGTGTTTTCTTCCACCGTAAGGAGGTACGTTGACCTCTGTTCCCTCCAGCATTTTAAGAAGGGATTGTTGAACACCTTCACCGGACACATCTCTTGTTATCGAAGGGTTGTCCTGTTTTCTGGCAACTTTATCAATCTCATCAATATAGATGATACCTTGAGAAGCTGCCTTGATATCGTAGTCGCAGGCCTGAAGCAATCGGGATAGGATGCTTTCTACATCCTCACCGACATATCCAGCTTCGGTAAATACCGTTGCATCTACGATGGTAAAAGGAACATTGAGTTGCTTGGCTATGGTTCTTGCCAAAAGTGTTTTCCCTGTTCCAGTAGGTCCAACCAATACAACGTTGGTCTTTTCTATTTCAACATCATCTTTCAGTTTCTGATTAATTCTCTTGTAGTGATTGTATACAGAAACTGCCAGCGCTCTTTTTGCATCGTTCTGGCCGATTACATATTCGTCCAGATTGGCCTTAATGTCTTTAGGGGTAATTCCTTCCTCCAATTTAAAATGGGCTAGATCGATTTTGTTTTTCTCAAAATCGACCAATTCCAATTCTACCATTTCATAGGCCTGCGTAGCGCATATGTCGCAAATGTGTGCATCCAAACCTGAAATCAGTAATTTCGACTGACTTTTAGGACGATCACAAAAAGAACAACGTTGCATAATTTTCTATTTATGTTTTCTAGCGAGAACTTCATCTACAAGGCCATACTCTTTGGCCTCTTCTGCCTTCATCCAATTATCTCTATCACAATCGGCTTCAATTTTGTCATATTTTTGACCGGTATGATGTGATAATATTTCGTACAACTCTTTTTGAAGTTCTTTGATCAATTTATAATTTATTTCCATGTCGCTGACCTGCCCTTGCATGCCTCCCATAGGCTGATGGATCATAACCCTACTGTGTGATAAACACGATCTTTTTCCAGAAGATCCCGCACATAGGAGAACTGCGCCCATAGAAGCTGCCAAACCGGTACAAATCGTAGCTACATCAGGAGATACGTATTGCATGGTGTCATAGATGCCCATACCATCAATTACACTTCCACCGGGACTGTTGATGAACATCTGAATATCTCTGGTTTTATCCGTCGATTCAAGAAAAAGAAGCTGAGCCTGAATAACATTAGAAACATAGTCATTAACAGGAACTCCCATAAAAATAATTCTATCCATCATAAGTCTGGAAAATACATCCATACCTACAATGTTCATTTTTCTCTCTTCTATTACCTGTGGTGTAAAGCCGGTAATATTAGGTGCAAAAGTATTCATATACTTTTCCAGATGCATACTGTTCATTCCAAGATGCATCGTCGCGTACTTCTTAAATTCGTCTTGTGGTATCATTTTATGTTTTTCTTATTCTTCTTTAACTTCTTCTTGCTCTTTTTGTTTTGCCTGGACCTCTTTAACTGCATTTTCAAATATATCGTCAAACTCTTTAGATGAGAGTTTTTTTACCTCTTTGGTCACATGTTGATCAATACCGTCAATGATCTTAGAAGTTTCTATGTTGCCAGCGATCTGATTCACAAAACCTTTATCTGCTAGCATGCGCTGCACAATAGGGTCGGCATCTTCTTTTTTTCGAATACCATATTGATAAACCTGCCCGTATGCCGCATCCAGAATTTCTTGCTGTTCTACTTTTACTTCTAGTTTTTCAAGCAACTTGGTCCTGATGATATTATTTCTCAAATCCACCATAATATTCTCGATATCCTCATCTGTCTCCGACTTTATAGACGGAGATGAGCTAACCCAACGTTTGATGAAGTCCTCAGGAATGTCCATTTTCTTATTGGCCTCCGTTATATTTTCATAAACGTCTTTATACAATAATTCTTTTGCCCTTCCAGCTTTTTGGTTCTTAATGGCCTCGGTTGCTTTTTCCAATGCCTCTTCTTTGCTGCTGACATTGTCTTGTCCAAAAGCCTTGTTGAAGAAGTCCTCATTTAACTCAGCCTTGTTAAAACGATCAACGGATTCAATACCTGCCTTAAAGTCAGGAGAGAATTCTTGACCCTCTTCAATTTTGAGCAAATGTTTCCGAATAAATTCCTCCTCTCCGTTTTTGGAAAGATCGTAAATATTAAGATCAATTTCATCACCGACGACTGCGGCTTTAAATTGCTCTTTTAATTTGTCATCAGAGATTTCTTCCAAAAGAATTTTCGCAGTAGCTTCAATGCCGTTGTCTTTTACTTTACCTCCTTCCAACTCCATCAATTCCAGCGTGAGAAGATCGTTGTCTTCTTGAATGTTTTCAACACTTTCGGTGGTTCCAAACTGTCTTAGCCATTGATCCAGAAGATCTTCGGCTTCTGAAGAATCCACTTCTATTTCATAAAAAAGATACTTGTCCTCTTCTCCCATTCCTTTCAAGTCTTCTTTGGGCATGAGACCTAATTCGAAAGCGAAATTATAATCATCAAGGGATTTTACGTCAAGGTCATTATTGTTATCTTCTTCAATGGGAAGGGGTTCTCCGATATAGTGAATCTTTTCTTCTTGCAGGTATTCCGACATGGCCTTGTTCAGCTCGTCGAATATACTTTGGCTTAAGATCTGATTTCCGTATAGTTTTTTAATCGTATTGATAGGGGCTTTCCCTTTTCTAAAACCCTTAAGATTTACCTTTTTCTGCTCTTTTTTAAGCGCTTTATTCAGTAATTCTTTGGTTTCTTCTTTTGGAAAATTAATGTCTATTCGAATGTGATTATTGGATATTTCAGACTGAACTATTGAGGGCATAATAAATATTTATTAAAAAGGGGAAACTTTAATTACTTCTGAACAATTACTCTTATAGGGAGTATTGAACTAAAAATGAGGTATTTATCAATGAACGGTATTCCGAGACGCTCTGATATTCTATTCGAGCTAAATCCTTGTTTCCGCTTGTTTTTTGTGAAATAGAGGACATACCGACCTGGTAATATCCTCTATTATAATTTTATTTGGGTTGAAGGCTTTACCGTTTCGCGGCGCCCTTTTTCCCTTTTGTTGTGCGGGTGGAGGGACTCGAACCCCCACGCGGTTAAGCACTAGATCCTAAGTCTAGCGTGTCTACCAATTTCACCACACCCGCAATTTGTACAGCGAGGCGTACACTGGATTTTAAAGTTGTCACACGATTACATTTAACTCCCGTGTCGAACTCCCGATAATTATCGGGATGAATACACCCGCTGAAAAAAGTGAGGCAAAGTTAAAATCTTATTCTGAAAAAAGCATCTTTTGTGTAAGTATTTTAACGCAGATTATGTAGCTAGGAAGATTTTACTCATTTTAGATAAGGAATGAAGGAAGTTAGTACAGAAAGAGCACAGGAAGTACAGCAGGTTCAAACAGATTTTAACCGGTTGTTGAATTCATTTGGGGAAACCCTAAATGAGGAGGATCGTCGTGATATTACGGAGGCGTTCGAAATGGCAAAAAAGGCCCATGAAGGTCAAAAACGAAAATCGGGAGAGCCCTACATACTTCATCCTATAGAAGTGGCGAGAATATGTGCGCAGGAAATTGGTTTAGGCCCTACCGCTATAGTTGCTGCACTGCTTCACGATGTTGTAGAAGATACACCGGTGACTTTGGAGGATATCCATAAAAAGTTCAATGAAAAGATTGCGGTCATCGTGGATGGTTTAACAAAACTGGATGCTAATATCTCTCTCACTTCTTCAATGAATGCCAGTCCTCAAGCAGAGAACTTTAAAAAGGTGTTAAGCGCCATGCTCATTGACGTTAGAGTCGTTCTGATCAAAATGGCAGATCGCTTACACAATATGCGGACTTTGGGATCAATGCCCCGGCATAAGCAATTGAAAATAGCATCGGAGACCAACTTTATCTACACTCCTCTCGCCCACAGATTAGGTTTGTACAATATCAAGACAGAATTTGAGGATATGACCATGAAGGTCATGGACCCGGACAATTACTTTGATATTGCGAAACTATTACAAGAGACCAAGAGAAGTAGAGAAAACTATATTGACTCTTTCGTTTTTCCCTTGAAGAAAGTATTGGATAAAGAGATCTCATTTCCATTCGAGATATATGGCAGACCAAAATCCATACACTCCATCTTTAATAAGATTAAAAGTAAGCAGGTCGAATTTGAAGAGATCTACGATCTTTTTGCCATTCGAATCATTGTGGACACCCCATTAGAGTTGGAAAAACCGGTTTGTTGGCATATTTATTCGATCGTAACGGATGTACATGATCCTATACCGGAACGGCTGAAGGACTGGGTGACAACTCCAAAGTCCAACGGTTATGAATCCTTGCATACAACGGTTATTGGGCCACAAGGGAGGTATGTAGAAGTGCAGATTAGAACTAAGAGGATGGACGAAATAGCGGAAAGAGGTTTTGCCGCGCACTGGAAATACAAGGGAGTCTTGAGGTCGGATGATGTATATGATTCTTGGTTGGGAACGATTAGGGAAACGATCGAAGCAACTGAAGATGCCAATTTGGATTTTCTTGGAGATCTTAAGTCAACCTTATTTAATGAAGAGGTTTATGTCTACACTCCAAGGGGTGACATGAAGGTTCTTCCCAAGGGCTCCACAGCCTTGGACTTCGCTTATTCGATTCACTCCGAAGTGGGCAATCAATGCGCCGGGGTCAAGATGGCCAATAAAATGGTCCCTTTGGATTATGAGCTTAAAAATGGAGATCAACTAGAAGTTATTACCAATAAAAATCAACGTCCTAGTGATGATTGGTTGAAATTTGTTAAAACAGCAAGGGCTAAGTCTAAGATTAGAACTGCGCTGAAGGAAAAGCTGAAGAAACTTGCTTCTATCGGCAAAGAAACACTGCTGAGAAAAATGGCTCAGCTTAAGGTGGATTATGATGAGAACATCGACTTCTTGATCAATGAATTCAAGTATCAAAATGGCCAGGAATTATTCTTGGATATTTATCATGAAAAATTCGATCTAAGTCAGCTCAAGAACTTTGATGTCGTCGGTAATAAACTCGTTAAAAGGAAGGAAACCTTATTCGCCAAACTTACAGGTATTGGTAGATCGAGTACTCCAAGTACCAAACCATCGAAGGCGAAGAAAAAGAATGTCGTTGTATTTCAGGATGACATGGATTTTCAGTATCAATTATCGCCCTGCTGCAATCCGGTTGTGGGAGATGAGATTTTTGGGTTCATCAACATCCAGGGAGGGGTTAAAATTCATAGGATAGACTGTCCAAATGCTGAACACCTCATGGCTAACTATGCGTATCGGATCATTAGAGCTGAGTGGCAAGACGAAGAGTCTCCATCTACCGTTGAGTTTCGAATCAAGGGACTTGATTCAGGTCCGGGGGTCATTGAGGCGGTAAGTAATAAAATCAGTTCAGAGCTGGGTTTTAATATTAAATCTTTCTACATTGATGGTAAGGAGGGCTATTTTGAAGGAAAGGTAACGGTGGTGGTTCAAAATAAAGATCAGGTTGTGGAAGTCATTAATAAACTTAAAGAACTAAAAGGGATCAACTTTGTTTCTAGAATATAATTTGTTTGTATGCCTGAATTAAAGGAAAATAAGGAGAAGCTTTTGACGGAAGTACGGAATCGTTTCTCACGTCATTTGGAAGAGAATGACTGCAGAAAAACGCCGGAAAGGTTCGCTATTCTGGAAGAGATATATTGTAGAAATGATCATTTCGATGCGGAGGGCTTGTATATCCATATGAAAGCCAATAATTATCGAGTGAGCAGGGCCACGGTATATAATACTTTGGAGCTACTGGTTTCTTGCGACTTGATCAAGCGACACAAGTTTGGGAAGAATATCGCTCAGTATGAGAAGTCCTTTGGCTTCAAGCAACACGATCATCTGATTTGTTCCGATTGCGGCGATGTTATAGAATTTTGCGATCCCAGAGTGCAACAAATCAAGGACACTATGGGAGAACTTCTCTCTTTTGAAGTGGAGAAACACTCACTTTATTTATATGGAAAGTGTAAGGGGCATTGCGACAAAAGCGAAAGAGAAAAAGTAGAGGGTAACGCTTAATAATTCATCAAATACTCAATAGTGAAAAAAATAGAACACATAGGTATCGCGGTTCGCGATATGGAGTCATCCATTGACTTGTTTCAAAAACTTCTTAATACTTCCTGTTATAAGAAAGAGGTAGTCGAATCAGAACATGTAGAAACGGCTTTCTTTCGAACAGGACCAAATAAGATAGAATTATTAACTCCCATCGATGAACAAGGACCTATTCAGCGTTATCTGGAAAAAAAAGGTGAAGGGATTCATCATATAGCTTTTGATGTGGAGGATATTTATAAAGAAAGACAAAGACTGATAGACGAGGGTTTTGTTTGTTTGAATGATGCACCAAAGGAAGGAGCAGATAATAAATTGGTTTGCTTTTTTCACCCCAAAACTACAGGAGGTGTTTTGATCGAATTGTGCATGGAGAAAAAAGAAGCTTAAAACGAATCGACTTTCGACAATAGAGATAAGTTTGAGGAAATAAAAAGGGCCGGTTCTATGACCGGCCCTTTTTATTATAACGCTTTCCAAGGGTTTATTTAAGGATGAAAATATCCGAGAATACTTCATTTGGTGAGATTACGGAAATATAATACAGGCCTGTTTTGAATCCAATGGTATTGATATTCATATTCTTTCCTTCATAGGCTAAATCCAAAATAGGCGTACCTTGAGGATCAAATATTTTAAGTCTGTAATTCGAAAGATCTCCGGAAGGTTCGAAATCAGTATTCAGGTCCGTTCCAAGAGAAACCATATTCGAACTTAGAATGCCTTGATAAGCTTTACTCGCGTCCAAATCATCTTTAGAAATAGAAACGAGTTTGCTGTTGAATGATTTTCCGTCCAAATCTTCCTGGTAGAGTCTATAATAGGAGACACCCGAACCGATATTTTTATCGACGAATTTATACCGCTTTACTGTTGTTGAAATTTCAGGGGTATAAAATCTCTTTAACTCTTTGAAGTTAACTCCATCCAAGCTCTTTTCTAAGGAGATAAAATGACTGTTGATCTCAGAAGCAGTGGTCCATGAAACAAGGGCTTCATTATTGACCATTTCAACTTCAAAATTTACCAATTCGATAGGCAAAATTCCAGCGGAATTATAATTGCATGTCAAAGAGGGGCTGCTTGAAAAATTGAAAACTATTTCACCTTCAAATGGCGTATTTGCAGTACTTAAGGTTCCTCCATCCAGCCTTAGTCTAGGATCGGGTGCGTCCTTGAACTGCCCTCCCGTAGAACTGTAGCCCGCACTGGTTCCCGAACCGGTTGCTGTATAACTGGTGAGCTGATCACAGGTTTCTCCGGTGGGACAAGAACCAGTTTCCCCATTTCCGTTGGTATCCGCATAGATGTCTGCTTCGGCTTCGGTTAAGAAGTGTAAAAGCAATTTACCGGCATTATTAAATTCAGCGGATTCAGGACAAATCTGTCCAAACAAAGAACTGCAAAAAAAACATGCACTGATTATAGCAAGTGCTCTCATATCAAATATATTTTAAATAATTATTGCCGAACAAAAGCACTTAGCTTTGATCCGATATTGAAAAATAAACTTGGTTTCAGGAGGAATTGCTTTGGGCAATTTACGCTCACATTACATTTGGTCGAACCACAAATATATTAATTCTTTTATATATTAATCGCTTTAAGTCAAGATAAAAAGAGTCCTTTTGTATGAGTACTGCGAGTAGATTAAGTTTAATAAGGCATTTCTAGTTACATTGTATAAAGATGGACCACACAACTGAATTGATTAAAAATGCATCATAAAAAGAAAAAGCATGAGTAGAGCCGTCGTCATTTTTTGCACTCTTTTTCTCGTTTATTGTAGCGGAGATCGATCGAAGCCGGGTTCAGCACAAAGCGATAATTACGAACTTCAGGAAAGCGCTCCATCTGATCAGGGAGGATTTGCCAAGGTATCATCGGATAAGGCGCCGCAGGAGTCTTCTGAAAAAAGGAGTAAAATTATCAAAAGGGGCAATTTACAATTTGAAGTTGATGGATTGGACGAAGCGAAGTCAAGAGTAGATCAACTAGTACATCAATATAGCGCCTACTACGAAAATGAACACTACAATTCCTATGGAAATAGAAACAGTTATTCCCTGGTTATTCGGATTCCACATGTTGTATTCGATTCTTTGATATATACGCTGGAAAGCGATTTGGGTAGGCTAGTTTCGAAGAATATTAGTGCCCAAGATGTGACCGAGGAATACCTAGACCTAGAGATTCGCTTGGAGAATAAATTGGCCTATCTGGAGCAGTACCAGCAGATATTGAGAAAGGCCACATCAATTAAGGAGATTTTGGAAGTTCAAGAAAAGATCAGAAGAATTGAAGAAGAGATCGAAAGTAAAAAGGCCAGGATGAAATATCTCGACGATAAAGTGAAGTACTCAACTATTTCTCTGGAAATCTCCGAATTGGTGAGTCGTAACATTACCAATAAACCCAAATATGGGAAGAGAATAGCCAATGCATTTAAAAATGGCATTCAGGCCATGTTGAGCTTTATTGTATTCTTAGTGAGCATATGGCCGTTCTTATTGCTCATTCTTGTTCTTTGGTTTTTTAGGGGAAATATTTCGCGATTTTTTAGAAGAAAATAGGTGAATTGAGCTTGGCAAGTTCTTTTGTCGAAATAGTTGAAATATAACTCTTCCGTCGTTAGAGAATCTTTCAAAACATGCCTAAATTGGTCGGATGGATGCAAATAATTTAAACATCCCAAATATTGACCTTCCTAGGATAGTTGTAGTGGGATGTGGCTTCGCCGGACTCAAGTTTGTAAAGAAGATCAATAGCCGCTACTATCAAGTTGTACTACTGGATAGAAATAACTTTCACACCTTTCAACCGCTGATGTATCAGGTCGCAAGTTCAGGGTTGGAACCAGATTCTATCGTGTACCCCATTCGAAAAGTTTTTAAGGGAAAGAAGCACTTTCACTTTAGGATGGCAGAGGTTAAGGGGATAGATACTAGTTCTAAACATGTCATCACAGATATAGGAAAGATCGAATACGATTATTTGATTTTAGCGACGGGTGCCACGACGAATTTCTACGGAATTGACAATGTGGAGCGGCATGGATTTACGATGAAAAGCCTTCGGGAGTCAATAGATTTGCGTAGTGTCATCATCCAAAATTTTGAAATAGCTCTCACTCTCTCTTCGATCCCTGAGAGGGAAAAATATATGAACTTCGTCATTGTCGGGGGCGGGGCGACAGGAGTGGAATTGGCAGGTGCACTGGCAGAACTCAAGAAGAATATTCTACCCAAAGACTATCCGGACCTCGATTTAAGCCAAATGCAAATTCACCTGATAGAAGCTTCTGATCGTATTCTGAGAAGCATGAGCATAAACGCTTCGACCAAGTCTTATGAATTTTTGAAAAAACTGGGAATCAATGTTTGGCTGAACACTATAGTCAAGGATTATGATGGAGAGCTGGTATATACCAATAATAAAAATCTTCACTCAAAAACCCTGGTTTGGTCAGCAGGTGTAGAAGGAGCTCCAATTGATGATCTTAGTGCTGTTTTAAATAAGCAGAAAAGAATTAAAACTGATGAATTCAATCGGGTTAATGGAGGAGAGGATAGAATATTTTCGATTGGAGATGTCGCTTGCGTAGAGGCAGAAGGAAATGGTCATGGACATCCTATGTTGGCTTCCGTGGCTAGTCAGCAAGGACATCATTTGGCCAAGAATTTTAATGCTAAGGCTAAGAACAAAGAGATGAAACCCTTTAAGTATAGGGATAAGGGAACCATGGCTACAATAGGAAAAAATAAGGCTGTTGTGGACTTGTCGTTCATCAAATTCTCCGGCATTTTTGCTTGGATAGTATGGATGTTTCTACACCTCATGTTATTGGTAGATTTTAGAAATAGACTGGTTGTCTTTGCAAATTGGAGCTGGAGCTACTTTAATTCTGATAAGGGATTGAGGTTGATCATTCGTCAGGTTCGAAAAAAAGAGAAGACTACAAAGAAATAAAAAAGCGTTACAGTTAGGGACTACGCTGTCAATCACCTTATTTATTAAAAGCATGAAACATCTAATTATTTACTTCATTTTGTTACTGGCGCTCATGTCGTGTTCTAAAGAAGAAATCAATGAAGATGCTTTTGGTCCACCCTTAATTACATGTGACTCTTTCAAGGTCCACATAGAAGTGCTCGAGTTTCCTTCGGAAAAAAGAGCTGAATTAGGGGTGAAAATAATAGAAAATGGAGAGGCTCCATTTAGTTATGAATGGTCCACCAATGATACCACTTCTACGATTACGGTTACTAGTGATGGACAGTATATATTAAGTGTAACGGATGCCAATGGTTGTATTGATATTGTTGAATTACTGGTAGATTATATAGATCATCCTTGTGTGGATTTTTCAGCAAGAATTGAAGAAATTGAGAGGGGGAATCTAGTTGCAGTAAGTACAGGCGGAAAAGCTCCATATCATTATGAATGGTCAAATGGACAAACCGGATCGGAAATAATGGTTACCCAGGACGGCAGATATACGGTTACGGTAACAGATAAAAGGGACTGCCGTAAGGCAGCATCTATTAATGTCCGGTTCTTCGACCCATGCTCTTCGTTGAAATTCCTTTCTTACAAGTACAATCCTATCACCGAAGAACTATCAGTCACTATCACCGGAGGAAATACACCTTACCGATACGAATGGTCCACCGGTGAGACCACTCCTACAATCATAGCTGAGGAGGGAATAAGTTATATATTAATAGTAACCGACAGCCAGAATTGTGAATTAATAATTGATTTACCTCTTCCGGAGTAAATTATTCTTCACTCAGTAAGTAAAGATCTTGAAAATTATTTGGGCCTCGAGCAAATGCTGTAAGCGAGGAAGCCATGGTAGGTTTAAAGCCTAAATCATCATTTCTTGTGTGATTTATAATACTTTCTTCAAGATATCTGTCACATAGGCTTTGCTTTTTTTGTAATTACTATTAGAAGCTTCTTTATTGTAAACTAAATCAAGAAGAAATTATGAAACATCTAGGCATTCTTATCCTCATTTTAATTGGCCTAAGCTCGTGTTCTAAAGAGGACAGTTATATTGAAGATTATGAAGAAGATACTTTTGAACCTACTGTGGTTGTCTGTGACTCGATGCAGATATATACTGAAGCGTTGGATTATCCTTTTTATTCACGAGTAGACCTCTCCGTTTTTTCTGTGATAAACGGAGTTCCGCCTTACCAGTACGAATGGTCTAATGGAGAAACAGGTCCTATGATCAGCGTTTTTACCAATGGAAATTATGGCGTTACGGTAACCGATGATCTGGATTGCATAGCCAGTCAGGAGATTGTGGTTGATCAAATTCAAAATCCATGTGCCGGATTTTCAGTAAGAATTGTGGAAGTATCATCTGGAAATCTAGAAGTGCAAATAACCGGTGGAACATCACCATATACTTACGCATGGAATACGGGGCAAATCAGCGCTAACATAACAGTTGCTATAGATGGTAATTACAGTGTTACTGTAACGGATTTTAATGGTTGCGAAGAAGTGGCAGAAATAGATGTAAGCCTGTCGGACCCATGTTCTTCGTTGGATGTTCACCACTATACCTGGGAGCCAACAACTGAAAAGCTGGATATTTTTGTAGTAGGTGGAACACCTCCGTATTATGCCGAATGGTCGAATGGTGCTCTCGGAATGTCCATCACTGCTCCGGCCGGATATTTATATACTGTCACTGTCACAGATGCCGTGAATTGTCGGGACTCCTTAGATATTCAGTTGTAATGCGAAGACTAAAGGGTATCAGAATCATTTTATGATTGTTAGTGATGTAATCATAGAGAAATGCAAGTCCAATGATCGAATGGCGCAGAGAAGGGTTTTTGAAGCCCTTCTTCCTGCTATTAAATCGGTCGTCAGAAGGTATCTTCTGGATCTTAGTTTTTTAGACGATATGCTGCAAGAGGTTTTTATTAAGATATTTCAAAACATCCAGCTCTATGATCCGGCAAAGGGCACCATTTTGAATTGGACCACTCGATTGGCTATCAATCACGTCATTAATTTTAATCACAAAAATCTGAAAAAGGCTTTTGAAGAATTACCAGAAGATATGACATCTTCAGATAGCATAAGGCAACCAGTGGTATATTCTAACCTAGGCAATGATGAACTCCTCCAATACCTGAAACGAATGCCAGCTATTTCTTATGAGGTGCTTAATCTACATGCCATACAAGGATATCAGCACAGTGAAATAGCGGAAATATTGGAAATATCAGAGGCCAACTCAAGAAAAATACTATCAAGGGCAAGAAAATGGATAAAAGCGAATGGAATAGGAGAATACGACAATGCTCAAAGTAATTTTAAATATTTATAATCAAATGCCATGGGAAACTTGAATTTTGAAGATGAACTAAGGAGTCGATTTAGTACAGAAAGGCTCGATACGGATCTCGAAGGACAAAATGCCTTGTGGTCAGGAATTGAAAATGGCCTTGACGCCAAGAAAAAAGATAAAAGGAGAATATTCTTCTTCTTTTTGTTCTCTTTGATGGGCATTGGAGCAGTTACACTTTTTGTTTCCTCCATGAACTGGGATAGTGATATTGCCGAGGTTAATAATGCCCGGAAATCTTCATATCCTGAGATAAGGAATGAGAATCAACTTGAAAAGAAAAGTATAGATATAAATGAGACACTTTCTGTTCAAGCAGGGCAAGATGCAAAATTATTAGGCACTTTGCCCAAATATAAGCAACCGAGAGACATGTATTTTTCGAACACTGCCAATGAAGTTCAGGAGCGTCGAGAATCTCTAAATAAGTCAATGGTACAAAGAGCATTCTTTGACGCTTCGAACAATTCCTTACTGGACCAACTTCCTATTAGGCCTTTGCAAGAATTAGAATATGATATTCGCGAAAGTGCCATGCTAGAGAGATTGCCCAATCCAAGCGTGTCCCTTGAACATGTAAGTGATAAGCCAAACAATAGATTTAGTATCGGAGTCGGGTATAATCTAAATTATCCGCTTTTCGATATCAAGTCATCATCGAATTCATCGGAAGCCCAATTATTGGATCAGTACGAATCGAAAATTTTGGGATTTGGTTTGAGTGTTTTGGGAGAGCTCAGATTTAAAAACGATTATTTGTTGAAGTCGGGAATATCGTATCAGGAAGTATGGAAGAAATTCGAATTTACCAAGGTGGAGAATATTCAAGTCAATAGACAAGATCAGATTATTAGAATTCATTTAGATGATCTTACGGGTGATACTTTGTTTATACAACGTGGTGATGTTATGGTTGATGCGACCATCGAAAAAAAGAGGGTGCAATACAGTAATTTTCGTTTGCTAAGAATTCCTGTGGAATTCGGGTGGACCAAAAAATTGGATCGATGGGAATACGGAATTTCCGGTGGTGCAACAGCTATGTTTTTACTGTCTTCCAAACAAGAAGCTCTGGACCTGGATAATACTATTTTGACCAATTATGAGCATTTTTCCGGAATCGGCCTGGGATTGAGTCTGTCTACTCCAGTGTATTATGCCTTGGGCAATAATTTTAATGTATATCTAAGTCCGTCTGTCTACTGGCAACTGAATTCAGAAGCCTCATCTGATATTTATCGCAATACCAAGTTGTTGATGTTCGAAACAGGATTAATGTATAGTTTTTAATGAATTATTTACTGAAGATATTAGCGGTTATTCTTTTTCTCTCATCTTGTTCCAATTCAGTTGAGCAATCGAAAGAAGAGATAGGAATACATGTTATTCTTCAGGATAAAACAGCATATTTAAACGGGAAAATACACGGAAGTTCACTTCGAGAAGAAATCAGGGAGCAGGTCGAAAACTGGCTGGAAGGGATTGAAGTGCATATAGGATTAACTAGGGATAGTGCCGTGGCTATCGTTCATCAACATACTGGTTTTCTAGGTGCCATAAGAATGTATACACCAAATCTCTTGGATGAAATTAATGGCATTGCTGACGGTGCTGGAATTGGAAGGGAGCTTCTACTGTGCTATAATCTCGGAGAAGAGATTTACAATTTCTGTAAGACTAAGTTTGAAGCCTGTTCGAACATGGCCTATTTGGGAGAAAGGGAGAACATATTGGCCTACAATCAGGATTTACCTCAATTTTTACGAGGGAGGGAACAGCCAGTTGTTTTGAAGCACGATGGATATTATATTTTTACGATGCCCGGGAGTATAGCCTTGAGTGCCGTTTCTTCGGATATGGCTGTCAGTTGTAATTCTCTTCCGATGCTTAGGATGAATAAAGAGGGATTGCCCTTAGCTTTTTTTATCCGACAATTAATAAGGTACACCTCACTGGAAGAGGCAAAATTGTTCATTGAAAATACTCCACTTGCTGTACCACAGAACATTTTAATTATTAGTGCAGAGGGGATGTTGAATGCGGAAATATCTCAGAACAATATCAGTTTGATGGATTCTTTGACGGAGAGTTCTTTTTATCATACCAATTTCCCTTTGACTAACCGAGATTATAAATATGATGACTACATAGACCCCCATTGCGGTAGGTTTCATTTTTTGGATTCTCTTAATGACAATATTAAAAAGCACCCAGAAGTAAAAGTAGGAGATGTTATGGAGCGTGCATTTGAAACGAGCCCTCTCAATAATGCCGAGACTTACTTGAGATATATGATCTCGTATCGGGAGGATCAAAAACCTAAATTGACATTAATCAATCCTAAAAGAGGAGCAAAAATTGATTTAGATTTTCGGAGATTAGACGATCAAAAAATAGTAGAATGAGGCAGTTTCATTTTTTTCTTGGCTTTTGTTTTCTTTTTTTGGGTATAGCATGTGCAGATGGACAGAATAACATTGCCTTTGCTTATCCCGTAGAGGATATTAATATAGATGGATCTCTGGAAGACTGGCCTCAGGAGCTACCGTGGTATCAAGCTAAGAGATATTACGGTCCTAATGGCCAATCGAACGAGGATTGTGTAGTTCTTTTTAAGGCAGGTTATGGGCGTAACACCAATGATTTATATGTGGCGGTGACGGTTTTGGATGATGAGATCATAGGCACTGATGGAAATGAATTCAGTCATATGTCACAAGATCATGCGATTTTATATTTGGACGAGAATCATCGCCCCGAGGGTGGAGCCCCCTTGTATTTTGTTGTGGCACAAGATTACCTCGAGATTGTCAAAAACCAGGCTTCGTGGGATGAAGGAGCACCGGACCTAAATCGAGAAGACATCGAGGTTAAAGTGCTGCACTTGCGCAATAGAATCCAATACGAATGGAAAATTAGAACCAAAAATAGATTAAATCCCAATATGAGTTTGGGGATTGATCATTTCATCATCGATCAAGATCCGGGTCAATCAGAACAGCTCAACGTACTGTGGAAAGATGGTTTTGGCAAGAGCATGAGCTCTAACAGGATAGGAGATCTTTTACTTGTCGATGACAACACAAAATTCGGTTCAATCAAGGGCCGGATGGATATGTCAGCACTGGAGCCAGCTGAACGAATAAATGAAGTTGCTATTCAGTCCACGGAAGTAGAGAACTTATGGATGAAGGTTCATGTGGATAGCAATGGCTATTATGAATGTAAGCTTCCGACTGGAAAATTCGGGATTTATCCAATTAACAACTACAGTTCGCCGATCGGTTCAAGTGGATTCAAACAGAACACCAGAAAACTGATCTATTCCAATTTGGATACGTTTAGCATCAATGCCAACCAGCAGAAGGAGTTAAAAAGGATTAATGTAATTACTGAGGCCAGACCAGCGCTTCAGCGTAAAAAAGGACTCCTTTTGTCTACGGAAAAAACGGACGAGAAAGAAATAGAGGATTACATTCTTGAATGGAAGGATTATTTGAATATTCCTGGCGTTTCTATTGCCTTGATCAAGGACAATCAATTGGTGTTTGATCGGAACTATGGAATTAAAAACGTCATTACTCAAGAGCCTCTGACCAGTAAGACCTTGTTCGAAGCAGCTTCTATTACGAAGGCTGTATTTGGTGTTATGGTTCTCAAGCTTGCGGAAAAAGGTGTAATAGATTTAGATAAACCCTTGTTTGAGTACTTGCCTTTTCCCAATATTGAAGCAGATGAGAGATCTTTATTGCTTACCGCCAGAATCATCTTAGGTCATCAGTCAGGTTTGCCCAATTGGGCCTGGGGTGGTCCGGGAACTTGGAGTTCGGGCGGGCCTATTCGCTTAGGCTTTACACCGGGAACTGAGTTTGGATACTCTGGAGAAGCATTTAATTATCTGGGAAGGGTTATTGAGCATTTAACCGGGAATTCATTAGCTCAAATTTTTGAAGAGGAAGTTGCCACTCCATTTGGTCTGGAGAACAGTTATTTCTACTTCACGGATGATCAGAGAACTGAAATGGCGCAGGGACACTATCGGCAGTTCCCAAACTTTAAAACAAGGGAGAGGGTTCCAAGTCCAGCCTCAAGTATAAGTACGAATGCACATGATTTTTGGAAATTTGCCATGGGGCTAATGAATGAACGCCATTTGTCCAAAAAGTCCTATGAACTTATTTACTCTGCCTATACCGAGTTAAGACCGGACCAGAAGATCTATGACCCCCAGTATCATCAGCATGTATCCCATGGCTTTTTTGTTCAAAAAACACCGGAGAAGACCATGATTGGACACGGGGGAAACAATGGAGATTTTGATTGCAAATTTGCTTATGATCCGGTGAAGAAATTTGGGTATGTGATTTTTACGAATAGCAATTTAGGGGATGAATTCATTAGGCAGATAGAACTTTTTTTATTACAGGAATAGCGTGCAATTAATCATAAGCAAAAATTCAAATGAAGATTATGAAAAAACATCTTTTTACCTTTTTAGTTTGGAGCTATATTTTTACTATTCCCAACCATTTAAGTGCTCAGACCAATTGCGAAAAATTGAAATTCCTTGGCCTTTATGCCAGCCAGATTCAGGCAAAGCATATCACTGTTATTTTATCAGGAGAGGAATTCTTGTCGACAGGTGTTTATACCGAGATAAACCTTTATTTGGATAATGGAGATACACTGACCAACTCCAATACGGCCAATTTTGTATTGCCCGGATCAGGTCTCTTTAGTGAAAATACTGTTGCCTACACCCTGCCTTTACATCCTTCTTTTGAAAATGCCAATAGTTTGCCAAGAGAGATTAACGGAACCATAAGAACAAGGTTTCCTGATTGTGAAGTGCCATTTACAAAAGTGTTTTATGATACTCCAAGTTTACCCGATCACAGTAGTTTTGACTGTGATGATTATCAAATTATTGATGTTATTGCGAGGTCTCAAACTTTAATTCCAGAGGGTGGGAATTCCGGGGTTCTTATTACTTACCAGAACAATGATTTGCTAGGGTTGTCATCGGGATACACGGATTTTATACTCAATGATGCCGAGGGAAATCCTCTCACGGAGAGAACATCGCCCAGTTATTACATGCCCAAGCATACTCGAGATACAGTTTTTATCCCACTGAAAACATTGTCCGGTAGTGGGCTAGAAGGTTCTTGTTTTGAGCTATTAAGCGGCAATCCGGAGTGTGTTTTGAACTTTTGTACCCCTTCAAATTTGACAGAAAGCAATGCTCTCTCTGAAGAAGACTTGCTCATTATCCCGAATCCTTCATCCAATATTATTGAACTCAAATATTTCACTCCAATTGAAAAAATTCTTATCCTTGATACTAAAGGCAGACAATATTTAGAATCTTCTTCACCTAAGGTAAACATTGATCAATTGGTATCTGGGACTTACTGGGTAAGAGTGTATTTAAAGGATGGCCAAGTCTTGAACAAGAAATTTTTGAAAGTTTAATTAAAGAGTTTATGCGTCTTTTTAGGATAGGGTTGATTTTTTTGATGGGTCTATTATGTTCTTCCATGCTCTCCGCTCAGGAAGAAATGGCTAGGGATTTATCGATAGAAAGGGATACCATAAACTTTACATTAAGTGCATCGAATAATCTTCTATTCGAGCTTGTCATTAATGATCAGGATACCTTAAATCTCATGTTCCACATTGCTTCTAGTGATGTAAGTTTGACCAAAGCAGTAATGGAGAAAGTAAAATCAGTTCAATTTTCTCAGGTAGATTCTGTGAGTAGCTGGGGAGGTAAACATCAGACTAGAGTAAGTTTAGGAAATACAATTGATATAGGTACCATTGAGCTTAACAATGTAAACATATTCGAGGGAGATCGGTCCGGTCCGGGTACAGATGGGAAGTTTGGCATTGATTTGTTTCATAACAAAGTTGTAGAGCTGAATTATACTCGTCAACAGCTAATTATATCGGGAAACTTACCTGCCAATATTGATGCCTATCAGTCTGTTAGTGGAAACATTGACCATGGAGTTCTGTTTGTCGATGCTTGGTTCGAATTGGAAGATCAGCAGTATAACAACAGTTTTTTACTTCATTCGGGATACGCTGGCGGCCTATTACTGGACAATGATTTTGTTGAAGATATGCAACTTAAGGAAAAAATGCCCATCCTTGATGAATCCATTTTACTGGATTCTTACGGCAATGAAATTCGAACAATAAAGTCTGAATTAAGCAATTTCAATATAGGCAAAAGTGAAATCACTGATGTGCCCGTCTCTTTTTTCGAAGGGACGATAGGGAGACAGTCATTTTCCATAATTGGTGGAGAGGTGCTCAAGCGATTTGACTTTGTGTTTGATTTCGTTCATCAGAAAATATATCTGAAAACAAGAGAAGACGGTTCGCTCACTCTTTCTAACCAACCATCCAAGTCCAACAAATAGGATCATCAATTCATGTAGATGATGAATATCTAATACTCATCATGATCAAAAACTCTAGTGAAAGTCAATGAAGATATAGTGGTGGCACTGTTTTGATGCCCAGGCTTAAGATTAACGAGTATTTTTTTATCTTGAAACAAGAGTTAAAACCTTGTTGTAATTGAAGAAAATACTCAATGTAGAACAAATAAGAGCTGCTGATCGGCAATGCATAACCAGTGGTGCAATGACTTCTCTGGAGTTAATGGAGCAGGCTTCACTTGCCTTTGTACGAGCTTTGCAAATGGAGGAGTCGGCATTACAGACTCAGAAATTAGCTATTATTTGTGGCACTGGTAATAATGGAGGTGATGGTTTGGCGGTTTCCAGACTGCTTATAGAAAGGGGCATGTCAGTTCACCCTTTTTTGGTAAAATTCAGTGAACAATTATCAGCGGATTGTGCCAGCAATTTGAGTCGACTGACTGATTATACCGAACTGTTAGCTGACTCAGACATTCCTAACTTTAAGGAGTTTGACATTATTATTGACGCACTTTTCGGCTCAGGCTTATCCCGACCAATAGCAGGTCTCCCGGCAAAAGTGATTGAGTCAATGAACAATGCTGGAAAGAAAATTTATTCGATTGATATTCCTTCGGGATTATTCTGTGATGACCTTTCGAATTCAGAGTTTGTGGTAGAATCTGACGTGACCATCAGCTTTCAGCGGCCCAAATTGTCTTTTTTTCTGCCTGAAAACGGAGCTTATATCGAGCGGTGGAAACTAGTGGATATCGGACTTAACGAAGACTTTATCCAAAATCAAGAATCGAACAATTATGTGTTGGATAGTGAAGTGCTTCATCGATTACGTCATAGGCCGCGACAGTCACATAAGGGGAGTTATGGTCATGCTCTGATACTTGCTGGATCTTATGGTAAAGTCGGTGCAGCGGTATTGGCGGCAAGAGCTTGTCTGCGAAGTGGAGTAGGTCTGTTGACCAGTTATGTTCCTCAATGCGGTTATTCAATCATGCAAACATCCGTTCCTGAGGCCATGTGCTTAACAGATGCACATGCTCATATTTTAACGGAACTTCCGAATCTCGAATATTATTCTGCGATTGGCCTTGGTCCCGGCATAGGTATGGATCCAATGACTGGCCAAATGTTGGAGCGGTTACTTAGAGAAAATACACGGCCAATCATTTTGGACGCAGATGCATTAAATATTGTTTCCGGGAATAAGGACTTAATTCATTACTTAGGACAGAATACAGTTTTAACCCCACATATTAAAGAGTTTGACCGGTTGGTTGGAGAGAGTTCGAATTCGATGGAGCGGTTTGAAAAGCAACGAGAATTTTCCAGAAAAAATGGGTGCATAATTGTCCTGAAAAATGCATTTACCAGCATTTCTTGTCCCGAGGGGAATTTGTACTTCAATACAAGCGGCAATCAAGGAATGGCAACTGGTGGAAGTGGAGATGTATTGACCGGAGTAATTACCGCTTTGCTGGCGCAATCATATTCGGCCTTGGATGCTGCGTTAATCGGAGTTTACTTTCATGGTAAGGCAGGTGATGCGGCAGCTAGCGCAAAATCTTATAGCGCTTTAATCGCATCTGATATTATTGACAACTTGAGAATCGAAAAAAAGCCATAGAAAAATGGGTTTCTGTGCAACGTTTTTATGAATTTCATGATCACAGCATATAGTACTAGTATTCAATTGTGGTCCAAAGCAATTTCAAGATCATAAAAATTCAGACTTATGCGGTATATATTAATTCTCTTCAGTTTCATCTTCCTTTTCAATATTGGCATTTCCCAAGATGTTTTCCCAGACGAGTATCACAATCAGCAATGGGAATACGTGACCTGGTATTTCTGGGGAGGACGCTGTGAAAATAGAATAATTGTGACAGGTGAAGTTGCCAATAAATGCGACCAAGATTACATTGAGATTTGGGATTGTAATGAAAACTTACGGCATTGTTGGTTGATCGGCTACTACAGAAATCAAAACGACAGTGTTTTAGTACGAACAAATTATCCCTATTTGCACGGGCGTCAGGATACCGTAATTTGTGATGAAGGTGAAGGTTTGGCCTATGATTTTTCCGCACAAGAAAATGACACCTTGGTTTGCCAGATCAACGGCAGTTCACGCACGAAATTTTGGAAAACCGGAGAGGAACTCATCGAATACGAAGGTGTTGAGCGGCAAACCTTGAACATGAAATATATCCCCTACAGAAATGCCCCTCAAATTTTGTATCCAATGAGATGGATTGAGGGAATTGGATCCAATGTGCATCCTTTTTATTCTCTGAGTTGTATCGGTGATCACTGCGAGTTGGAACAACAACTGACTAAGGTGACAAGAAATGAAAAGGTCATTTATCTCGATACCATGCTTACTTTTTCATTCCCTTGTACAGGGTGGATCACTTCTAACGAGGAAGTTGAAAGGAGTGGATCAGAATTTCAGTTATATCCGAATCCCGCATTTAATGAACTGAATATTCTAGCTTCAGAGTATCAAAATTTGAGCATGAATATTTACAATTCACTAGGAGAACTTGTTTTGGAAAGGAAGAGTTTTTGGACAGCGGAAAAAATTGATATTTCCAGACTAAAAAATGGTCTATATTTTGTCGAAATCATTGCTTCGGACTACCATCAGTCGCTGAAGCTTATGAAGAAGTAAAGCTTTAGATCCTGTCGGAAAATTTCGCCCTGAAGATGTGATCTTACTTATGCTTTGTACATTGCGTTGGAATGCCGTTCATTAATAGGTGTTTGAAAGCTAAATATCATGTGTATGACCAGCAAGTATGATCGAATAGGGGTTAACTATAATGAAACCAGAAAAGCGGATAATTATCTGAGTGGTAGAATGCATGATCTACTGAGGTCGAAGCCTGAAGGTCTTTATCTGGACGTAGGATGTGGTACCGGCAATTATACCATAGAGTTGGCCAAAAAAGGAGTAAATTTTATTGCCATCGATCCTTCAGAGAGAATGTTGAACTTAGCCAAAAGCAAATACGATAAGATTGATTGGCGCTTGGGTGAAGCAGAGAATACTGGTTTGGACTCAGACAGTATCCATGGTATTTTAGGAAGTCTAACGATGCATCACTGGACGGACCTCAATATAGCTTTTCGCGAGCTATATAGAATTATGAAAAGTGGTGGAACTATGGTACTGTTCACTTCTACATCCGAGCAAATGAAGTTCTATTGGTTGAATCATTACTTTCCTCGAATGATGAATGATTCTATACAGCAAATGCCATCATTGAAAATAATATTGGAGGCATTGAAGCAGGCAGGGTTTGATGTGAAAGAAAAGGAAAAATACTTCGTTAAACCTGACCTGGACGATCATTTTTTGTATTGTGGAAAAGATAGACCTTGGTTGTATTTGGAAGAAAATATAAGAAAGGGGATCTCTTCCTTTTCGGATCTGGCAAATATGGAAGAAATTGAGTTTGGCTTAAGTCGTTTGGAGAATGACATTGAGGAGGGCCGGATCAATGAAATTATGCAGCGTTTCAAAAGTGAAGAAGGGGATTATCTTTTTTTGGTTGCGCAAAAATGATTGAGCAGTGCAATTGTATTACAGGATAACAAGCTGGTCCCAAAAAAGATGAGGCGCTATTAAAGCGCCCCACCATGTTTAAACCAACTTCAAGTTCTTTATTTTAGAACGACCACTCTCTTAATGGTTTCTTCCAGTCCTGCTAGCTGCACGAAATAAACTCCTGAACTTATATTTTCAGTAGATATTACGACCTCTTCTTTTCCTTTAGAAACATTAAGATCAAAGATTACTTTGTCATTGATATCGGTTATCAATAAATTGCGATCCCTGTCCGCAGGAGTAAAACTCACAGTAAATTTTTCTAAAGCTGGATTAGGGAAAACGTTCAATTCATGGGACAGTGATGTTCCATCCTTGATGGACTTGACATTTTTACGTCCTTTCTCGCAACATCTAGTGCTATGTCTTTCCTGTATCCTACATTCACCTTCAGACCCCCTACAAACGTAAGCATCGAATTGAAGTGTAGGTTCTCCTTCGCAATCTCCAGTGTATTCAAAGCAAAGCTCGAATTTATTATCACCCAAAATGACGATATCACCTGGAGGGTTAGACAGATTGGTGACTGAGACTAAAGTAAACCCTGGAGTTGAGTTGATGTTGTCAATGATGACTTCCAGAGGTTGGTTTTCTGTACCGTCATAAGTAAAGCCTAGTGTAATACAGAATTCCTTAGACCAGCATTCCGGCCACTCGACCTTTACATCCCTGAACTCACATCTGCACTCCTCAACATCGCAGCACTTGGCCTTATGTCTTTCCTGAATTCTACATTCGCCTTCAGATCCACGACAGACATAAGCATCGAAGTGGAGTTCAGGTTCTCCTTCACAATCACCGGTGTACTTGAAACAAAGTTCAAATTCATTATACCCTAGTACGACGATATCACCTGGCGGATTAGTTAAACTAGATACAGAAACTAAGCCGAAACCAGGAGTAGAATTTATGTTGTCAATGATGACTTCAAGTGGCTGGTTCTCGGTGCCATCATAATGGAAGCTCATAGTAACACAGAATTCTTCCTTCCAACACTCTGGCCAATTTACTTTAACTTCATTAAACTCGCATCTGCATTCCATATCATCACAACACTTGGTTCGATGCTTTTCCTGGATTCTGCACTCACCTTCAGATCCACGACAGACATAAGCATCGAAGTGGAGTTCAGGTTCTCCTTCGCAATCACCGGTGTACTTGAAACAAAGTTCAAATTCATTGTAACCCGGTACGACGATGTCACCTGGCGGATTAGTTAAACTAGATACAGAAACTAGGCCGAAACCAGGAGTAGAATTGACTAGATCTATGATTACCTCTAATGGCTGATTTTCCGTGCCGTCATATTCGAATGACATAATTAAGCAAAACTCTTCTGACCAGCACTCGGGCCAATCAACTCGGACATCTCTAAACTCGCATCTGCATTCCATATCATCACAACACTTGGTCTGATGCTTTTCCTGAATTCTGCACTCACCTTCAGAATCCTTACAGACATAGGCATCAAAATATAGCGCGGGCTCTCCTTCACATTCTCCGGTATAAGTGAAACAAAGTTCGAATTCATTGTAGCCCAAGACAACGATGTCACCTGGTGGGTTGGTCAAACTAGATACAGAAACTAGGCCGAAACCAGGAGTAGAATTGACTAGATCTATGATTACCTCTAATGACTGATTTTCCGTACCATCGTAATCAAAGGACATGATAACACAGAAATCTTCTGTCCAGCACTCAGGCCAATCAACTCTAACATCTTTGAACTCACATCTGCATTCCATGTCATCACAACACTTGGTCTGATGCCTTTGCTCTATCAGGCACTCCACGGGCTCACCATTATCGTCAGAACAAACAAAAGCGTCAAAGGATAATGTAGGTTCTCCTTTACATTCACCGGTATAGGTAAAACAAATCTCAAACTGATTGTATCCCTGAACCACTAAGGATCCCGGAGGATTGGTTAAGCTGGTAACAGAAACCAAGTTGAAGCCAGGAGAAGAGCTGAGGTTGTCAATGACGACTTCCAGTGGTAAGTTTTCAGTCCCGTCATACCAAAACTCCGTAATCACGCAGAAATCCTCTGACCAGCATTCGGGCCATTTGGTACTAACTTCATTAAACTCACATTTACATTCCATGTCTTCACAACAAGGAGCTTGATGGCGTTCCTCAATGATGCATGGATCTTCACAGCCTCCGTCTTCACACATGATACCTTCAATGTAAAGAATAGGATCCTCCTTACATTCGCCGTTATAAGTGAAGCATAATTCAAACTGATTGTACCCTTGAATGACTATCGCACCTGGAGGATTGGACAGGTTGGTAACTGAGACCAAATTAAACCCTGGAGTTGAGTTTACATTGTCAATCATCACATTGAGCGGATTATTGTCTGTTCCTGAGAACCAGAAACTCATGGTTACGCAGAAATCTTCCGACCAACATTCTGGCCACTGCACCTCGACATCCTTGATTTCGCACTTACATTCTTCACAGGTATATTCTGTGGTGTACTCGAATGTGCATTCTCCATCTGGTCCGGAAGTAGTGATAATGAAAGTAAGAGGATCGCCATAACTCAATCCTGCTATTGATTGACAGTTGCTTGTTGATCCAGCAAAAGGTGAAACCCATTCAATGTTAGGAGAATTACCCATTTCGTCCACGATACAGAAGAAACCTGCATTCAAGTGGCACTCTAGCTCCCATTCAGGTTCTTTAACTTCTATCGTGATATCCTTGCTATCTGTACATCCACTTACGTCGTCATAAACAGTGACCGTATAAGTCGTGGTTTCCTTCGGACAGACCTTAACGCTATTCGCTGTAGGGTCTGTTTCGATCAACTCTTCAGGAGACCAAACTACCTGTGAAAAACCTGAACCAGTTACTTCCAGCCAAGTGCAATCACCGCATTGTACACAAGAGTCCAAAGCAGATACTTCAAATTCTATCTTTGGTCGAATGGAAACATTGTCTATAAAGCTAATTGTTACATTCGAGCTTGGTACACCTGTAAGATTGAGGTATTCAGATCCAGGGCCATTATACGTAAAGCATCCTTCAAAAGAATGGAATACCGCACCGGCCTCATGACACTGGTGATTATTCTGTGATAGATTATCTATTGGAGGGTTGTTGATCTGAGCGATAATTGTCGCTGTAGGTGGCAGAACTCCAGCCGTATTGGTCGTGGTAAGGGCGACCTGCAAACTTTGAGGGGGTAAAGAAGTAGTCGAACTATAGTTTAACTTAGTTACATGATAGTCAAACGAAACATAATACTCTTGTCCCACAGTAAAGCTGATAGGGTTTTCAGAAGTCACTCTTTCTATATCGCCTTGTGCAAGCCATAGACCAATACTATTGCCATCAGTAGGATGGGCACAATAATATGGAGTCGAATTGGTTCTATCCCAATAACATACTTGGCTAAAATCAGTGGAACTTGTGGCCGTACCGAAAATTTGCTCGAAATCTCCATTCCATACCAATTCACAGTCCACTGGAGGCAGACAGTCCGATATGGAATCCGGATCACAAGAAAAGGCCTCGACAAAATCTGGCAATTCTTCATCAATAGTACTTGGACTACAGTCCGGATTGGGATCTAACGGAAATGTATTGCTGGTTAAACAACTTTCAATCTCATCAGTGTTTAGACTGGGATCTTCACATTTCATTAATGCTGCTTGTGCAGCAACCAATGGAGATGCCATACTGGTTCCACTTAGGTATCCATAGGAGCTATTACTGCCTGCTAGTGTGGAAAAAATATCCTCTCCGGGAGCGGCTACATCTACATAAGTCCCATAATTACTGAAACATGCTCTTTCATTATCTGAGTTTGTCGCAGCTACTGAAATTACATGGTTATAGGCTCCTGGATAGGACGAAGCTGGAAAATTGTTATTTCCGGCTGCGGCGACACAAATAATTCCCAATGTATAAGCTTCACTGAATAGGTCTTGATAAGCCGGAACAAAACCACCACCACCCCAAGACATGTTGATCACGTCAACGCCTTGGTCTATGGCATGTTCGACTCCTACATAAGGAGCATCCAGATAAGCCGGATTGGGGCTATTATCTTTTGTACATTTAATCGCATACAAAGAGGAATTATATCCTAAAGATGCGATCCCAACACCGTTATTGGTCTCGGCACCTGCAATTCCTGCCACGTGAGTGCCATGGGTAAAGGTGGAATTGGACATGTACGGAGGATCTGCATTACCATCATTGTCAGCGACATCAAATTCTCCCGATATTTTGTTGATCAGGTCCTCATGTGTGGTCAATACGGCATCATCGACGATAGCAATAACCGTATTACTGCATCCTTGGGTGATGTTACACCAGATGTTATTGGCATCAATAGCGTCTAAATGCCAGCTCTCGGGTCCACCATTGTAATAGGGATCATTGGGGTTGCAGTCGACTTTGACAAGCGGTACATAACTGACGTTTTCTACCTCTTCCAGTTGCTCCAATTCGCCTTTGAGTTGACCGATGTCAATTCTCGAATCAAAGCTGACCAGATAGTAGTCTGTCAGTTGAGTGGACTTCTTGGACAAGCGCTTAAAAGTCTTCTCCACAGAATTAAAAGAAACGGAGGAGACCATGTCTGTCATGTTTAGCTCTCGCTTACCGACATCATTGATCCCAACAATTTCATTGGGAAATTGACGGAATACATATTCCGACTTTAGTTTAACTATTAATTCGCCTGGCTTGATCTCGTCTTCGCGAAATGCGCTGTCTCCTTGAGCACTTTGCGCCATTCCTTGAAAGAGAAAGAGGGAACTAAAAATTAAGGTGAAAAAAATAAATGAAAAACGGGTGTGTTTTGGGTCGAAAAGTGTGAACTTTTTCATTGTAAAAAATTTAGAGGTTATGAAATTTTGTTTCATACCCTCCCCCTAGGTATATTCCAAATGTATGTAATTTATTCCCCTAATGCTGGTGGCAGGAATAAATTAATTATTAACATGCATTTGTGTAAAAAAAACTCTGAAATCTCTTTTTTGAGATCAATTTTTTCTTTTTCGCGCGCAGTATATATTGTCTTTAGACTGATAAGAATCTCCACTTCATGGCCGGGGTAAAAAACGAATTATGATTCTGTTTTTGAGAACAATAGGAGCGTATTTTATAGTGTATCTTAGGAAGCAGTCATTCTCTAAAGCATCTATTTTCCAAATTCCCAACTGATTAATAATTTCCGATTTATCGTTGTGAATTATGGCCATTGAACGCGTATTTGACCTTGTAGGAATTGCTGATTGGTGAAGGCCTAAGAGAAACTAAATATATTTTTTTAGTTAAATAGAAGATTAATTAAAACAAACAAGATACATTTGTATATACAATAATTGTCGATACATGAACAAAAAATATTTACAGTGTATTCATGAGATCATCCTAATGGGGCATTGGATAACAGATCAGGTCAGTATCGAGTTGAAAGAATTGGGTGTTACTGAGCCCCAATATAATGTTTTAAGAATACTTAAAGGGGCGGGATCAAAACCCCTTACTGTTCAAGACATTTTGGCCAAAATGGTTCAGCGTAGTAGTAATATTACACGTATCGTTGATAAACTAATATCGAAAGGTTTTGTAGATAGAAAAGAATGTCCAACGAATCGAAGAAAAATGGACATCACCATTACACGTTCCGGACTGGATATGCTGGAACGATTAGATCAAAAGGTATATGCATTTCACCAGGCATATGAGAAGAAACTAAGTGGTGAAGAACTGGATAAACTTAAAAATTTACTAGAAAAATTAAAGTCATGAAGAACAAAAAAATCCTTGCTTTTGGAGCGAGTAGTAGCAAGAATTCTATCAACAAAAAATTGGCGAGTTGGGCGGCGGAAAGCATGGACAATGCGGAGGTTAACATTGTGGATTTGAACGATTATGAGATGCCGATTTACAGTGTAGATAAGGAGAACGATTTCGGGATTCCGGAGCTAGCACTAAATTTTAAGAAGCTGATCATGGAGTCGGATGGCTTGATTATTTCTTTCGCAGAACACAATGGAGCTTATTCTGTGGCATTCAAAAACGTTTTAGATTGGATTTCTCGTATTGAAAGGGATACTTGGGGTAACAAATCGATGTTTCTCATGGCCACTTCACCGGGAGCGAGAGGAGGACAGACAGTTTTGGAGATAGCCATCAATAGATTTAAATATATGGGTGGGGATGTTGTCGCCAGTTTTTCCTTGCCTTCGTTTGGCCAGAACTTTTCTGAGGAGTCAGGTATCACGGATCAAGAATTACTTGCTGGATTTCGGGAGCAATTACAAGTTTTTAATGATGCAGTTTGGATGAAAAATTAGTAAGCTAAGTGTTGAACATGTCATGTCTAAAAAGTCGTGGTCATGCCCTATGACCACGACAACAATTATAAGGACGAAACTTTCGTGCTAAAAATATGACATAATTAATTTCGATATATGATTGCCATTGTGAACGTGGCAATTCTCTAAAGAAGTAGGCTAGAATGTAATGCGAATGCATTTAGAGCTTAGGTCTAAAGCCGGCAGATGAGCTGAAGTCTTTCAAATAAGAATTAAAAAGCCAGGACCAAAATAGATGGTCGTGGCTTTACACTTAAAACGTAAACATACTTAATGACAAGTTTACGAACAGTCTATGTTATATAACTTATGGATGATGCAAACACAATTTCTGGAGCATAAATCAACCCAAAGACAATGTGAATGAAAAAGAGATCGGACGCATTGATTGCTCAAATTAGAACCACTATAAAGATTACGGGCAGGAAATAGCATGAATAAATGGCGTTAATGATATGTAACAAATTGTTCTATAATTATTTATCGCGCAATTCAAACGAAAAGAGGAAGTCCGAATTGGACTCCCTCCTTACTTTATTGGCGTAAATTTTCCTTCTAATTTTCTATTATTTCGACCTCCACATCGAGGCAGTTGGTATCTGGGCAATCTGAGCAAGGAAACTGCTGGACAGTGGTGGTAATGGAGCAGTTGGCGTCACTGTTATCTGTTATTGTGATGGTGTATAAAGTACCATTGGCACTACCATTCTGAAGTTGGAAGTTGGTAGGATTGCCATACGAACCGCTAGTAGGGCTAATGGTACCAACATTGTTAACGGTGACGGTATAGCCTGTTCCCAGGTTAACACCTGAAGGATCAAGGCTAAAGCTGATAAAATCATCCGCGGCATTACTAGCTGAGCCATTGTCATCACAAGTTTCATTGGATTCTCCTGCATCAGACAAATTACAGGAGTTAGAACACGGAGACTGCTGGACAGTGGTAGTAATGGAGCAGTTAGCATCACTATTGTCGGTTATTGTGATGGTATATAAAGTACCATCGGCACTACCGTTTTGAAGCTGGAAGTTGGTAGGATTACCGTACGAAGCACTAGTAGGGCTGATGGTTCCACCATTGTTAACGGTGACCGTATAGGCTGTACCAAGATTATCACCGGTAGGATCCAAGGTAAAACTTACATAATCATCTGTTGGATTACTAGCGGAACCGTTGTCATCACAAGTTTCATTTGTCTTACCATCGGCTGTTAAACTACAAGAAGATGCATTAAAACAAATATTATCAATGGCTTGAGAACTTCTAAAAGCATCAGTAGGATTTCCAGTAGTTTGATCAAGCATTACCAGTCCCCAACGAAATGACCTTATTCTTGTTGAGCCAAAATCTATAGCGCCGCCCTGATCAGTACCGCGATCTGCTATTAAAGTCAAGGTATTGTTAGAATAGGAGACCTCGGGCAGATCAGAGACATAATTGTTTACAGGCTCTGGATCTACTAGTGATACAGAAGCCGTACCTCCTGGGATTGCCAACTTGTTTCCCGTAGCTCCAGGTCCATCAAATATTTCAAAAGTAGCTGATTCTTCCGCATTGCTTCCACTAAACTGCTTTAGATTGGTAGAATATATCGTATTTAATTCTACCGGCTGACTAAAACTTACGATGACATAATTATATGCATCTGTGCCCGTCGTTCTCCTATTCGCCCAACGCAAAGCATTATCGTAAGGAAAATTCCATGTATTGCTAGTATAGATATTTGGTGGACTAAAGTCTGATGTATTCTCTAATTGACCATCAAATTCTACGGTTATATCAATTCCCGAACCTTGAAAATTAGATATGGTTTGAATGCTTTGGTTAGGAAGTCCGGAAGCATCTGAACCTTCAGTAAAACCAGTGCCTGAATTCCAATTGGGGTCTTCAAAATCAAGCACGTATGTGCCCACACAGGGTTCTGTCATTTGTTGCGTGAAATATCCCACATCAAAACTGTGATTGTTGGCACCAACCATAGGAATGTCCGTTGTTAGTACGGTGATTTCTCCAGAGGCGTTTGCATCTGAGTCAATGATATCCTTGGATCCTGCATTAGCACTGGTTAACATCAATGATCCACTTGTCGTAGGAAACCTTACGGTATAACTCATATTGGCTTCCAGTTGACCGATATTATATATATGACTACCGGAACTACTGCCATTGGGGTCATTGCTAAAAATGTAATTTCCGTTGGCATCCGTTGTAGCAGTAGCAATGACAGTATTACCTAACAATAATTCGACCTGTATCCCGCTTAAGGCATTTTCACCTGGATCCTGGATGCCGTCCATGTCTGTATCTTCCCACACATAGTTTCCGATCTCAATTGGTGCAGGACTGCACATCAACTCGATATCACCTAGTCCTGATGCCTTCGAGAATGTTCCATCCGGTATAGAACCGTTAACCGTTTCGTAGAGTTCGTATTCGTGCTGAACGGAGCCGTCCTGATTACTCCAAAAAGCAACACCTCCACTCCTCAATGCAAATGGATCTATAGCCGTACTTGCGATTTCATTGCTTCCCGGAAGAAAAGCCAACGAACCGATTGCTGTTTCCGGGTGCCCATGATTTGGATTCGTCGTATTACTGAAAAATTCTTCGTGACTATAGAATTCTCCTTGTGGTACGAATAATCCGGGATTACTCCATGGTGGGGAAGGATTAAAAGCGCAAGCCGCGTTTCCTTCTTGAACCAGAACCCCATTGACATTACAAAATCTCAAAACATCTCCAGCGGACATTCCTTGATGTAGAAAACTTGTACTACTCAAGTCTGTACTAAACTGTCTGAATCCGCTTTGCATGCCATACCTATCTAGTATACCTAAAATCATACTCCCGTCCACATCTATTTCTATATCTGCAAGAATAGGTGTTGGGCTTGCAGCTCCCAACCACGGCAAAGTTGTGACATCATTGTGGTCTCTTGCCCACGGTCTCCAAGCTCCTGGAATAGTTTGTGATGGTACATCACTTTGAAAAGCCGGTTCTCTAGCATAATCCAAGGATAGGTCCAGAAATAATGAAAAACCAGCACCGGGATTAGACGGATCAAACCTTAAAACATAGGCATGTAAGTCGGCAGGATTTCTAGATAATTCTGCAGAACAAACAACACCAACATAGAGAAAACCTTGGTGGAATTTTAAACCCCATGGCCGATAGTCCGAGACATCACCACATGCAATAGCTGTTCCATTGACTAGATTATCTAATGCTCCAACGATATCATATGTATTGATAGAAGCTGGAGCGGTGAGGTTGTTTCCAACAGGAATCTCATGTAGGGTTCCCTGATTCAAATTGGTGGCATAAAGTACGCTATTGTCATCAGAAAGTTCTAAATCTCCCAGACCAACTTTTCCAACTGCTTGGAAAGCATCTATGTCTCTACTTGCTACATTATAATTTGCTGGCAAGCTATTATTAGGATCGCTGCCAACCCTAGTATCACTCCCTGCATTAACACCGGGAAAACTGTTGAGATCTAGAAATAATGAAGGAACACCACTGCTAGTTATTCGATAAATTGCACCGGTTCCTCCGGATCCAAAACCCGCATGTCTTTTCATAAGTGCACCTGCTAGAACAGATTCCGTTGTATTGTGATACGCCAGACCCCAGACTGCTCCAATAGTGGTACCGTTCATTCTAATTGAAGGGGGAACATATCCCGATCCTCCTATTTCACCTGAATTGCTGTACGCAAAGTTTAAGAACCAGTCTCGAGTCCCTGATGTTCCTCCGGCTGTTGGGTCGCCGTTAGAATACATAGGGATGGCAATGTTTGGATCTGATTCACAAAAATTGCTAGGATAATGGAGTCCAAAATCAATATTGGTGCTAGAGGCACTTATAAATTGTACACTTGAATTGGCTCCAGGCCCATGCGCACTGCTCTCCAGCCAAGAATGGTTGGGCCAACTGAATTCCACCCTAATCGGAAAATTACTTGCCGGGTCACTCCAGGTTCCTCCTGAAGCAGTGGTTTGGGTAGTCACATTGCCAGATGCATCTGTAATCGTTACTACTACACCATCAACGCCCAACTCGTTGGTATTTTTCACACCATAAGTATTGGAAGAATTGCCGTTTACAGGAAGATCTTCGAACACCTGCCCCCCCACTTGGGCGCATACTTGCAGCCAAGACGTCAATAATAAGGTACACGTAAAGATTAAACCGAAAAACGGTTTCTGAATTGAATTAAAAGACGAGTTTACATATTTCATTTTTAAAAGTTTACGTACAGAAATTAATTACTGTATTCCAAATGATTTTCGGGGCAGAAAAAAATTTAAAATGAGTATATTCTGTTAATTATCAGTCTGTTGGAGCTACGATATTTATGCCGTAGCAATTGGGGCCCGGGCAGCATTGCTCTGTACTTATGCATACAGGACAGCACATTTCACCGGGACATCCCTGGTTGTCCTCAGCTGTGTACACATAACATTTCCGACTTCCTGCAGGTCCAATGTCGCTTCCATCCAGGGTCAATACTTGACCGGTACCAACCTGGGTGCCCGCTGTCCTAGTCTGTTCATCGTATTCATACCAGATATAATTGCTTAGCCCAGTTTCTGCGGTTAGATTCACTGTATTTGACCCGTTGTCACAAATCATATGTTCATTTGGAGGGCAAGTCATGCTACAAGATGACTGCATTACGGTAGTCATTATAGTACAATTGGGATCTGAGTTATCTGTTATTGTGATGGTATACATAGTGCCATCAGCACTTCCACTTTGCAGTTGGAAGTTGGTTGCGCTTCCGTAATTTCCACTGCTTGGGCTGATGGTGCCACCGTTATCCACGCTCACAGTATATCCGGTACCAAGATTCGACCCATCAGGTTCAAGACTGAAACTGATGAAGTCATCGGTAGAATTGCTCGTAGAACCATTGTCATTGCAGGTTTCATTAGATTTACCAGCGTCGGTTAATTCACATTCTGCCATAACATAGCCAGCATCAAAACTGTGATTGTTAGCCCCAGCAATAGGGATATCCCCGGTAAGCACGGTGATTTCTCCAGCAGCATCAGCATCAGAATCAATGATGTCCTTGGATCCCAAATTGGCGTTTGTCAGAATCAAGGAGCCGCTGGTTGTAGGAAACCTTAGGGTGTAGCTCATATTTGGTTCTAACTGACCAATATTATAAATGTGGCTACTTGTAGAAGAGGCATCCGGATCATTACTGAATATATAATTTCCATTTGCATCTGTACTTGCGGTAGCAATTACAGTACTTCCCAGCAACAATTCGACTTGAATTCCGCTTAGGGCATTCTCTCCCGGATCCTGAATTCCATCCATATCAGTATCCTCCCAGACATAGTTACCGATCTCAATCGGTGGTGGAGAGGACAAAATTTCTATATCTCCCAATCCTCCGGCTTTACCGAATTGAGCAGGGCTGTTGTCACCATCGGGATTTTTTGTGACCAGGTATTCATCTGTTTGACAGCCGGGAGCAGTATAACCACTAAGGTCACAATTGGCGTTAGCATTTGTCGCAAAGAACTTAAAACCGCTTGCAAACACTACCCAATTATTGGCATTTTGACCGACATTTTCCGGTGGCATAATTGGGTCATAAACTGTGGTGATTACCTCATTACTACCTTTTAGGGAACTGAGTGCTCCCAATGATATTTCATTATGTCTTGGGAACAGATCACCACTTGAGTTTAAGGAGTTATAGTAATCTTGATAGAAGAACTCACCGCTACCACTTGGGCCGTCATCCGTTCTAAAAGAATTGGTCGAATTATTATTGCTCACCTGATCATTGACATTGCAAGCGCCACTGCCTTCCAAATTGAAGCTATTCCCTGATCGGCATGCGAACAAAAGATCTCCTCCACCATTTCCCGTAAACAGAAAAGTAGAACCCGAAACGGGCACATAATTTCTATATCCGGTCTGATTGGCAAATCTATCCATAACTCCGATCAACATGTTACCGGCTTCATCGAAGGATATATCAGATAGTATCGGTTGGGCGTAATCATCATTGCTGTCATCAGAAGGAAAATCCACATCGCTCCAATCGTCGATCCAGTTGTGCCAAGGGCCTTGAATTTCTCTGTTATAGTCCATGGGAATGGTAAGTACTTGTGTCAAGCCAGCATTGATGTTGCTAGGATCAAACTCATATACATACCCGATTACATCTGCAGTATTGCTGCTATTTTCTCCGGAGCAAACACATCCCAGATAGCCTTTGTCTTGATGAAAAGTCAAGCCGAAAGGGCGCAGCACTCCATTCGCACAGTTATCAGTTCCAGATAAACTGCTCAGAGCATACTGGTTTACCGAACCGGATGGAGCTGAAAAACTTACATTGGCATTTGGACTAAATTGCCCAACATCTACTCGAATTAATGCTGGATTATTCAGATTGGTGATCCATAGATATCCATTTCTATTGTCGAATTCGGCATCTCCAAAAGATGTCTTTCCCACTTTATCGAAAGCGTCCATATCTCTATTCGGTTGGGCTGAATCCGTGGACAGAAAATTATCGTCTCCTGAACTGGAATTTCTGGTGACAGAACCAAGATTAACCCCACTGACTCCATCAAGATTAAAACCGCCTAAGTAAGTTCCTGAAGCTCCATCGTAGTCAAATACATAAACTCCTCCGATTCCTCTTGGGCCAAAACCGGAGTGTCTTTTAGTAAAGGCTGTGGCGTAGACTCTCTGGCTTGATTGATCGAAGGCCAGGCCGTAGATGGAGCCAGCATCATTGGCATTGGCTCTTTCATTTGGATCAGCTGCAGTGGTAGGTACCGATGCATTACTAATATCAGGATCGAATTGCGCCGGAACACCACTAGCCGAGTTATATCTAATATCCAATAATGCGGGATAGGTATTGCCACTGGATTGCCCATTGGTGAATTGGGTAGTGGCGATTCTTGGATCTGCTTCCGAATAGCATCCTGGGTCAAGGAGTCCAAAGTCAATGTTAGAATTAGAGCTTGACACAAATCGCACAGAAGTATTGCTACTCGATCCGTCCGGACTACTTTCTAACCAGGAATGATTGGGCCATGTGAACTCAATTCGAACCGGAAAATTGGAGGCAGGATCACTCCATAAGCCTCCTCCTGAAGTATTCTGCATGGTTACATTTCCCGATGCATCCGTAATCGTTACAACAATACCATCAAGGCCTAACTCATTGGCGTCCTTGACACCATAGGAATTGGCAACAGTTCCGTTCACAGGTAGTTCTTCAAATGCTTGTCCCCCAACTTGCGCTGTGACCAATGAAGAGGAAATAAAAAATATTATCCCCAAAAATAATGAGTAAATAGTAGGTGTTGAAGTAGGATTAAAGAGCAACTTAAAACAGTTCATTTAAAAAAGTTTACATTTAAAATACCACATACTAATAGCACATATGTGCAGTATGTAAGTATGTGTTTTCATGAACGTTTTAAGTAGACACTAATCCTATGAGAGGGGAATCAAAAAAGGAAAGTGTAAGCACTCAGTAACAAAAAAAATGCCAATTAATGTGAAAGGGAAAATATGATGAACCCAACTACTTAAAAATATTATTTGATCAGTTGTTTGAAGAATTGAAAGTCTCAGTAATAGCTACAGCTCAGCTATTTTTTTGCGAATTACCTTACTTGTTAGAATAGAATTATTGTTAAAAATTGATTGAATTTCAGTATCTTAGATAGAATGATAAAATATCGATTTAGCGTGAACTATGGATATTATTATGTTCAGAAAGCCTTAATTGCCCTTTCTATAATCATTTCTTTTTTCTCATTTATCGGGCATGCTTTTTCCCAATCTTTATCTTCAACGATCGATAAAAATACTTGCGACTTAATAGCGATCAGTCAATCTCCTTGTCTTCCCGTAAGCGAACATCGGGTTCCAACGAATGTCCTTGATTCTATTATAGGAAAAGTCATAAAAACAGATATGCTCAATGATAGCGTTCGTCAAAACGAAATTCTGTGTTCTGCTTTTAGAGACAACCCGAATTCATCAGAGATAAAAGCGATAATTCTTTTTGCTCTTAGTGTCAGAAACTATAATTTATCTAACCACGATAAAGTTTTAGCTTTTACAGATCGATGTGAAAGCTGTGTTGATATTGATGTGATGAATATTAAGAATCGATGTCTATATTTTAAGATGTTGAGTTCAAGATTTTTGGGAGATGATCAGTCTTCCTTGGATATAGCTGATTCACTTATTTCTGATACACTTGGTGGGATGGATGATGTGAAGAGAGACTATGTTCTACTCGCATTGGTACAAAAAGCATCGATGGCAATGGAGCAGTCCAAGGATATCGAGGTAGTTCGATTGTGTCAGGAGGTTCTTGATTTGGCAACTCCCACGGATTATTATCACAAGTCTTCAGCTTACTCCATGCTTTTGGAAGTATATCGCGGTTTTGCTGCAGATAGCATTGTAGCTCCTTTGCAAGACTCCGTCCTCTATTATCTTCTCAAAAATGAAAGTCCTAAGGATTCACTGAGGGCTTTTATCTATGCCTGTAGATTTGCTAAGGACACCGTAGAGCTCGATTCTATTAAAATGGAAGCCTTGGACATAGCCAATCGCACAGGCTTTGTATTTGACATGATCACCATTTACTATTTCTATGCCTATAATTATTTAAAGCTTGCTCCTCACAGCGCTGAATCGGAAAAAGTGTTGCGACTGGTGATCGAAAATTATGATTTTAGAAAAATACATAACATGGCTATCATTTCCAGTTATGCCTTATTGGCTGAAATATTAAATGAAGATGGCCGATCCAGTGAATCAATTCCCTATGCATTGGAAGCGTATGAACTTGGAAAAGAACAAGGAGATCCGTATCACATGGAATGGGCTAGTTCAGAATTGACCAAAGCTTATGACAGAATGGGCAATTTAAAGGAAGCGTATTTTTTTCTAGGGGAGCGAGATCGAATTCGAGACTCCAATGAAGTTCACGGAAACTTTTCCTCTCTCATGGCAGAATTTAAGGACTACCAATTCTCGAAAGAAAAAGAAATACTTCAACTTAAGAAAGAAAGGGAAGCCCAATTGGCCACCTTGGAGATAAAAAGACAAAAACGAATTCAACAATGGATTTTGTTCGGTATGCTGGTCAGTTCCTTGTTGGCCTTCTCATTTTACCGCAATTACAAATTAAAGAAAAGAGCAGAGGTAGAACTACAATTTAGCAATGATTCATTGGCTGCACAAACATCTTCTCTACGGGAAGCAAATACGAAGCTCAAAAGGATCAATAGAGGAATTACACATGACATCATAGGAGGACTTAATCGCATGCGCAATATGGGAAGGCATCAGATAGGGCCGAAGAGTACGACCAAAGACTATCTCAATTACTTTGTCCAACAAAATAAAATGAGTGCTTCTTTGATCAGTTACTGTCATGAACTATTGTCTGATTCTAATAAACCTATTGACCTGAAGAATGTAATTCAAATGAGCCTAGAGCAATTTGATTATGAGATAGAACGGAAAAATGCCGAAGTCCAGGTAGAGGTTTCTGCCGAGCTTCCTCTTCCCGCTGAGGGGATTAGGCAAGTCATTACCAATGTTGTGGATAATGCGATCTATTATATTCCTTCGGATGGAACGGGCAAGATTATCATCAAGGCAATAAATGATCCGTCTGGAGAAAAACAACTATTGATTGAAAACAATGGGCCTGCCATTGAATTGGATAATATTCAAGATGTATTCGATCAAAATTATAGTTCTAAGCCAGATGGCCTTGGACTGGGCTTGTCCATTGTTGATGAAATCATTCGTTCTTCGGGAGGATCAAGTTTTGTGGAGAGCGGACCCTGGGGTACACGTTTTACTTTCCGTTGGCCTTTGGTTTGAATGGCCTATTTGGCCACTTATCCTGAAATAGTTGTATTTAAACAGTATCTTATTGTTGCCTTGTATGTTTAACATAACGTTGCAATCTTGCGGGATTGAAAATTAATTTTTTATACGTGAACGATATTGATGCGGTAAGGATTCTGATTTTGGAGGACGATATAAGGTTTATCGAGAAGATAGAATCCCATTTGGAGGAAATTGACAAAGTTGTTTATCACAGTGTACAGTCTGTTGATGAAGCCAAGGAGCTTCTGTATAAAAGACAATTTGATTTGTTTTTGTTGGATATAAATTTGGGAGAAAAAAGTCGAATAGATGGTATTGATTTTGCCTTACAGTTGAGAAAAGAATATACCGACCCGGCTATTATTTTCATCACCAATTTATTTGACCAGGATCATTATTCGAAGGCCATTGAATGCGCTCCTATCGCTTTTATGGACAAGAACATTTCTACGATAAAACTTCAGCAGGCTATCGAGTTGGGATTTTACCGTTGGAAAGGCGTAAAAATTGAGGAGGAAAAGGAGAGTGAAAAACAAGCGATAAATCATATCCATCACGACAAATTATTCTTCAGAGTGGGCAATTACTTTAAAGCAATTGACACCAAGGACATCTTGTATTTTGAAGCGCAGGGAAATACGATCGTGGCTCATTCTGAGGCTAATCGATCTTATCCCACCTCGGTTCAGTTAAAGACCATAGAAAAAGAGCTTTTTCCTAACTTTTTAAGATGTCACAAGTCTTTTGTTGTTAATGTCGGGGCAATTATGGAGATTAATCCGGGAGAAGCTATGATTGTGATCCAGGGAAATGAAATACCGATCGGATATACCTATAAAAAGGATTTCTTTAGAAATCTGAATTTATTGAAGTAAGAGTTTGGCTTGGTCTTTATAGTTGGAAAAACCTCTTAAGCATTTACGCCGGGTTCAGTACTAGAAAACCTCACATCCTCTACATAAGCTAAGCGTTCCAGATTACTTACTTCTACAGTGTAGAATCCAAATTCTTCAACGACTTTACCCTTTATCTTGTAGATACCCCTTCCTTTGAAGGGTGCTTTCTTCGCTATCGGGGGGAAAGTGAACGGTATCGATCCAATCTCCCTCAAGATCCAGGAAAGTCCCAAAATGCATACTTTTTTGATTGGAAGTTGTAGTGTTTTTAACGGTAATAAGATAGCCATACATGGTGATGAGTTGACCATCGTACTTGGCCAAATCTCTGGATAAAATAAGTTGATCCGGCAATGGGTTTTTGAGCAGTTGAAACGGATGACAAAGGGGGAAGCCCAGCAACTCTATTTGGTCAAAGGCGTGTTCTAAAGCCAAGATTTCAAAATGGGGCAATTCCTCTTGGTCAGAGGTAAGCCGAAATAGAATTTGCTGGTTCCCCCGATAGGGATCGGTATGAAGTAAAAAGTATGCTTTCCACAGTAGGGTTCGTTTGTCTATTCCTGTAAAGCGGAAAGCATCAATTCGTATTAAAATGTCGAGTTGTTCTATGCTGATAGAAACCCTCTCTAAGAAATCATCGAGAGAGTGAAAGTCTCCGTTTTCTATCCGTTCAGTAACAATAGCTATCGCTATCTTGCTTTCTAAACCATTCAGTAAATGAAAGCCCAGATAAATATCCTCACCATATAAGAATGAGAGCTCATAACTTTTATTGACGCAAGGAGCATGAACAGTTCCTCCATGAAGGCGGGCTTCGTGTACGTACAGTTCTGTTCGGTAAAATCCGCCCCCGTTGTTGAGCACTGCAACCATATATTCGAGAGGATAATAGGTTTTGAGATAAAGACTTTGATAGCTTTCGACGGCGTAGGAGGCACTGTGGCCCTTGGCAAAAGCGTAACCGGCAAAACTCTCTATTTGTCTCCAGATATCGAAAATACTTTGGTCGGGATAATTTCGATCACGGCAATTGTCGATGAATTTTTGTTTGACTTTTTCAAATTCTTCCCTTGAGCGGTACTTTCCGCTCATTCCACGTCTCAGTACATCTGATTCTGCCAGATCAAGACCTGCATAATGGTGAGCAACCTTGATGACATCTTCCTGATAAACCATGACGCCGTAGGTGTCGGGCATGATATTTTTAAGAATGGGGTGGGCATTTTTTCTTCTTTCCGGATTTTTGTGCCGTAAGATGTATTCCCGCATCATCCCGCTTTTTGCTACACCTGGGCGTATGATAGAACTCGCCGCAACCAGTCCGTGATAATTATCTACTTCCAGTTTCCTCAATAGCATGCGCATGGCAGGAGATTCGACATAGAAACATCCGATACATTCTGCTTGGCTGATCAGGCGGTTGATATTGGCATCCTTAAAAAAGGGTTGGGCATCATGGATGTCTATATGTGGAACTTCGGGTCGATTGATTTTAATCAACTGTAGGGCATCTTTTATTTTTCCAAGCCCGCGCTGACCCAATATGTCGTATTTATAGAGGCCTACATCCTCGGCAACCACCATGTCGAATTGGGTAGTGGGAAATCCTTTAGGGGGCAGGTCGGTGGCCGTATAATAGTGAATGGGTTTTTCAGAGATAATGATTCCTCCGGCATGTATGCTCAGGTAATTGGGCTTGCCTTTTAATTCTTTGGCATAAGTTAAGACAAGCCTGGACAGTTTGTCCAGTGCAGAGGGCTGGTACCGCCCTTTGCTTAGCTTGTCTATTTCGTGCTTTGGCAGACCAAATACTTTGCCCAGTTCCCGCACTGCAGCACTGTGCTTGAAAGTATTGTACGTAGCGAGTAAAGCGACTTGTCCATTTTCTCCAAACCGTTCAAAGATATATCGGGTTACATCCTCTCTGTCTCTCCAGGAAAAGTCTATGTCAAAGTCGGGGGGACTGGTGCGGTACAGATTCATGAAGCGCTCAAAGTACAAGTCTAACTGAACGGGATCGACATCGGTGATTTTTAGTAGGTAGGCGACAATGCTATTGGCACCACTACCTCTCCCTACATGGTAGTAGCCTTTTTGTTGGGCATAATTCACAATATCCCAATTGACTAAGAAAAAAGGCACAAAATTCATGCGTTGGATCATGTCCAGTTCTTTGTCTAAGCGGGCTCTAATCTCAGGGGTAACATTCTTATATCGGTATTTTAGCCCTTGTTGGCATAAATGATGGATTAGTTTTTCATCTTTTTCCTTGGAGCCTGTATAGCTGAGCTTGTTTTGGTGCGGTCGATTCTCAGAAAAATCAAAATTAATTTGACACGCTTCGAGTAGTTGCTGGGTATTCTCGATAATATGCGGATAACCCTGATAGTATTGTAGCAAGGCTCGATCGGAGAGGAAAATATCGTGTTCCGAAGCCTGATCTTTTTCAGTTAGCTTGTGCAATATGGTGTTATTGGCTATAGCTCTGAGTAATCGATGGGTATTAAAATCTTTCTTGTTTCTGAAGGTATAGCTGTTTAGCATGACCAGCCTATCCTTGTATCCAGCATATTCTGAAAAAGGGAGTTGAGAGAGCTCTGATCTATGAATGCCAATATACTCGTGAGGGTCAAAGTTTTTTTTGCCGAGCAACTTTAGCTGTTTTAGAGGATAAACAATGAATACATCCTCCATATGGGCGGGAATGGCCGGAAGAGAGGTTTTTTCGTGTTTGTGGGTAGACAGAAAAGTATTGAGTTGTTGAAAGCCCTTGTTGTTTTTAGCTATTCCCAAATACAGCTGTTGGGCTCCTTCTCGAAAGTCGATCCCCACAATGGGTCTTATATTTCTTTTTTGGGCTAATCGAATAAAATTAAGACATGCGGAAGTGTTGTTGACATCTGTAAGTACCACTTGCTCGGCCTTGTGAGCAAGGGCGATGTTGATCAGTTCTTCTTCAGAGATGATTCCGTATCGGAGGCTGTAGTATGAATGTGAGTTTATCAATGAAAAATTAATAATGGATAATTAATAATTAGGCGATGTTTCTTTTTGTAGATTTTATAATGGATACTAGTAGTTTGACAAGTTCAGTGCATTGCCGTAAAAGTTGATCTATATTTTGCAGGGATGTTGCTTTGATTAATTCTAGCCAATACAAAGTTTCATTGGCTTCCTTCAGAGCAATAGACATTTTATGAATAAAGTCTTTTTTACTTTCAGCCATCTCTGCTTCTCGTACAAGAGCGCCTATAGCTGTTCCTGATTTCAAAAGTTGTTTTACGATGATAAATCCCGCTTGTTTATCTGTAAGTTTTTTGCAAAAGCGAATGATATCTATAGCAAATAGGAAACTTTTGTCTTTTATGATATTCTTTTTCATTATCAATTATCAATTATCAATTATCAATTATCAATTATCAATTATCAATTATCAATTATCAATTATCAAGCGGTTCTATGCGCCAAAACAATAGGAGGTTCGCCATTGAATGGATTCATCATACTGCCAATCGTCTTTACATCCATCGTAGAAGCTCTCATGATGCGATGGGGGCCATACTTGTTTTTTATAGTATCCATTGCCTGATATAGATTGATGGTTTGTTGGGTGTTTTCAAAGAGGCTCATTTGGTAATTTCCGGAAACCAGTCCGCTAAATCTGACGCCCACCAATCTGATCAAAAGCCTTTTGTTATACAATTGGTCAAATAACTCCAGGATTTTTGGGATCAGTTGATGGTCGGCAGAAGTATAGGGTATTTTAGCTTGCTTGGTGTGGGTATTGAAGTCGGAATATCGAATTTTTATGGTGACACAAGAGGTGAGTTTTTCTCCATTTCTTAACTGAAAGGCCAGATTTTCGGCCATGGCCATAATAATGGATTTTAATCTGGCTACATCAGTGGTATCACGGCCAAAGGTCCGCTCGTTAGAAATGGATTTGCGTTCGTGGTATTCTATGATGGGGCTGTCATCGATGCCATTGGACTTGAGCCATACCGCTCTCCCGTGTTTACCGAAGACGGAAGTCATCATTTCAACGGGCATCTTTTGTATGGTCGCTACTTTTTTGATCCCCAGATGACAGAGCGACTGAAACATCTTATTCCCTACCATCGGAATTTTCTTTACAGACAAGGGGGCTAAGAAAGGTTTTTCCAATCCCTTTTCGATTTTAATCTGATTGTTGGGCTTGGCTTCTCCGGTAGCCACTTTAGAAACCATTTTATTGACAGAGAGCCCAAATGAAATAGGTAGTCCGGTCTCTCTTATGATCTTGGTCCTAAGTTCGGAGGCAAACTTGTAACAACCAAAATACTTGTCCATGCCACTCAAGTCCGCGTAGAATTCATCTATGCTTGCTTTTTCAAGGATGGGCACCTGTTCTTTTAAAATGTCAGTTACCGCTTTTGAGTATTTGGTGTAGGTGCCGGCATTGCCTTTTATGACGATGGCTTCAGGGCATAATTGTCTGGCCATGCGCATGGCCATTCCCGAATGTACACCATAAGGTCTTGCTTCGTAACTTGCTGCAGAGACTACTCCTCTGTCTCCCGTACCACCTACTAGAATGGGCAGTCCGTTTAGGCGACTATCTAAGAGTCGTTCTACCGAGACAAAAAAAGTATCTAAATCAAGATGTAAAATTGATCTCACGGCACAGTAAAATTTTGGTTTTTAAAACAACTATCTTGGCCACTAAGATACGATAAATTTATTAAAATGAAACAAATTGTTTTCAAATAAAACAAATTGATTCATTCTGTCGGCGTTCAGCTTGTCAATAAATTTGTGGTTTGCTCGAGTTATTCTTCCTATTTTACTTCCTCATCACAATAACTATAGGCTTAAAAATTAATCAGGGATAAAACGTAGAATAAAATGCTAAAGACAGTAGTAGAAGTAATATCTGCAATTCTTATTCTCGCCGGATTCGAATTGTTCAACAGAAAAAGTATCAAAGCATTTTATGTCATGGCTGTAGGACAATTCCTCGCCATGATAATATGTGGAATGACAGAACTGTGGTATTTAGCCTTCATGCATTTGGTCAATTTTTTAATGCAAATCAGGGGATGGCTTAAATGGAAACGAGCTTGAGTTTTCCTCTGCGCAACCAGAAGTTGATAGCCGGTGATCAGTAAGATGTCTTATTGGCGTGTTGGCGTATTAGGGTATTGGCAGATTACCGGCGGGCATTGATAAGACTAAAAAGTAAATTCTATCCAATACGCTAACACCCTAATACCCCAACGCGCTAAAAATCCGATCACAAATCACAGACAACTAATCACTACTCATACACACAGCTTCATCTAAATGTAACTTAGTTTACATTCACTTTTTCAATATCCTATTACCTTTGCAGCAATTCATTCGATCAATATGAAGAAAGGACAAAAACTATACAGCATTCTGAAGATGAGATGCCCAAAATGCCATGAGGATAGGCTATTCGCTCATCGATTATCAGAAATGAAGGGCTTGTTGGATATGAAAGAGGAATGCAGTAATTGCGGACAAAAATTCGAACTCGAACCCGGTTTTTATTGGGGGTCAATGTACATTGCTTATGGCCTCTCTACAGGTATAATTTTAGGGGCTTTTATCATACTAAAATTCTTGTTAGGATTCAGCATGACACAGAGTTATATAGCAGTGGTTATACTCATCCTAATCATGATACCCTTGGTATTTAGGCTTTCCAGGTCTCTTTGGATCAATCTATACGTCAAGTATAATCCTCCCAAAAAACAATGAAGACGATGGTTGTCTTAGTGGGGATATTATTGTCCGCCATCACTTTATTTCTTGTTTTTCAAGATTCAATTAGGCAATGGATGTATGAGATTTTCATAGACCGATATATCAGTGATTCTACTGTAGATCAAATTATATCCGATGAAGTAAAAGACCTTGGTAAGTATATTTTATTGGACTGCCGAGAGCCGGAAGAGTACAAGATTAGTCATTTGCATAAAGCTGAATTTTTGGGATATGAAAATCCCAATTTCTCGATATTGCAGAACTTCAATGTCGGTGATTCGATCATCTTATACTGTAGTGTGGGGCATCGAAGTCAAATAATGGCCAAGGAATTAAGCAAAAAGGGCTTTGAGCATGTTTACAATCTCCAGGGAGGTATATTTCAGTGGATCTATGAGGATAGAAAAATATATCGGGAGGATGAAATTACAGAAGAAATCCATGCCTATAGCCCTAAGTGGGGTAGATTACTAAGTAAGGGAAAGAAAGTGTATTAAATTATGGAGCATTATTGGAATATATTCGTCGACGCCTATAAGAACTATGCCGAGTATCTCTGGTTTGAGATTAGTCATCCACACGCCAAGAACTATTTCTATTGGTTGATCATCATTTCACTTTTCTTTTTTGTTCTTGAAATCATCAAACCTTGGAGAAAAGGACAGGCTGTAATCAGGAAGGATTTTTGGTTGGATTTCTTCTACATGTTTTTCAATTTTTTTCTGTTTTCGCTGATCGTTTATAATGCCATGAGTTCAGTCGTGGTAGAGTTTTTCAATGAGGGTATACAACGTCTAACGGGATTCGATCTCAGTGCGAGCAATCCCTTGTATTCTTTCCCGCATTGGGCTATTCTACTGACCGGTTTTGTGGTTCGCGACTTTGTTCAGTGGAATGTGCATCGTCTTTTACACAGAGTACCACGCTTATGGGAGTATCACAAGGTTCATCACAGTGTTGAACAGATGGGTTTTGCTGCTCACTTGCGCTATCATTGGATGGAAAACATAGTTTATCGAACACTGGAATATATTCCTTTGGCTTTGTTGGGGATTGGATTATATGACTTCTTTATCATTCATCTTTTTACCTTGGCTGTAGGGCATTTTAATCACAGTAATTTCAGCATAAGTGGCCCCTGGAGCGGAGTGGTTTTCATGGGTTTGTTAAGTGTTGTTTTTGTCGGAGGGTATTTCGATGTTTCTCTTTTGAGTGGTAGTTCGAATACGATGAAGGTTTTATTCACCTTGGCTTCTCTCGTCTTCGGATATTTTGTACTGGGTCCGGTAATGAAGAAATTATTTAACAGCCCGGAAATGCATATCTGGCATCACGCAAAAGAAATACCCAGCGACAGAAAGTTTGGAGTAAACTTCGGTATCACCCTGGCTTTGTGGGATTTTATCTTTGGTACTTCCTATTGGCCCAAGAGTGGAAGAGACACAGAATTGGGTTTCGATGATATAGAATCATTTCCCAAAGATTTCATTCATCAAAACATTCATGGCTTTAAATCGTTGTAGTCAGCAGAATAACCCTAGTTGTAGAATAAAAGCCAAAGAAGTATCTATTTGTTAGCCATTTGAAAAGCAGAATTACTCAATGCGATGGATTAAAGATCTTATTGCTCTTGTTTTTCCAAGTATCTGTCCCGCCTGTAACAAGCGAATATGTGTGGATGATCACCTCATTTGCCTTCACTGTGCCATTCAATTGAAAAAAACAGACCAACATCGGCTGAAAGTCAACGAATTCACCCAAAAGTTTGTCGGAAGGGTTCCCTTGCATTCGGCGACGGCCCGTTATTATTATGCAGAGAACAGTGTCTTTAGGAATTTGATCTATGCGCTCAAATACAAGAACAGATATGATATCGGCTATAAAATAGGCGTGGATTACGGCAAAGATCTTCGAGGAGTTTCATGGTTCGAAGATGTCGATTGCATCATTCCGGTTCCTCTGCATAAATCGAAGTTGAAGAAGAGATCGTACAACCAAAGTGAAGCTTTTGCAAGAGGGCTTTCCTGTAGCATGAATATTCCTTGTAAGGTTGATTGGTTAAAACGCCAAAAGAATACGCCGAGTCAAACCCAAATGACCAGGTATGAAAGACTGGAGAATATGAATGAGGCTTTTACTTTTTTGGATAAAGGAAGACCATTGCCCAATCATGTTTTATTGGTTGATGATATTATTACTACTGGTTCAACATTAGAGGCGTGTGCTCAGGTTTTATTATCGAATGGTGTATCTAAAATCTCTATGGCCTGCATTGCTATGGCATTGGATTAGAGAACTTTACCATTATCTTTTTATTAATTCAATTCAATATTAAAATGCTCCTTGGCGTGGAACTCTTGCATTTTAGTATATTCGGCCTTCGAATCTTGTTTAAACAGTATTGAAATGATAAAAGTATTGGTCAATGATGGCATTCATCCTGCCGGAAAAGCAAAATTGGAAGACAATGGTTTCCAACTCGAATTTGATCGGGTAGATCAGGAGGATTTGAGTAAGGAATTAAGCAATTATGATGCTATTCTAGTCCGATCTGCCACTAAAGTCAGAAAGGAGCATATTGATGCCTGTCCTAATTTACGCCTTATCGGTAGAGGCGGGGTCGGCTTGGACAATATTGACGTGAGCTATGCGCAGGAAAAAGGGATAAAGGTGATCAATACACCTGCCGCTTCTTCGAGGTCAGTAGCAGAATTAGTTATCGCTCATGTATTGAGTCTGTCGAGATTCCTTCATCAGGCGCACATGGATATGCCTAATTCTGGACATGAGGCCTTCAAAAAACTAAAAAAACAATACTCTAAAGGGATCGAACTTCAAGGTAAGAAGTTGGGAATATACGGCTTTGGACGAATTGGTAGAGCACTAGGTAGCCTTGCTCTCGGCATGGGAATGGAAATACTTCCGGTAGATATCTTCATGGATGAGTATGACTTACCCTTGAAAATAAATGGACATCAAGAGCTGAGCATTCCACTCAAAATGGTGGCTTTAGAAGAAATGCTTCAAGAGGCAGATATTATCAGTTTGCACTTGCCTGCACAAGAAGCTCCGGTAATTGGTGTCAAAGAACTTTCGATGATGAAAGACGGGGCCATTCTTGTCAATGCTTCGCGCGGTGGATTGATTGATGAAGACGCATTGTTGGACGCGTTGAATTCCGGCAAGATAGGTGGAGCTGGTTTGGATGTATTTAGCAATGAGCCGACACCTGATAGTAGGTTGCTACAACATCCCAATGTAAGTACGAGTCCGCACATTGGAGGATCTACTGAATCTGCGCAAGCCAATATAGGCCTTGAATTAGCAGATCAGATGATTGAATTCTTCAAAAATTAAATTCGAATCTTATTCGGCGATTTCCTAACCTTCATTGATCAGTGCGGTCAGATGAGGGAATTTTTCGGCCAAATACTTCAAGTGAGCAGAAGTAGATTCTTTTAATTGCTGATCTTCAGTTATCTCATAGATTTCAAGAAGGATAAGCCATTCGTTCGGAAATTCGGTTCTGATCAAATCATATATCTGCTTGAGCTGTGACTCATCATTGGCATCATTCTCTCTTATTGACCGAACCAATCCGTATTGTTCTTCCAATTTTATTCGATCAGGAGTTCGATTTGTCTTAATGGTGAGAGATGGCGAAACTTCATATAAATTTGGGAAGGAATTAGGATCTGCAGAGCCGGCATAAGCGGAAATAATGTCTTTTCCGACAACCATGTCGAAAGTGCCGAATTCCGGTTTGTACAGAACTTCATCTCCATAGGTTATGGTACAATCTTTCAGCTGAATAAGCATGAGTTTTCCCTGGCGGTTTCTAATTCCGGTAATGTTAAGCCCTTCGACTTTGATCCCACTCTCAAATTCGAAAGCAAGCCACTTGCCGTCGTAAAAGTTGTACGCCTTAAGATCATATGGCCCCATGTCTTCAATGGCAATATTGATGTTTTTGAGTTTGCCTAAAGGAGAACTAAATCCATGATGATGATAGTCTATGCCATGGCCGATCAGCTCTTTTTCTCTATACGCCAAAGCCGTTGGTCCTTTGGTAGCAAAGAAAACTACTTCATTGTCTTCATTGACAATGACACGACTGAACTCTCCTGATATTTGCAGTCCTGTACTCAATTCTATGGTGCCAACCATTTTGGAATCGATCAGTTTTTGAACGCCTCTAGCACCTCCTTTCCGCAGACTTAAAGTATTCGCAAATTCTTCCAGCACCTCCATTAAATGGGAAAAATCGGGCGTGACAAAAAGTTGTGGCTGCGGACTGGTAATGTCGAACTCTTGTTTAGCAGCATCGATAGAATAGGGCAGCTTTACCACCTCATCACTCAAGCACCATTTGCTCTCTCCGATGGATGAAAGTAAACCAGCACCATAGATTTTAGGGTCGCTGATATCTCCGATTAGACCGTATTCAACACTCCACCATTGTAGGTTTCTCATTTGAGCCATTTCGGACAACTCAACATCCATATCTTGAAGCCTTTCCACCTCTGCGGCTGCAGCATTAATTTCTGCATCGTCCACTCCTTCGGCTTCTTTCAGGATGGAAAGTTTTCTAACGGCTTCGTAGAGGTCTATATCGTACTTCGAAAGAATGGCTTTAGCGCCAATATCTCCCAATCTTCTCAAGTATTCCGCATAATCCGGATTAGCTATGATCGGAGCATGACCAGCTGCTTCGTGAATGATATCCGGTGCAGGGGTATATTCTATATTTTCTAGTTGTCGAATATCTGAAGCGATGACCAAAACCTTATAAGCCTGAAACTCCATAAAGGCATTTGGTGGGATAAAACCATCTACCGCTACTGCAGCCCAGCCTATCTCCTTTAATATTCGATTCATACCATACATGCTGGGAATTTGTTCTATTTCGATTCCGGTTTGACGCAATCCATCAGTATAGGAATGATGTGCCACTTTAGAGAGGTACTGTATATTTTTTCTCATCACATACCTCCAGACGGCCTGATTAATCGGCGTATACTCATCATAATTTTGAGGCTTGATGAATTGCTTGAGATGTTTGGGCAGTCTTTCGATTAATTCGTTGCTCTCGTAGTCTTTTCTACTCGTCATCTTTGAGTTCTCTGGTATTGATTAAATTGGGTCAAAGGTACAAAACATGGAACTACAGCTCCACATAATTCCTATACTCTCCAGGTCGCCATCCCGTTATTTTCTCTATCCAACGACTGAATCTTTCCTTTAAGGAGAGTTTTTTAGAACTTGGATCGAATTCAAAGTCCCAATTGATTTTGGCAATCCGATCTTGCATAACTTTCGGATGGGCACCATCGAATTTTTTGAGGCTATCAATCTTCGAATAGTCGAAGTTCTCCACTTTGGGAATGTTCTGCTCCATCCACTCGTCAGAGTGCCAATACTTGTTGAAGCTCTGCATTTTTAATTGCTGTTGAAGGGGGTGCTTCACCCAGCCATAGTGATGGACATAAGCATTCGTCTTCTTTACGTTCAGTTTTCGACCTTCCTTTCGAAAGCCCTGAGCATCCTTGTAAGATCTAATTCTTTTATCGTTCCTGACAACTCGAATTTCATTTCTATACCAGTTCCTGCTATCACCAAGATAACTGTAGGACCCATAAAAATGCCGATATTTAAGGAGTAACCCTTCTACTTTTTGATTATTCAAATGGGTTTTCATATCGGATCGAATATTTTCAATTCCCGCTTCATGAAGCACTTCATCGCCTTGAATATATACGCACCAGTCGAAAGTCTCAGGGATGGCATCAAGAGCCTTATTGGTCTCTTCCGCAAGTACTGCTCCCCCTTCGCGCTTGCTGTCGTCCCACTCGGTCTCTATGATAACAATCTTATCTTCCAGGAGGGATTGCACCATCTGAAGGGTTTCATCTTCACTATCGCCAACAGCGACATAAATCTTATCGCACAATGGGGCAATAGATAATAATGCCTCACGGATGGGATAATCATACTTCACTGCATTCCTAATAAAACTAAACCCACAAACCTTCATTCATTAGAATTTTGATTTTTCTAAACTGATGATCTTCTTGGCACAAAGCTACAGAATTCGAATTAATAGGTGGGTTATTGGTGGTCGGTGATCAGTGGTCGGTGATCTGTTACTGGTGGTCGGTGATCAGTAGTTGGTGATCTATTGATGGTTTTTAAATGTGTCTCGTCCTAAAATAAGTTTACACGATTAAATAATAATCCTAGCATAGGTTGACATAGGTATCTAAGTCCTAAAATAGGTTTACATTTTGAGTTTTTGCTGATTTCCATAAATTCTTTGGTTTTAAATTTTTGTTTGCTTCAATTTCATTAGGAGTAAAGAGTCCTATACTGTAATGAGGTCTTTGGTTGTTATAAAGTTTAACTGCTTTATCTAGCTCTATTTTAGCCTGTTTCAAGGAGGTAATTTTTAGGTCCTTTAAATACTCATTCTTTATGATTCCGTTTATTCTTTCGGCTACTGCATTATCTCTTGGATCACCAGTTTGTGTCATACTGATTGCTATACCTTTTGATCGAAGTAATGATACATATTGATAGCTACAATATTGAAATCCTCGATCCGAATGATGTATCAGATGATAAGGAGTTTCTTGTTCTAAGCTATTAAAAGCCATTTTCAGTGCCTCGATACTTTCTTTGACCTTTAGAGAGTGGCTTACATTAAATCCTATGACCTTGTGGGTATATGCATCCGTTATAAAACTGATATACAAAAAGCCTCGTACTGTTTTGAGGTAAGTAATATCACTAACCCATAACTGATTTTTTCTTTCTAGATTTATCCCTTCTATTAGATTAGGCCATTTCTTAAAATTATGGATAGAGTTAGTGGTTCGAACTCTTCGTTTTCTTCTTTTTATCAACAAGTTATGGTTTTTAAGTAAGTCAAAAAACGCATCTCTTCCCAGCTTGATATTGTGCATTTCAAGATCGGCTTGAATCTTCTTAAATAGCTTCCTTCCTCCCATAAATCTATGCTGTTTTCGTATCGCATGGACCCATTTCAAAATGAGAGCTTCATCTAATCTTTCTTGTGCTTTTCGCTTTTGATATTGATAATAAGCTTGTCGACTTACTCCAAGTAATGTGCACAACCGTTGAATCTGAACTGTTGGTTTATCTGTCTTCATCTGTTGAATTACTTGGAATCGAACTTTTTTTCAATCTTGATTTGATAAACCTCTTCCGCTTTCTTGATCATTCGCTCATACAACTCCAGCTTTAAGCGTAATTGCTCATTCTCTTGTTCTAAAGCACTCTTCCTTGCTGATTGGCTTTTCTTTTCCTTCTTAAATTCAGACAAAGCTTTTGTTTTTGGAAAGATACCCCTTTCATATTCATCCTCATAACCCAACTGACGTATCCAGTTCGTTAATGTAGAACTACCTCTAATCCCATATCGGTTAAGTACTTCTTTTTGGGTCTCTTCTCCCCTTAAATATTCCAATACCACCTTCTGTTTTAACTCTCTAGCGTAACGCTTACTTTTACCAGCTTTTCGTCCCATTTTACACCGCTTTTTGTGTAAACCTATTTTAGGACAAGACAATGTGGATGATTTGTTTAATTGGATTTATCAAACTTCTTTTCCCTAACCCCTACCGATTACTGATCACAAATCACTAATAACTTGCCGCTAACCACTGATATATAGTGATTTAACATATGATAGTTAAAGGAATGTTTGAAGCCCAGGTATAAAATCTCTTATTGATTTCGCTTCCTTCGCCATTTTGACTATATTTATTTTGTGCAGTTATTCCAAAACTGTTCTTTGATCTAGAAATTTATTATTAACCAAATAAAATATTGATATGGCGGACAAATTCGATTCAATAAAGAATATTGTACTTCTGGGGCACGCCGGAAGCGGTAAAACCAGCTTGGTAGAGACCATGTTATTTGAGTCAGGCATGAATCCTAAAATGGGAAGCATAGAAACAGGCAATACGGTATCAGATTACACAAACATTGAGAAAGAGAAAGAGCACTCTATATTCAGTTCAACCCAACACTTATTCTGGAAAGATTCAAAGTTAAATATACTGGATACACCGGGGATGGACGATTTTATTGGAGAGACCATTTCCGCTATTTCTGTAGCTGATACGGCGGCTATGCTGATCAGTGCAGACAATGGGGTAGAAGTAGGAACTGAGCTAGGATGGGATTTGATCAACGACCGAAAGGTTCCCACGATCTTTGTCATCAACAAGATGGATCATCCCAAAGCAAACTTTAACACAAGTCTTCAGTCCATTAAGGATCATTTTGGCTCTCGGGTATTGCAGTTTCAATTTCCACTGGAGGAGGGGCCTACGTTCAGCAAAATTGTAGACGCTTTGAGAATGGTGATGTACGTTTTCCCAGAGAATGGCGGAAAGCCGGAAAAACAACCTATTCCTGAGTCCGAAATGCAAAGGGCCCAGGAATTACACAATTTAATTGTTGAGGCCGCTGCTGAAAACGATGAAGGACTGATGGAGAAGTTCTTTGATGCAGGAAGTCTTACCGAAGAAGAGTTAACGGAAGGACTTTCTATAGCGTTAAAGAACCATCAAATTTTTCCTGTATTTGTATGTTCTTCCGTGTTGAATAAGGGTACTGGTAGGATCATGGGATTTTTGCATGACATTGCTCCGATGCCGGCCGAATACGAAGAAGCAAAAGGCAGTGATAGAAGCAAGATTTTTGTATACAGAACTTTTACTGAGCCACAGGTTGGGAAAGTATCTCATTTCAAAGTATTGTCGGGAACATTGAAATCTGGAGACGAATTATACAATCTTAATAACCGAACTGAAGAACGACTCAATCAGATTTTCAGCGTAAACGGTAAAAATCGTACGTCTGAAAATCAATTGGTAGCCGGCGACTTGGGTGCTATGATCAAAAAGAAAAATGCTCATACCAATAATACCCTTTCTTCGAATAAGGATGATCAAGTGGAAGCAGCCATTGCTTTTCCCGAGTCCAGAGTTCGAAACGCAATAAAGGTTAATCAAAAAGGAGATTACGACAAAGTCTTGACTGCTCTACATCAAATGGCCGGAGAGGACCTTACACTGAAGGTAGAGCCTTCCAAGGAATTGGCTCAGACTATTGTCCATGGGCAAGGTAGAATGCATCTTGATCTTGCCAAATATCGTATCGAGAAAGTCAATAACATCAGCTTTGATTGGATTCGACCTAAGATACCATTTAGAGAGTCCATTACTGTTCCTGCGGAGAGCAATTATAGGCACAAGAAACAGTCCGGTGGTTCAGGACAATTTGGGGAAGTAAAGATAAAGGTAGAGCCCTATGTAGAAGGTCAGCTTTCTCATAATCTACAAGTCAAGCACCATGAGTTAATCGAATTGCCTTGGGGTGGTTTGTTGTCTTTTAATTGGTGTATTGTTGGAGGAACGATTGATGCTAAATACCAAGGTGCCATTAAGAAAGGCTTGATCGACCAGATGAGCAAAGGAAACTTGGTAGGCTATCCGGTGATTAACGTAGCAGTGAGTGTCATCGATGGAAAAATGCACTCTGTAGATTCCAATGACGCAGCCTTTAGCTCTGCAGCCAAAGGCGCCTTGAGGCAGGCTTTTGAGGAATGCAATCCAATTGTATTGGAGCCGGTTTATGAAGTCAATGTCAAGAGCTCTAGTGACAGCATTGGAGATATCATGAGTGATCTACAGACGAGAAGAGCAATCATTGAGGGTATGGGTACGCAGAATGACAAACAAGTCATCAATGCCGTGGTTCCCTACTTAGAGATGCACAATTACTCGAGTAATCTGAGGTCTTTATCGCATGGTAAAGCCAAATTCTCAAGAAAATTCAAGGAGTATCGGCGGGTGGATCCAGGTACGATGGAGAAAATTAGACAGTTTATCGATCATTATGAAGATTGATAGACGAGAGCTATAGATTGTTGAATTCTGGAGCCAAAAAGAGGAGATTCTTTTTGGCTCTTTTTATATCCTGAATTCCTCTCTTACGGCCGATTAAATACCTTATGCGTAATGGTATAGTCTTCAAAAACCACCTGAATTAAGAATATTCCCGGATCGGGAAGATTAAGAGAATACTTGGAAGTACTACTCTCAAAAAATCCCTGAGCGACCAACTTACCAGAACTGTCAAAGGCCTGGACTTCTCCATTGGAGTGAACAGGATTCTTGAAGTCAATCACGACCTTTCCCCTTGAAGGATTCGGAGAAATGACGAATTGGTCCTTCATAGCCAGTTCATTGCTGTTCGTATTATCTTCTAAGGCTAACAACATCGATCGTTTGGTTTCGGGATTCCTGGTTCGAATGGTTCCTGTAAAATATACATTACCATCCGAGACTTTGATATCCTGAAAGGACTCATGCTCGGCACCACCGTATATCTTGTAATCCAAGACATTTCCACTTGTGTCCATGGTAAGGAATACTCCATCGCTATCTCCACCTATCATGATTTCAGGCGATTCTGTGAGTCCGGCTATGTAAATGATACCATCTTCCACATCTATGGCTCTAGCGGATTCAGATCCGGAACCTCCCCAGTCCGTATACCATATCTGATTGAGTTGTTTGTCGAATTTTGCGACAAAGATCTGCCAGTCATTAACACTTCTAGGCGTGCTATAACCGGTGATATAAAGATAATCTCCATCAGAAGCCATTCCCAATGCATTTTCGATATCGTTGATGGCGGTGGATTGGGTGCCGAATAAGGTAGAATCTATTAATGTTCCATTCGATTTACTGAAGGATCCCAAGAAAGCATGACCATTGTAAAGATTGAAAAGACCTGATCCTCCCCATAGCCCTGCGGCGTATATTCTATCCTCGTCAACCACAAAATGCCCATCTTGATGCTCAGATGTTCCATCTACTCCAAGGTAATTGGTCCACTCCGTATTGCCGTCAAAATCCAACTTCCATAATCCAATTTCATTTTGGTAAGGAGAACCGTTGAATTCCTGGCTCCAGCCTCCGCAATATATTCCATCCGGCATAATTTCTAATCCATCCACTTCGTCGTACCCACTTGCTGAGAAATCCAGCATTCTATCCCAGATTAATCTACCCGTGGTTTTATCGACCTTAAGTAAGGACATATTACAAGTCAGAAATAGGCCTGTACAAAACTTACCTCCGATGTATAAAGCGTCATCGGCCACATTAGAGACATAAGCGTGCTGCGTTCCCGGGCCTCCATAAGTAAAAGGGGTAGACCATAGGCTATTGCCTCCTTGTTCAAACTTATAACTGATAATATCCAGTCCTTGTCCCCTATTGTCATTGGTCACGGTCCAGTATATGTTTTGATCATCATCGACATCAATTCCCCAAGCTTCAGAAGTCCCATTCGAACTTGAATTAAATTTTGTCCAGTCAGGGGTTAAGACACCTTGACCAGTGCTGTAAAAAAAGGATAGTAGAAGTAGGGATAAGATGTTGAATGAACGCATAATGGTAAATTTATTTGACACTTTTCTCTCTTGCTTTGAACGCAGTATTTTACATTTTCGTTTTAGTTATGTTTTCCTTAACTCTCTTCATTCTGGATTCGTATTTTTCTTTCGACAGACTGTCTTTTTGGGATTCTATGAGTTCTTGCAGTTTTAAATAGGCCTGATGAGCTTCAGATAATTTTCCCATGGTCTTATAAGTGTGGGCTTGATAATTTCTCAAAGTATAATGGTTGGGGTATTCTTGAATGCCCCATTCCAGAATTTCGAGTGCTTGATCTTTTCGTCCCTTCTCAAATATTTCCCAAGCGGAATAGGCCATATGTTTGGGATAAGGTTTTTCTATGAAGCCATACTTTTGTTCCCGACTATCATAGAAATCATTGATTTGATCTGTTACGGATACATCCTTATTCTGCGAAAAGTCATCCAACATCTTTTCATCGACTCGAAAAGCTCTGGTCAATTCAACCATTGCATCGTTAATGGAGGGGGGCACACAGGTCCAATGGTCCATCCCTTGAAAAGTTGCCGGTTGCCATAATAGGCCATTATCAGGATGCTTATCCAAGAGAGAATCAAGTCTTTTAATCCCATTTCCGAAAATTTCCTCGCGTTCACCTACAGTACCCGAAGAGCAGTAAAGAAATTTATTAAATTGTTCTTGATTTCCCAGTCTTGAGGCGGCTTGATCGAGAACATACTCACTGTCTTCTCGGATGGCGGGACTAATACAGATGTATGCATCGAACAAGTCTTGCTTGCCTCCAAAGAGGGTATATAAAACGAAAGTCCCTCCAGATGAATGCCCTATGATGGAACGGAATGAGTTTATTTTTAGACCCAAAGAATCGACAAAAGGAAAAATCTCCTGATCAAAATGCTGCTGGAGTTCTGGCGCCCGACCACCTTCATAATTTAAATCATCTTCGTCTCCAACGGAAGCAGAAAATTCCCAGCCACGGGCTTTTGCATGAACCCCAACTACTATTGTAGAGGTATAATTGAGCATGTAAGTATTGTATTCAATAGTCTTTACCACTAAATCGATGAATGGATCAAAATGCCCGTCAAGTACATAGGTAACGGTAAAAGTATCTTCTGGGGATTCGTAATAGGAAGGTGGAAGATAAACGGTTATTTTTCTCTCATCTCCAAAAGCCTTGGAATCAATGGTGTAATTCATCTTATATTCCCCGTCCTGAGCCACGAGAAATGTAACAAAAAACAAACTGGAAAGTAATAAAGGAATCCTTCTCATAAGCGAATTTTAGCAATTACCCTGATAAATGCCGTTTAAAATACAGCTTTAATTCGGGGAGCTATAATTTACAAAAAGAATTAACTCGGAGGCAGTAAGAAAGAAGTCAATAAGTTATCTCTCCATTGCAGACAAAAGCTAGCTTTCCATCGCTTTTTTCCTTTTTTCTTGATACAGCTTCCTAAACTTCGCCAACTTGGGATTGATAACCGCCTGACAGTATGCCTTATCCGGATTGGAAGCATAGTAGTTCTGATGATAATCTTCTGCCTTATAAAAGGCTTCAAACATCTTTAATTCCGTGACGATCATTTCATCCAAGGACTTTTGCACCTCGTCAATAATCTCAATGGCGCTCTTTTTCTCTTCTTCCGATCGATAGAAAATAATGCTTCGGTACTGGGTCCCTCTATCCGCTCCCTGACGATTTAGGGTAGTGGGATTATGGGTGGTCAAATGTATCCTCAACAGATCTTCGAAGGAAATTACTGACTTGTCATAAGTGATCTCTACTACTTCGGCATGCCCTGTCAAGCCACTGGTAACTTCTCTATAGGTCGGATTTCGAACCTTACCTCCACTGTATCCACTCTCAACGCTAATCACGCCTTCTACTTCGTCAAATATCGCCTCAGTACACCAAAAACACCCTCCTCCTATGGTAATCTTGCGTAGGTCAGTTTCTACTTTTTTCATAGCAAGTGCATTGATACAATATCGCAAACCACTTGGAGGCGGTCCATCCTGAAATACATGACCGAGGTGCGCATCACAAGTATTACAAACGGTCTCTATTCTGTACATACCAAATCCACGGTCCTTGTGGTAGGCGATGGCATTTTCCTTGATGGGCTGGGTAAAGGAAGGCCATCCCGTGCCGCTTTCGAACTTTTCTTCGGCATCGAATAGCTCCGTACCACAACACACACAGGCATATCTCCCAGGTTCGAATAAACTGCACAATTCTGAGCTATGTGCTCGCTCAGTTCCTTTTAGTCTTGTTATTCGAAACTCCTCAGGAGAAAGAAGCGCCTTCCATTCTTCTTCCGTTTTTTCTACACGTCGATCCGGTTCGGGGTTACCGTTATTGGCAAATTTTAATACGTTGATCCAGCTTAACATCATTCAATGGTTTATTCAATCAAATTGGTCGATAGTTCAATTTACATTTTGAACAGACACTTTGGTCTCCCTTATCACTCAGTCTAATACCCGCTAGGTTCTTGTCCGCATAATCTTGAATCCATCCTTTTTCGGGATCTTTTTCATTGGCATTTGCTCGGTGATTTTTTACTGCTTCGTAAAACTTGCCACCGTATTCTTCTCTCCCCCAACAATTGGGACAAAGCCCTTCCGGGGTATCTGTCGTTACTTCCAAATTATCCTTCTTCTTTAACCAAGATAGCAGTGATTGTATCAAACTCATAAAGCATTATTTTGATGTAATAAAAGTTCATTAATTAAATAATCTAATCTCAAGAGTGCATTGTTAGGGTCCGAGCCAAATATTGAATAGTTCACATTTCCCCGCTGGTCTACTAGAATCCAATGTGGAGTTCCCCCCGCACCGTAATTCAAAAAAGTCGTGTCGTAATTGTGGTCCTTATAGAATGGAAATCTAATGAATAACTCCCTTTTGGCTTTCTCAAATTTTTCTAGACTAAAATCTACTCCTTCAAAATTGGTGTGGATACCCAAGACTTTCATCTTATCGCCATTTTCATAAACGATGCGATTGGCATAGGGAATAGCTCTGCCTAAACATCCTGGACAACCAATACTAAAAAACAAAATGAGCAAGGGTTGGCCTATGAAGGAAGTTCTATCGGGTACCTCATCTCCAAATATACTCTCCAGGGACCAATCTGCCAGCGGCTTCCCTATTTCAATAAGACTTAGCTGTAGTCTGTTGTTTATCATGTTAAAATTCACTTATACTGCGTTTCCGACCATTAATAAAAAGTCCCGCAAACTAACATTTCAGATATTCTTATAGTTTTTAAGATACAATAAAGAGCTGCGGAAAAAGAATAGTTTCGATGCAATTGACGTCTACCTTACAAAAGTCGATTACCTATCTTCCTTTCGATAGACAAATTTCAATCCGCTCCAAAGTTCATCGACTGCAGCAACTTTTACGTCGACCATGCCCAATTCAATGAAGTATTCTCGGATCATATCTCTCTTAAGATCAGTAGGTATCCCGGACTTCCCTTTGGGCCAACTTACCCAGAGTAGGCCATTCTTCTTGATACTATCCTTACTCTTCTGGGCCAGCTGCTGAAGTTCATCGAATGAGGAACAGAAAATATGAACGAAATCGCATTCCTCTTTTCCGGGAGCTTCAATAAGCTCCATCTCTGCCGGCAGGTCTGTGAATAAGTCGAAATAATGCTCAGGGATATTATGGAACCATGTCTTATACCCATTCTTTAGGCCCAATTTTTTTGCTAGTGGTGTACCGGAATATCCTGTTGACATAAAGCGTAATGTTCTGTGATGAGCTATTCTACAACAATTTAAACATTTCTTAGGTGAAGTCCTTTTGGGTTGGGAATAAATATCAGCGTCTACTTCGGGAAGGTCATACTAAATCTTGTAAGCCCACCCTCAGATTTAAGAGAAAACTTAATATCGTGATGGTGTAAAATTTCTCTAACCAAAGTTAACCCCACACCTTGTCCATCCACCTTGGTACTAAAAAACGGAGTAAACAGTTTTTCGGAGGCTTCGGGACTAATTCCTTCCCCATTATCAGTTATGACTATTGAAATGGGGTTGAGATTTAGTGAAATAGTGATCATCCCTTTATCTCTGATCGCCTCTGCAGCATTGATAATGATATTGATCAGGGCCTGCTCAAGCTGTTCCTTATCCGCATTGATCATGATGGTCTCTTCCGGAAGTTCTAAGTGATAGTCTATATTAGAACGACTAATTTTCACCTTCATCAAAAGGAATAGATCTGCTAGGAACTGATTAAGATCGATCTTCTTTTTACTCGGGGGTGGCAGACGAACAACCTCGGCAAAGTTGGCCATGAATTGATTGAGCCGAATGTTTCTATCGAAAATGATTTGTAAGTATTCTTTCGCTTCTTGCTCATTCAGGTTTTCTTCTTTGAGCAAAGAATCTAATATGGAATTTACAGCTCCTACTGTATTGTTTACCTCATGAGCCATCATTCGAATTACCTTGCCATATGCCTTTTTTTCTGTTCGAATAATTTCATCGCTTATTTCTTCGATGATGATGAATTTTCTGGGAAAGCCTCTATGCATAAATCGGTTCGCCAAACAACGGTAGTATTGGACACCATCCAAATGTTCGATAGAAGGAGTGTTCAGTGGTATATTGATCGCTTTTTCTGCCAACGGATGACCAATAGAAGAGAGAGAAAGACCGACATGATTATCTTCCAATGATAGTATTCGTTTGGCTTCGGGATTGAATGAACTGAGATTATTGTCGAAATCCAGGATGAGCACTCCTACGGGAAGCGCTTCCATGATCAACTTTAGAAAATAATGTTGCTCCTGCTGGGTTACTCGCTCTTCCCGAATTCGATCTATCATTTTATTGTAAACCTCAACCAGCTTGTTGATTTCAACGGAATTTGTTGAGCGTAGTTTGACATTAAAATCCTCATCTTTTAACGCATTAAGCCCTTGTTCGAGCAGATTAAACGGACGAAATATTTTATTGTGTAGATTAATGGCCACCACCGCTAACAATACCAGCGCTATCTCGGAAAGTAGAAAGTAAATCTTGTTTTCTCTGAATAAGAAAAAAAGTAAAACACCAATCAACAGGATCAAAAATCCTATGAAAAAGCCTAATTTCCATCTAAGTCTCATGACCTATATTGTATTTTTCCAGACGACGATATAGCGCACTTCTCGTAATGCCCAAGGATCTTGCTACCTGACTAATATTTCCGTTATGGAAACTCATAGCCTTTTGTATCATTGCCTTTTCCAGTTCGTCCAAGGTTATTGTACCAATTTTGGGAAGTTCGCTTTTTCTTCCTGATGAGACCAGAAAATGTGGCTTAAAATCTTTTATAGATAGCTTATTGGTCGAAGAGAGTAAGCAAGTCCGTTCTACGATATTCTTTAGCTGGCGAATATTACCAGAATACTCCTGTCTCGATAACCATTCGAATGTTTCCGGATCAATATAGAAAGGCTTTCCTTCTTTATTTTTATTCAGACGATCGATAAAACTTTTTGCCAGTAGTGGGATATCTCCTCTTCTTTCGCGCAGAGAGGGAAGATGAATATGTAATAGATTCACGCGATAATATAGATCTTCTCTAAAATCGCCGGTTTCCACGAGGTCTTCTAAATTCTTATGTGTTGCAGATATTATTCGAACATTGACCTTAACAGTCTTACTACTGCCAAGAGGTTCGAATGTTTTTTCTTGCAGAACACGTAAAAGTTTAACCTGCGAAGCGGGATCAATATCTCCGATTTCATCTAAAAAGATGGTTCCCTTATGGGCTTTTTGAAATCGACCTATCCGATCAGAAATTGCCCCTGTAAATGCTCCTTTTTTATGACCGAAGAGTTCACTTTCGAACAAACTGGTAGAAACACCCCCTAAGTTGACTTTAACGAAAGAATCATCGGCGCGTTGACTGTTGTCGTGAATCGCTTCCGCAACCAATTCTTTCCCCGTTCCACTTTCACCGGTGATCAATACGGTGGCTTCCGTTGCGGCAATCTGTCGAATGGTTTTCTTAACATCTTTAATGGCAGAAGACTCTCCAATGATAGCTTTCAGTGATGCTATATTTTGGCTTTCATTTTCCTTTGGATCTTGAAGGGTCAAAATAGTCCTTACAGACTGCAGCAATTGTTCGTTATCCCATGGTTTTGTCAAAAAATCATTGGCACCCATCTTCATTCCCTGTACAGCTAGCTCAACACTTCCCCATCCAGTGATCAATATGATGTCTAAGGCAGGAAACTCCTTCTTAATCGCGGATAGAATTTCCAGCCCTTGCTTACCCGTGGTATCTATTGTAAAATTCATGTCCAATAGAACAAGGGAGGGCTTAAAAGTATCGATGAATGCCAGTGCATTTAAGGGATTGTAAATGCACTGAACTTCATAGCCTGCTTTGTGGAAGAGCAACTTAAGTGATTGGCAAATCACCCGGTCATCATCAACTATAAGAATCTTCTTTGTCATCGATTGAGTCATTTTACTCTTCATGTAAAGCTGTTGCCGGATCTGTTGCTGCAGCTTGAGCACTTGGAATCAAGCTACAAATGATCACTATTACATAAATGATGATCAAGGATGCAATAATGGCAGCCCAGTAAATGCTGCTTTCCAATTCGAAGACCTGAAGCAATGGAAATTGACTGGCGAAGACAAAACCTGCAATCAGGGCAAAGGTGGTTAAAACCAGCATTTCTCCGGTAAATTGACGATTGATTTTGCCTGGAGATGCTCCCAGTGCTTTTCTAAGACCAATTTCCGGTCGACGTCTGCTGATCGTATAGTTTAATATACCAAATAATCCCATTGCAATATTGAGCATTAAAAAAGCGGCCAAGCACAGTAATGCGATCAGTGGCACCCATGTTTCCTTGCTTTTGACTATGCGCGTATTTTCTATTTTCTCGATGCTAAAGTCGTAATTTTTGGTAACTCGGGCCACGATATCATCCAATTGTTTTTCGATACCCGGTCCTACATTTGACTTGGTCAAGATACTCAGGGCTGACATGTATCTCCAGTCCCACTCTATTGGCATGAATGCAAAGGTCCTGGTCTCCATAAACTCTCCTTTGTACTTAAAGTGGTCAATAACTCCGGTTATCTCAGAAACTTTACCGTCGACCTCGAAGGCAAATCCCAAAGCAGTAGTATCCTTTAAAAATTCTTCTTTAAATTTCTGGTTGACGATCAAAGGACGGTTTTTTGCGATGAGATGTTCGTCGTTATAAAAACTTCCTTCTATCAGGTTGACGTCCCACACTTTGCCGTAATCCTTGTCAACCAAGATATAATCAAAGTAAAATTCGAAGTCTTCGGTGCTGTTCCCGGTACCCCAATTGCTATCTCCAAAAGGGATGACTTCGTTGCTATAACTACTAGCTATTACACCCGGTAGATTATTGACTTCTCTTTTCAATTGTTCTCGCATATTGACATAGGTCAAAGAGTCTTTCTTGAATTCTTCAATGGCCAAATGCGCGACGTATCTATTCTCAGGTTCGAATCCCAAAGGGACGCGATACTTTTTAAGCTGTGAAAAGACAAAAGTAAAAACAGCAAATACGGCTAGAAATGCGAGAAGAAGTTCGATCATTAGGAACGCATTTTTTTTGCGGCGCTTCCATATCATTTTTAAGAGATGTTGTATCATAATTTATTTCTTTTAATTGCCTGAGCTACTTGTGTACGGGCCATTCGCCAAGCGGGAATGAGTCCGGAACAAATTCCAAAGACAAGAGTGATCAAAAGACTTAACAAGAATATGGTCGTGTTGAAGGCTAGGTGTGTATCCTCGAATACGGCATTGGAATTAAGCCAATACATAACGATATAGGTCAATACAAGCCCAAGAACTCCACCGATCAAAGTGATGATGATATTCTCAAACAAGAATTGGAACATCAAGTTTTGCGTTCTTGCGCCAAAAGCTTTTCTGACTCCTATTTCAGAAGATCGCTCCATAATTCGAGTTACATTCAGGTTGATTAAATTAAGGGTAGGGATGAGGAGAAATAAGCCCAATGCTCCTAGAATGATGGACATGAATGTCCTGCCTCCACGATCTTCCTGAAAAGCAGTTATTCCCCAGGCGTAGAGGTCTTCCAGATTTTTTTCGTAAAGAAATCGGGCATCGTACCGACCTTCCGGTATTGGAGCAGTGCGTTCGATATGCCTAAGTTCGGCAATTACCTGATCCAATTGTTTAGGACTTGAGGCCAGTAGGGCTACTTGCATCCCGCCAAAACCCCATCGGTAGTTTAGGGCCTGTTTCGGCAAATGGGTATAGGGCATATATATATCGCTATTCACACCTCTGGCTGAAGTATTGACCGGTTTAATTACCCCGGTTACTTTAAAGAATTGATTGCCCCACTTCAACTCTTTGCCCAGATATTGGCTGTGCTTACCAAAGTATTTTTCAGCTGCATCCTCTGCGATGACGATCTCCCTGGCTTGGTTTTCTACACTCGCCGAACTCAATGGCTGACCTTCAATGAATTCAAAGTCGAATATCTTCCAGTAGTTCGCATCAGTGTATATCGTCTTTAGCTGTAATTTTTGATTATTTGGATACACATCGAGAATTCCTCCTGCAGAGTACATTGATATCATTTCCGTACTCTTCATTGGTAGAATATGTTCTTTGACAAAGTCAAGCCCTAATGTGGAGTTGGATGAACTTGTAGAGTGTCCGATGATGGGTTTTTCGGTTATCGTGGTATCGTAAACTGCAATACCATCTACATAACTGGTATCAATTTCTTTAGTCACTTCTTTCTGCCAGGCTTTCATCCCCATCACCGGGACAAATATGGTCCTGTTCTTCTTTGATAGAGGTTTATTACTTCCCAATTCGTTTTGGAAAAAAGCGATCGAAAGCATCAATACCATCAGTGTAAAACTGATACCAAACAGACTGATGAAAGTGTAAAATTTGTTGCGCTTAAGCACGTTCAGTGCTACTTTGAAATAGTTCTTTAGCATGGTGACATATTTTAATTAGTTTACAAGACTTCCATCGTATAGTCTGATGGTTCTGTTCGTTTTTAATGCCATGTTTTCATCGTGAGTTACCATGACGATGGTCACTTTTTCTTTTTCGTTCAGTTCGAGTAGAATGTTCATCACTTCGTTACCCAGTACGCTATCCAAATTTCCAGTTGGCTCATCCGCTAAGATGATATTTGGTCGACCTACAATCGCTCGTGCGATGGCCACTCTCTGTCTTTGTCCTCCGGAGAGTTGATTGGGATAGTGTTTCTTGCGATTGCTTAAGCTGACCATCTCCAGAGCTTCTTCCGCTAGTTTTCTTCTTTCTTTGGCTTTCATATTTCGGTAGAGTAGAGGTAGTTCCACATTGTCGATTACCGGTAGATCTCCGATGAGATGAAAACTTTGAAAAATGAATCCCAAGTGCTTGTTCCTGAACTGGGCAATCGCTTTTTCTTTTTGATGTTGGAGACTTTCACCTGCGATTTGAACTGATCCTTCCGAAGGAATGTCCAGCAAACCCATGACATTGAGGAGGGTAGACTTTCCACAACCGGATGGGCCCATGATAGAAATAAACTCTCCCTCCTTCACCGTTAAGTTGATATTGTTTAAGGCCAGCGTTTCGATGGTATCTGTTCTGTAGACCTTATTGACATTTTCTAGTTGTATCATATGAATTGATTTTATCTTTTAATCTATTTATAATCGGTTAAAGTAAGTTGTCTGATAGTATAATAACTGATCCAATATGTTCGGAGAAGCGATATGTAATTGCGCCATGTACTGTCTCTTTCTTCGAATGCCAGGATGAGATCCGTCGTGCTGATGCTACCGAGCAGATAACTTTGATTGGCAATACCGTATCGCTCTTCTGCTATTTTATGAGCTTTTTGAGCCATCAAAAGTTCTGCCTGTAACTCGTTGAATTGCTGCACGAGTTGCCTGACATTTTGTTTGAATGTCTGCTCGTCGAATAGATTTTGGGTCTCCGTAAATCTTTTATTACTCTCCGCGTTTTTCACTGCGTATTTCTGCCTTCCTCCATCTAAAATTGGCACCGTAATGGATATTTGAGCGATGATTTCGTTTTTAGAATCCATATAGGCGCTCTCCAATTGATTCGCATTATTGGTAAATCCCACACTGGCCTGAAGATTGGCCTGCCAACCGTGATTTTTCTTGGCTTCTTCCAGTGCTCTTTGGGCTTCTAGCAAAGACCTCAGTTGATCTTTTTTCTCCGGGCGATTCTGCCAAGCCTGTAAGGAGGCTTTTTCAGGATCGATTTGTACAAAAACTATGTCTAGAGGAACTGGAGCCAGTATGGCTTCGTCTTCTGTCATTTTCCAGTTCATCACTGATTTTAAGTTAGCGCTGGCAGCCAATACGGCTCTATTGGCCCATTTTTCACTCTGTTGTGCATTGGTCCATTGTAATTCCAATTGAAGTAAATCACTTTTGGAGATTTTTCCCAATTCGTATCTCTCTTGAGCGATGTCGTAGAGCTTTTGACTATTATTCTTATTGCTAAGGGCAATTTCACGATTGACTTGTGCGGTGAGCAATGCAAAGAACTGTTCACATACTTGTACTGCAATAACTTCATTATTGAGATCTCGCATCTCATTGGCAATTTCCCTTTCTAGCTGAAATATTTTCTTACTCCATTTCAGTTGATTGACTTGGTTGAGAGGTTGTAGAAAACCCACCCGGAAAGGAATGCTGTAATAGCTGGTGAGGTCCTCCGTAAAATCATCGAATCGCTGCAAAGTGGTCTGCGCAAAAAAAGTGGTATTGGTCCATGCCACTTGCTGAGAAAGACGAAGATTGAATGAGCTATTATTCTGGGAAACAGATTGGAAACTAATGCTCCCATTGGGTTGAGTTACAGCAAAGAAACTCTTGTAGTAGTTGGGCAGATTCATATCAAAAGCCATTTGAGGCCTTAATTGAGCGCTTAAATAGTTGAGATTAAATTCGGCATTTTCAGCATTGAGGATGGCTATTTTCTGACTTATTGCATTCTTTTTAGCTAAGATAATGGCCTCTTGAAGCGAAAGACTATCGTTTTGTGCAGAGAGCTGACCACTACCCAGTCCTAAGAAAATGCTTATTATGATATGGATGAATTGCTTTTTCATTTCACGGATACATTTGATCGGTTTTCATAGGCCGACATGTCAGATATTATTACTTCTTCTCCTGGGGCCAGTCCACTTAAGATTTCGACTTTTTCGGTATTAACCATTCCGATTTCGACTTCTCTTGAGATGGCTACATCACCGTCCAAAACGAACAATTTTTGGGTTTTACCTCCTTTGAAAGCCGGACCATTCGCCAGATATATGGTGTTCTCCTTTTTGCCGGTGATAACCCTAATATCGACCTGCATATTAGGCCTCAGTTGATCTGATTCGGGGTCTTCCAATTCTACTCTAAACTGGATGGTATTGTTTTCTACGGAGGGCAGGATCTGTACGATACTTCCCTGGATATTGTGCTCATTAATGCGGACGTAAACCGGCATTCCCAACTTAATTTTGTCAGAATGAATATCAGAAGCCATGGCATCGATGCTATAACTGCTCAGATTGGCAATTCTCACCAATGGAGCTCCTTCATTGACTTGTGTTCCGATATTGTTGTTGATCCATGTGATCACACCGGAAGTATTTGCTTTGACCTGGGTCATATCGATTTTTTTCCCTAATTCTCCCAAGCGCTTAGCTTGAATGGCAGACTGTATTTCTTCATTTCGAATATCTGAGGACAGGGATTCCTTTCGATACCTTAACTCGTTGTCCAATTTTTGTTTTTCCAGTTCCGCTATTTTCAGGTTTTGGAGAGCCTGCTCAATTTCTTCATTGGTAGCTCCACCAATTTTTTGAAGATGCTCAACGTCGGATAAGAGAGATTGGTAGTTTTGTACTTCTAGTGCTTTGATTTTATTGTCCAACTCGATATCGCGAATGTTTTTTTCGAGCTGCAGTTTTAATCTGGTGACATTGTTTCGTTTCAATCTGAGTTCTTCCTGCAGCAACTCGTATTCGATCTCGGCAAATTCGGTATTGAGCGACATAATCAGTTCTCCGGGTTTTACCACCGCTCCGTTCTCCAACTTTAATACTTGAATTCGAGTCGTTAGCGGGCTAGTGAGAAGTATCTCGGAGGAAGGTTTGACCGTACCTCGAGCAGATATGGTATTTTCCAGTGTACCACTTTTCACTGTAGCAATACTCAAATCGGATAGCTCCGTTGGTCTATCTAAAAGCTGTCTTACCAAATAAAAACTTCCTGTTAATATGATTAAGGCGACCAGCCCGTAAATGAACTTTTTAGCGGATTGCTTTTGAATTGTTCTTTTATTTATTTGTCTGTCCATGTTTTAGCTATATGCCAAAATGATTCCCGTTTTTAATACAAACAAAATCAATAAGTAACGCATATAAAAATTAATAATAATGTCCGATATCGAACACCTATGTTCGGAATAGGACGTAGGTGCCAGGGTGCTCCATCCCATTTTTGTCTTTGCCTCTCTTATGAGTATTTTTAATTTTTACCTCTTCATTTTTAATTATCTTACCTTTCATTTGGAAACACACAATAGAGCAATTGAAGGAAAGTGCATTCATAGAAGAAAATAAGGAGGATTGGCAAAACTTAGAGGATTTACTCGAGAGCCAGAAAGCGGATCCTCGTACCCTTCACAATCTTTTTATTAAAGTATCTGGAGACTTGTCTTATGCTAGAACTTTCTATCCTAATAGAAGAGTACGCCTGTACCTCAATGGCTTGATCAATGAGCTTTTTGACAAGATGCGGATCAGGAAAAAGATCAAAATCAAAGAGACCATCACTCATTACTATACCCATGTTCTTCCTACAGAAATCATTAGGAATAGAAATGCTTTTCTATTGAGTGCCTTGGTATTCATCATATCCATAGCAATAGGGGCTTACTCTACTTTTGTCGATCAAGAATTCCTGAGGTTGATACTGGGAGATGATTATGTGAATATGACCTTGGAAAACATCAACAATGGGGATCCGATGGCGGTGTATAAATTTGGTAATGAGAGTTATGATTTCCTAAGAATAACGGTCAATAATATACAAGTGGCATTTTTGGCCTTTGGGCTGGGCTTTTTTTTTGGTTTGGGCACGGTCTATGTTTTAATCCACAATGGAGTAATGGTAGGTGCTTTCCAGAGCTTTTTTGCCCTAAAGGGATTGTTTCTCACCAGTTTTCTGACCATTTGGATCCATGGCACATTGGAAATATCGAGTATAGTTATCGCCGGGGCCTCGGGATTGATTCTAGGTAGAAGCCTTATTTTTCCCGGGACATTTACGAGAAAAGCATCACTGGCTAAAGGAGCAATCAGTGCTTTGGTTATTATGCTGAGTACGGTGCCGATTTTTGTTGTAGCTGCTTTTTTGGAAGGATTTGTCACCAGACAAACGGGTTTGCCAACAGGGGTGAAAATTCTCATTTTGCTCGTATCCGCATTTGTTATTTTGAGTCTTTACGTAATTTATCCCTGGATCTATTATAAAAGAGGTCATTATCAGAAGACCCATTCTTTGCCATTTGATGAAAAGAAAGAAAAGCGTTCGGGACAAGGGCAAACGTTATTAGAATATGTAGCTAATAAATACAGCGATAAGATTGAGCTACTTCTACATCATGTTGTACTTCCATTATTGAGCATTATAGCCATAGTCTTTTTCATCTATTTTAAACTCAAGGAAATGAATGTAGGCTCTTCGGAGTATTACTATTTCAATATTCGCGATATTCTACTCTCTCCAATGGGCCTTTCCGGATTCCTCATTCTGAGTTCGTACATGATTGCCCAAAGCTCTGCAATATTGAATATGGATCAAGTCAATAGATATTCAGGAGTTCAGGTACTTAAAAGACAACCACTTTCTTTAATTTTGGTTTCGGGATTACTGCTTGTGTCCCTTTTGTTTTACAGCTCTTTCTTTACAGTTCTCGCCTTTCTATTCTTGCCGGTAATGGGTCTTTTTAGAATCATTGACAGAAGCCACCATACAAAGCATTCTAGTAATCTAATAGACGAAATTAAAGAGGGAAGCGGGTTATTTGGGGCCGTTATTGGTGTTAAAATCATGGTGGTTCTTATGGTTTTTATCATCATGTTATTCTTGAATAGTTTTATTGATTGGTGGGTGCTGGATTTTTTCAATTGGCATCCGATTTTTCAGCATGCAGGACATCAAAAGGCTTTTTGGTCCATACTGGTTTATGGTTTTGTGATCTTACTGATATATCCCTATTTGCATCTATTGTTATCCGCCAAATTAGAGAGAAAACACGAAGAGTTAGATTGTGTAGACCTCTATGAGAGCTTGGAAAAATTCAAAGAGAATCACAAGGAATGAGGCATTTGTTTTACATAGGCATTATAGCGATCTCCTTGTCGATGCTGCTGTTTTATCCAAAAAAGTCCAAGGGTCAAGATAAGAGCGATACACTCAAGTATTTGGAGTTAAAAAAACAACTGGACTATAGAGACACCATTAATTCTTGGGTTCCAAAAAATAAGAGAACAAGGCGCGTTGGGAATGGAGATGTGATTACACCTCATTTTGTTCAGGGGATAGATGAAATCTTCAAGTTTATAGGTTTTGTACTTATCATTTTTCTTTTGGTAGTACTGATTTTTTATTTAACCAAATCAATCAAACGAAAATCCAAATCCGATGTGATTGAACTGCAGGATTTAGATAACATAGAGGATATTAAAGAACTCGATCTGGATGAACTGCTAAAGTCGGCATTGGAAAAAGAAGATTACCGACTCGCGATCAGAATTCTGTATCTACAAGTCTTGCAAAAACTGAACGATCAAAAAGCCATTAAATGGAAGGCATATAAGACCAATCGCAATTATGTCGACGAACTACAAGATGCCGAATATGGTCAGGAATTTAAAAGATTGACCTCCCTGTTCGAACTAATATGGTATGGGAAGGCTAATCTAATGCAACAGGATTACGAGGAGTACAAACGCATTATTTCATCATTCAAAAAATACTTGAGCGATGAAATCAACTAGAGGGATATTGATCATAGTTTTAATGATTATCGTGGGGGGCTTTTTCCTGATTCGAAGTGCTTTCTTCGAGAAGCAAGAATTCACCAGGATTTCAAACCGGTACAGTTTTCAGGATAGCAAAAAATCAGCGGAAGGAATATGGCTGTTTAAGAGAATGTTGGAAGCGGATTCGTTTAATGTCGAAAATGTTCCCAGTTTTGAGAGCATCAATTATTACATTGACTCCAGTGTTATCATCAATTTCTCTTCAAGTTTTTTTGCTAGTGAGGAAGAAACGAATATAATATTCGAACATGCGGAAAATGGTAATACCATTCTTCTATCTTCATACAGTTACCGATTCACGGTGGATTCAATCATTGAATCCAGTGATCGTTTTGAAGGGTTTAATCATTTGGATTTATTTCTTGAAGATCAAGTATACTCTTTTCGATTGTTTGAAAAAAGTGGGGGTCGTTTTGGCTCGAATTTTTATAGGACCATGAATTTTAATTGGGATTCTCTTAGGGTAGATACTATACTATATGCAGATCTTTCCAAAACACAAAAGACTTTTCCAGCTTCCGAAACATCAGAAGAAATCATACAATGCGTACATGAACATGTTCCTCTATTAGAGTGTCATTCTATTGGAATGGGAAGGGTTTGTTTCCATTACGTTCCCTATTTGTTTACCAATATTGCTTCAGAGCAGGGTGGCTTCCGTGCTCACTATCAGGCAGTGCTCGAATCACTGGGTAAAGAGGATATAGTATTCATAGACCCTAATTTAGACAATTGGTATTCTGAGAGCGATAGCCCGCTACAACACATCCTCAAAGAACCTTCTTTTAAGTGGGCGTACTATCTAAGTTGGATGACCGCTTTAATTTTTCTTTTTATAGGATCCAAGCGAATCAATCTGCCGATTCCTGTAAGGAAAGAAAAGACCAATGATCTCATAGGATATGTGAGAACGATGAGTTTGCTGTTTCAAAAAGCGGATGCCAATCAATTCATTGGTGGAAAAATAGAGGAGAACTTCTATAAATACGTCAGAGAGAAATATTTCATCAATAAAGAGGACCCCGATTTTTGGGAAAGGCTTATTGTGAAGTCGCAACTAGAACCCGAGTACATTTTTAGAATAAGAAACAACTTCGAACATAATAGAACAGTTTACGATTACAGCGAGAAGGTTTTGCGACAACAAGATCAGCTGCTGGAAAAATTTTATAAAAAATCACAAGAATGGAGCATCAACAACAAGGAATGAATCAAGAACATGAAGGTGGCGGATTAGAGCGACTATCTACTTTCTCCTTTCAAGCAGAACTGGATAAAATCAATGCTTTAAAGAAAGCCTGTTCTTCCTACGTCATTGGACAACCGGAGCTGATCAACAAATTGATCATTTGCTTGATTTCTGATGGCCATGCTTTATTGGAAGGAGTGCCTGGCATTGCCAAAACTCTCACGGCCAAAATTCTGGCCAAGACCTTGCAGTCCGAGTTCAGCAGGATTCAGTTCACTCCGGACTTGATGCCTTCGGATATCATAGGTACATCTATTTTCAATCAGAATGAGGCAAGTTTTAGTTTTAAGCGCGGTCCTATATTTTCCAATTTTGTGCTCATTGATGAAATTAACCGTGCACCGGCAAAGACACAAGCGGCTCTTTTTGAGGTAATGGAGGAGAAGCAGATTAGTTTTGACGGAGTCAGGTATGAGATGCCTGAACCCTTTTTTGTTGTCGCTACTCAGAACCCTATCGAACAGGAGGGAACCTATCGGCTTCCGGAAGCCCAGTTAGATAGATTTATAATGAAAATTAATATCGATTATCCGGGCATGTCGGATGAGATCATGATCATGAAGAGATATGAAAACCAAGTGGGGCCGTTGAAACTTGATCAAATCGATGCCATTCTCTCGCGCGAGGACCTGAAGCGACTCAAAGAAATATCCGCGAATATTACCATTGAGGATGATATGATAGAGTATGTCGCAAAGTTGGTCCAGGATACCAGAAATAACCCGCAATTGTATTTGGGTGCTTCTCCACGGGCTTCTATGTCCATTATGCGGGCTTCCAAAACAGCGGCATTACTAGAAGGAAGAAGTTTTGTAATCCCTGATGATGTTCAATATGTGGCCAAGGAAATTTTAAATCATAGAGTCATCCTAAGCCCGGACAGCGAAATGGCAGGTCGTTCTTCCATGCAAATCATTGACGAAATCATGAGAAACCAAGAAGTTCCACGATAAATGAGCTTAAAGAATCTATATCTAAATAATAGATCGTATTACTATCTCATTGCAGTGATAGTGGGCTTCTTATTGTCCTATATGTGGGCTCCATTATTTCTTATTTCACAAATTGCTCTTGTATTATTTTTTGCTATCATTATCGCAGAAGTATTTTGGTTGAATGGGGTATCTAAGCGCATTCGAGTAGAGAGAGATATTGAGGAGAAACTATCCTTGGCCTACCGTCACCCAGTTGTTTACAATTTGGAATATCATGGTAAAAAGCCCAAGTTTAATTTGAGTATTATAGACCAATATCCGGAGCAATTACAACTAAGAGACGCACGAATAAATCTGCTTGTTGATGAAGATATGCCCGAGAGTGTTCAATATACTATAAGGCCCACAACAAGAGGCTTGTATCATTTTGGTGATATTACTCTCCTTCTGCGAAGATCCTTTCCAGGCTTGGTCCTTTGGAAAAAAAGAGAAAAACAAGCCCAGTCCTGTAAGGTATATCCAAATATTATTGAAATGAAGGAGTATGGCTTGCAGATTTTTTCTAAGACAGCGGCAATGTATGGGATACGTAATATTCGAAAGGTAGGGCAGAATGACGAGTTTGAGCTGATAAGATCTTATCAGGAAGGAGATCATGTGAAGATGATCAACTGGAAAGCGAGTTCTCGCAAAGGAGAGTTATTGGTCAATCAGTATCAGGATACCAGATCACAGCATGTCTATGCGGTCATCGATAAGGGAAGAACCATGGAAATGCCTTTTGAAGGGATGAGTTTGTTGGATTATAGCATCAACTCTGCCTTGGCGATCAGCAATGTGGTCTTGAGAAAAAGTGATAAAATGGGCTTGATCAGCTTTGGAAAAAAAGTAGATGAGCTGCTATTGTCGAACAGCAAACAAAGTCAATTGAACTTGATTTTGGAAGGGCTTTATCAACAGGAAACAAAATTTGAAGAGTCGGGATTTGAGTCACTCTACTACAGCATTCGAAATAGAATCAATACCAGGTCGATCATCTTCTTGTTCTCGAATTTCTTGTCCGAGGTCGACATGGATAGAAACCTCAAGTATCTTCAAGCAATATCAAAAAGGCATTTATTGGTTTTTATCGCTTTCGAAAACAGTGAATTGGTCCAAGAAAGTCAAAAGAAAGTGGAGGAAATAGGCGATATTTATGATAAAACCATCGCTATGGAAATGTTGTTTGAAAAAAGAGAAATCTTGATCAAACTTCAGAGCAAAGGAATTCAAACCATCTTGACGAGTCCGGAGAAGTTATCTTTCGACGTGATCAACAAATACTTGGAAATAAAGGCCAAGAGAATGAAGTAAAAATAAAAGTTCAATCTAATGAGCGAAAACGATCAGCAGGAAAAGGAAAAAACAAGTAAAACCAAGCAACTCCTCAAGAAATTCGGAATTGCCGGGTTCTTGTTCTTTTTTATCAAAGGTTTGATATGGCTGGCTATACTTTTCGGATTGGGAAAGTACCTCGGTTTTTAAGGTCTAGTTTTCTTCTTCACCAAGGTAAGCCAGACCACAATCCAAAAACTCCAAATATCCGTTTACGCCTTCATGATAACCTCTTGGATGTGCAATGACGTTTTGATCAGTATCAACCATCACATATAGCGGTTGTGAATTCTGCTCAAAATTGACTATTTGAAAATCTGCCCACATATTTCCGATTGATCTCATCTTCTTCTCTGTGTGTTTGGAAAGAAGTGACTTCTCTAATTTGTTTCGGTCATCAACATAAAGAGAAACCAAGACAAAATCGTCATTTAACTTAGTTTTTACCCTACTATCAACCCAAATATGTTCTTCAGTCTTACGACAATTTACACAGCCATAGCCTGTAAAATCAAGGAAAACCGGTTTATTTACCTCGCGTGCGTATGATAAACCTTCGAAATAATCCTTAAAACAATTGATGTTATTGGCACACGTCGTATAGGAAGCATATCTTGACTTGATATCCTTATCGGGTTCTTTTTCCTTAAGGAAAAAGTTATAATTAGCTGGTGGAGCTAGGCCCGATAAAATTGGTAAAGAATTATAAACACGAGTTTCTTTATTTAGCGCAAATCCCATGGTTAAGTAGATGGTTAGAAGGGTGAAAAAAGTTCCAAAAATCCATCTTCCTGTACCTAGTTTTCTTACCGGACTATCATGAGGGAATTTAATAAATCCAAAAATGTACAATGCAGTTGCAGCGGAAATCAATATCCAAAGTCCTAAGAATAATTCATATCTTAAAAAGTCCCAGTGCATAGTCATGTCTGCTACCGAAAGGAATTTTAAAGCCAATGCCAATTCAATAAAACCCAGGACAACTTTGACGGAGTTCATCCACCCTCCTGACTGAGGTAATGAATTAAGCCAAGCGGGAAACGCGGCAAACAAACCAAAAGGCAAGGCTAATGCGGTGGAAAATCCAAGCATTACAGTAAAAGGTCCTAGAGAGTCGGTTGCTGATTGCACCAATGCACTTCCGATAATCGGGCCAGTACATGAGAATGAGACTAATGCCAAAGTAAAAGCCATAAAAAAGGTTCCAATTAAACCACCTTTATCTGCCATACGATCACTGGCACTAGACCATGAACTGGGTAGTGTAATTTCAAAATAGCCAAAGAATGAAATCGCAAAAACTACAAGAATCAAAAAGAAGAATACATTGGCAATCCAGTTCGTAGAAAGCTCATTCAAGGCTGTTGCCCCAAAAACTCCAGTAATAATTAGACCTATTGCTACATATATGACAATAATGCTGAGGCCGTATATCAAACCATTTCTAATACCAGATTTTTTGTCCTTGCTTCCTTTAGTAAAATAGCTTACTGTCAATGGGATCATAGGGAATACACACGGAGTCAATAAAGCAAACAAACCTCCTCCAAATCCAAGTATAAAAGTCCAAAGTAGATTAGAGTTCTTTGCTGTTTCTTCAGAACCGCAGTCGCTTAATGGCTCTTTTTGTGTAGAATATAATTCTGGAATTTTCTGATCGATAACATTACCTTCGATCACCCTTCCTGCCATCGCTCCGGAATCTTCCGTATCATTCACTGTAAAACTTCCTTGGTCAGCATCTCCGGAAGCGGTCATTTTTGAGGTCGCAGCAGGTCCCAGATAAGCTTCTAAACTATTTGGATCCACCCAAAAATCTACTGGGGTAGGAGGCAAACACTGTTTGTCATCACAGGTCATATAAGTAAGGAAACCTGTTATAGGATCATCACCATTCTGCTTTATTTTTTGAACGAAATGGACCGGACCTTTAGGGAATTTTTTCACGACCACATCAAAGAAAGGATCCATTCCTTCCTTTAACTTTCCTATTTCTTCTGCCTTTCCATCAAGCTGATGCTGATTTCCCTCTTCCAGTTCTATACTGGTAGGGACGGGACCATCATCAGAGGTAAACTGAGAGTAGATCGTCCAGTTTTTATCCATGATTGCTTCGAAGTCCAGAACAACGGACTGATCTTCTTTAGAAACAGCCATGCTCCATTGGACCGGTAGATCGGTTGCAAAGCGAACCATATCTACTTTTTTGGGTTCCGTGGAGGCTTCGGTATCTTCCTTGGCTTCAGTTATAGCTTCCTGTTTGGATTGAGGTTTTTCCTGTTCAACCACCCTTGTCTCCGTAGGTACTGATTTTATCGGAGCTTTCTTGATTTCCTTGGGTTTTTCCGCATTGCCTTGAGCATTTGTCTTATCGCTGCTCGCTTTGGCAGGAGCCTTGATATCGAAACTAAAATCAACATAGGTCGGAGGTAGGCATTGTTTGTCATCACAAGTCATGAACTCCAGATATCCCTTGATCGTGGGTCCGTATTCTTTAACCTTTATTCTCTGAGTGAAGGTCGCTTTGGGTGAGTTCAAGGAAGTAACATTCATATCGAACATCTTATCATAGCCCGATTTTATCTTTCCTGACTCTTCATTTTTCCCAATAAGATCAATATTTCCCGCCTCTTCAAAAGTGAAGGAAGTTCGAACCGGACCATCATCACTCTCCAAATACTGAGAATATACCTTCCATCCATCCTCAATGCTGGCATTGAATACGAGTTTATACTCATTAGCTTTATCTGTATTTTGGACCTCCCAAGACCACTTGACAGGCTCTAAAATTTGACTTTCACCCCAGTGTCCGAGAAAAAGGAATAGAATAAGACAAAAACAGTATTTCATATTGATCTCATTTATAGATTGGTATTAAAAACGCAAGAAAGTACAAATTATTGATTGTTGACCAAACTGGCGGATGTAGCAAGCAATCCTTCAAGGATTTTTAGCCCATCTGTATTGTGCAAGACATGGTCACATGCTCTTTCAGGGTGTGGCATCATACCAAATACATTTTTTTCTTTGTTGCATATCCCAGCAATATGGTTCAAAGATCCGTTTGGATTTGCATCTTCATTCACTAAACCATCCTGATTGCAGTATTGGAAAAGAATTTGTCCATTGTCAACAATATCTTGTAGGGCCTCATCCTTTGCAAAGAATCTTCCTTCAGCATGGGCGATGGGTATTTTAAGTACTTCATTGTCTTCAACGGATGCTGAGATCGGTGCGTTGTCTTTTTTTCGAAGGTAAATATTCTTAGAAATGAATTTTTGGTTTTCATTTCGAAGTAAAACTCCTGGCAGCAAACCACTTTCACAGAGAATTTGAAATCCATTACAGACACCAAATACTTGACCTCCTTCATTGGCAAATTCGATCACAGCCTTCATGATAGGAGAGAACCTCGCTATGGCTCCAGCACGCAAATAGTCACCATAAGAAAAACCTCCAGGAACCAAAATACAGTCTCTTTCCGGGGAGTAACCCTTTAAGCTTTCTTCTTTATGCCATAAGTATTCCGTATTCTGTTGAAGAATATCGTAGAATGCATAGAACATATCTTGATCACAATTCGATCCGGGAAAAACTATTACACCAAATTTCATCTGTTTAAAATTTTTTGGCTTTGCAGAAAACTGCAAAAAATTTATAATACATTCAGGAGTTCACATGAATTTATTTTAATCATACCACTATTTGAATTAATGATTAAAAAATTCATGCTCGATTCATCTGTTTAAATTGACGTTAGCACTAGTAATACAATTGAAACAAAATTACAGTTAAAATTAAGAAGTAAAAGAGAACAAGGGCAAATGATTTGTTTTTTGTTGTGCTGCAGCGGGTAGCCATCATAATAGATAGCGGTATTGCCAGTATTTTAAGGCCATATTCGGCTGGATAATCCATCACCAAATACAGTAATACGCCCAAAATAAAAAGGTAGTGAATCAAGGAGAAGTATTTCTTGGCACCTATTTTCAGTGTTCTCATTATGTCGGGCTGCTTGATCAAATAGATAAAACCAAGCAGGGCAATGAGGGCCAGGGCAGGATATTGATCAATTACAAATCTCAAATCCCATCTGTACTGGGGAAACCCAAGTATAGAAGAGAAATCCTGATATGGGGATTGAAAACTGAGATAGACATAATAATAGAAGAAGGGTAGCGCAATGGAAATAAAATACAGAATCCATTCATTGATCTTGAAGTAATTAATCAGAATGATACCGTATATGAAATACAAGATAAACGGCCAGTAAGCGATATCAATGAACAAGATTATTCCTACCAATAATCCTATATTGAATATCATCGTCGTACTATGTACTTTTCGATAGGTCCTAAAGAGAAAATAGATAGCGACAATAAGTGCCAGTGCTATCCAAGCGATTTTCTCTATCGCAACAGCACCTGGAATTAAGCCTACTATTAAAATATAAAAGACTCCCGGATAAGAGTTTTTTAACTTGGTCAACTCATATTTCTGATAGACTTCATTGATGAGATGAGCGGTTAGCCCAAGGATCGTCAGTGACTTTAGCCATTCCAGCCAGTTCAGGGAATTGCGCTGTATAATTATTCCACCTTCTTCCAGCGATAGTTCTATACCTAAATTGAAATAACATACCAAAGCACTCCACAGTAGAATGAATGGCAACATAATATTTCCATAAGATCCGAAAACTCTTATCACGTCTTGAAAAACTGTAGGATAAAGGTATTCAAATGAGTCTAGAAATCAAAGGTGAGTGTAAACTGCAATCACTACTTGATTATCTTTGTTTATAGTGATGATGTTATTGAAGCGAATTTGGGTACTAATCATTTTCTTCTTGATCTTAATAAAAGGATTGAGTCAGGATTCTATTCGAATAGATTCTGAGTTGGATATTGTTACAAGAGCTCAGCACAATATTGCAGCGATCAACAAGAATTTTGATTGTTTTAATTGTAGAACCGGAAGAATTGAAGATAATCCCATCCATCATTTGGCCATCTATTCTGGCGTAGAACATAAGTTAACACTTAATGATCGCTTTTTACTTGTTACTGGGCTGTACCTGGAGGAGCGAAGTCATTCCGGAGGAAATAACACATTGTCGAACTTAGTTGTCTTTCCCAAAATTTTATTGGAAGCCAATGGAAATCTAAGTAGGAGAGGGCCTAAATACTTGATTAGGGGTGGAGATTTGTGGAACGAAGATGTGGGAGATATTCTTCGACTTTACAATATGGATTATCAGGGAATTTTAGGAAAAATACTGTTCGATCAATTTTCCCTTGGTTTTATGACAATTGGTGATCTATCCGAAAATGTAGGATTAGATCTTCATCAGGTGTATCGATTTTCACTGGGATTCAATACGACTAAATTTAGCAATCAATTATCGGCCGCAATCAATGAGTTATTTGCTTTTCCTCAGGGCAGGCACCCTTCAGCCACGGATCTGATAGTATCGAATTATTCGAAAATTAATTTATCTGATAAATCCGTTTTGGAAGGTCAGGTAGATGTAAGGTTGAGCAATGAATTGTCACCATCTGTTGCTTTCGGTGCGGTATTTACCTACAGTGAAAAACAGCTGTCCCTATCATCTTCTGTTCGCTATTATTCCAATGATTTCAACTTGGGCTATAACGGAAGCAGACCGAGATATTACGGGCCTAATGGGTCATATACCGGAGATCAATTGTATCCTTTAAAGAATTTTTATCGGAACCTTTCTCAGTGGGCATTGTATACTCATATGGGTAACATCGATTTGTTGGCTTTTGAATTCAACTCTAGTTGGACCAAAAAAATCTACAATAAATTGTCCGGATATTATGACCTTGATTTTAATTACATTTATGATATTGAAGAAGGTCAGGGATATATCTACCCAATCTATAGTGCGGGATTGCAGGTCAATTTTCTTCCCATTTTTAACGGTAGAATATCTGTGACAAATAAGCACATGGAGTTGCGAAATTTTTATCAAACCAGTTCAATTAGTAAAGCCCCCTTTTTATCTTTAGGCTTTACCTTGAGGGTAGAAAAAATTAAGCTGGGAAGCTTAGATTTGAAATCACAGCATTTTTAAGCGGATAGAAAGTACTTATCCGAAAATAATAGGAATGGCGGGAGCAATTAAGGAAGTTCAACAATTTATCTCCACTGAATTGGATACATTTCAGAAGAAGTTCAGGGCTTCCATGAGCAGCCATGTTCCCCTTCTCGATAAAATCACCTTCTATATTGTCAAGAGCAAGGGCAAACAGATGAGGCCCATGTTTGTGTTATTAAGTGCAAAACTATTCGATGAAATTGATGAACCCAGTTATAGGGCGGCCAGTCTGATAGAGTTATTACACACTGCTACTCTAGTACATGATGACGTCGTAGATGATGCCAATCAAAGAAGAGGATTCTTTTCGATTAATGCACTTTGGAAAAATAAAATAGCGGTGCTCGTTGGAGATTATCTATTGTCGAAAGGATTACTGCTTGCCTTGGATAATGAAGATCATCGATTGCTCAAGATCGTTTCTCAAGCGGTTAAAGCAATGAGCGAAGGAGAGTTGTTGCAAATGGAAAAAACCAGAAAGCTGGACATAACGGAAGAAGTATACTTTGATATCATTCGACAGAAAACAGCTTCTTTGATTGCTTCAGCCTGTGCGGCAGGAGCGGCCTCGGTCAGTTCTGATGAAACAGTCATTGAGAAGATGAGGGATTTTGGAGAGAATGTGGGAATGGCTTTTCAAATAAAGGATGATCTATTCGATTATGGCGATCAAAAAATAGGGAAGCCGGTCGGTATAGATATCAAGGAAAAAAAGATGACCCTGCCTTTAATTTATGCTTTAAGTAAGGCAAGTAAAGGGGAGAAAGGAAAGATTATAAAATTGATAAGAAAAAGCAGCAACAAAAAATCAACTGTTCAAACGGTGGTAGATTTCGTCAAGAAAAACAATGGTCTTGAATACGCACGAAAGATCATGAACGAATACAAGACCAAAGCTGAAGATATTCTTTATACGCTACCCGATAATTCCAGCAGACAACATCTATGGTCTCTGGTGGAATACGTTGTAGAAAGAGAGAAATAGACTATTTTACAATCTTCACTCCTGAAGCCATGAACTTAAATTCTTCTTCTGGCTCAGTGATAGCTGCAATTTCTTCCGCAGATTTTCCTTCATCTTCTGCAAAGTGACGTAAGTCATCCACAGAGGTCATTTCCTTGTACACCTTGCCTTTCATGATGACTTCATGGCCGGTAAGATCTTTAGGCATGAAAAAGCCGTAGTCCTTGAATTGTACAAACATTTCACCTTGACCATCTACATCACTGACGTTCATCCAGCATCCTTTGACCTGGCAAACTTCCCCCACTTTCGCATGTACTACGGTCTCCATTTCGTCCAAACTATCCAAAACCCCAATTGCAGAACCTACTGAATTGATTTGAGCTGCTTGAAATTCTTCGCCGAATGACTTTTGCATATCGGACCCAGAAGTTTTTTCAGTGGCCTCACCAGCATTTTGTGCACCATCTTTATTTCCTTCAGAAGAGCAGGATAGAATAAGGGCCAATAAACTTAATGTAATTAATAAATTCTTCATATTACCGTTGATTAAAATTTCGCATTACCAGGTGTTCTTGGAAAAGGAATGACATCTCTAATGTTCTTCATTCCTGTTGTAAAAAGTACAAGCCGTTCAAAACCCAAACCAAAACCGGCATGAGGGCAAGAACCGTATTTTCTGATATCCAGGTACCAAGATAATTCTTCTTCCGGAATATCCATTTCATGCATTCTATCCTTGAGGACATCGAGTCTTTCTTCTCTCTGTGATCCTCCGACAATTTCTCCGATTCCCGGGAAAAGAATATCCATGGCAGCAACTGTTTTACCATCCTCATTACAGCGCATGTAGAAGGCTTTAATTTCTCTTGGATAATCGTATAGAATGACCGGCTTTTTAAAGTGTTTTTCCACCAAAAAGCGTTCGTGCTCACTTTGAAGGTCTGCCCCCCAGCTTTCGATTGGAAACTTAAACTTTTTCTTTTTATTGGGCTTTGAATTGAGCAGTATGTTGATCGCTTCCGTATAGGACACCCTTTCAAAATCATTGTCAATACAGAACCGCATCTTCTCAATAAGACCCATTGTGCTGCGCTCATTTTTAGGCAGCTGACTTTCTTCTTTTTCCAATCGCTGGGCTAAAAATTCGAGGTCCTTTTGACAGTGTTCAAGAACATAACTCAAAAGATATTTCAGAAGATCTTCCGCAAGATCCATGTTGTCATTCAGGTCCGCGAAGGCTATTTCGGGTTCTATCATCCAGAACTCTGCCAAGTGCCTAGAGGTATTGCTGTTTTCAGCACGGAAAGTAGGACCGAAAGTATAAACCTTTGATAAGGCCATTGCACCTAATTCAGCTTCTAATTGACCTGAAACTGTAAGATTGGTTGGTCCTTCAAAGAAATCTTGAGAATAGTCCACTTCACCGGACTCATCTAATGGTGGTTTAACCGGATCTAATGTAGTTACCCTGAACATCTCACCTGCACCCTCCGCATCACTGCCGGTTACAATAGGGGTGTGGAAATAGTAAAACCCGCGATCATTGAAATATTTGTGAATCGCAAAGGACAAGTGATGTCTAATTCTATACACTGCTCCAAAGGTATTCGTCCTAGCCCTAAGATGAGCATTGGTGCGTAGGAATTCAAAGCTGTGCTTTTTAGGTTGTAAGGGATAATCTTCCGCATTACTCTCACCTACAACTATAATACTATCTGCTACCAATTCAGATTTCTGCCCTTGACCTTTCGACTCAATAAGACTTCCTGTAATTTCCAAAGCAGCACCAGTCGATATTTTTTTAATCGTCTCAGCATCTATTTTCTCTGAGTCCACTACCACCTGGAAGCTTTCAAATACCGTCCCGTCGCTTAAGCTGATGAATTGGTTATTACGGAATGTTCTAACCCATCCCGACAATCGAATTTTTTGTCCCTCGGGCTCAAGCCCAATAATTTCTTTTATTTCTTTCCTTTCTATCATATAGCTTCATCTCTCTTCTAGAGGAGTGGCAAAGTTAAGTAAACTAGTACATAATACCATTTCTACTTCTAAAATTGCTATTAAAAAAAGGCTCTTTTTCCCTTATCCTGCGTCATAAAATTTAGCCATAGCTACGGCTATTCCGAAATTTTCTTCCTTGCCTGAGAAAAAAACACCTCATTTTTATTTACGCATTTCAAAAGAAGAAATGGTATAAAAGAAAAACGACAACTCCGAGGAATTGCCGTTTTTTTGGATTTAGATATATATCTTGTTTTATCGCACTCCGTGCATCAGGCGTTTGAGCAATGGTCCAATAAAGATGCAAAGCGCAGCAATGACTACAGAAACTATGGTTAGAATCCAGAAGAAATGACTTAAACCATTCTCTGCAGCTATTTGCTCAGAACTTTCAGCAAAAATACCAGCCAATTTCATACCGATCGCGATGGCCAGATAGTAAACCCCAAACATGAACGCGATCATCCTACCAGGTACTAGCTTACTTACATAGGATAACCCTACTGGAGAGACGCACAATTCACCTAAAGTATGGAACAAGAAGACGAGAATTAGCCAGATCATGGAGACAGAAGCGGTCTCTGCTCCAGGGGAAATATTTCTCGCTCCAAATGCGACACAGGCCATACCCAAGCCCAGCAGTAACATCCCAATGGCGTATTTGACATTGGCGCTGGGATTATATTTCGATTCCCACCATCTGGAAAACAGCGGTGCGAAGGTGATAATAAATAATGAGTTCAACACCGAAAACCAACTGGCAGGCACTTCAGTCTTTTCCAATTGAAATTCTCTACTGAGCATCCAAATGGCTATTCCCCAAATGATCACAAAACTGGTCCCTAAAAAAATATTAGAGAGCGGGTATTTGGAAAAAGTTTGTTTGAATAAGAGCCACAGCACCCAGGTAATGATACCTAACGGAACAATCGTCATTAACGAATTCACTATTTTAAAGATCATTCCCGATGTGCCTAATAAGGTTCGATTCGTGTATTTATCAGCAAAAACGGTTAATGAACTTGGGGACTGTTCGAAAATTGCCCAGAAGAAAATGATGACGAATGAGAAGAACACCACCGCAAACATCTTATCTCTGATTATCGGGGCATAGGTCATTAGTCTATAGATTAAGACAATGAGGAATAGGGTCAAGGCGAACAGAATTGTGAAGTTGGGCCCACTCAGAGAACCAACGGAGAAATTCAATACATTGGCCGTGCCTTCAGATATTTTAGACACGGGGTCATTGATGATCCATATCAATCCTAATACAGCAGCAATTCCAGATAGAACAACTTGCCATGTCTTGAATGGATTTCTTGGCCTTTCTTCTTCTGGCTCATTAATAGCCGCTTCTTCAGCACCTTCTGATTTAGGTTTGGTTCCTACGTCGCCGAAAATATTCTGTGCAAACCAGAATTGTAATAAACCGAAAAGCATAAAAATTCCAGCAAGACCAAAGCCCCAAGACCAACCAATTTTCTCTCCTAAATATCCACAAAGAAGGATTCCTAAGAATGCTCCAGCATTAACACCCATATAGAAAATGGTATAAGCACCATCTTTCTTTTCTGGTTTATCCTTGTACATTTCTGAAATAATGGAAGTCATATTAGGCTTAAAGAATCCACTGCCAAAAACTAATAAAGTCAAGCCTAAGTAGATGAAAAACTGAGTTTCCAAAGCCATACAGGCATGGCCGAGCGTCATGAGCAGGGCCCCTACGACCACCGCATATCGAAATCCGATCACTTTATCTGCCATGTAACCTCCTATGAGCGTTGACAAATAAACCAAAGAGGTATAGGTTCCAAAAATAGCATAAGCATATTCACGTGGCCATCCCCAACCGCCATCTAATAATGCCGCTGTAAAGAAAAGCACCAATAATGCTCGCATCCCGTAATAGGAAAATCGCTCCCACATTTCTGTAAAGAATAACACAAAAAGACCAGAGGGATGTCCTAACACCTTTGAATTAAAAAAATCAGTTTTCACCGTGCTCATGAATAATCGTATTTAGTTTATGATTTAGTTTTATGCATTGTTGGCCATTTCGAAGCCTTCAGTTTCATCATTATCATCCAAAATTATAGCCTCAGCATTATGGGTTAATCTTTTCAGTGGCTTTAAGATGAGAATAACCAATACTCCTATGATTGTACAGAATACTCCAATACCAGTAAAAATCTTAAACTCTCCTAAGGATGTGGACCACTCACCAAGTAGTCCTGCCACCTTGTTACCGAGACCTGTTGCTGCAAAATAGGCACCCATCATAAAGGCTACCCATCTTTCCGGTGCCAGCTTAGTAATGAATGAAAGAGCAACCGGAGATGTACATAATTCTCCTAGCGTATGAAATAGATAGGCCAGAATAAGCCATTGCATTCCAGATTTTTTGACCACTTCTCCTAACTCATTTACCTGTACTTCATTGCTTGCCACACTCATAAAAAAGAATCCCCATCCCATGATGATCACACCGATGGCCATTTTGAAAATCGAAGAACTCTCTTTACCTCTATTTTGCCACCAGAGCCAGAATGAACCTACAAGGGTGGCAAAAATCAATATGAATATTGCATTGACTGACTGAAACCAAGAGGCCGGAACATTGAAGCTTCCCAATGCCAAATTCGTTTTTTCCTTGGCATAAACATTCATCAATCCTCCTGCTTGTTCAAATGAGCCCCAGAATACGATGATGATAAGGAAAGATATATAAGTGACCAGGATCCTATCCTTTTCTATTTTATTGCCATCATTGTAAACTACTATAGCTATTCCAACTGCAAAAGCCAGGATCATAATGAGAATGCCATAGTCCCATCCACTATTGAAGAAAACAATAATTCCTATTGCCATCATAATGACAAACCCAATGAGTGAATTCCTCTTTTTGAAGATGTCTCCAATGAGATTGACTTTAGGTTTATCCGAATCGGGTTCTTCTTGCACCAAATTACCTACATGAGTGAGGTATTTTTGATTGGTCATATAGATTACTTGACCTAAAGCCATTCCTATTCCAGCCAGGCCAAAACCGTAATGCCAGCCATATACTTCTCCTACATAACCTACTAGAAGTGCCGCAGCAGCAGCTCCAATATTGATTCCAATGTAGAAGATGTAAAAACCCATATCACGGCGCTTATCTCCCTTCTTATATAATCCTCCTACCATAGTGGAGATATTGGGCTTAAGACACCCAACTCCGAGAATAATTAAGAGAAGACCAGTGTAGAAGGCCCACATTTGTTCAACAGCCAGTATACCATGTCCGAAACAGAGCATTATTCCTCCTAACAACACGGCTTTCTTCTGTCCTATATAACGGTCAGCCAGTATACCACCAGGTATGGACATCACATAAACGAGCATGGTGTACCATCCATATAGCTTATAAGCTTCCAATTCGGTCCAACCCAATCCCGGGTTAATTTCATCCGTTTTTGAAACTAGATAAAGAACTAAAATGGCGCGCATCCCATAATAGGAGAATCTTTCCCACATTTCAGTGAGGAAGAGGATGTATAAACCTACCGGATGACCAAATAATTCCTTGCTACTTTTAACTGTAGAATCTGACATTGAACATAAATTTATTGAGAAGGATTTTGTCCTTAGTTCTTCTAAAGGTAGTAAAAATTAAATATTCGAATAAAATGAGAAGATGTGTTTAACGATTCGGTAAGAGTCGAAAGCTCAAATCATTGTGGGCCGAAAACTCAATTTTCAGAATATTCCAATATTTTGATTTCCGATTGATGAATCATGGTCCAACCCGAAGCTTTGAGCAAGTTTTCGAATTGAGTTAGTATCTGTTCCCATCTTTTCTCGGCAATTTGGAGTATGTCGCTCTTTTGAGCAGCCTCAGATAGGGTTTCTTTTCCTATTTTTTGTACTTCATTAAAGTCTTCAGATTCGAAAGAAAAAAACAGGCCTTCCTGGATGTCGTAATAGCTAATATCGCATTCGACATAGTGTATCTTAGGTTCAATATTTCTATTGAAATATACTGTCTTGGTCAAGCTGTCGATCTCCAGATTTAATTCTTCCACATCGATTCCTGCCACCACTTTCCCTGTAGCCTTATAGATTAGCTTTCCGCTAAAAATATCCCAATCGTAAGTATAGTACTTCTTGTGACTTAGTATTTCCGATAAAGGCATTTCTACCGTAGACAGATTGGCGACCTCTTTAAAGGTATTCATTACTAGGTTGATATCTGTTTTAGTACTACTTCCGGGAAATAGATTCGAACGAAAATACCAGCCCAGGAAAAATGCCAAGACAAGGGTTGTCAGAAGGACAATGTTCCTAGCCTTTAACATTAAAATTATTCTTTAGGCCTTCGTAAGACTTAAGTACTGCCTTTACTGTACCTACTTTTAGAGGGCTCTCAATCAAAAGAGGAATTTTGTTATCATCTTTAGATACGAAAACATTCATCTCAGTACCTTCTTGAAAGACGTCCCCTCCTACCAATTCAGGGCTGAAGTGATAGGTGTCGAATTTGCCCATGCCTTTGACCTTAACTCCACCTTTATCCCCTTTGTATTTCATCTTAATATCGTAACGCTCTCCATTTAAGAAGAAATTGATAGGCAATTCATCTCCTTCCTCAATTCCACTAACGTCCGTTGTCCTGAGTTGATAAATACAAGACAGAATATCGTGGGTGCAACTAGGCACGTCAAATTCAGTTATTTTTGTCTTTTCCTTGGTCTTCCCTCTATCAGAAATGACCTTATTATTAAGTCTATCAAAAGTCAGCATGTCATATCGCTCATAGCCGCCCTCTTTGATATCCTTCATTCCCCAAAATGGAAGAAGAGATGTTTTGTCTATTTCAGACTCATAAACGTCCCGTACTTTATAGAACCATTCGTAGCTTTTGTATGTGCGACCAACTGCTTTTAAATGATATCGGTCTTCCATGTCATCCACGGTAAAAACTACTTCGCCAGCCGATAACCATACTAAGCCCCAATTATAATATAATTTATAAGTCAATTTTTCGCCTCCGGTAAAGGCTTCATTTTCTCCGTAGCAAGGGCTATAATTTATTCTGTCATCCGTAGTTGGCTTAACCAATCCGGCGCTGATCAAAAAAAGCCCAAAAAATAAAACTAAAGATTTCATCTTACTAATTTTTTTAACCAATTTTCTCTGACTAAGATGAGATACCCCAGTAGAGCAGGTATAACAACATTAATAATCCAAATTAACATGCTTGCCGCTATCACCGCAATCAGATTCTGTGTAAAAAACTGAAATACCCATGCAGATATTTCACCTCTCATTAAAAATCCGAAAGCCGGGGGGTACGGTATCGTCGTCTTTAACAAATAAACTGAAGATATGGACTGAAAGGTTTCTGTTGGATTTAATTTAACATTAAAAAAACAAAGTGTTAAATAGAACTGACTTCCGAATGTAAGATATCTGGTTATTGATAACAATAGAACGATTATCAATCGATCGACAGAAAATTGTCGAATAGGGTGAAGTGATTTCAGAAGAAAATCTCTCCAGGATTTAACCGGGATAGCTCGAAAGATCTTTTTCAGGATCGGATAAGGATTAAAGAAAAGAATACTTATGAACAAAAGAATGGTACAATTGATCAGGACATAGTTCCTGCTGAATATTGGACTTATGTAACCTTGAGAGAGGGCAAGTTTGTAGAATCCAAATATCCCAAAGGAAACTATGGCAATAATCTGAGCATAATTCCCTATGATGGTGGACCATATGGAAACTTGGTGCTTGGACTTTGGAAAAAGCAAAATTCTACCCGCGTATTCTCCTACTCTGTTCGGTGTGAATATGGCAATACTAACGCCAGCAAATATGGCTTTTATACACAGGGCGAAACGGGTCTTAAATTGTAGGTTCATCAATAGATAGAACTTACTGGTCTCAAGTAGCCAATTTACGGGCATAAGAAGAAGGGCAAAAAGGACATAGGTATATTTTCCTGTATCCCAGGAAGTGAGGAAAAGCTCCCACATTTCAGGTGAAACTTTGGATTTTAAATTCCAGAAAATGCTGAGCATGATAACCAGCCCTAATACGACCTTCGCAATTTGAAATATGCTCTTATTCGATATCAATACTCAAAATATGGCGTCAAAGAAGTAATTTTGGCAAAGATATGAATAAGAAGGCTCAAATAAAGACCATTATTGGCGTGGATCCGGGAACATCGGTTACTGGCTATGCCATCATTACCAACGAGGATGTTCCTCAGTTGGTGGTATCAGGTATCATCGATTTAAGAAAGATATCCAATCCGCATGAGAAGCTAAAGACCATTTTTTCAGTTTTATACCAGCTCATAGGAGAGTTTAAACCTGATGAGTTTTCTATTGAGGCTCCTTTTTATGGGAAAAATGTGCAATCCATGCTAAAATTGGGTCGAGCACAGGGCGTGGCCCTCACGTGTGGTATGATTAGGGGATTGGAAACTCATGAATATTCGCCTAGAAAGATTAAACAAAGCGTTACGGGAAATGGTAATTCTTCTAAGGAGCAGCTGAAGGCTATGTTGAGTCAAATGATGCATGTGGATCTCAGTGCAAAGAGTTTAGATGAGACCGACGCCATAGCGACAGCTTATTGCCATTTTATTCACCTAAATAGTTTTCAGGGTATAACCGGTAATAAATACAGTGGTTGGGAAGAGTTCATCAAGAACAATCCTGATAGAATGGGCTAGAGCTTATAGAAGGGTATTTCCCGGGTGACAGTATAAACGGTATCATAGTTAAGCTCGTAAGATATACCTAGTAAATGTTGCCCAGGTGATAAATCGGAAAGGTCGACGTAAGATTGAAATCCTGGCTCTCCATTATGGCCGTGACGGATATAGTCGAATTTAGGGTTAGATATGCGTTTGCCATCTATAGTTAAATGGTAAAAATCCTTTGCAATATCATTTCTATATGCGTATATTTTATGACGATTTTCACTTCTGGAAAGGTCTCTATTCTTTGGTTCGTTTGAAAAGGCCAGGGATTTTTCTCTCTTAGCTAATGGAATAAAAAGTTTTATATAATTGTCTTTTACTTCTTCTGATTGGATTAGGGGTAACAGGATATAATTTCTTTGTACTTGATCCAGGTAAAGATCGCTCTTAGATGGCCCCAATTGAATATAATCTTTGATTGTAAAAAAGCGATTGACTTTGACGAGTTTTGGACTTGCAATAATTTGGGCTATAATCAAGGAAACAAAAAAGAAAATAAAGAAACTGGATCGTTTGGAGTTGGTTCTTAAAGTATAGTATATATAGTTTAGCGGTTTTCTAAATGGACCTGCAAATACCAAAGTAATATATTCTGATAATTGAAATGCATGGCGTTGAGCAAATTCTGTTTTAGCTATTTTATTAACCTGGGTGAAAACCGAGCCGGCCATAGCTACAAAAACAAAAACTAAAGCGACGATAAGCATTATTATGTCTGTATTAATGTTGACATATTTCTTGAGAAAAATAGCGAGACCACAAATAACTAAGTACCAGAAAATACTTAGTACTATCATGAGAAGAAGACTCCAAATAAGAGAAAAAATAACACTGCATATTTTGTCCAGTTCCAAAGCATAACCGGGTAATCCGGGATAGCGATTCTTCATTTTTCGCAGAAAATTTTGATCAAATGCTTTACTATCTATATTAATCCCATCGGGATATACAGAGCTTAGGCCAACAATACCAATCCAAAATACTCTAAGGGCAAAATGTAAAATGAAGGCAGTGATCAGTGTACCATAGGCCATAAATAAATACATCCAGGCGAACTCCATGTATTGAAGAATTTCTGAAGGCGAATAGAGAATGGACCATTCACAAAGGGTTTCAAGAAAGTCTCCAAGGGCAATAGATCCATAAATAGCCAAAGCGGAAGAAATAAGTTCAGCTTCCCATGACTGTGATTCGAGCTGCTTTAACCAATTTGGTTTAAGGTTCATTTTATAGAATTATGGATTAAAAGTAGTGTTTTTTGAGTGATTGGAAAGGGAACAAGGAAATACGTATTGCATTAAGTTTGGTTAGGTATTAGGTTATAAAAAAGAAAAAGCCGTGCAGTATTAACTACACGGCTTAGTTGTTTCAAAAAGGCGGCGACCTACTCTCCCGCAAATGCAGTACCATCAGCGCTGGTGGGCTTAACTTCTCTGTTCGGAAAGGGAAGAGGTGGAGCCCCACCGCTATAACCACCTTAAGATCTTTAGGATCTTGTGGGTTGTAATATATTTTTTGTAAAGAAATACAAAGAAAAAAAGGAAGCGAAGTAGAGTAAAAACTGTGAGTGAGGTAATGTGGCATAAAAAGAGTCGGATAAGAAGCTATCGGGTAATTAGTACTACTCGGCTCCATACATCACTGCACTTCCACCTATAGCCTATCAACGTCATCGTCTATAACGACCCTCAATGGAATACTCATCTTGGAGTTGGCTTCGCACTTAGATGCTTTCAGTGCTTATCCATTCCATACATAGCTACCCAGCGATGCACCTGGCGGCACAACTGGTACACTAGAGGTATGTCCAACACGGTCCTCTCGTACTAGTGTCAGCTCTCCTCAATATTCCCACGCCCACAACAGATAGAGACCGAACTGTCTTGCGACGTTCTGAACCCAGCTCGCGTGCCACTTTAATGGGCGAACAGCCCAACCCTTGGGACCTTCTCCAGCCCCAGGATGTGACGAGCCGACATCGAGGTGCCAAACCTCCCCGTCGATGTGAGCTCTTGGGGGAGATCAGCCTGTTATCCCCGGAGTACCTTTTATCCTTTGAGCGATGGCCCTTCCATTCAGAACCACCGGATCACTTGAACCTGCTTTCGCACCTGATCGAAATGTCTCTCTCTCAGTCAAGCACCCTTCTACTCATACGCTCTTCGCATGATTACCAACCATGCTGAGGGTACCTTTGCGAGCCTCCGTTACTTTTTAGGAGGCGACCACCCCAGTCAAACTACCCACCACACAATGTCTTCGCCAAAGGCGAATTAGAATCTAAATATATCAAGGCTGGTATTTCAACAACGACTCCTCAACCCCTGGCGGGGCCAATTCTCAGTCTCCCAGCTATCCTACACATCATATATCCAAATCCAATGTGAAGCTGTAGTAAAGGTTCACGGGGTCTTTTCGTCCCGTTGCGGGTAACCGGCATCTTCACCGATACTTCAATTTCACCGAGCTCATGGCCGAGACAGTGCCCAGATCGTTACACCATTCGTGCAGGTCGGAACTTACCCGACAAGGAATTTCGCTACC
>CBDDLT010000016.1:0-130000 GCA_965230755.1 Saprospiraceae bacterium | reverse complement strand
TTATTGGGCAAGGTGGAGAGAGAAATTCCGACCATGTTGAATTATCAAACCCATATTAGTAAGGGAAGCATGTTCAATACTCCTCCCGTATTTCCCATCTATGTTTCTATGTTGACCATGGAATGGATTATGGAATCCGGTGGGCTTGAAGCTATGCATCAACACAATAAAGCGAAGGCCGACTTACTTTACAATGAAATAGATCGAAATACTTTGTTCGAAGGATTGGTAAACGAGGAAGATCGAAGTATGATGAATGCCACGTTTAAGTTAAAGGATGAATCCCTATTGCCGGTATTCTTGTCTAAAGCCGAGGAATTGGGCTGTGTTGGACTCAAAGGACATCGCAGTGTAGGAGGATTGCGAGCATCTATGTACAATGCTCTTTCCAAAGAGAGTGTAGGGGCTTTGGTTGGTGCGATGCAAGAATTCGAAAATGAAAGGGCATAATGCCCATTATATACAAGGACAAGTTTCGCTTCGATGAAGTAGTGTTGCCTTACTCTATTTATTTGGAGAAAAGGCAAAGTGTTCGAATGAGTATCGCTCGAACCCAAGGAATTTTAAGGTTACCATTTTGGTTTTCCAAGCGTAGGATAGAACGGGAACATGTGAATTTCGAAGATTGGATTCGAAAACAATTGCTGAAATCAGATGCTATAAGATCGAGATTTGCACCTAAGCGCTTATCGAACGGAACCATCATCCAGGTTATGGGGGTCCACTATGAGCAGATATTATACCCAGAACCGAATCGGAAAAACCATCATTTGGCTTTGGATCCCGAAAATAAGCAGTTGATCATCAAGTATCCCAATGACGAAATATTTGAAGTTCTTCCGAAATTAAAAAGCAGGGTATTCGCGAAGTACTACAAAGAGGATATTAAAACAGAGGTAGCTGAGATTAATCGTAGGTACTTCGGTTTTGAGTACAAAGACATTCGATTGAAGTACAACAAAAGCAATTGGGGAAGTTGCTCTACGAAACAAAATATCAATTTATCAACGAGAGTATTGTTGTTGCCTAATTCAATTCGAGAGTATATCATCGTTCATGAATTGGCGCACCTGAAGGAGATGAATCACTCTTCTGCTTTTTGGAATTTAGTTGAGTCCGCTTTGCCTGGGTATAAGGAGGCGGAAAGATGGTTGAAGAAAGAGGGAAGAAATGTTGAGTTTTAAAAACAAAAAAGCCACTCCATATGGAGCGGCTTTTTTTAATTCTGTTATGTTTTCGATTATCCTTTGTAATAAGTAAAAGAAATCTTACCTCTATTACCTGTGCTCATGTTACAGCTATTGTCCGTTGAGTCATTCGAATCTATCTGAATGATAGCGAAGTCATCACCTCCTCTCAATTTAGCAACATAAATATCACCTGCAACAGGACTTGCTACGCTAGCAGCTGGAGTTCCTAAATCATAGATTTCCATTGCTGCAGCTTTAGTGCTCGTCAAGTTCAAGTTACCAGTGTTATCTTTAACATAAGTTGTAGCATTCTGAGCTTCCCAACTTCCTGTAAAGGCATTTCCACCAGTATCTGTATTCAACATATCTCTGTCTGCATCAGAACCAGAAGAAGATACATCTGCGTCATTCACTAAATCATATCCACCAGTACAACCAGTTGCACCAGCCATGTGATAGAACTGTCCACTGAAAGGACCATCAAGATCTTCCAATCTGTCAACATCCAAGCTCAAGCTAGAAGTAGCACCGCTTTCATCTTCAAGTGTGATTGTATAAGAATAAGTAGTTCCAGAACTTGGTGGAGTTTGGAAAGCAATAGAAAATTCGCTTAATCCAGTTTTTTCACCATCAACCAAAGTATAAGGGTTGTTAGCTGTTCCACTTGCATCTGGCCACAAAAGATCCGCGTTGTCAACAAGGACACTGTTTCTCGTGATTGAAATGGTAGATAAAGGAGAAGGTCCTTGAGTTGCATTGAATCTAACAATTACTTTATCGGTAGCTGCGGATACTGAAAAGAAATTAGACCCTGGCTCTCTGTCAAACTCAAAATCTAAAGTTGTAGTAACTTCAGGAGTAGAAACTTCAAAAGTAACAACATCCGTCAAATTAGCTTCATCCGTCAAAGTCACTGTGTACGTGAAAGAAGTACCAGCAGTAGAAGGTGCTAAAAATCCAATTGTTTTTGTAAATCCTTCTGTATCAGGAGCAAATAACAATAATGGGTTGTTTCCAATGCTTGCTCCATCCCAAGTAACGTCAGAAACACTAGCAGTTAATCCGTCAACTGCAACAGTTACACTTCTTAGGTTTTCTTTTCCAACTGCACCGGTGATGTCGAAAGTAGCAAATGTACCTACCGCTACTTCTGCGCTTGTGGTTCCAGCAGTAAGGATCGGTGCATCCGGATCGGTGGCATTCTCATCATCGCCACAGGAAGTCAAAGTGATCATTCCTAGAGAAATGATGGCCAAATAAATAAAAAACAAATTTTTCATATCAATAAATTAGTTTCACAAATGTATATTATATTATTGGGACACAAATTACGTAAAAAGGATACATTATATTGTGTTATCGTAGTTAATGTCTTCTTAAGACTGGTCGTTTAGAATTAAAGGTTTGGTCATTTGTCTTGTTTATTTGCGCGAAATAAGCACGAATTTTTGACATCCCAAAATTTTAAAGCTTTTAGATCAAAATTTTACAGTGAACTCATGCCGGAATTATTTGGTTTATAAGCTAATCAGAAGAGTATCGAAATGAAAAAGTTGTCGGAAAAAGAAAGTGCAGTGATGGTGAAAAAGCAAATGGAAGCTCCTTTTCTGAATGCCTATTACTTGCATGAAGATGAAGGAAAATACTGCTGTCGTCAGTGCGGTTTAGACTTGTTTGCCTCTTCGTCCAAATTTCATTCCGGATCAGGGTGGCCGTGTTTTGATGAGAGTTTTCCCAATGCCGTAAATATTGTCCTTGATCAGAAGTCGCAAAAGGAGGAGTGTTTTTGTAGTTCTTGTCAGGGATTTCTGGGGTATCGATTTAGGAAGGAGGAGTTTACGACGAAGAATGTTAGGTATAATATTAGTTCGTTGGCTTTGAGGTTTAGGATCGGATAGGCTGTGGTTTGTTAGATCCGCATCGAAATAATTCAGTTAGGTCCACCCCGAGGTGTTCTTAGCTGGAAGAGGATTTTTCCAAAAAAGAAAATATTTTAGTTAGGTCCACCCCCTTGGCCCCCTCAAGGGGGAAATTGGTTTCATTGTCGCTCCTAAGTGAGGGATCAAGAGGGTGGAATAATAAATTATTAATTTTTAATTATTCATTTACTCCCCTTTCTGGTGCATATCCATTTGTGGATATGGAATGCTGATTCCTTTTCGATCAAACGCTTTTTTTACTTCTTCTTGCATGTAGAAATAAGTGTCCCAATAGTGCTCACTTTGGCAAAATGGCCTAGTCGCCAGCATCACTGCACTATCACCATGTTCGGCAACAACAACGCCTTGGGCCGGATCGTCCAGAATATAAGGGCAGGATTTTCCTACTTCCAGAATTGTTGCTCTGGCTAGATCGATATCGTCATCGTAACCGATGCCATAGGATAATTCTACACCGATGGTTCCTTGTCCTGAGATATTGGTAATTACATTGCTCGTAACTACTCCATTGGGAACGATGATTCTTTTGTTATCCAAAGTCTCTAATACGGTATTGAATATTTGAATCTCTTTAACGGCACCAACTTGCCCCCCTCCTATTTCTACAAGATCGCCAACTTTGTATGGCTTGAATACAAGAATTAGTACTCCACTTGCGAAATGACCCAAAGATCCTTGGAGCGCCATTCCAATTGCAAAAGCCAAAGCACTAAAGACGGCAATAAATGAAGTAGTTTCAATGCCAAACATACCGGCGACAGAAAGAAGAACCAATACTTTAAGTCCAACACTGACCAAAGAACTCAAAAAAGGAGCAATAGATTCGTCGACATTTCGTCTAAGCAATATTTTTTTGAAAGCCCTGCTTATCATCCCCGCTACCCAGAAACCGATAATAAGAGTGAGAATAGCACCTAAAACTTTTGGTGCGTACGTCTGTGCTAAAGAAGCCAAATACTGTGGATCTAACCATTCCATAAAGAATATAGTTTTTTTAAAAGATTAAATAATGAATGATGAACGATTCGAAAATCAAGAAAATGAATCAATTCTTGAATATGATAGATTCAATTTAATGATTTCTTAATTTGCAATTGTATATATGGTAAGACTATGAATAACTTCTGGGTCACACGGGATGAGGCAAGAATTTTGATTCGAAAATTTTGTGCATATCAAGAGCGCTCTCATCTTGAAGTGGAAAATCGCTTAAAGAAAATTGCCATACCTGAAGACTGGATACCTGAGTTTATCGTAGAACTCATAGAGGAGAATTATTTGAATGAAACCAGGTTTGCCGAATTGTTTGTTCGAAGTAAAGTCAATCAAAAAAAGTGGGGTAGAATTAAAATCATTAAGGAGTTAAAACTCAAAGGAGTTAGTCAGAACATCATAAAAATAGCTTTGAATGAAATCGATGAGGAGATATATACGCAAAATTTAAGGGATTGGATTGAGAGGAAAAATGATCAATGGAGCGATGAAAAGGAATATGTGCGTCGAAATAAGGTGATCAAATTTTGTATGAGTAAGGGGTATGAATATGGGGAGATTGTGGGGGGCTTCGGCTACGCTCAGCCCGACCAATAGGCGCTCGGTCCGATCGTTGGGGCTTGTTAACTTGGCATTTCGACTATACTCAGTCCGGGCTTTAGGCTATATTTAGCTTGATATTTAAGTCCCTTTCTGAGCTATTGAGCTTGTCCACGGTAAACCGTGATTCTATCAATATATAAGTCTTCTGGTATTCTGAAAAAACATAATTAGAGTTTCTATGTGTTTTTAATTGGGTTATAGATTATTTTGACAGGGCGTGATTTCTCGTTATATTGAAGAAGTTTTTAATATTAAATGAGAAAATTATGGGATCGGGACTTATTTACGCAATACTAGTGGGAGCCGTTGCTGGATGGTTAGCAGGTAACTTGATGAAAGGAGGAGGTTTTGGTTTATTGTGGAATATTATTATCGGTATCATCGGTGGATTTGTCGGTAATTGGTTATTGGGAACACTGGGTGTAAGCCTTGGTAGTGGGGTAATAAGTGATATTCTTACTGGAGGTATTGGAGCAGCAGTTGTTCTTTTTATAGCCTCTTTGCTTAAGCGATAATTCCAATTATTCTTGAACTAGACTAGCGTCGAATAACAGGTACATTAACCTGTTGACGTCATCGTCGTTCAGCGCTAGCCTACCCTTTATGGTGATGGGCTGTGCACTGTATTGAATTTTTTCCTTAGCGTAAACTTCCATAACTGTCTCGGGGCCTGCCCCTCCACAGAAGAAACACATGTTGTATGGTAAGGAGGACAAGATGAATTCCTTGTGGGCACCAAAACCTTCAAGGGGAACGATATAGCCTTTGATGGTGATTTCTTCACCTTCCAGGTCTTTTGGTTTCTTTCCAAATACGGGGAATTCTATATCGAATCCAAGTATTTCGCTAAACCTGTCTTCATAGCTGACATCTGCCAGGTCTTGCCAGACTTCGACAACACCTTGTGCACTTACTGAAATTATGGATATCCCCATAAACAGCAAAATGATCGTTATTTTTCTGAATTTCATTGCAAACAGATAATGCTTATTGTTCCTGGTTTATTATGTCAGGATGAATATAATCTGGGTTTAATGGCGACGAATTTACAAGCTTTTGATCAAGATCAGTGCTTTGATTGCGTCAAAAAAATATAATTTTGATCATTGGATAATTAATTAAGCGATCGCATCAGATAAATGACCAAAAAACCACTGAATCCGTTCGGTAGTAAAAAGGATTTCGAGAATTTCTTTCGCGAAAACTACAGTCCCCTATGTCGATTTGCATTTTCGCATTTAAATGATTTTGATCAGTCAGAAGAGGTGGTGCAGGATTGCTTCTATAAATTGTGGAATAACAAAAATTCTATCCAAATATATGCTTCCCCAAAATCCTATTTATATAGTTCTGTTCGAAACGCCTGTCTCAATGTGCTAAAACATGAAAAGGTAAAAGAAGGGTATCGACTGAGTGTCGAACGGCAAGATCATATTTCGGAAGATCTTGAGAATGAAATCTTCGCCACCGAATTGAAAGAAAAAATACTCATCTCTGTCGCCAGGATGCCTGAGCAAAGACAAAAGATATTTAAGATGAGCAGGTGGGAAGGTATGCGGTATAAAGAAATAGCAGACAGGCTGGATATCGCTTATAAAACAGTAGAAAATCATATGGGTTTGGCGATGAAATTCTTAAGGGAGGAGTTAAAGGACTTTATGGTGATTATAATTTTTTTCATTTTGTATTAGGGGATAAATGACATTGAGTTGTCTTAGCATTGAATGATATGAATATCAACGAGCAAAATATAGATCAAATACTTACCGCTTATTTACTCAATGAATTGGATGTTGAGGCAAAAAAAGAAGTTGAGCAGTGGATGAAAGCTTCGTCTGAGAACAAATCCAAATTTGATACTATTCGAGAAATTTGGGAGAACGCCGAAGAGGGTTCCAGTCCAGATGTTGATGCGGCTTGGCGAAAAGTGGATTCCAGAATTAAAGATTCCGTATTTAGACCAAATCAGTTGCTAAAGATTGCCGCATCCATCATTTTTCTGGCCATAAGCTCATTCGTGCTGTACAATGTATGGTCTTCTTCTGAAGGTGAAATCTTATATGCACAGAGCGAAACCTTACAAGATACATTGGTGGATGGCTCCATCATTACTTTGAATACCAATTCTACCATACTCTTGGATGGAGCATTTAACAATAGAGATCGTTCAGTGAGATTGGAAGGTGAAGCGTTCTTCGATATTGAAAGAAATCCGGAAAAACCCTTCATTATTCAAATGGAAGATTGCGCCGTTGAAGTGTTGGGAACATCCTTCAATATAAAATCTAATGCGGAAGACTCACTGATTTCGGTTGCCGTTAGCTCCGGATTGGTTGCATTCGAATATACGGATAGAACAAATAAGAAGAGGACTTCTCGTCTCTCGAAGAATCATAAGTTGGTGTACAACAAGCTCACGAAAGAAGTAGTCATCTCGGAGAAGAATATTTTGAACCAAGCTGACTTATATTGGATCAATGAGAGCCTGGTTTTTGAGGGACACGCATTGACTGAAGTAGCACAAAATCTAGAAGCAATCTTTGAAAAAGAAGTCCTAATTGAAGATAGCAGTACAAAGAATTGTTTGCTAACTGCCAGCTTTGAAAAGGAAAATATTGAACAAATATTGGAGGTCATTTTAAGCACATTTGACCTTGAGCTTTCGTCGACAAATGAAGGATATATTTTAAAAGGAAAGGCCTGTGAAACTAACTAAGCTAATTTTAACTTGTATAATACCGTTTTGTTTAATCGGTCAAAACAGAAGCAACGATTTGGACCTTGATTTTAATCGGGTTGCGGTAGCTGATTGCTTGGATCATATTGAAACACTGACAGATCTTAAATTTTCTTTCGACTCTAAAATCATAGATGACGAGCGTAAGATTACTTATCAATGTTCAGATCGAAGTCTTGAAAAAGTAATCCAGGATATGTTCGACGAATCCATCTCAACAAAACGAGTGGGTAATCATGTGGTATTGATTAAGAACTTAAAAAAGAAGAGAAATACAGGATCTTATCCGGAGGATATTTATTTGTATAAGGGAGTTGTTCTGGATAGTTTGACTGGTCAAGCCATTGCCAACGCCAGTATTTATCATTTGGCTACGCGCAAGACAACGCTTACTGATGCTAAGGGACTTTTTACCATAAGACTAGAGGGAGATCAGAGTCACGAAATGGTAGTAGGAAGAAAGTCCTATGCTCATCAAATTATTTTCACTGATCCCGGCAAAAAAGAACTTCGGGTCAGCTTGATGCCATCGGAGGGAGAAGTAGAAAAGTTGGACGTTTTAGACATTCATCCAGTAAGCTCAGATACTTTTGATTATCCTTTTGGTGTGGTTCCGGAGGAAGCCATCATTACTACTCAAAATTTGGAAGAGGTTGATGAAGTGGTTCCTTTTCAGATATCATTATTGCCCGGAATTGGATCACATTGGATGACTGGGGGGATTACTCAGTACAATTTTTCAGTGAATATATTAGCGGGTTATTCGCGAGGGATAAAAGGTATGGAAATTGGCGGAGGACTTAATATTTGTACTAAGGACATATTTGGCTTTCAAGCAGCTGGTATTTTGAATTCAGTTGCCGGTCAGGGAACGGGTTTTCAGGCGGCTGGGATATCCAATCGGGTAGAAAAGGGCTTTAGGGGCTTTCAAGTTGCCGGTATTGCTAATAGAACCCAAGTCTTTGAAGGAATGCAGGTGGCGGGGATCTATAATGAACTCAAAGACTCTATTGTGGGGATGCAGATGAGCGGCGGTGTCAATATTGTACCGAAGCTGACTGGAGCTCAAGTCAGTGGGGTTTTGAATAAAGCGGAAAAGGGAGAAAAAATCATGCAGGTTTCTGGTGTAGTCAATATGATCAATTCCGAATTTTATGGAATTCAAGTGGCCGGAGTGTCTAACCACAGTATCGGTGTAGAAGGGATTCAAGTAGCGGGAATTGCAAACATGAATCGAGATACGATTGATGGCATTCAAATATCTGGTATCCTGAATAAAACCAAAGTCAATAAGGGAGTACAAGTTGGCCTTATTAATGTTGCAGAAGAGTCTAACGGCATTTCAATTGGACTGGTTAATTGGATTGGAAATGGGATGAAAGCTATTGAGGTAGGTGCGAATGAGGTATTTTTTGCACAATTGAAATTCAAGCATGGACAACCGAATTTTTATATCATTTACTCAGCGGGTTTACGTCCTGATGATCCGGAATTTTTCGGCGGAGGTCTTGGCGTTGGGAGTAGAATGAAAGAATGGAACAAAATGGCTTTAACTCTCGAAGCTGGGGTAAGTTATATTCACGAATCACAAAACGCATTCGAATCCAATTTCAATTATAGACTGGAAACACTCTTCTCCTATCAATTTGGTACACATTTTATGGTTCTTTTGGGACCATCGATCAACTACCACAACTTAAGTCTGAAGGATAATGTCGATGGAAGTATTGTATCTGATGTTATCAGTTCACCTTGGTTGGAGTACAAGTCGAATCGAAAAATTCGCCAATACTGGATGGGCGGATCCATCGGTATTCAATATTTATTTTAATTTTTTTCATCGTCAATTAGGGGATAATTTAAGTCCGGTTGTCTTATCAGTACAGGGACTGTTGGGGTGGCTTTTGCTAAAGGGTTTCTTCGAAATCTAAGAGTACGATAAGTCAGTCATCAGTCGGAAATGGAACTACAAAATTTTTAGATTATTTGATCTACAGCTACTTGAACTAAAACAATCTTGATTAATGAAAATGCTTAAATTTTTCTTGCTAATGTTATTAGCGAGCCAGGGCTTCTTTGTGCATGCCCAAAACTACACACAAACGGTACGCGGTCGAATACTGGATGGAGACTCTAAGATTCCGGTTATCGGGGCCAACATCGTCATTGAAAATTCAGATCCTCTTCAAGGTGGTAGTACTGATCCGGATGGTTATTTTGTTATCAATAATGTGGCCATCGGTAAGGTAAATCTGATCATTTCTGCCATTGCTTATGAAACGCAGTATCTATCCAATATAGTGGTGGAGTCAGGTAAAGAGTCTTTCGTTGATGTCGAAATGATTGAGTCCTTCGAAACCTTGGAAGCAGTGACCGTTGTAGCAGAACAAAATGAAGAAGAGCCGCTCAATAATATGGCTCTTATTAGCTCCAAGACTTTTACTGTTGAGGAAACTAGCCGCTATGCGGGTGCGCTCAATGATCCGGCTAGAATGGTATCGGCGTTCGCCGGTGTAAACAATGATGGTGCGGGAGATAACGATATCATTGTACGCGGTAATTCTCCCAGAGGTGTATTGTGGAGACTTGAGGGCATAGAGATTCCCAACCCAAATCATTTCGCCAATGAGGGAAGTACAGGAGGTCCCGTAAATTCACTAAATGGTTCTATGTTGGCCAATTCTGATTTCTTTTCAGGGGCTTTTACTCCGGAGTATGGTAACGCGCTATCTGGTGTATTTGATACGAGATTCAGAACCGGGAACAAGGAGAAACATGAGAACATATTTTCCTTTGGTGTTTTGGGCGTGGATTTGACTTCGGAGGGTCCGTTTAAAGAGGGATATAATGGTTCTTATTTGGCCAATTATCGCTATTCATCCATTGCTATTCTCGATGCTTTGGGTGTCCTGGATTTCGATGGGATACCGAAATACCAAGATGCCTCTTTTAAGTTATACCTTCCCACAGAGAAGTCCGGCTATTTTACGCTCTTTGGACTTTACGGAGATAGCGGGATCGATTTTGTTGAAGAGGATGAGGAAACAGGAAATGAAGTATCCAAGGGGAGTGCCAAAGCCGGACTATCTGCTACGGGACTCAAGCATAATTATATCTTCAATGATAAGACCTATTTGCAATCTTATGTCATGCTCTCCAGTAGTAGGAATGAATACGAGGAAAGCATCATCAATGACGAAAAAGACGCTTTTTTCAAGGCATACGATGAAAAATTTACGAATCGAACTTTAAGAGTTTCGACCAGTATCAATCGAAAAATCAGTCAAAAGAATAATATCAAGACGGGAATTATTCTGTCTTCGATTGGCTACGATATTCTTGCCAAGGAGAATCCAAACGGGACCGGCGAACAGACCATGCTCAATCAAAATGGCAACATGGGCTTGGCTCAGGTCTATACCAGCTGGAAATATCGAATTTTAGAGAATTTGACCATGGTTTCGGGGCTCCATTACACTCATTTATTTTTGGACAATCAGTTTTCTTTGGATCCAAGATTGGGTGTCAAATGGCAGTTTACACCAGAGCAAAATCTGACTCTTGGCCTTGGCTTGCACAGTAAGGTAGAAAATGCATCCATTTATCTGTTCTCTGCGGATGAGAGTGGTATTTCCAACGAGGATCTAGAACTTTCGAAGGCGATGCATTTTGTTGTAGGTTATGGTTATCGATGGAACAATGTTTATTTCAAGTCTGAGTTGTACTACCAGCATTTATTTGATGTTCCTGTAGAAGCAGCAACTAATAGCAACTTTTCATTATTGAACAATTCTAGCGGGCTCGTTTATAAAAGATTGAACAATGAGGGAACAGGTAAAAACTATGGGATTGAGTTGACCGTGGAACGCTATTACAAGAACAACTATTACTATATGGTGACGGGATCCTTCTATGAGTCGAGATATACTGCAGCCGACGGAATCGAAAGGGGGACACGATTCAATGGAAATTATTCAGGGAATATCGTCTTTGGTAAGGAGTTTCAGCTCAAATCAGCCAAAAACAATAAAACCCTGGCGGTAAACATGAAGACCAGTTTGATAGGAGGAAATCGATATACTGCCATTGATCTCGAGGCCTCAAACTTGAAAAGAGAAGCAGTATATGATGAGAACAATCCATTCGGAATGAAGGGTGATGATATCTTCTTTGTCAATATGGGGGTCAGTTATCGAGTAAATCGAAAAAAGACTACCCACGAGTTTAAAATAGATATTCAGAACGTTACGAATCAGGGTGCCGTGATCAATGAGTATTACAACTCTGCGACTCGCGGGTTAGAGACACAAACCCAATTGCCTTTTATACCCAATATCATGTATCAGGTTAAATTTTAGTCCTCCAATGCATCCGTTCAGTCGGATGAAAAGCAGTGGATTTGATTATCGAGATACAAATTTGTTAGTATCAATGATTAGGTGAAATCTTGTCCTGGCAGTCGCCGGGTACAAGGTTTCTCCAAAGAGCTTTAAGGATGCAAACAGAATAGATTTTATTGCTTACTCAATGTCTTGACAACATCCAATTTCAATATTCTAAAAAGAGGAATAAGTGTACTGACAATGGCAAGTCCAATGCCCAATATCAGCATCCACCACTGTTCAGTGAAAAAGTTAAGGCCTAAATTACCAAAGGCAAAATCTGTACTCCAGATCGAATTGGCCAAGTATAGATAGAAATAGAACATCACCATCCCCACCAGATATCCTATCAGGGCTATAATTATCACCTCCATGAGGATCAGTTTTGCCAATTGTGATTTAGTTCCTCCATAACTTCTGATCAAGGCCATTTCGTACTGTCGGTCCTCCAAGGAAATGCTCATGCCAAACCAAATGCTGATCCCGCTGATGATTAGAATCATGATGGCGATATAGCGCAATAACTTAAACCCTATTCCCAATTGATCGAATAGTTTATTGAGTTCGAAGGAAGGTGAGGCCGCCATCAGTGGTGTATTTTCATTGATAGATCGCAGCATATTCAGACTTTGGATATTTTTGCCTTTAAATTGCAATAGCAAAGCGGTTATTTCCTTGTCTTTATGAAGAAGAAGGGCGCTGTTTGTAAGGCAATTGGGGTATTTGGGTTCATGGCTATGACCACGGTGCTCGTGTCCGGAATGTCCGTGATGATCATGGTGTTCGTGATCTCCGTGATCGTGGTGATGATCATGTCCTGAATGGTCATGATGTTCGTGATCATGATCGTGGCCGTGATGATCGTGATGTTCATGTTCTCCATGATCGTGGTGATGATCATGTCCTGAATGGTCATGATGTTCGTGATCATGATCGTGGCCGTGATGATCGTGATGTTCATGTTCTCCATGATCGTGCTTATGGTCGTGCCCATTATGGTCATGGTTGTGCCCGTCATGGTCATGATTGTCGTGGTCGTGTCCATTGTTTTCATTGTGCTCATGCTCTTCATGATCGTGTCCGTCATGCACCTGCCAGAAAGATGAGGGGTTACAAAGTATTAACTGATCTGGTACTGAACCGCTCTTTTCTAGAATGCCGACTACTTCGAATTGATCGTTGTGTTGATGAGTAAGGGATTCGTCAACCCCAATTCCATGAGAACTTTTGAAGCGATCGCCAATGTTGAGATTTAACGCTTGGCTAACATCTTGGCCGATCACAACTTCCATATTGGCTCGAACCTTCCTACCTTCAGCTAATTTCAGATCGTATAAATCGAGAAATTGATTGGTGGTGCCAACGATTCGATAAGAGGAATAACTATCTCCTAAACTTACAGGAACAGCTCTTTCCAAAAGAGGATGCTTTGGGTTGAGGAAGGCCTTGGCATCGTCAATTTTGATATTTCCGGTAGGGACATCGGCGTGATACAAATTACATAAAACCAATTGTAAGGGGCTCCCCTTTGCTCCTAGAACAAGATGTATCCCCGCCAAATTTTTCCTGAAATTATTTTCTGTTACTCTCTTCGAGACAAGAAAGAAGCAAATAAGCGAAAGACCGAGACCCATCAACAGAATACTTAAGAGACTTTTGCTGGCATCGTGTCGAATATTCTGCCATGCCAATCGAATCATTTTCATATCGCTTCAAGTTTTAGGGAGTTCGAAAAATGATTCATTAATCTACTGTCGTGAGAGACCAGAATTAAGCTTGTATCGAATTTTTCTTGAAGCTCGATCAAGAGACGAACAATGCGCTCACAGTTTTCGTCATCCAATGCGGCACTGGGCTCATCCGCAAGAATAAGTTTAGGTTGGTTGGTGAGTGCTCTTGCAATAGAAAAGCGTTGTTTTTGACCCTCACTCAATTCGTTGGTCTTTTTATGGCGGAGCGGATAAATCTCCAAGAATTCCAGTAGCTGTTTTAAATGATCTTCTTGTGTCTTTGTTCTACCAAAGAAACTCGCATACTGCAGGTTTTCCCATGCACTCAAGGATCGGATAAAATAATGGCGTTGGAAAACGGTGCTGATATTCTTTCTTCTGAAATCATGCAATTCGCGTTCGCTTAAAGAACTTAATTCCCGGCCTGCAATTCGAATCGACCCCGAAGTAGGGATTAAAAGGCCGCTTAAAATGTGCAGAAGAGTGGATTTTCCGCTTCCCGAAGGACCGTGAATAAGCATGGCTTTTCCTGTATCACAAGTGAAATCAGGAAATTCTATCTTAGCCGTTCCCTCTCTATATAGATGACTTAAATTCCGGATTTCAACCATTCCCATGCTCTATCTGTTCCTATCTATGTTGTTGCGGAACTAAGTTATACAATTGACATCAAAGCTACCAAATTGAATGACATTATTATCTTTGCATGATTAATACCGATAGGTAGCGAAACAAAGCTTGCCAGTGCCCAGATTAAGGCCTTGATCGGTGAAATATCTAAGGCCGTTCATAATCGAAGAGGTCTTTTAATTAAAAATGAATATTCAAGTAGAATGTATCGAGAAACTAAACAGCTGAATTTAGCGGAGATAGATAAGGAAATCCAAAAATTTTGGGACGATCAGGATATTTTCAAAAAGAGTGTTGATCAAAAGGATCCCGAAAACAGCTTTGTATTCTATGAAGGGCCTCCTTCTGCCAACGGTAAGCCAGGAATTCACCATGTGATGGCTAGAACGGTCAAGGATTTGTTTTGTCGTTATCACACGTTGAGTGGAAAGCGAGTGGAGAGGAAAGCCGGCTGGGATACGCATGGATTGCCTGTGGAGTTGAAAGTGGAGGAAGAGATGGGTATTACGAAGGAGGATATTGGAAAAACGGTCAGCATCGCCGAATACAACAAGCGTTGTCGTGAGACTGTAATGAGGTATAAAAGTTTGTGGGATGAGCTGACGATTAAGATGGGGTATTGGGTGGATCTGGAAGACCCATATATCACTTATGAGAATGATTATATCGAGTCGGTTTGGCATCTTTTGAAGAAACTTTACGATAAGGAAATGTTGTATAAAGGGTATACGATTCAGCCCTTTAGTCCAGCTGCGGGAACAGGCTTGAGTTCTCACGAGCTCAATCAACCAGGAACATACAAGGAGGTTAAAGATACCTCGGCGGTGGCCATGTTTAAGGTCATCAAGGGAGAACAATCAGATTTTCTATTTGAGGATGGAGGAGAAGATGTTCGAATCATTGCATGGACGACCACGCCTTGGACTTTGCCTTCTAATACTGCCCTAACCGTTGGGCCAAAAATTAACTACGTCAAAGTCAAGACAAAGAATCCTTATACAGGAGATGCGGTGAGCGTTGTTCTTGCTCAAGACCTTGTTTCTAAGTGGTTTGGAGGAAATAACCAACCGGAAGTAGAAGAAGAATCTGTCCCTTTTGTGGGTCAGGAGCTTGTGGGAATTCGATATGAGCAATTATTGGATTTTGGCAATCCTATCGAGCCACTCCAGGAGGCAACTGATGCTTTTCGGGTAATATCAGGAGCATATGTAACAACAGAGGACGGAACCGGAATCGTCCATACTGCCCCATCTTTTGGTGCGGACGATAGAATGGTCGCTGTTCAGAATGGCATAGGTGCACTGACACTAGTGGACAGACAAGGTAAATTCAAAGAAAATGTTGGCCCTTTTTCTAATAGGTATGTCAAGGACTACTTGGAAGAGGAAGATTATGTCAATGTAGATATCGATATATCAGTACACTTAAAAAAAGAGGGAAAGGCTTTTAATGTGGCAAAATATGCCCACAATTATCCGCATTGTTGGAGAACAGATAAGCCTATTTTATACTATCCTTTGGATAGCTGGTTCGTGAAGGCTTCTAAGATGAAGGAGCGGATGTTCGAATTGAATAAAACGATCAATTGGAAACCGAAAAGTACTGGTGAGGGGCGATTTGGAAAATGGTTAGAGAATCTTCAGGATTGGAATTTATCGAGATCTCGGTATTGGGGAATTCCTCTACCGATATGGAGATCAGAAGATGGCTCGGAAGAGAAGTGCATTGGCAGTGTCGAAGAATTAAAAGCTGAGATTCTAAATGCCAACGAAAAGTTGGGATTAAATCAGCAGGCACCGGAAGATTTACACAGGCCTTACATTGATGAAGTAATTCTCTGTAGTGCTTCGGGTAAAGAAATGCGAAGAGAGGCTGACTTGATCGATGTTTGGTTTGACTCGGGTTCTATGCCTTATGCGCAATGGCATTATCCATTCGAAAACCAGGAAAAATGGGCTCGCAATTTCCCCGCTGACTTTATCGCAGAGGGGGTGGATCAAACGAGAGGTTGGTTTTATACGCTACATGCTATCGGTACCATGTGTTTTGATCAGATAGCCTATAAAAATGTCGTGTCAAATGGATTGGTCTTGGACAAAAATGGTGTCAAGATGTCCAAACGTTTGGGTAATGTGGTTGATCCGTTCGAGGCGATGGAAGAATATGGTGCGGATGCCTTAAGATGGTATATGATGAGTAATTCAGCACCGTGGGATAACTTGAAATTCGACATCCAAGGAGTGGTGGAATCAAGAAATAAATTCTTTGGAACACTGTACAATACCTATAAATTCTTTGCTCAATATGCCAATGTTGATCAGTACGAGTACAATGCCGATAAAGCAGTTGATCCAACCGAGAGGCGGAGAATTGATCGATGGATTATATCTAAGCTCAACACGGTAACGAAGGAGTACCACGAATTGATGCAAGATTACGAACCCACTCCTGCATGTAGATTGGTAGAAAAATTTGTCATCGAGGATTTGTCCAATTGGTACGTCAGATTGAGCCGTAGGGTCTTCTGGAAAGCAGAGATGTCCAGAGAGAAGCAAGCCGCATATGATACGCTCTTTGAATGCTTGTTAAAAGTTTCACAGATGATGGCTTCCGTTGCTCCTTTCTTTTCGGATTGGTTGTACAAGAATTTGACCGATGGTCAAACAGGAACTTATACTGAATCAGTCCATCTTTCCGGATTTGACCAGCCCTCTGAAGAGTATATTGATGCTTCCCTGGAAACTAGAATGGATTACGCGCAAAGGATTTCTTCCTTGGCATTGAGCTTGAGAAAGAAAGAAAAGATTAGGGTTCGCCAGCCTTTGCAGAAAATTTTACTACCGGTTCTCGATCCTCAGTTTAAGGAGGAAGTGGAACATGTAAGGGCTCTGATCTTACAGGAAATCAATGTCAAGAGCATTGAGTATCTAGAGGATACAAGCGGTGTCATCAAGAAAAAAATCAAACCCAATTTCAAGACTTTGGGACGAAGAATGGGTAAGCACATGAAGCAAGTTGCTCAGTTGATCGCTGGAATGGATCAAGACACCATTGCAACGATAGAGCGAGACGGAAGATATGAGTTGGAAATAGAAGGGAATCAATTCGAATTGAATTCTGAGGACTTTGAAATTTCCACCGAAGATATACCGGGATTGAAGTTGGCTTCTGATGGTAATCTTACGGTTGCCTTGGATGTGGAATTGACCGAAGAGCTGGAAAGAGAAGGCTTGGCGAAAGAAATCATCAATAGAATCCAGAATATCAGAAAGGATAGTGATTTTGAAATTACTGATCGAATCAATGTTGTCATCAGTCCTCAGGAACAGGTGGTTGATTGTCTGAATTCCTTCAACGAGCTGATTGCAGACGAAGTGTTGGCTGATAGCATTGAGCTATCAGATAACTCAGGAGAAGAGCTCAACTTAATCAATGCTATAATCGTTCAAATCAAGGTCGAAAGATCTTGATTTGTTACGAGATATTCTATCATTTGATTTTTCTGGGGTATGTGTTAAGGTCGACAAGCAAGTTTTAAAGGGCCCCTATTGCTGCTATTTGAATTTAATAAGTGGAGCCTTATAGAATCGTTCTATTTTACTTCAAAACTAATTTTCAAATTAACCCGGAAGGAATCAATTTCACCATCCTTAACCGTTACACTTTGACTTTGAACAAAGGCTGATTTAATTCCCTTTACGGATTGGCTTGCTTTTTCAACGCCTCTAGCGGTAGCGTCTTCCCAACTTTTTTTAGAGTCGGATAATACTTCGATGACTTTCATGACTGCCATAACACATATATTTTAGATGAATAAATAATTATATCGCATCCAATATACCGAATTTCTAAATAGCCATCGAGGGTAGAATTACTTCTCCATTAACAATTATTTGATTGGCTTTCTTTTTGTTTCTTTTGCACTGTGGCTTTATCTTCTTATAGCCTAAGTAATCATATTTTTTGTCTTAGGAGTAAGAAAACAATACAAAAAATCGCTTTTGTCTAGTCTATTGAGCCTTTTATCATTCTACAAGGTCTTTTGATCATATAAAATTTCATGAAAGACTAATGTGTCCTACTTTTAAACCAAAGAAATTAATCAATACTAGATCCACTATGAATAAGATAATCATCCAAAACTTGTCGAAAACTTATGCCAATGGTGTAAAAGCCTTGGACAATGTATCCATGGAAATCGAAAATGGAATGTTTGGATTGCTGGGCCCCAATGGGGCTGGAAAGTCTTCCTTGATGAGAACTTTGGCCACGCTTCAAGAGGCTGATTCCGGAACGATTACTTTGGGTGATATCGATGTATTCAAGGAGCCAGGGGAGCTGAGAAAGGTGTTGGGTTATTTACCGCAAGAGTTTGGTGTTTATCCAAGGATTACTGCTGAGCAGCTACTGAGCCACATCGCCATTTTGAAGGGCATTTCCAACTCCTCTGAGAGAAAGGAACTGGTTAAGTATCTTCTAAATAAAGTGAATCTTTATGACAAGCGAAACAAGAGTGTCAAGGGATTTAGTGGTGGTATGAAGCAGAGGGTCGGTATTGCTCAGGCTTTAATTGGCAATCCTCGTTTAATTATTGTTGACGAACCAACCGCAGGTTTGGATCCGGGAGAAAGAAATCGTTTTCACAATTTATTGGCTGAAGTAGGTAGTGAGGTGATCGTCATACTTTCAACCCATATTGTGGACGATGTTCGAGAGCTATGCTCTAGTATGGCCATCATGAATTTCGGCCAGATAGTTTATCATGGCACTCCTGAAAAAGCCATAGATGAGTTAAAAGGAACAGTGTATCAGAAGATGATACAGAGGGGAGAGATTGATCAGTACACCCAGGAATATCAAGTCATATCCAACAAGATGATAGGAGGGCAACCTCAGATTCACATACTTAGTGAATCTCATCCGGGAGGAGGGTTCGAACCGGTCAATCCCAACTTGGAGGATGTCTTCTTCTCCAAAATTAATGCTGCCAATTCTCTTATCACTGCTTAATCACTAGACCATGTTCAAGAATTTCTTTTTACTGGAACTCAAATACACGCTTAAACAGCCCATGGTATATATTTTCTTTGGGTTGATGGCCTTGTTCACTTTTGGTGCGACGGTCAGCGATAATATCATCATTGGAGGCTCTGTTGGTAATGTGTTCAAGAATGCACCACATGTCATTACGATGTACACCACAATCATGTGCATTTTTGGATTACTTATAGCCACTGCTTTCTACAATAATGCGGCTCTGCGTGACTTCAATAATCAATTCAATGAGATTCTTTTTAGTACGCCTTTGAGTAAGCCTGGCTATTTTTTTGGTCGATTCTTTGGTGCCTTGGTCATATCAACAATTCCTATGTTGGGCGTGTTTTTTGGCGTTTGGTTGGGATCTTGGATGGCTCCGATCTTTCATTGGGTAGAAGTGGATCGTTTTGGAGAGTTTTACTTAGAGACCTTTGTCAATAACTATTTCCTGTTCATCTTGCCCAATATGTTTTTTGCCGGTAGTATCATCTATGCCTTGGCCGGTAAATTTAGAAGTACGGTTGTTTCCTTTGTAGGCGCGTTGGTCATTATTATTGGATACATCATTGCCGGTAATCTGATGTCAGATATGGAAAACGAAACCATAGCGGCGCTGTCAGATTCTTTTGGTATTCGGGCGTATTCCATTCATTCGAAGTACTTCACCCCTATTGAGAAAAATACGCTGAGTCCGGGGTTTTCTGGTATTATCTTGATCAATCGATTAATATGGATTGCTGTTGGTCTTGTAGTATTGCTTCTCGCTTATTTTGGATTCTCCTTTAAGGAAAGGAATAAGAAAATCAAAGCCAAGAAGGAAGAAGAGACCGTGAGCAATTGGGAGGCGATCTGTCTTCCGGCATTTACCCGATCTTTTAACGGGGCGACCAATTGGCTTCAATTTAAGAGCTTCTTTTATGCCAATTTTTTGAGTATTACCAAGAGTGTCACTTTTAGAATATTGTTCTTGTTCAGCGCCATCATTTTAATTTCTAGTTTGATGGGCGGGTATGAGTACTACGGTCTGAAAGCCTATCCGCTGACTTATAAGGTCATTGGCGATATCAACAATGCAACGGCAATTTATGTGGTGATTATTCTAGTGTTTTTTGGTGGCGAATTGGTATGGAGAGATCATGATAGAAAAATCAATGAGGTCATTGATTCGACCCCACACTCATCAGTAATATCCTTAGGAGCAAAAGTGCTTTCTTTGGTAACCATCACCACAATTCTGCACTTTTTCTTTATTCTATGCGGGATGGCCTATCAGTTGATAACTGGTTTTACCAGAATAGAACCAGGCCTTTATTTTGCGGACTTTTTCTATTCGAACTTCTTTGTGTATTTCGTTTGGAGCTGTATCGCCATTCTCATCCAGGTTTTATTGAACAATAAGTATCTGGGTTATTTTGTGACGATTGTTGTCATTTTCATTTGGGATTTCATCCTAATGATGTTGGATATTGAAAGCTATATGCTTTTGATCGGACAAGGTCCAAGTTTGACCTATTCTGATATGAATGGATTTGGACCCGGACTAACCAGTGCGATGTGGTTCAATATTTATTGGGCTTTATTCGCTATCCTGAGCTTGTTTGCAGCAGGGTTCTTATGGAATAGGGGAGTACTTCGCTCTTTGAAGGATCGAATCAAGCATGCTGGAAAAAACATTTCCGGGGCGTATAAATTATCTTTATTCTCCATAGCCGGATTATGGGTTTTGGTTGCAGGATATATATTTTACAATACCCAAATGTTGAATGATTACAATACTTCAGACCAGGAGGAGAACAGGTCCATTCAGTATGAGAAGAAGTATAAAAAATACCAGGATGTCAATCTCCCTAAAATAGTCAATGCACAGTACTTTATCGATCTCTATCCTTATGAGCGCAATGTTGATGTCAAAGCTGTTTTAAAATTGGTCAATGAGACCGAGGAGCCAATTGATTCTATCCATTTTACCACGGATTCTCAATGGAATCCCAGGATAGAAATCCCGAACGCCAAACTGAGTTATGAGGATAAAGAATTGGAGTATTTAATTTTCGAATGTTCTCCTCCTTTGCAACCAGGAGATAGCGTAGATGCAACGATTTATACGCAATATATCAGTAAGGGCTTCGAAAATACGGCAGGAAATACCAACATAGTTAATAATGGTACCTTCTTGAATAATTTCGAAATATTGCCGGCGATTGGATATAATGAATCTTCGGAGTTGAGCGATAAGAATACAAGGAGGAAACACGGCTTGCAAGCGAAAGACCGAATGCCAGAACTTGAAGAAGATTGTGCCGATCACTGCTCCCGCAACTACTTAACAGAGGGAAGAGCAGATTTTATTAATGTCGAGACCATTATCTCTACGGCATCAGATCAGATCGCTATTGCACCGGGTTCCTTGACCAATGAATGGAAAGAAAATGGCAGGAATTACTATCACTACGAAGTAGATCATCCCTCTCAGAATTTCTACTCTTTTATATCTGCAAAATATCAGATAGCTAGACGTGAGTGGAATGGTATTGACATCGAAGTGTATTACGATGAAAAACATGCCTGGAATGTCGAAATGATGCTGGATGCCGTCGAGCGCTCTTTGAAATACTTTACTGAAAATTTCGGCCCTTATCATCACAAGCAGTGTCGAATTATCGAATTCCCACGGTACCGGAGTTTTGCCCAGGCATTTCCGGGAACCATGCCTTATTCAGAGGCGGTGGGATTCATTGTTAATTTGGAGGACGAAAATGACAACAATATTGTCGATGCCATCATAGCACATGAAATGGCCCATCAATGGTGGGCTCATCAATTGATCGGAGCTACCATGCAAGGGTCAACCATGTTGAGCGAAAGTTTTGCTGAATACTCTTCCTTGATGACCATGAAAGGCATTTCTAATACATCCATGAAGATGAGAGAATTTCTCAAGTACAATCACAATCGGTACTTGCGAGGAAGAAGTAGTGAAACAGACAAGGAACTGCCCTTGTACCAAGTCGAAAATCAGGGCCATATTCACTACGGTAAGGGAAGTATCATTCTTTATGCATTACAGGATTATATCGGAGAGGATAAGGTGAATAATGCATTAAGGAATTTTTTGGAGGAGTACAAGTATGAAGGACCACCTTATCCTACATCACTGGACTTTTTATGTTACTTGGAGGATGAGGTTCCGGATAGTATGCAGTATTTGATCGATGACTGGATAAAGGACATTGTTCTTTATGACAATAGGATGAAACGAGCCAGTTATAAGAAATTGGATAACGGCAAGTATTTGGTTGAGGTAGATATAGAAGCGTATAAAATGCGGGCAGATACCATAGGTAATGAATCCGAAATGGAAATTGACGATTGGATTGATATAGGTTTCTTATCGGAGGATGAGAAAGAGCTCATTTTCGAGGAAAGAGTAAAAATCAATGAAAGCAAGATGAGCTTTGCCTTTGAGTTAGATACGATTCCCGCGAAGGCCGGTATTGATCCCAGAAGGCTGTTGATCGATAGGGTTTACGATGATAATATAATTTCGGTAAAGGTAGGAGAATAGAGCGATTAATGTGATGTTCGAATGAATGATTATTAGGTAATCACATTCTCCTTAATCATATTGAGAAAATCCTTTCTCTTTCTGTCAGAAACTGATTTAATATCTCCATTGCTTAAGGTTACCTCGGGGTATCTGCCTCTGGAGATTTGCTGAATGTGATTGAGGTTGATGATATCCGTACGATTGATGCGCCAGAATTGATTGGAGGGCATGACATCTTCAAAGTAGCGCAAGGATTTGGTGGACAAGATCTTCTTAGAATTGTTGAGGAATATATTGCTGTAGTTCCCGTCAGATTCAATTCGAACAATTTCTATGAGTTGATAGAATTCTAGTCCGTTGATGGTATTGAGCAAAATCTTGGTTCCCGGAATGGCCTTGGACTGCACGGATTCATTGAATTTCTTGATGGTCGCTTCCAGCTCTTCCGGTATGACAGGTTTGACGAGAAAATCAAAAACCTTATTCTTAATAGCATCTAGAGCATAGCTAGGATGTCCGGATACACAGATAACTTCGAATTTTTTCGACCGCATATTTTGAAGCAATTCAAAACCATTCTCACCAGATAGTTCTATATCCAAGAATACAATATCCGGATCATGATGAGTAATTTGTTTTTTAGCTTCATCAATAGACTGGACACTTGCTTTGTTGGAGACAAGATTAATATCATCAAGAATAAATTCTAAAGACTGAATTGCGCGTGAGTCATCATCAATAATAACAGAACTTATCATCCCCCATAAATTTACGTTCAGCTGGCTAATGTATGGGAATTTAAACAAAAATACAGTTTATAACATGCCATTCCTGATTATCGCGTATTTATTCTGATATACGCGAAAAAATTAATGTGTTTGTTAGGATTTAGGGATTTAGGGATTTAGGGATTTAGGGGATTAGGGGATTAGGGGATTAGGATTGTTTGATTCTTTAAAAGTGTACCCCAAGCGGAAGTGCACGGTTGAACCTGAAATATTGAGTAATTCTTTGGATCGATTGATTAGCTGAATTCTTTTCTCTACTACTTGTAGACCAGATTGAGATTTTTTATCGGCTTCTATCCCTGCGCCATTGTCCGTAACCGATATTTTAAGATGATTTTCCATGGCGGCAAGATCGATTTTTATATTAATTGGGTTTTCTTTGACGTATTTTACAGAGTTCTCAATAAGGGGCTGTATGATCAGGCAGTGAAGAAAGATGCTTTCTTTATTTTGCTCCAGGTAGGTGTCCAATGTAATTTCTAAATCGATCGTCTTATTGGTCATTAACTCTTGAATCGTGCAATAATTGGAGAGGAATTCTAACTCTTCTTTCAAGGAGATTTCTTTTCTATTGATCTGATTAAATACACTTCTCATATGGACAGAGATAGAATTAATTACTTTGATACTCTTATTCCTATCATTATCCACCATCAGAAAATGCCTTACTGAATTGAGCAGATTATTGATAAAATGAGGATGAATCTTCAGCTGTAGGGCCTCTAATTCCATTTCTTCCAGGCGTTCAATCAATTCGTCTTGTTTCTGCTTTCTTTTCGTCCTAATTTTTTCGTAGTAGTAGAAGGCAAGCGCAGTTATACCTATAATAGATAAAAGGAAAAGACTGATGAACCACCATGATCTCCAAAAAGGGATATTGATATTAAAGTCAATGGCCAGATTTGGGTCCTCTTCAAAAAAGTGAAAGTTATTCGAAACTTGAAAACGGTAGTTACCTGGTGCAAGCTGTGAAAATGTTATAAGCTCTTCAGATGTGTGAAAAATATTATTGCTTCCACTGTTTCCGTCTTTAATTAGTCTATAGTAATATTTTGGTGTATCGTCCGAGTAATGGTACACTGAATGTAATTTGAAGGAAACCAGATTCTCGTCATGTTTCAAATAAATGGGAAACGCCTTATCGATTCTACGGTCGTTAACGCTTATGTTTTCTATGATGATCTTTGGGTTTTTATGAGGTAGATGTAAGAGTCGTTCAGGGATTTGAAATAATTCCATTTTTGAACTCAACCAATACGAGTCATTGAAGAATTCTACATCTTCAAAGTTTAGGTCTACCAAATTGCCCTTTCCAGTGATAGGTCTGAGTTCATCATCTTGTAGAATAAATACATGTCCTTCTGAGAATATCCACAAGAGTCCATTGACGTATTTTATATTATCTATTCTGGACTTGTTTTTCAAATATTTAGATTCAAATCGTGTAAGCTGCCCCTCTTTGTAGGAATAGAGTTCATTGGTTCTGGTATTAATCCAAAAGCTCTTGTATTGATCGAATACTATTTGATAAGCAATTTTGTTTTTAGGCCAACTTTCAACTTTTCTATAATTCAGACTCTTTGGATCTAAGAAAACTAAGTCCCGGTCAATACCATATAGAAATCCATTTATGTCACCGGCAATTGAGTAGCACCTTTTGTCCTCTCCAATGACCTTTATTCGATGCTGACCTGATTTTTCCCATACTTTAACTCCTTTACAACTGGCAATGTACATGGTGTCTCCTATAGTGGCGATGCTTTTAGGACAGGGGATTTTATGCGGGAATTTTGTTTGATCGAAAAATATTTTACTGTCCGTTGCAATGAAAAGTTCATCTTGAGTTTCTTTCAAATCCCTTATTTCTTCTTTAAAATTTCTCAGAGGAAGAAAATCAAAATTCTTATCAAGTCGAATCAGTTTTCCGTCAGAAGAACTGATGTACAAATAGTCCTTGCCCGCTTTTAAAAAACTGATACCACTTATGGATAACTCATCTAGCCTATATCTTTTAATATCTATGTTAGGTATGCAACCAAGTCTTGAATCCGAATTCACAATCCAGGCCATCCCGTCATCTCCACGAATGGCATCATGGATGATCTTATTTTTGAAGAATCCGTTGTCGAACTCAATTTGCAGACCTTTACTGTGGTAGTTGGTTCCATTAGGTACCAATGAGCTTAAGATATCACCACCAATGTTGAAGTATCTTTCGATATTTCGATCTATGTTGAGATGGAAGCTGTCTATGAGATTAAAGTTCGAATCTAAGGTGTACAGCACATCTTTGCCCGAGAGTACTTTAATTTTTTGGTCGTAAACTGAAGAGCGATTATTACCGTAAAATTTCCGTGATAGACTCAGAGTAGAAATTATCGAGTCGCGCTCTAATAGAACCAATCCCAGTTGGGTGTGAAGTACGATACGGTTATTAATTAAACCCAGGTTTCCATTGGTCAAATTTTGAGAAGCATTAAATATTGATGGATTCAGTTCTAACATTGAAGAGTTTTGATCAACAAATCCCTCGTTATCCAATGGTATGACTTGAATCTGAAAGCCATTGGCAATTCTACAGAAGGCATACAGTGTTGATTGGTCAATTAAGAAGTCCCAGACCCATTCGACTTCATTGTTGAAGGTGGTAACCATTTTTATAGAATCAGCTTCTACATAGCCCCATTCATTTCGAAGATTTACACACCATATTCTATCTCTATCTTTGTCCAAAGAAAGATTGATAATTTCCTTATCTACGAATTGGTCTAATCGGTATTCTTTCCAGTTGTAGCCATTGTAGCTGTACAATCCATTTGACGTGCCTACCCAGATCTGGCCTAAATCATCTTCGAGTATGGTATAGAGTTTCGTTGACTTGACATTGAAATTGCTATCAATCACCTTAACAAATGGTTCCTGACCTTGAAGTTTGAAAAATAAAAGGAGAGTTATAACTGAAATCAATAGTTTAAGATGAACATTCAATTTTAATCTTAAGCTTTGATTACCAATCATTTCTTGTCGACGCTACGGAATATGTAATACCTTATTCGGGGCAAAATTAACCAATGTTTACTAAATAGGACATCCTTGCAAACGCGCTTGTTAAAGAAAATGCGCGGTGGACATAATTCGTCAGAATTGATTTAGCAAGTTAATTCTTGATCGAATAGGTTTGCCTTGAAAATGCGAAGTTGATTCTGCTTAATGATTAGAATCAACGATCTATAGATTTGATGAATAAAACCATTCAAATCTGGTTGATGATCAGGTTAAGTTAGTTTGTCCATCATACCCTCCCTCTTTATACTTTAGAAAATTCCTTTCGCTAGATACATACAGGACTCTTGATAAAATAGAATGCATGAAGATGAAAAAGCTAGGTTTTGAATCAACACTTTTGGGTACACTATTGATTATTTGTGTTATGTGTTTAACACCAATCTGTGGTATTTCACAGACAACAGTTGGCCCCGGTATAGTAAATTCCTATTTTCCCGTATTGAGTATTTCCGGGACCACAGTCGATTTGGGCCCCAGAGATGGATTTAATCATACTTTGTCTGTAGGAGACAGGGTGCTATTGGTCCAAATGACAGGTTCTACTGGAGCCAACGGTGGTAAGTTCGAATATGCCAATATCGAGAGTGCAAGTCCCCTGGGCACTGGATTTAGAGTAGTATTAAGTAATGTGAATAGAAATTACTCACCTGCATCAGAAAAAGTCCAATTGGTTTGGGTGCCGAGAGATGATGTAAGTATTACCATTAGTGGCGATATAAGGGCCAAAGAGTGGGACGGATCAACTGGAGGTATAATAAGTTTGGTAACTGAAGGGACCCTGGTGATGAATGGTGATGTGACGGCAAGTGGTACTGGCTTTAGAGTTACAGATGGTACCAATACGATATGGGGTGAGGGAGTTTATGGCGGTGGCGGTAGTGCCTCAAGAGCTGTTGGCGGAGGCGGCGGAGGCGGAGGCTATGGCTCCTATTTGCAGAATAATACTACGGATATAAATCGCTATGATGGCGGTGGTGGTGGTGGCAATAGAACTGGAGTAAAAGGAGGAGGAGGTTCTTATACCACTGGCCGGGCAGGAAGTTATGGAGGAGGAGGATCTGGTGGAGATCATTGTGGTAGATTCCAAGCCTCGTTTGGCGAATCTGGAGGAGGCAGATATACGGCTCCTAGTGGAACATATGGCGGCGGTGGAGCCGGTGGATGGGGAGATAGAAATGATTGTTTAGATTTTACAAGCGGTGCAATATATGGTGGCGGTGGTTCTGCCTTTGGACTTACCTCTATCGTAGGAGGATATGATTTGGGTATCAATGGGGGAGTTCCTGGATATTCTGGTCTGGAACATGCCAGCGGCGGTGGCGGTGGTATCGTTTCAGGAGGAGGAGGCGCCGGAGCTGGAAACCATGGTGGTGGCGGTGGCGGCGGAGCCGGATTCGTTGCAGGAGGTTGTGGTGCGAGCGCTGGCGATGCCGCAGGTGGCGAAGGATATTTAGATGGTACCGCCGCAACAGACGGATCTCATGTTATTGACCCTAGTACTCATCATCGCGGTGGCGGTGGTGGCGGTGGTCAATGGACCGGCGGCGGTGGTGGCGGCAATGGTTGGCAAAATACGTACTCCGGCGGTGGCGGTGGCGGAGGAGGATTTGCCCCTGCTTCAGGACAATTCCATAATTACTTCTTTTGTGATGCAACCAATGTTTGTCCGGATCCGCGAATTTGGATGGCCGGAGGGGCTGTAAGTGGTGGTGGCGGAATAGTCATCATTAGAGCGGCTCAGATTATCGCCAATGATCATTGGATGACATCGGATGGAATAGATGGAGGATATGCCAACAATAGAATGCCTGACGGAACCATTATTACAACACTTTACGGTGGCTCTGGCGGTGGTATGGTTATCGTTAATACAAGTGGCATATCTTCAGGCCCCTTAAATATATGCGCCAGCGGTGGAGATGGAGATCAGGGAAGTCAATCGGATGACAGGGCATGGGCTTCTTCGGGAGGAGGAGGCGGTGGTCTGCTTTGGGTAAGAGATCCTTTGGGCGCTCTGGTTGCCAATGATGGAGTTCCACCTCCATTGGCAAATATTAATATGTGCTTCGATGCAGGAACCGGTGGTTTGCCGGCACCTAATCCTAAAAACGCTGATTTCGGTGGTGGAGGAGGATGCGGTGGAACCGGTGGAGGTTTTGTCAATGAAAATTGTGCTCTTTTCGGCGGTATTAGCGATATCGGTTTAACGGATGAGACCTGTAACGATAATGGTACCTCTTCGGATGGGACTGATGATTTTATTAGTTTCAGCTTGAACCCGACAGGAACTCTTCTTGGTACTGGTTATACCGTAAGTGTAGATAACGGAGGCACGGTTAGCCCAACGACCGCTTCTTATGGATCTGCTACTAATTTTCAACTACAAGCGGGTAGTGCAGATGGCACCCTCTACACGATTTCCATTACTGATAACGAAGACGCGGGATGTACTTTTATGATTACCGTTCAGCAGAACCCGTGTAGTGATGGTTGTGATTTGACATCAGATGGTAAGACCAATGAGACTTGCAATGACAACAATACATCTTCTGATGCTACTGATGATTATATCAGTTTTAGCTTGAATCCCACGGGAACCAATTTGGGGAGTGGCTATACTGTGAGTGTTGATAATGGAGGAGTGATTAGTCCAACTAGTGGTACTTATGGAGCACCGGTCGATTTTCAATTACAATCGGGTAGTGCGAATGCTACTTTGTATACTATTACGATAACAGACAACGCGGATCCGAACTGTACTGCCATTACCACAGTTCAGCAGAATCCATGCAGTGATGCTTGTAATTTAATGGCTGATGGCAAGACCAACGAAGATTGTAATGATAACAATACGGCTACAAATAGCTCAGACGATTATATCAGCTTTGACATTAATCCTACGGGAATTAATTTGGGGAGTGGCTATACTGTGAGTGTCGATAATGGAGGAGTGATTAGTCCAACTAGTGGTACTTATGGAAGTCCGACAAGTTTCAGACTACAAGATGGCAGCGCAAATGGTACATTGTATACGGTGACAATTACTGATAATTCAGACGCCAACTGTACATTGACAATTACCATGCAAATGGATCCCTGCAGTTTAGACTGTCCCCCAAATGAACATACCATATGTGAGAACGATACGAATTTCGCTGAGTTAACAGCTGAATCCGGATTTTCTAATTATGTCTGGTATGAATACGATGAAATAACAATGACGAAGGGAGTACAAGTAGGTACAGGTCAGGTTCTTACTCTTTACGGTAGTGATATTGGTCCGGCCGGAAGTCGGAAATGCTATGTTTATGAGGCTCAGGATTCCGCAGATTGTTCAGTGGAACTATGTTGCCCGGTTTGTGTGATGACCGAAGAATGTTGTCCTGATGAAAACTGTTTCGGCATACAGATTCAATTCAGATCTGATGATTAATCGACGCGACAATCAAATATAATACGCGATTGAGATATATTAATAGTATACAACTGGCGGATTGTGTTTATATATAATACGTTTGTGTCTGAAATCGATGTGCATTCCGAAGCCAAAACCGAACATCGTGTAATAAAAGTAAACTACAATCATGTTTTACATTCTGGGGGAAAATGTAACAAAAAGAAATTCGTATTTCTTGAAGATTGATCTATTTGAGGTTTTGTTAATACTTGTTGGAATTGTATTACCCATTTCTTCTTATGCTCAAATCGATTTTCAAGATAGAAGTGACCTTCTACCTGATCCGAATTTCTACTCTTACCTTACTAAGGGAGTTTCAGATATCAATCAAGATGGTATTGATGATATCGTAGTAAGCTATCCAAATTCTTTTGATCGCGACGCTAGGGATTCTATGGGAATGCTGAAAGTTCTTTTTTCGAATGCTATGGGTGGATTTAGATCGGAAATAATAGGCAGGGCCAATTCTAGGCCACAGTTATCCACGACTATTGCAGATCTTAATAATGATGGCAAAAATGATATTCTCACCGGAGGTTGGTATGACGGCTTGCATATCTATTTAAACCAAGATTCTCTTTTTGAGGTATTTAGTTTGACGGACACTCCTATTGCTACACAGGGATGTAGTTTTGGGGATTTTGATAAGGATGGATGGTTGGATTATGTGGGCACTCATGATGAAGGGCTCAATCAGATATGGATAAATGATGGTTCGGGCAATCTGCTACCAAATAATATCATTGATTTCTATACCATGCCTTCGAGCGATAATAGTGGCAACTATGGTACTTGTATAACAGATTTTGACGACGATGGTGATATTGATTTGTACATTACTAAATGTAGTTCTCATGCACCGGATGATCCGACAGACCCTAGAAGAATTAACGTACTCTACGAGAACAAAGGAGAAGGCGAATACATAGAAACAGCCGAGGAGTGGAACCTTAAGCTTGGAGATCAAAGTTGGACTTCGGAATTTTTCGATTTCGACAATGACGGGGACCTGGACTGCTACGTAACAAACCACAAAGGCCCTAGTAAGTTATTGAGAAATGAGGATAATCAATACTTCGAAGATATCACTGAGGGAACAGAATTAGCCAATGTTGGAAATCCATGGCAGTGTATCGCGCGGGACTTTGATAATGACGGGTATTCGGATTTATTGATATCAGGAGATAGTAGCTATCTGTTTCTGAACACTGGAGATGGCCAGTTTCAAAAAATGGATGAGTTATTTTGGTTGGATTCCCTGCGTTCATTTGCATTAGGTGATATGAACGACGATGGTTTTACGGATATATACGCTTCGTACTATTTTCTAGAAGCGGAAAATATCAAGTCAGATAAATTACTGCTGAATCAAGCCAATGAGAATGATTATCTAAAAGTTCGACTTGAAGGAATTTTATCGAATCGAAGCGCAGTAGGTGCCAAGTTAAAATTATATCACAATCAACTAGGGATCCTTGTAAGAGAGATAAGGTCAGGAGAAAGCTATGGTATTTCTAATAGTTTGACGGCTAGCTTTGGTTTGGGCGAAGAAGGGCAGGTAGACAGCCTTGAGGTTTATTGGCCCTCCGGAGCAAAAAGTGTTATTCATCAACCTGAGATAAATACCACTTTGGATATTCTGGAACCCCTGGGCACTGATGTGAATGAATGGTATGTAAATGTGTTTTTAAATATAGAACCCAATCCAGCTAGTGGTTACCTAAAAGTAGAACTGCTTGGCAAGTCTGAGCAGGATCTGCTTTTAACGGAATATCAAATCATCAATACTGAAGGTAGAAATACGCATTCGGGATTACTACTGAATAAAGAGATAAACATCAGTCACCTTCCCCCAGGACTGTATTTTTTAAAACTCCCCTCTATAAAACTAACCAAGCCTTTTATTAAAAAGTAAAGGTTTTAAAATAGGATAAATGATTAAGATTAATTCTACCCTGAGCAGAACCGTAATTGCTATTTTACTAATAAATTACTTCAGCGCTTCACTTTTTGCACAATGTGATTTAAATGTTGAACTCATTACAACGCAACCGACATGTAATCAAAGTGATGGTAGTATACAAACTGTAGTAACAGGAGCAATAGGCACTGTTAATTACAGTTGGAATCCACCAACTATAACAGGATCTGAAGCCACAGGGTTAAGCGGCGGTACTACTCCTACAATCTATAGTGTGACAGTAACGGATGACGTGTGCAGTGATAACGCTTCTACTTTCATAATAAATGATACACGGAATTGTTGTGACTTTTTTGTTAATACCGACGATGCAGTATTGAACTGTGATCCCAACTCTGGATTAGTCACGGCCAATGTAATTGACAAGCCGTTAAGCATGGGCGGTGCCGTTGAACCCATAACATATGAATGGAGTTCTGGTCATACAACGCAAACTGTCAACTTTAGTAATGTTGGCACGTACACTGTAACAGTAACAGATGCTACAGGCTGTTCGGTTACTAGCACCGCTGTTGTAACTGCGTGTGATGAAAATGATCCCTTGCCAAATCTTGTTAAAAATGGAAGTTTTGAAGAGCGTTGGGCTCACTGGGAACGAACGCGTGGCGATTTGATTGCTGATTTTTCAATTAATTCTGATAATGCACCATGCGAAAATAATTATGCCTCTATTCATAGAATGTGGCCATCTATTCATCAAGAAGTTGAGGGTATAATGGGTGGCTGCAAATATGATATTTGTTTTGAGGCCAGAATATGCGGTACTACAGACTTAACCTTAGGTTGGAACGGTCCAAATGGACGAATCAAATCGTGGTCCACTTGGCTGAATGGTTCTGAAGATATCTGGGAAGAATTTTGTTTTACAAACTCAACTGCACCTGCAGGTGCAACGAGTTTAATAATAGAGTTTAGAAACTGTATTGATGTGGATTGTGTGAGTATTACAAGTGAGTGCGATGCCTGTTGCGAACCAGTGGAATGTATGATACAATTAGAAGGTGAAGCAGATACTATTTGTGCAGGGTCTAGTGTGACCATCGATGTAAGTGCAAATGATATGGTTGAAGCTGGAGCTCAAAATATCAACTATAGTTTTGTTTATTCCCCTCCTTCTACACATGGCACTAGCACATTAACTAATCAGGGTATATTAGTCTTTAATTCTAACCCGTCTTTCTCGGGCGAGGCACTATTTACTTACGAGGTATGTTATGAAAAGTTAAACGAGAACACAAATATGTTGGAACAATGTTGTGACCTTGCTAATGTATCCATTCTAGTATCACCAAGTGAACCGTTCACCATTGATTTGATTACTAACGGAAGTTTTGAAGATGGATTAAATGGCTGGGATTTACGAAGGGAGCCAGTGAGTGTCGTAACTAATCCGGATTTTGCACCATGTGAAGATTCTTACGCGGTGGCTGGTCCCTCTGAAACATCTCCACCGGCATTTATTGGACAAACTGTTGATGTTAGAAATATTGGCACCTGTGATTTAGAACTAAAATTTTCAGCACATAAGTGCGGCTCGGGTAATGTGGATTATACATTTAGCGCGTTTAGCGAAGATGGCACTAGATTGCAACATAATACGAGCTGGATAATAGGCGGTTGGGTGGATTATTCAATTTTAGTAAGTATCCCTCCAAATACGGCCTATTATGAAGTTATCTTTCAAGGTGCAGCGGTATCTTCAGGTAACTCACAAGGTGGTTGTTTTATGGTTGATTGTGTTGAGCTTATAGCCAGCTGTTCAACTGAATGTAGCCCATTGGTGCCCTGTACTGCAGATGCGGTAGATGATGCTGGAGAATTCTGTGCTTCAGAAGGGAGTATCATCATAAATCTCGCGCAAAATGATGTCCTTCAGTCAGGAGCTCAGAATATCAATTATAGCTTTATATTCGAGCCGGATCCCGGAAAAGGTACGGCAACACTTACGCCAGCAGGCTCGTTAAACTTTACCGCTGCTTCCGGTTTTGCAGGAGAGGTATTGATGACTTATCAGCTATGTTACGATAATTTCAATATGGAAACAGGAGAGCTAGATCAATGCTGTGACATTGCGAACATAACCATAAACGTTGGTGACTTAACTGCAGGGAACAAAACAAATGAGACCTGTAACGACAATAGCACAGCCACGAATAGCTCAGATGATTATATCAGTTTTAGTTTAAATCCTAGTGGGACTAATTTAGGAAGTGGTTATACCGTGAGTGTCAATAATGGTGGAGTGATCAGTCCTACAAGTGGTACATACGGAAGTATTACAAGTTTTCGATTACAGAATGGTAGTGCAAATGGGACATTATATACCATCACGATCACGGATAATGCAAATGTGAATTGTAGCATAACAACAACGGTTCAGCAGGGACCATGTAGCAATAATTGTAATTTGACTGGAGGCAATAAGACAAATGAGACCTGTAACGACAATAATACTGCCGCGAATAGTACAGACGATTATATCAGCTTCAGCCTAAATCCGACAGGTACTAATTTAGGTACGGGCTATACCGTGAGTGTCAATAATGGCGGAGTAATCAGCCCGACAAGCGCCAGCTATGGCTCAGCGACGAATTTCCAGTTGCAAGCAGGCAGTGCGAATGGTACTTTGTATACGATCACCATTACGGATAACGGAGATGCCAGCTGTAGTCGAACGACAACCGTACAACAGAATTCATGCAGTAACAGCTGTAATTTAACCGCAGGGAATAAGACGAATGAGACCTGTAACGACAATAGCACAGCCACGAATAGCTCAGATGATTATATCAGTTTCAGCCTAAATCCAACAGGAACTAACCTAGGAACTGGTTATACGGTAAGCGTAAACAACGGCGGAGTAATCAGCCCGACAAGTGCCAGCTATGGCTCAGTGACGAATTTCCAGTTGCAAGCAGGTAGTGCGAACGGTACTTTGTATACCATCACGATAACGGATAATGCGGATGCTAGTTGTAGTCGAACAACTACGGTACAGCAGAATTCATGCAGCAATACTTGTAATTTGACCGGTGATGGTAAAACCAACGAAATATGTAATGATAATGGAACGGCTTCAGATGGTTCTGACGATTATATCAGTTTCGACTTGAATCCAGCAGGAACCAATCTAGGTAGTGGCTACACAGTAAGTGTCAATAATGGCGGAACGATTAGTCCTACTAGTGGTACTTATGGAGCGGTTACTAACTTCCAGTTGCAAGCTGGAAGTGCAATAGGCGATCAGTATACCATCACCATTACAGATAATGCAGATCCCAGCTGTTCAATAGCTACAGTTGTAAGACAGCGATCATGTAGTGATAAATGCAACATGACCGGTTCCGGAGAGCTCAATGAGCAGTGCAATAGTAATAATACGGATACAGATCTATCTGATGACTATATCAGTTTCGACTTAAATCCGGCTGGAGATAATCTATTGAATGGTTATTCTGTCAGTGTTGATAATGGTGGTGTGATCAGTCCGACTTCCGGTACTTATGGCACCGTGACCAGCTTCCAATTACAAGCTGGTAGTGCAGATGGTACCCTCTATACAATTACGATTACAGATAATGATGATAGGGATTGTTCGGTTACGACCACGGTTCAACAAGGTCCTTGTAGCAATAATTGTATTCCGAATGAAAATACCATTTGTGATGATGGCTCTAATTCTGCTCAACTGGTAGCAGATCCGGGGTATACCAACTATGTATGGTATGAATACGATGATGTGAATATGACAAAAGGAGTTCAAGTGGGCACGGGTCAGATATTGACAATAACAGGAACAGATATAGGTCCCGCTGGGCACAAGAAAGTGCTTTATCTATGAAGCTGATGGTTCGGATAATTGTCAATTCGAACTGTGTTGCCCGGTTTGCGTAACAACGGAAGAATGTTGTCCCGATCCAAATTGCTTTGAAGTACAAGTTGTAATTAGAGCAAATGATTAAAGCTGTTTTATGTAACAGTCCTAAGAAATAGTTTACGTTGTAAGATGTCGTCTATGATCTTCCATAGGCGGCATTTTTACTATTTAGTAATACAGAAAGATTAAATGCACACTAGATAATTTTTGAAATTCTAAGAAGAGTCAGAATAGAAGAACAAGCAAATAATTTATTGAATCCTCTAAAATGGCTTCGACTTGAGCAATTACCCTCTTTGCTTATTTAATTGCTCTGTTTCTGAAAGGGAATGGCAAGTGAGAATTTATAGCCTACTTCATCAATTCTAGATAATTGAACTTTTATTTCAAGTAAATCGCTCAGTTCTTTGACCAAGACTAAACCCAACCCTCCTTCTAGTTTTATAGCGTTTGGAGGATTTGCTTTTTTCGAACTGAAATATTCGTTCCACTCTTCTAGCCCGTTGATGGAATGCTTGGAATTGCTAATGATGAGCTTAACCCAATTCCTGCTCTCCCATGCCGTTATTTTCAATTCTGTTTTTTGATTATGCTTCAACTCATTGTCTATGATATTGTGCAAAATGGATCGAAGAAGCTGTTGGTCCGAGTGAATTAAAACGGAGCTATCTATCTCCATGTCTACCTGGTTTAGATCGACGGAATTGATCGTAGCAATCATGTTAACCACATTCTCAAGGAGTTCAGCTATATTGATTTCCTCTTTTTTCAGCACCAACTCATCTCTATGGCTTTTGATCCAAAACAGTGTATGTTTCATGGTGGTGTAGAGGTCGCCAATTGTATTTTGAAGGTTTTCCGTATATCTCTTTATTCGATCTTCTCCGATCGTCCCAATGGAAGAGCTTAACCTGCTACTCAACGTGAGGGAAGCTTTTAAAGAAGACATAAAATCATGTGATATTATACCTATTAGTCGTTCTCGGATTTCTACCTGACGGTAAAGCGAATGACGAGAGTCTTGCAGCCTGGTATTATAGTCTGTCAGTATTTTGTTTGTGTAATCACCGAAGAGTGTTGTCCGGATGAGAATTGCCTGAATATCCAGGTGTCATCCACCAGGTTTGATAATTAAATCTAGAAAAGCCTCTATTAAATATGTGGTTCACAGTAATGCCAGTATGCTCCTTTGATAGGAGAAACTGGCTTTTTAATGGATATAAAACGCCATGAAACCATGCCTTATAAAAACGGATTGAACTTAAATATTTTACTACAATTACATCAATAATTAACTGCTCTTTTTCTCCCTTGATGGATTGACTTTTGAATTGTTTGAGGAGTAATAAAAATGGGAGATTTTAATCCATCCATAATTAGAAACACCAGAAAAAATAAAGTTTACGTATCGTAATGCTGCCTTTTCTAACGAGAGAAGGCGGCATTTTTTTTCCGATAACAATCGGGATAAATAATGTAAAATAATCATGTTGATAAACCCGCATGATTGGCAATATGTCGCTACAATCAAGTAATAGAGCACATGTTTCAAAAAGTTAACAAAATTAACTTGTCGGATGTAACATTTTGTTGCCCAGTATTTATGGATAAGATTTAGAGTTTCATGTAATATTGTACTAGGATCGATCAAGATAAAAACGTCTCTTTGGAATCGCAAGATCAATAATCCAAAATTATGGAAAAGTGGAATGCCAAAGAAGCATGTTTTATTCGAAGATAAGTTTACGTAGTAGAAAATGTCACCATGAGTCTCGCTCAATAGGGGGCATTTTCTCTTTTACCTGTTTTCCGTTGGTAGAATTAAATAAATATGAAAATGTTGAATCACGTATAAAATTCTACTTTATTGATGAGCAGGTCTAAGTTAGATTTGATTATTCTTGTTCATCGCCCCTTTGATCAGCGATATCGTCACTCTTTTTAAATTCATATTCAATGGAATTAAGGAAGGTTGATAGTTTCTGATCAGAACTCAAACCTAATTTTTTTCGCAAACGAGTTTGAGCAACTCTAGCCCCTTGATAACTAATATGCATTAACTGGGCTATTTCCTTGCTGCTAAGATTTAGTTTGATCAAAAGACTAAGTTTGATATTATTTGGAGTCAAATTCGGAAACTGAATAGAAAGAGCCTTAACGAAGTCCTCATGCACCCCAAGGAATTGATCTTCTAATTCAGCTATTAATTCTGAATTGTTTTCTCTGGTAATGACTCTAATCAGGTCTTTTTTTTCTTTAGAACTTAGCGCTAAGTTCGCAATTTTATCCTTGAGAATTTCATGAATATTTTGTTGATCCATCAACAGCATTAATTTAGTTTTTAACTCTGCCTCAAGAATTTTGTTTTTTTCTTTGGTTTCTTCATTATGTAAGGTAAGAAGTTCGTTTTTTTCCACGGTTTTTTGATGGAGTAGGGCTAGCGTATCATTTTTTATTTGAATGGAAGCATTTAGTTTTTTTCTTTGGGTATTTCTGTAGCCCACAAAAAATAAACCAAACAAACTAGTTACTAAGGCTAATATAATTGCCGCTATCCAATTTCTACTTGACTGAATTTGGGATTTATGCAGTTCTCTTTCAAGTGTTAGTTCATTAATTTCATTTTTGGCGATTAGTTCTTTTTTTTCGAATTCAAATTTTAATAATTGATTCTCTAAGTATACTTTATTTTCTCTATTAATAATAGAATCTTTCAGAGCGATGTGTTTTTCGTAAAATTTCAAGGATTTTTTGAAGTCTCCTTTGATTTTGTAATATTCATATAGACATTGGAGACATGATCTTACACTCTTTAAATTACCTGAGTCTTTATAGTATGAAAAGGCTCTATTGCAAAAATCACCTGCTTTTTTTAGCTCATGACCATTTATTTTTTCTTGGTTAAAACTTCTGAGAATAAACAAGCCGTATTCTAGAATAGCATCATGGAATACCCCTTGATTCTGTGATTTTTTACTGATTTCAATTGCTTCTTGAAAGTCCAAATCAGCTTTTTCAAATTCACCTAACATTGCAAAAGTCTTGGCCCTCAATTGCAACCCATTGGCCATATCCTGGTGGTTTAAGAGTTGTTTTGCAATTTCAATAGTTTTTGAGGCGTGATTAAGTGCCTCAGAAAAGTTCTTGTTCTCCAGGTAGATTATACCTAGATTAATATATGGAACTACCCGTTCTGAAATTGCATTAAAAAAGTTTTCGTTTGTTTTTTGAAGGGCGATGGCCTTTTTATAATAAAGCTCTGATAGATTTATTTCTTTTTGAGATAGGGATAAACTACCCAATGTACAATACAATGCATGTAATCTCTCTGCATCCTGCAGTTGTTCGGCTAATTTTAACATCTCCAAGCAAATATTGATGGCCTCAAAAAACTTGCCCTGATTTGAGTAGCTAAATGCCAAAGCTTCTTTGCTTCTCATTATCAAGTCAGCATCGTCCATTTTTTCGGCAATTTTCAATGAATTCTCTACATAAACTTTAGCGGAGTCACATTGACCTTGATTACATAGGATACCATATAATCCAAAATATATTTTATAGAGATTGTGATCATCCCAATAAGAACTGTCCATCCTTAAAGCCTTTAAATAACAATCTGAAGCCTGTTTTCCGAGGTTTAAGTGGTGATAATATTGGCCTTGGTTGACGATAATATCAAATTTACACCTGGAGTCATAGTCAGTTTCATCGATGTCGATTAGATTTTCAAAAAGTGAATCGATATTGTAATTTTTATCTAAGGAAGAGGAATTAAGAGCGATAAAAAAGAGTTCAAGCCAATTCTACAGTCATAATAATTTTGATCTATATCATTAGATAATTGAAAATATTCCAGAGAGGTACTGTAATTTTCCCTAAAAAAGTGCTGTCTTCCTAGTTCTAAATATATATTTCGTTTTAAATAAGATAAATAATTTTCCTGGGTTGATGAAAGCATGTTTTCCGCTTTTTGCAAAAACATCATGGCACTGTCTTCTTTTCCAATCGCATATGCCAATTCTTGGTATTTATCATAGGCTTCTAGTACCTCCAGACTATCCACTTGCCCATAACTGGGTTTTAGATAGAACACACATAACATGATAAAGAACGAAATTTGGTTTCTTGATATAAAATTCACGAATAAGTTGTTTTATTCAGTATTTAAGGACAAATATTAAGCGCAGCAGGGTAATGTTAAATTATACTTTAATATAATTTAATTTTTAGGATTATTGTTTGGGAAAAAGAATATAGGTATCCAATGGATGAAAAAGCTTATTAGCTTGCAATTATAAGCTATTGCATTTAAACCAACATGTAACTTGGACAAAACTAGCAAAATTCTAAATAAATTTTTAGCTGTAAAGTAAGTCAGTCTTTGATGTCCGAATAAGCCTTCGAATAAGTGATGTATTTATGGTGTTGACATTGTGTTGACATTAAAAAATAAGGATGGATTGATATTGGAGTGTTTTAATTCAAGTGAATCCTAAAGCATATATTTCTCGTTTGAAATGGAAAACACTAGTTTGTTTTCTTTTTTCTAATAAGTCCTTAAAATGCTGAATTTCTATAAATTAAATCAAGTGTTTTGATAATCTCATCATGAGAAAATTGCCAAGTAACATTTTGTCAACAAGCTTTTCTTGACAAATGTTCTTTTCGAATTTAATATTGTGCTCGTTAATTACATCGCCTTCAGGAAGATAATTTTGTGCACTTTATTCATTGTGTACTTATTGTTTGGCCAGAATTAAATATGCTAGGATTAATCGGCGAATAATTGACAATCCTCCTCCATTGTAATTTTTTTATAAGAAAGGCAAGATGCTAACTACATAAGGCACCCTGTTTTTCGATAAATTATTAAACGTAAATATCTTTGAAATGACGAGATTGTTAATTGGATTAAAGGTAGCAATAACACTATCATTCTTCATGGTTTGTTTTCTTTTTGCATATTCCAGTGAAAACAAAAATTATTATGTTGATCCCGATATTAGGAATTTGAAATTTTTCCTTCAGTCTTCCGGTATAAATTCGGGGGATGTTTTTAATTTGATCAGTCATGGTCGACCCGGAGAGCTTTATATTAGGGGTCATTGGAAATCAGCAGAGGAGTTGGCTGCTTTAATGAGGGAGGAAAACTGGCTCATAGGCAAATCCCACCTCAATATCTACGGCTGTAACTTCGCCAAAGGCGAAAAAGGAAAACAAGCTGTCTCTTATTTAGAGGCGGCTCTTGGTGTTTCTATAGCAGCCTCTGATGATATTACAGGAGTAGATGGTGACTGGGAACTAGAAGTAGGAAATGCTGTCTTTTCGATAGCAGTCCCTGAATATAAACACAATCTTCAATGCTCCAGAACAAATCAGGCACTACTAGGCACCGCCACCCAAAGTACTACTGATTTCGGAGGAGTACCCTCTCGTGCGATTGATGACAACACGTTTGGTGTTTATGATGCAGGCTCCGTGAGTCACACTGTATTAAATGGAATGGATCCGTTTTGGAGGGTAGATTGGGTTGCCCCGATTGAAATACAAGAGATTGTGGTTTGGAATAGAATCGATCTATGTTGTACTGGCGATCTTGATGGCGCCATTGTAGAAATATTAGATATGAGCGGCGTGGTTGTATTCTCGAGTACGATAGTTACTGCAGAGATGAGTAATCCTATACTCGTTTCTCCAGCTGTATCAGGAACGGCAGTGAGGGTGCGAAAAGTAGGGATGGGACATTTGACGTTGGCAGAAGTTCAAGTCTATGATGAGCCTTCTTGTCCACAAGCTTATGCCATAGAGGCTAGTTGTACAAATGGAGTTGTTGATCCGAACACGGCTTACCTGCAACTGTCCTATGCTGATCCTTTGGCCACTCATTACAATTGGTCCATGAGCAGCACATATTCTGGAAGTGTATCCATAGTAGATGCAACTCCATTCGACCCCGGATCTGATCTGCCAGTTCAGAACATTGGCTTGGGATCGATCGCAAATCCTTCCGGTTCACAGGTCTATACCATTAGAGTGTTTTACGGAAATAGTGACGATTTCAAAGATGTTCAAGTCGTTCTTGAAGAGCAAGACTGTACGTCTGATTGTGACTGTCGGAACAAATTATATGTCAATGACGCCAAATTTAATTTGGTGCACAAGTTCGACTTGGATGCAACGGGGCAAGTAACGGAGATTGGCAGTCCTTGGTTCTCTCCGATACTGAATCCTCATGGACTGGCGCAGGATATCAATGGTAACCTATATTTTGGATTAACCACAGGTTTTACAGATGCAATGGTTGAAGGTCAGATTTATAAAATTGATGTGGACGGAGGAACGACACCATTATCAACGGATGCGATAGTTGACGATGGAGACCTCTTTCATTTTAATTTTGCCTCAGACAATGGCGTGCTTTATTCTGCTAGAAATGATCTCGGTGAGATTCACGCCTATTCACTATGTGACGGTACGTTTATCGGTACATATGGCATCGGTAGTCCCCTCGCTCCATACAACACTCATAACTGGGGATTCTATTTGGATAAAGAGAATCAAACCTGGTATTATGCCGAGCGGGCTACGGGAGATATTTACTCCGGTTCGATGGATTTAGATGATTATGGTGCAACGGTTATAAATTCTGGGAGTATTGCTTTTTCGACGGGTATTACTGCAAGCAGCCTTAGTGATAGTGGATTAATGGGTATTACGAGAGATGCTAATGGGAATTTTTATTTAACTGTTAATCAAACGGGTGGAGGCCTGGAAGGGCACATAAGAAAGTATGATTCCGGGGGCAACTTTATAGCTTCCGTAGTTGATAATACCTTCAATCTTGGGAATAGCACGGATGGGTTAGCTGGATTTTGGGGAGCTCGTGGCATAGTGTATGACGATATTTCCGGTAACTTATATGTGGGTTCACTGGCGAATTGTTTAGTAGCTTTTGATACGGATCTAGTGGAACTTACCGCCCTTAACATCGGCAATCCGGCACAAGGGCTACCAAAAGCCATAGGTATTGCAAAGGAGTGCTGTCCTACATCCAATAATACTATATTTGAGACCGTACTGTGTGAAGCCTCCATAGGTGAGAAGTTCTTCCTACAGGATATCCTGAGTTGCGAAGGTACCATCAGTGAAGGAGAATGGACACCCGACCCCGGAAATACAGGCATTACCTACGAGCCTTGCGACAATTCGATTTTTGTCAATGCACCTACGGCTTGCGGCACGTTCACTCTTTCATCAGATGGTGCAGGTGCAAACGGACAGTGTGGAGCCTATACCATTACCTTTAATTTGACCGTTGCTACACTGGATATACAAGTCAATCAAACCGATTGTACTGACAATGGCGATGGTACATATACAGCTGAATACGAAGCAGTAGTAGATTGGGCCAGTGCAGTCTGTGGTGGAGAAATGATTGAGGTAACACAGGATGGATCTGTCATAGGCACAATAGACCCATCGACGGATACGAGTCCATCTACCTTTAGTTTTTCAGCACCGGCAGATGGAGTCACAACGACTACGATCACGGCTGAATTTGATGCTGGAGGCTGTAGTGCATCCATTGATGTAGTACCTTTAACCTGCGATGTTAAGGATTGCGGGCAAGCCACCTTCACCTTCGAAACCGAAGATTTCACGACCTCTACGGCAGCTAACAATGGAGATGTGTTTACGCTTGTTCCAGACCCCCTTGCCTCAGGCGGTATGGCGATGCAGCCGTTGGACTCCGATGGCACTAACAATAATAGCAATAATACTACCGATGAAGTTGATTGTTGTGATGGCAATTTGGCCAATGGCGAAGCTGCCGCGCTGACCTTCGATGTAAATCTAGACATTACTGATACCTATTATTTATATGTCAGTGCTCGCATTCCAGATGGAGGCGGAGATGGCAGTGACTCCTACCATGCGGGTATCGATGGAGTCCGGGAGTATACATCAAATAGTATTTTAGGTAGTGCATACTCTTGGAACAAAATTGATTTAGGTACATTGACCGCTGGACCGCATACCATCAATATATGGCAGCGTGAGGACGGAACCTTAATTGATCAAGTTATTCTCTCTGTGGCGTCCTCTATTGCAGATATATCTACTTATCTCACACCAAAGGTTTACGCCTATGCTATCCAGGCCTCTTGTGTTGGTGATGATGCACAAAATGATGCCTACCTACAAATTTCATCGGTTGAATATGGAGATGCCTATCATTTTTCTCGGGGTGCTACCTTTGATGATATGGGCGGGACGAATACCTATGCCAATGCAACTGATATCACTACTGCTACCTTCCCTTTGGTGATAAGCTCTGGCATTGATAATCCCATGTCACCCGTATCCTATACCATCAGAGTTTATAACGGTGCTGAATGCTGTTACTCAGACCACGTTGTGGTGCTGCAACCTCAGACTTGTGTAGTAGGAGAATGCGATTGCACCGACTATCTATATGTCAATGATCTTGATTTGGATGGGGTTCATAAATTCGAGATCGATCCTGTTACAGGTGGATTGACTGAGATAACCCCACCAGGTGAATTATGGATAAGCGATATTAGTGATCCGCATGGTGCTGTATTTGATCTGAATGGAAGGCTATATATGGCTGATAAACGGGCCTCTCCCGAGAGATTATATCAATTAGATTGCGACGGCAATAGGTTGGATACATTATTTGAAGGAAACTTTGATGGAGAGGAATATAATAACTTCGTCACCATTGGTAACTATATGTATGTAAATGGAAGAAATAATAATGATATCAAACTATATGATTTGTGCGAAGAAAGATTAATAGGTCGCTTAGACTATGCACCTTTTGCAGGTGGCGGCGGTATCAATAATTGGGAATTAATGCAGGGGCAGGACGGGAATTTATATACCATTGATCAACTGCAAGACACTTTAAAAATATATCGCGTTCCAACGGATGCGGCATTCTATACCATTCCTACAACAACCACTATCCTTCCTTATTTAACGACGAATCTGGTAAGTGGAGGTTTCTATTGGGGCCTCGAGCAGACCGAGGATGGATACTGGTTCGTGTTGAATAATGAAGAAACACCAGAGCGCATATATGTCATTGACCCAAGTGGTGTGGTCGTAGATACGATTATGGATCCCGGCGGCAATGATGGAATTGGATTTGATGGTGGAAGAGGATTTGAATATCATGTAGCGACACAAACATTATATGTCGCCTCGGAGTTTGAAGATTGTGTGGCTTTGTTTGATGTGTCAGACCCTTTGAATGCCGTATATTTGTCTACGCTCTCTATACCGAATGGAGGAGGAAAGGATCTGTCACTATCCCGAGAATGTTGCCCTTCTGGAAATAATATTACCATAAGAGAAGAGCTTTGTTCACCTGAAGCAGGAGTGCAATACTTCTTAAATGAACTGTTTCCTTGCGACGGTGTGCTCTGTTATGGCGCATGGGTGCCTGACCCTGGTAATGTTGGAATCGTATATGACGAGTGCGATAATTCCTTTACAATACCAGACCCGACAGTAGGTGTTTGTGTCAGTTTTATAAAAGATTACGATGGAGTAGGGTCTAGTAGTTCAGCATGCGGAGCCTTCACCATTACCTTTAATTTGACCGTTGCTACACTGGATTTACAGGTCAACCAAACCGATTGTACAGATAATGGCGATGGTACATTCACTGCCGACTATGAAGCAGTAGTAGATTGGACCAGCGCAGTCTGTGATGGAGAAATGATTGAGGTAACCCAGGATGGATCTGTCATAGCTACGATAGATCCAGCGACAGAAACGAGTCCTGCGACCATTAGTTTTTCTGCACCAGCAGATGGCATTGCGTCGACGACGATCATGGCTGAATTTGATGGAGGAGGCTGCAGAAGTTCAACCAGTGTCACACCTGATCCTTGTCCAGACCCTTGTTCATTGAACAGTCCTGTGATCACCTCGAGTTGTAATGACAATGGCACACCGAGTGATGCGAGTGATGATTATATCGAGTTTACGGTGAATGTAGATGGATCGAACACAGGAACTACTTATACGGTGACAGCCGCGGGTCATACGGTGACGGAGTTGAGTGCGCCGAACAGTTATGGAGTGGTGGAGAATTTCCGTTTGGAGACTGGCAGTGCTGGTGGAGGTGATGTGACGATCACTATTACGGATGATGTGGATGGAACCTGTACGGTGGATGGAACGGTGATAGATCCTGGAATATGCTTTTTATGTCCTGATCCCAATTGTTTAGAGGTACAAGTTGAGATCAGAACAAATGAATAAACCCCTTTAAGATAAAAGTTTACGTTATCAAATGTCGCTTTTCTAATGAGGAAAGGCGGCATTTATTAATTAAAAATGAATAATGAATAATGGGAAATGGATAGTCTGGAAAGCATTTTGTTTAATGTTTGTGCAAAAAGATTAAACAATTTCTTTTTCTGCTTCGTTTACTTTCCGATTATCAGTTAAAATTTTCTTGTGAGGTCGTATTTTATAGTCGGAGGTTCTTCAGGAATTGGTAAAGCTTTGGTAGAAATGCTGGAGGTGCTAGGGCATCGGGTTTATGCCACGTATAAAGATAATGTACAAGAAGATAGAACCAATGTCTCCTTTCGTAGGCTGGATGTCCTGAACATGGAAGCACAGGACTTTGAAAATCTTCCTGATCAATTGGACGGGTTGGTGTATTGTCCGGGGAGTATTAATCTTAAACCTTTTCACAGATTCAAAGAGGAGGACTTTATGGAGGATTATAGATTGCAGGCCATAGGAGCTGCGAAGATCATCAACCGTGTTTTACCAAAGTTGAAGTCAGTAGAACAATCATCTATTGTTTTATTTTCTACCGTAGCTGTCCAACAAGGATTTAACTTTCATGCACAGGTTGCAATGTCGAAAGGAGCCATAGAGGGATTAACAAGATCCTTGGCTGCGGAGTTTGCTCCTAGAATCAGAGTGAATGCCATAGCACCGTCATTAACGGATACCGGGCTTGCGGGAAGACTGCTAAGTACTGAAGAGAAAAGAGAAGCCTTATCTATAAAAAATCCTATGAAGAGAATAGGAAATGTTGAAGATGTAGCTTCGGCGGCTGCCTTTTTATTAAGTGATCAATCATCTTACATAACAGGTCAAATATTATCAGTAGACGGTGGTTATTCCACCATTAAATAAGAAAGATATGTTCGGTTTATTCAAAAAGAAATCCCCCATCGAAAAATTGGAACAGCAACATAAGCGCTTGCTCCAGGAAGCACATCAGTTATCAACCAGTAATCGAAAACTGAGCGATGAGAAGATGGCAGAAGCCAATGAAGTATTGGAGGAAATTGAAAAGATATTGAATCAATAGAATGGGATTTTATCAATTGGTCAAAGAGCAAAAGGTAGAAACCTCTGTTGAAAAACTTTGGGACTTCATTTCTTCGCCAAGGAATTTAAAGCACATTACTCCGGATTATATGGGATTCGACATTACATCGAATAAACTGGCTGAAAAGATGTATAAGGGGATGATCATCAGCTATAAAGTCTCTCCTGTACTAGGTATTAAGACAACTTGGGTTACCGAAATCACACAAGTAGAAGATGGCAAATATTTTGTGGATGAGCAAAGGATCGGGCCTTACAAGATGTGGCATCATGAGCATTTTATAGAGCCTGTTGAAGGAGGTACCTTGATGACTGATATTGTGAGTTATCAACCACCCTTGGGATGGTTGGGAGATCTCATGAACAGCCTGATGATTGAGAAAAAACTAGAGGAAATATTCGAATACAGAAAAATGGCCGTTGAAAAATGGGAGTTTTGAGCTTTGCTTCACGCTCACAGGGTCAACAATTTCCCCAATACAATAAATCAAACAGTGGCCTCTCGCTAAAAAAAGAAGTTCGTACCTGCTAAAAACCTCCAATCCTCGTCATCTCCCAAGTAACCACCCACATGAATGGTCATAATACCAAAAGGAGTAATAAAGGCGCCACCACCGTAACTATGGTGAAGTCGGTCGGAATAGTCAGTTTCCAACCACACGCGACCATAATCAAATGATCCCGTAATACCATAGTCAAAGGACATGAGTCGATTTCTGGCCGTTCCTATTTTCCATCGTAAATCTGTGTTGTGATGAAACGCAGTTTGTCCCAAGAACCGGTTTCGACGAAAGCCTCGAAAGTTGGCGTCCGGGCCAGCTCCACTAAGTTCGGCACCTAAATAAAAAGGAAAATCATCGGATATGCGGTGTTGAAAACCGAGTTGAGTAGCCAAAACCAGTCGTCCTTTGTTTTCTATCTGGGTATAAAAACTCAACTTTGAATTTAGGCTCATGAAATCAAAATCTCCATCGTTCAACAATTGATACTGGGATAAGTCAAGATCGAATTTTAAACCACTGGTTGGGAAAGCTTGTTGGTCGACATTCGAATATTCCAATCTGGTATTGATATCTGCAAAAGACAGAGTTTCAAAATTTTCAGGATCGAGCTCATTATTGATGTCATTCAATAAAGTGCCTTCCCTTAGCTCAATCCGGTAACGATGAAAACGAGGCCCTATAAAAAAAGAAAACTGCGGTGTAATCGCCCACCGGAGTTGGACATTTGCATGAAAATGCTCTCGCCTTACTCGATGATACTCCAACATTCTTTCTTCTTCGAGATTTTTCGTTTCATTGCCTAATCCATAGAAATTGCTTGCATAAAGGGGCGTTTGTCCAGCAATTCCGACACGAAGTCCCCATAGACCGATGACTTGTGCAAAATCCCCCTGATAGGCAAGTTGTGCACCTCCATTGTCTAGTGAAACAATACTATTAAAGCTATGATGAGAAGAATAGGGCTCTTTGCGCTTGCCGTACCTGGTATAGTTTCCAGTCAAGCCTAAGAAGAGTTTATCGTCCGGATTAAATCCCAGGGCCGGCCACATGGATAAAAAGTTCGGTTTGTAGTGACTCCCCTTTCGGCTGTAAAGATTAGATTCGGGGTGTATGCTTCTTCGGTCTTTACTATCATTGGTATTTTCTAATTGACTGTCTTCTTTGCTGAGGTCAAAAATGTGTACTCGTCTATTTTGCTTTCGTGTATATGATTGATCGTCGAAAACATCTTTACCTTCACCTCCAATCAACTGCACGATGCTACCCCTATTAACATCTCCTCTAACTTCAAACACGTCATCATCTCCTAATCCGTAGCAGTAAATATGTTTGGTTTCTTGGTGAAGAAAGATTCGATCATAGGTCAGTCGCTGTCTTTCACGATTATGATTGGAATCGTAAACTCTTACACGGGTTCGCTCATTATCCAAACGATCGATTAAGAACAGATCTTTTTTATCTGTTGCCAGGACATCTACATTGGTGGCGAGATGCTCATAGTAACTCTTTGCTATATCGAGAAGATTATCCCTTCGTCCTTTAATTACCTCAATAATACGTGGTGCATCGCGACTCAGGAAGGGTTCTGGCCAATTTTCAGAAAAAGCACTTTCAATGATTTCATCCGTAAGATGCTGCTGCAAATGTTTTATTTGGCTTTCCCAATCCGACCAGTCCATCTCTGTGAGAAAACTCTGATCGAATAATAAACCATTGTAGAAAGCCCATTTCGGTCGGGGGACTTCATCAGTTAGTGGTCGCCATTGGCGGGACATGGCGTTGGCATTTCGAACAGGAACAAATACTAGTCCGTCATAATTCGCAAATGCTTGGTCTCGGTCCCGGGGAATGGGTCGGTATGTCTTTAGTCCATCTTCTTTCCGCTCTGCCCAACGCCACTGATCATCATGTCGATCCCAGTCACAGATGGTCATATCAAAGAGACGAGTAAGCAGGGTCCATTCCTGATCAATTTCTTTATCGTTATCGCTTCTCACTTTTTCGATCATGTCATAGGTGCTCATGACATCCCTTGGCTTTCCAAAGTTTTCTGCTGTTTGCCATTTGTCACTGTTGGGACGACCCTCTAGTAAATACATTGCATTACTAAAGTCGGGATTAAAGCTACCCAATGCCTGTTGTTGAGGCAAGTACACCAATTCAGGTTGAGCATGATATACGCCAATCGCCGAAGCCATTTTGGGAACCACAAGTGCGGCAAGTGGGTGTGAAGCGGAAAAATTGTCGCTGACGATATTGCGCACGACTTCCGTATTAAGCTCATTTGGAACCGTTCGACTGGCATCTTTGTCGATGGAGCGAAGCGTATATTGACGTTTCGTAGAGCGATCTTCCAAACGTAGAGAGTTGGTTTGAAAACCACCTCCTCGCTTGACCACTCTGAGATTTTCAGCTTCCAAGTCTAAATCGCGAACCTCGATATCATCTGCGTAAGCTGCTCGGTAATGCGCACCCCAGAAAGTCTCACCTCCTTTGCTTCTTGAAAAGTCGGATTGACTAATTGGAGCAGTTCTTCGTTTTTCAGTGGTGAATTCGTCTGGGTAGTTGTCATGAGCTGTTGCTCCACGTTCAACTCGACTCTTCTTTATTTGCCACTCAAAGACCATTTCTTTATCAGCCCCTTCCGGTGTGCTGAAGTATTGCACCCATACTTGCCCGTCTTCATAATAGTTTAGCCGGGAGTAACCGTAATGGCCGTAGGCAAATAGTGCTCCACTTCCAGTTTTGGTTTCACTGTATTCGGAACCTGAACCACTTACAATAAAGTGTTGTCCTTCTTTTTGCCAATATTGAAGAGAGTGCTCATGGCCGGATGCAAAAATGACTTCTCCCGTAGTTTTAGCATGTGTTATGGCAATATTTTTAAACAACCGATAATTCGCATGTGCCACATCTTGCCTGGTGCCTACTGTAGATTGGATTCCCAAAAGTACGCTGCCGATAACTGGTAGTGGCACCCATAATTTCTTATTTCTGGTTCGCAAGGGGAATAAATGATTTAAAGCAGAGTGCTTTCCTCCATGTGGTCCGTTAGTGAATAGGGGATGGTGTAACGCTACCAACAATTCTTTCCTGCTGTTGCCCTTCATGGCCTCACGAAGGAAATAATCAAAATCAAGACGGCTCTTAACTGTACAACCATCATTAATATCCGGATCGTTAGACCAATTTTCCATCCACCACTGAGAATCCAAGAGCAATAAGGTAATGGTATCAGTTAGCTCTACTTCAATAGGGTCACCACAACCAGGACGAGGCAATAGCTCCGTTGTCTCTCCACTGACTCTGGCAAGATACTTACTTTGGCGCTTGACACCTCCTATATTATATTCATACCAATCGTGATTGCCGGCAACAAAGAATATTCGTCCTGCAAAATCTTTGCAGACGTTAAGCTGAAGGTCAAGGGCAGTTTCACTCATTCTTCTCTCCTCGACTTCACTTTTTGGAGGCATGCCTTGAGAAGGGACATTATTTCCTAGAAAGACGACAGCACTGCGTTCATTTTCGGACTCTAAATCAGCCTTCAGAGCTTTTAGTGCCGGAGGAGTCCAGTCCTCTGATGCGTTTCCAGCATCGCCTATTAAATAAACTGAGTAATTGGGTTTTTCTTTAGGCGGAATGGGCGTATTTGTCACTTGGGTTTCCGGAGCATAGTTAAGTTTATAATTGGCACATCCTACCAATAGTATAAAAACTGAGGAAATGAGGAGAAGATTTAAAATACGCATGACTTAAGATTTAATAAGTTCATTGTTAAAATAATATACATGCATTAAAAGGTTTTTACTCAAAAGGGCTTAGTTGCCAAACAAAAAGCCATAAGTGAATAACAGGGTAAATGAGCCATTAAAAAAGGTGGATTCCGTGGTGCTGAATCGCTCAATATTGGGAAACCCATCAAATAAATCCGTGTTCTTAGCTCTTCCCAATCCCCAATCAATGCCGATCAGAACATCATCTCCTTTGATATGGAAATCTGCCCCAATGACCAAGTGTAGTCGGTCGTCATCAAGGATGAAAGGGCGTTCTTGATTGCTCTCAGCAACTTGGTTTTCGTAGGCGAAAAAATTAGTTCGAAAACTGCTAATGATATTTAGTTTAGGAGTGACACTGCAGGAATATCCCAATCCAAAATTACTGATTTGTCGATTTCCGTTTACCCAGTCAATTCGACGACCATCGAGTCGTTCAATGGTTGACAAAGTATAATCTTTAATTTTTGGATAAAATGATCCGTTGAGCCATAACTTGTTTCCATTTTTAAAGATCAAGGAATACCCTATGCTAAATTCCCAAGGTGTTTTCAAGCTAGGGTTGAGCTCAAAATTCGCTACTTCATCAATTTTCGTTTCCTCCGGTGAGATATCGACAAGTGTCTTTTCGAATGTACCACTTCTGAGAATAGCCAAATAGTTCGGAGTTGTGACAACTAGTCCTAAACCGTGTGAACCCAATTGCCATTGTAGTCCTAACTTGGTAACAAATGATAAATTATTCGATAGAGAATAACTCACTTTATCACCTTGTAACATGGTGCTCTCTAAGGTAAGAGGATCATAGGTGTTGGTGGATAAGGTATAACTATAATTGAAACGGGCGAAGCTAATAAATTGACTCCATCCTATCGATAGCTTTTCGTTCATCTTATAATTGATTCCCCCTCCTAACCATCGGTCACGTCCACGATAACTGTATTCAAATATATTTTCTCTTGTACCTAAATCACTATTGACAATTGACTTACTGTTGACATCCTGTTCCCAAAAACTTCTTTGAATCGTAATAGCAACTACGTTGATTTTATCATTAATTGGGATTCTATAGGAAGCAATATTTGGAGAAAAATCAATGTCCAAATTTGTATTGTTGGCTTCTTCTCCGAAGAAATTCCCAAATCCGAAACGTTCTATTCTTGGCTGTACCAATGAGATATTGGCCCTGGGCTTGGCCATATGAAGAGCAGCGGGATTATAGTAGGCCATACTCAAATCATCACTTCCCGCGGTTACCGCTCCGCCAAGAAGCATGCTGTGCATTCCAAACTGCCTGGTATTATAGAAAAAGTTCTGGGCAGAAAGAACTTGAATAAGCAAAACCAATAGTAAGACCGACAAAGTTTTTTTCATAGGTAGAAGGTCTATTTACTCATCTAACAATGACTTGTTGAATTCATATCCCTTGTAGCTCACACCAAACAAAACGCTGTAAAATGAGGGAATAAAAATTAGCGTAATAATGGTACCGAACAATAAGCCAATCATAATACTTACGGCCATTCCTTCCCACATTTCTCCGCCGCTTAGATAAAGTGGAATTAATCCTAAAACGGTTGTGAAGGTTGCCAACAAAATTGGCCGGAAACGCTGGAGGCAAGCTGCAATCACCGCATCTTGATCATTGCGGCCCAGATTTTGTTCGATTTCCATTCGATCGACAAGTACAATCGCATTGTTAATAACAATTCCAGCCAACGAAATAACACCTAAAAAGGGCATGAAACCAAAGGGTTCTCCAAAGGTCAACAATCCGATCACAACTCCAATAATGGCCAAAGGAATGGTCATTACAACCATGGTCATCTTTCTGAAGGAGTTGAATTGTATGATGAGCAACAAAACAATAATGAATCCTGAAATAGGCAGATACCCAATAACAGAGCCCATACTTTCTGCCGTATTTTCAGCATCTCCACCAAATTTATAAGAATAACCTTCAGGCCAGTTCTTAGCTTGCTCTGCTATCCAGGGAGTAATATCTGCGGTGATGGCCGAGGCATTGGCATCCACCCTTAGTTCACTGGTTATATTGATGGTACGGTACAAATCTAAACGCTTTATTTTCGAATATTGCCATTGAGGAACGATGCTGGCCACTTGCAGAAGAGGAACACTCCGTCCTGAGTTCTGTGAATAAATATTCAGTGTTTCCAGACTCGCCAATGACTGTTGTTGATTGGCATCACTTCTCATGATGATCGGAATGGATTTATCATCTTCGCGATAGCTGCCTGTTTGAAATCCGTCCAAGACAGTTTGCAGAGAAGTAGCGATATCCTGGCTCGTTACACCAGCATTTTGAGCTCTGTTTTGATCTATCTGAATCAAGAATTTTTTACTCTTTGGTCCCCAATCGTCTTTGACATTTTTGGTGCCGGAAATTCTCGATAATTGTTGCTTTACACTTTCCGCAATTTTGGAAAGTTTATCAGGATCACTACCAGAAACTTTGATTTCAATTGGAGTACCTCCTCCGCCTGCGCTTAGGAAGCCTACCTTAATGTCAGCATTTGGAAAATGATTGAATGCGAATTGATCCAATTTTGTGATCATTTCTTTGTTTTCATTGAAAGAGGTAGTATTGACCAGAATGTGCGCGTAGTTCGAATTTGGTTCGTCAGGTGAATAACCAAGGTCATAGGATTCTGGTCCCTCTCCGATATAAGAAGACCAGTTGACAATTCCCAAGGTCCTGCTATCATTCACTTTTAGTGAATCAGTCATGAATTGTTCAATTTCATTGACGACCTCTTTAGTGCGTTCGATCCTATTTCCTTCGGGAAGATTGATATCCACTGTGATCATATTACGATCACTATCCGGAAAAAATACGAAGGCAATTTTTGTAAAACCATACAATGAAACAACGAAGGCAGCAAAGATTGCGATCAAAACCAAGTACTTACGGGAAAGTGCTACCAAAATCAGGTCTTTATACTCTTTTTTCAAATAATTAATGACTCTATCTACCAATCCCGGCTTACGGTCTGCCTTGGGTTTGATGGTCAGGAACAAATAACAAAACATGGTAATCACCGTAAGGGCGATGAACCAAGACGACATCAAAGCTATGGAGATAACCACAAATATTGGCCCTACAATATCTCCCATACTCGTCGGGGATAGATAGAATGCAAGGAAGGCTGCCGAAGTTGTTAAAGTAGAAATAAGAAGGGGCATCCACAACTCAGAAAAAGCTTCGACTGCTGCAGTTTTTTTATCAATGCCGTGTTCCATTTTTACCATAATTGTTTCAGCAACAACTATGGCATTATCGACGAGCATACCCAAAGCCATGATCAAGGCTGCCAGAGTCACTTGATTCAAACCCACGTCAAGAACTCCCATGATCATTAATGTGGTAATCGTCACTATCGGAATCAAACTGGCAATGACAAGGCCCGTTCGAATTCCCAAAAAGATCAACATAACGGCCAATACAATAACAATGGACTGGATGAGATTATTAATAAAATCACTGATTTTAAAATCGATGTAACTGTCCAGTGAAGAAACTCTAGTCAGGTCAAGCCCAATCGGTAATTTCTTTTCCCAATTTCTAACTACCTCATTTACTTCTTCGCCCAGTGCGACGATATTGGCGTTTTCTTTTAGGTTAATGTGTATCGAAATGGCGTTTTTTCCATTAATGCTCACAATCTGTGTAGGTGGATCGATGTATGATTTGGTAACAGTAGTGATATCTCCTAGTTTAACAAGTTGGGTGCCATTGCCCACAGGAATAAGCATTTCTTCGATATCCTTAACAGAATTAAAATTTCCGGTTGGCTCTAGGATAATGCTCTCATCACCTAGTATGACTTGTCCTCCTGAACTAACAATATTGGTCGCACCGATACTCTGCTGAAGCTTTGAAGCCGAAAGACCATATTGCTTTAATTTGCTATTGTCGAATTCCACGAAAATGCGTTCTTCTTGCAATCCTCCAAGTTCCACTTTTGCGGCATCGGGGAGTTTGATGAATTCATCTTTGATATCGTCCGCATATTCCTTCATCTCTGCGTAGGAAAAGCCATCCGAAAGAAGTCCAACTACAATGCCATAAACATCTCCAATACCGTCGTCATTCAGATTGGGTTTCACTCCATCAGGCAGCCCTTTAATATTGTCTAATTTTCTGCGGAGCCTATCCCAAACAGCCTGCATTTTTTGAGGAGGAACCTCGTCTTTTAATGTGACACTCACGACAGAAAGACCTGTTCGGGAAGTACTGGCTACTTCCTTTAGTTCGGGTAATTCCTGAGCTCTTTTCTCAATTTTATCCGTTACCAGTTGTTCTACCCGTTCCGGACTAGCTCCCGGAAAAGAGGTCACAATCGTCGCCACGCGAATGGTAAAGGGTGGCATACTATCTCTGGATAACTGAAAATACATGGAAAGTCCCAATAGGATGATAGCTCCTAAGACCATGAAAGTTATCCTGTTCTTATCAATCGAGAATTGTGCTAAATTCATAAATTTTGTTTTGCTAGTCTTGAATAATATTAGGAGCTATTACTTTAAGCGTACTTCTTGTCCGTCAAGTAAGGTCTGTAAGCCTGCTGTCGCAATCTTTTGTCCTTTTTCTAAGCCGGATTTAACCTCAAATCCCTCACTACTCAAATTGCCAATAGTGATGTGTTGCTTCTTCACTCTTGCACTTCCACCTTCTTCGTTAACCGTAAAAACAAAGCGTCCATCACTGTCTTCACCTACGGCATAAGAGGGTACCACTAGAACTTTTTCTTCAGACTTTTTATCACTAAAATCAAAGGTCACGTTGCAGGCCATACCGCTTTTTATTTCATCGCCTGGATCGTAAATGGTCACCAAGACAGGATAAGTAGAAGTGTTCGCATCTACTGCAGGAGCAACTTCTGTTACTTTTCCCTTGTATTTTTTATCTGAAAGAGAGGAAAATTCTACTTCTACCTCAGTGTCTAATTCTACTCCGTTGATTACACTTTCCGGAATACCAATAGTGATTTCCATATTGCTACCTGAGTTGAGTGTAGCGACGGTTTGACCTGGACTTACATTCTCATCAATTTCTGCAATGACGTCAGAAATTACTCCATTTTCTGGAGCATATAAATATCCATATCGCACTTGTTCCTGTTGAATTTCCACCCCTCTCTTCGCGGATTCATAACTCTCCTGAGCCGTTCTAAAAGCATTTTTGGCCGACTCAAAATCACTTAACGAAGCACTTCCTTTTTCGAATAAAGATCGGACACGATTCAAGCTCAATTTGGACGTATTCATTTGCGATTTTGCGCTGTTCAGTTGTGTTACCGTCTGTTCGTAAGCCAAACGCGACTGAACATTATCCAGTTTTGCAAGAAGCTGACCTTTCCTGACCTTTTGCCCTAGTTTGATATTGAATTGAGTTATAATTCCAGTATTTCGAAAACTCAAATGAATGACTTTGTCCGTTTGCGCGGTACCACTGAACGATCGAAACTTATGATTGCCCGAGTATCCTACTTCTTGATATTTTACGGGACGCAGAAACTTCTCTTCAGGAGGTTTTTCTTCCGAACAAGAAAAAAGCAGGACGGCAGATATTAGAAGTATGAAAAGGGAAAAATATGATTTCATAATATTTCTTTTTTTTATAGAAAAAATGCTTGTTGATATATACACTTCCATTAATAATAATTTAATTATCGTTCTTACTCAAAAAGTCCAGAAACCGCTGTCTGAACCGGTCGTTTTCCGTTTCGGTATTTAAGAGGAAATAGTATCCCATACTTCTTTCTAATTGCAAAGTGCCGAATAGAAAATTGTACACCGCGTTGGCACGAGCCAATTGAGCGTTCAGAAAGTTATTTTGAGCGTCTATTAGTTGAATGATATTGACAGAGCCACTGGAATAGGCAACTTGTGTAAGCTCCAGTGCTTCTCTTGCTGTATTTTCAGATATCTCCGACAAGCGAATATTGGATACCTGATTGGCAAGATTCAGTACATTGATACGAACATTGAGGGAGATGCCCTGTTCAAGACTAGCTTGATTAATATCGAGCTGCTCTTTTTGAATTCGTGCCGTTTGTTCGTTGATATTATTTAAGTTCTGATTGAAAATTGGTATAGAAAGATTCAATCCTAAATTGTAATTGTCATCTAGCAAAGTCTGTCCTTGAAAAGCCTCACTTCCTTCTCCATAGCGGTTAAATGTTCGATTGTATTGACCTTGTAGTGCTACAGTAGGATAGTATCGTCCCTTCTTATAAAGCTCCAAAGAACGCTCATTGGCTTGTTGATTAAAGCTTAGAGATCGAAGTTCAGGGGCATTAGCCATTGCTTCTTCGACCAGAAATTCGATAAACGGTGCACGCAGTTGGGGGTTGTCTAAAAGTTCAGTCAGCTGGTCATAATTGTATTGTTCAAAAACTCCTTCATTGAGTTGGGCGTCAATAACATCTATTTCAGTGTCCAAAGGATTGTTCAGCACTTGATTGAGTGCAATCAGACCTTGTTCTAATTGGTTAATGGCCTGTACCATATTTTGCGTATTCTGGGCCATTTCACTTCGAAAACGGAGCACATCTGACTTACCTGTTTGCCCAGCATCGTAATTTTGCTCGGCAATTTGTAAGTTTCGTTTAGTCAAATCCAAGTTTCGAATTTGGATCTGAGCATTGGCCTTTAATATCAAAGTATTAAAATAGGCATTGGCCACATCGAAAATAATGTCTAGTTCACTGGCGTCGAATGTGGCTTCTTGCGCTTTAAGTATCAAGTTTTGAATATCAATATTGGCGTTGACCGCTGGCGCAAAAACTGTTTGCTGTGCCGTAATATTTCCTCCCGTAGAGAATTCCGGATTTTGCCCAAAACTATTTGCCGCCGCATCCGGATCAACATAAGTAGCATTGGCCGAAGCGGTTACCTTTGGCAGGTAATTACTTTTGGCAGTAAGAACATCTTGACCGGCTAACTCAACATCTTTCTGATTAATAGCGAGAGAGAGATTGTTGTTTAAACCTTGCGAGATAGCAGTCAATAGGTCGTATTCTACTTCTGATATAGCATTTCTGAACTCTCCCACAAAATCTGTAGTCGCAATAAGACTATATTTGATGGGCACACCAACAAGTTCAGCAGTGTTATAATTGATGATTAATCGAGGGTTGTATTTTATGAAAACCGGCAACTCAGAAAGCTTGGTTCCATTGATGTAAGCTTCTACGTTTAATGCAATTCTGCGCATAAACTGATCGAGATTCTCCTCCCCTTGATTGGTCGCAAATAATCCAAGTTCTACGTCTTGAACACCAGTGCTGGTGAATGAAGGCAATTTCTTTTCTATAAAAAGACCAGCCAAGTCCTTAATTTCATTTTCAGTCAAAAAGAAACCTCCCGCAAGATAAACAGCATCAATATCATCAAGATTGGCTTTGATATCATTAGTATTCTGGAAAGGAATCAATTTGTATTCGGCACCCAATTGGGCAAATTCTTTATCGAATAACTCCTTTAAAGGAAGAATATCTACAAATTCTTTTTCGATGACAATTCCCACTTTTTCAAAATGGGTCAATTCCTGGAATTTAGTCAGGTCATCTTGATAGGATTCCGACTCTATTAGATAGGTAAAATTATCAATTCCTGAAGAAGCTTTTTCTAAATCTACCTCTACCAAGTCCCGATTAACGGCACCGAAAAGAATAGTTGGCTTGGGATAACTGGTTTGTCGGTTTATGATGACATTGTTCGCCACACCAAAGGCCAGAATAATATCTGTATCATTGGCCAATAGACGCTTGTAGTTTTCTTCCGCTTTTTGCAGATCGAATTCATTGACCAAAACGTTTTCAGGATGAAAGAAAATATTCGCATCTTCTCCGACAATAACTTTTATTTGCTCTTGTAAATTGGAGAAAATCGGTTCTACCTCCGGAGCACGCCTATCTATTAAGACCCCGATGCTATAGTTACTCTTTTGGGCCATCAACAAAACAGCGCTGAGTGACCAGAAAAGATAGACTAAGAAGTATTTTTTCATGTTTTTAAATTTTTCGTTTGGCAAGTCATTCACGACTAACGCCTTCCTGATTTAAATATTTCCCAATGATAATCGCAATGACGATTGTAAGATAAATTTGGCCCACAAGACCAATGAGAAGGGCCAATGCCCTGCCTGATTCATTGCTTGGGGTAATATCCCCAAAGCCCACCGTGGTAAGGGTAACAAAACTGAAGTAGTAATAGTTATATACGCTGACGTTTTCTTCTTGCAAAAAGAAAGTTCCCGGTTCTATAATGTCCAAAAGAGCACACAAATCCCCCCCCAATATTCCGATGATGAAATAAACAATAATGGCCCCATAAACCAAATTGAGGTTGACATGATTATTGTTTTCTATTAGTTGTATAGCGATACGCCGACCTAGATAGCCAAAATAAATGATCCCTGTAATCATCCTAAAGATCATGGTTGCCAAACTCGGTCGAAAGACGGATTCGTCAATCCAAAATCCTAATACTGCGAAAAATGCTAAAATTGCACCTATTACCAACTCCCTTTTAGAATGGGTCACCACATAAGCCCCCCAAACAATGATGACTGAAGCTGATATCTTAAAAACGGGCTCACTGAATGAACTGAAGAAAACCGAGAAAATGGGGAAAAACAACAAGAACAGAAAGAAAACTAGCAGCCAAAAATAGTTGCTATTTCTGTGATGTTTTTCTTGGTTGTATTTCAATCCTTTCAAGCTAACCAATCGTTATTGTAGATTAAAGTTAATCTACTTTATTCTACCTAGATATTAGAATCACTAATTTCAGAAAAGATCCCATTTGCTATTGGTCAATTCTTCCTAAACAATTGCAAGCGATGACATTAAGTGCCTACAATGGGAATAACAGGACTCCATCAACAAGCTAAATGTATTTAGATACTAGTTATACCAATACATGATGTAGTCCAATGCTTTGATTAGCATATTTAGAATGCGCCAAAATAATTCTTCAAAGCCCCTACAATGAAAATAATGACCGTAATTGAAAAGCCAATCATGAAGGAAATATAGGACAATTCGATCCGAGTAAATGCCTTCCTTTGTTGCTTTTCGAACAAGTACATGGACCGAACCTGATTGCCAATTTGCAAGCTTTGGTTATGAACCAATTTTTCGAAAGCTGCCTCATATTCTTCCAGGCTAATATCTGCATTAGCGCCAATGGTAAAAATTCCTTCTTCCGTATTGCTGTATTTCGATCGCACATTTTTTTCGTAGGTTTTGATCAGATCAAAAAGATGAGGACGGGAAGCGTTAATGGCCAACATCAGCGAAGCAAAAGAAAATAAGATCATTACAACCCCAATTATAACACCGTATTGTATCCCTTGAATGTACTGAAAGAATATCACAATGGCCGAAACGATCGTCGAATTTACCCGTATCATGATTGCCGCTTTTCGATCGATGACATTAATGGCATTGACATAGAACTTGTTCTGGTTTCTCATAAATGTAGAGAAAGATTTTCGAGGCTCCGAGGAAGTATCGTACTGTTGTAAGTCCTTAGCTTCTGCTTTCTTTTTGGCTTCTTTCTTATCTTTTTTAGAAGACTTACTCTCGAGTTTCTCTAGGCGCTTATTTAATTCTTGGATAATCGGGTCGTCAATTTTAATTTGATCTGACATAGTCTTAGATATGATTTAATTGCTTACCCAATATTCGAAATTTTTTAAGCTTTCCAGGCCGGAATCACCTAAAAAACTATAAAATAGATGAAAGTTTTGCGTTCAACCCTAAACTATGGTCTAATTACACCCATAATTAGAGCTTCGGACATTACTTGGATGCATTCTAAAGCAAAATTTTGGGCTGTCCACTATAGCAATTATTCTTAATCGCGTTATTGAAGATTGTTTATAGTATCTGGTATAATAATGGAAGTTTAGTAATAATTGAAATAGGTTTAACATCTTCGAACTATTTAGATTTGGGAGGGAAAATCCGATTTTATAATTTTAGAAACCTTATTTTGAAGTAGAAAGTAAATTCTTTCAGTGTTTAAATATATATAGTAATGAAGGGTATTGTATTCACAGAGTTCTTGGAAATGGTGGAGAAAAAATTCGGTTATGATATGGTTGATTCTATATTGGAAAAGTCAGGATTGGATGGCATCTATACTGCAATAGGCACCTATCCTCATCATGAAATAGTCAGCCTACTGATGAATCTTTCCGAGGAAACAAATAAGGATGCCGAGATACTTTTGTCAGAATTTGGTAAGTATATATTTGATACTTTTCTGGCTTCATACCCGCAGTTTTTTCAGAATGCGGAAAATGCCTTCGAATTTCTTGAATCCATAGATAATCATATACATGTGGAAGTTCAAAAACTTTACCCTGAGGCAGCACTTCCGCGGTTTGAGACTGAAGTCAATGCAGTCGGAGAAATGACTATGGTTTATAAGAGCGATCGGAAAATGTCCTCTTTTGCAATGGGTTTGATCGAAAAGACCATTTCTCATTACAAGGAAAATCTTAACGTTACCAAAGAGGTAATTAAAGACGATGGTAGTGAGGTAAGATTTATTATAGCACCAGCTTAATGCCCCATGAACGAACTGGAACTACTCAATAAGAGAATAGAAAGAGAAAGACAAGCTAGAAAACAAGCAGAAGCCATACTTGAAAAGAAGGCCCTTGAACTTTTTACGACTAATGAGAAGTTAAGGAAGCTCAATGAATCCCTCGAATCAGAAATCATCAAAAGAATGGCTGAGTTGAAGGAAAGCGAGGTCAAGTATCGGAGCGTCATGGAGAATATGGATCTTGGATTGCTTGAAGTGGATAATGAGGGAAAAATTATAAGGGCCTATGATAAGTTTCTTAACATGACTGGTTATACAGAGGAAGAGTTGGTGGGTCAGGATGCAAAGGACTTACTGATAACAGATGAATATAAAGATGTTCTTACTCATCAGGAAAATAAAAGGCTGAATGGAATTCCTGATGTTTATGAAGTTGTTATAAAGAAAAAAAATGGAGAAAGGCGTTGGGTATTGATCAGTGGAGCTCCTTTTCATAATGAAAAGGGCGAAGTGATTGGATCACTCGGTATTCACTATGATATAACAGACAGAAAGAATTTAGAATTAAGTCTGAAAAAAGCAAAAGAGGAAGCCATAAGAGCTCAGGAGGCAGAGAAAGAATTTCTGGCAAGAATGAGCCATGAGATTAGAACGCCTCTAAATGCTATTATAGGAATGACTCATCTTATCAGTGAGACAAAGTTGGATGAATCGCAAGAAAACCTTATAGAAATTCTCTTGAATTCTGCTGACATATTAAAGAATCTAGTGTCTGACATCCTGGACATTTCTAAAATTGATTCTGGTGCTATTGAGATACAAAACAAAGATTTTGACCTTCGTCGTCAGGCCAATATCCTGATGCAGACGATATCACTTAAAAATCGGAATAAGGCAATTGATTATAGAGTCAAGTTTGAAGATGAAATACCGCTGCGTGTCTGTGCAGATCAACAAATACTCAATCAAATCCTTCTCAATCTTCTGAGTAATGCAGAAAAATTTACTGAAGAAGGCTTCATAGAGTTAAGAATAAGAAAAGTAGATGAAACAAAAGAGGACATCAAACTAATATTTGAGATTGAGGATACAGGAAAGGGAATGACGGGCGAGGAACTGGATAGAATATTTGTCAACTTTAGACAGGCCAATAAAAATATAAGTAAAAAATACGGGGGCACCGGATTAGGGATTCCTATTGCCAATAAACTGTTGAACTTATTGGGTAGTGAATTAAGCGTTGAATCTAGTTTAAATAAAGGCTCCCGCTTTTATTTTGAACTTAGATTACTTAAAGCAGAAAACAAGCCAATCATTGAATTAGAAGAGGATATAACAGACGACATAGACTTCGGAAAAATATCTGTACTCATTGCTGAGGACAACACAATGAATATACAATACATTACCAGGCTTTTCCAGAAGTGGGGAATAGAGTTTCAAATAACGATGAATGGGAAGGAGGCCATAGAAGCTTTTGAGAACAATCAATTTGATCTGATTTTGATGGATCTTTCTATGCCTGTAATGAGTGGTTTTGAGGCCAGTCGAAAGATTAGAGAAATGAGAGTTCATGGAGGAGATACTATTCCTATAATTGCGCTGACAGCATCTACATTTATGACCAAAAGGCAGTTGGCCAAGGGCGCGGGAATGACAGATTTTCTATCGAAGCCATTTACGCCTATTCAAATGCGAGAAATTCTTAAAAAATATACTAGGCATAATGTGGCAGATCAACATAAAGTTCAATCAGATTTAGTAACTAGCGAATTAGACCGGGAAACCTTGGTTAACTTATATGGAAACGATCATGATTATGCACTTGAGATGTTTCAACTTTTTCTTGACACAATAGATGGAGAATTAGATCGGTTGAATACCTTTCTGGCAGATCAGGATATTCAAGCCGTTAAAAAACAATTGCACAAGATCAAACCAGGATTACTTATGGTTGGCTTGAAAGGTGTTCATGGCCAATTAGAAAGCTTGGAAAGTGAGATCTCTATGTTGCCGAGTGATGAACTTAGGCTTAACCTGACTTCATTGATCAAGGAAATCAGAACAAGGAAAACCCAAATCCTACGACATACGGAAATTTTAGAACAGAAAGTCAAATAAGGAGATGAGTATAAAATTAAAAACCCTAATCGTAGAGGATGAGATCATGGCCAGGAAGTCATTGGAAAAACTTTGCCAGGGTCTAGAGGGCGTTGAATTGGTATCTTCATTTGATAATTCGGAGGAGGCCATTGAATATATAAAACAAGTTGAAATAGATCTTATCCTTTTGGATATTGAAATGCCTGGCATGACAGGCTTGGAATTGCTACAGTCTATTCCTTATCTTCCTCAAATCGTATTTACAACTGCACATAAAGAATATGCTTTCGATGCATTCGAATATGATGTAGTCGATTTTCTAAAAAAACCTGTAACCCAAACCCGCTTGGCGCAGGCTATTCAGAAAGTAATATCCAGAAAACAACAGCTAGATGCAGTTGCTCTTGCATCCGAGGCTAAGGAAATATATATTAAAGAAGACGGCAAACTTATTAGACTCCCCTTTGATAAAATTCTGTATTTCAAAAATGTTGGGGATTACATAAGAGTTATCACCTCGGAGGGGAAATATATCATCTATGGTAGTATTAAGTCTCTAGATGAACGCCTAAATCACCCGCGATTCTTAAAAGTTCACAGATCCTACATTGTCAATCTGGATAAGATTAAGGACATACAGGAAAGTACTATCATAATCGACAATAGTATGATTCCTATAAGTCGCTCGCACGTTCCTATACTGATGCGGAGTATTAATATTCTTTAGCATCTGTAATTCTACTTGCTAACATTGAGAACTGGTCATTTCCCGAATTCAGAGAAAAGACTACCAAAAACCGAAGAAATTCTACCAATAATCTAAGACTTCCCTGCCGAGCTGTAGTTGAGGATAACTTTGTATTCGAATTAAAAACAAAAATTTTTAGCGATGAATACATTTGACTTTTTAGGAAACCCTTTGGTTGGAGTTAGATTTAAGTCAGAAACTCAACTTGATTACTCTGCAAATAAATCCATTTATGAAATGCTACTTAATCAAGAAGCAAAACTTGCTGTAGTCGGTTTAGGTTATGTTGGACTTCCTATAGCACTCGAATTTGCCAAGGATTTCGATGTAATTGGATATGATATTAATGATGATCGTATTGAACAGATGAAAAGGGGGGTTGATCCGTCGAAGGAATTAGGCAATGAAGATTTTCGCGATAGAAATATTCATTTTACTAGTACGTCGGATTGTTTGATCGACGCCGATGTTTATGTGGTTGCCGTGCCTACCCCTGTAGGCAAGAATAAAACACCAAATCTTTTTCCCTTACTCAGCGCATGTGAAGTAATAGGCAAAACTTTGGGCCGCGGAGATATTGTCATTTTCGAATCTACCGTATATCCTGGCTGTACAGAGGAAGATTGTATTCCTGTTTTAGAAGAAGTGTCTGGGTTAAAGGTAAATATCGACTTTAAAGTGGGCTACTCTCCGGAAAGAATTAATCCTGGAGATAAAAAGAATACACTCACATCTATCACAAAAATAGTTGCGGGATCTGACGAAGAAGGAAGAGAGGAAATATACAATATATACAATCATATTATTGATGCCGGAATTCATATTGCACCGTCAATCAAAGTTGCTGAAGCTGCTAAGATTGTCGAAAATACCCAGAGAGATATCAATATTGCTTTCATGAATGAGTTGTCTCTTGTCTTTGATAAAATGAATATCAACACGCACGATGTACTTGCTGCAGCCGGTACTAAATGGAACTTTCTTAATTTTTATCCGGGATTAGTCGGTGGGCACTGTATTGGTGTAGATCCTTATTATTTGATCCACAAAGCCAAAGACTATGGAGTTGATTTGCCAGTCATATCCAACTGCCGTTTGCTCAATGATGCCATGCCAGAACAGGTCGTTCAACGCGTAGAAAAGGCTTTAAGTGAAATGGGAAAAGAACTCTCTGAGAGTAAGGTGCTAGTCCTAGGAGCAACCTTCAAAGAAAATGTATCTGACCTTAGGAATTCTAAGGCTGCCGAGTTAGCATTGCTTTTACGCAATAGAAGTAGAAAGACTGAAGTATTGGATCCTTTAGCGGATAGTGCAGAGATGGAGCAATACTATGAATTTAGTCTAATTGATAAGATGAGTCAAAACTATGATGTAGTGATTTATGCGGTCAACCATGATCAATTCGCATCGATAAATTGGGGCTACATACGACCTATATGCAATGATCAAGCTGTAGTATTTGACTTTAAAAGAACTCTTGGGAAGCCTAGTTCTATATTCGGACAGATAGAATACTTGACACTTTAATTTGAATCTGACAAAGCGACTAATGATGAAATCAGTCTTTATACTCACGCTTTGTTGGCCAGTATTGATGGCAGGTCAGCAAGTATTCTATCTAGATAGCCTGTTTTGTATGGATTTTGGGGAATTAGAATTCTACAAAACAATGGCTATCGAAGAGAGGATTGAGGATCTTCAGAGAGACGCCGGATTAAGTGCAGGTGTGAGAATCGCCAATTTTAGACAAGATGAAATAGATCAAGGGCTTTCAACTAGAATCTATGGAAGAATCAATTTTTGGAAAGGAGGTATGTTGGATCATCAAATGGAGGCGGAAAAATTGAGGAACAGAATGACCTTAACTGAACTGGAAGGAGATCAGGAGATCATCAACCATCAATATGGAATAATATACGATGCGGTCCTGTATCTGAACAATAAGAAGAAGTTAGTAATATGTCATGAGTTGCTCAGGCAATGCAATGAGACCTTGAATAGTTTGAACGAGTTGTATTACAATAAGAGAATCGACTTCAGGCCGATCATCGAAGTCCAGGCTATACAAAGAGAGTATAATCACCTCATGAGGTCGATGCGTGAATTCAATGATCTTTTTGAAGCAGCTACTGATATGAACTTGGAATTGGACTTTGACAACCGATTTTGGAGGATCAATTTTGAGGCTATTGTCGAACGGGTCCGAAATAATCCTGAAGATGAGGTAATACTGGGAATGAAGAATAAAGTAATTGAACTGGAAAAAGAAAGAACTTCACTTCCAAATCTCTCCCTTCAGGCGGGATATGATATATCAAGAAGTCAGCCTTATTTTTCTGTAAACCTATCCAGAGACCTCTGGTCATCGCAAAATAAAGCCTCGCGCTATGAACAAAAGGTGATTATCGAAAGACATGAAATGGAAAAGACTCAAAAGCAAAAAGAATTAATTACTTATCAATCGGAGTATGAGTACAAGATTAAGCAATTCCTGCGGCAATTGGCTCAGTTGCGTACCATTGCCGAGGCTCGGCGGAAGCTCGAAACCAAGAGCGAGTTGCTTTCAATTGGAAAAAGTGTAGAATTGTCGAGATTGAGAATAGACAGCTTATTGAATGAATTCGAAATTCAAGAGATAAAGCAACAAAGTCATCTAATTATACTTGCCGTCAAAAAGCTTATTCATCGAGAAGACATATATCCTTATCTAGAACATCTTCCGAGTAATGGGCCAATCAATAAGTATAAAATGGAAAGATACCTTCCTATTGCTGATTTGACAGCACTAAGTATTCAAGATCATTTGTTCCTGGAGCAGAATGAAATTACTCCGGTTTCTAATGAGGAGTTCAAGATGATGGATAATGTCTTGGCCTTCAATCCCGGTAATTATAAAAACCGATCAGACTTAGAAAATATGGTAGAAAAATTTGAAGATCAGGGTAAAGATCAGAAACTGTTTTTCACTGACTTGAATGCACTAAAAGAGCTAGAAATAAGAACGGTTAACCATCATTCTAATAAACAAATTCAGATACAATGAAGTCATTTAAACTAAGAGAAGAGAAATCTTTCATCAAGATACTTCAAGAACCGGTTATTGATAAACCAAAGGTAAATTGGAGCAGAAGGGCCTACCTCGGCATATTTTTAATCATTCTATTTTCAGTAATTAAGCATGTTTATCGAGGGACTCTAATTATACATGCCGATGGTCAAGTAGAACTTCCTAAGCAGACTATTAACTTTCAGAATGATGTCAAGCTACTTAATTTGTTCACCTCAAAAGGCGATGCTGTTTGTCAAGGAGATACTCTATTTGCTTATCAAATTCTAGCGGATGAGATTCAGAAAGTTAATCTTCTTGTCGAAGACAAAGGGTCCGATTGGATAATTAGAGAAAAGCTAAGTATTGGAAATAAAATCGAGCAGAATAGTATCATGATCCAAAACAATAATCATCGGATTTCCAGTATCGATCATATGATAGAATTGCGTGAAAATATGCTTTTAAGCGGTCTTCATGAGGAATACGATCATTATACCTCTCTCAAAGAAAAGAAACAAATGGTTCTAGAAGATAATGAACTATTACTCAACGAAAACAAGATGTACAAGAAATACCTATATCAGTTAAACCGCAATTTGAATATGTTTGATAATGTCAACAAAAGCAAGTTGAAGATCTACGATCGACAAAAATACTTTGTAGCTCCTGTTGACGGAATCATCAGTGATATTTTTCATGAAAACAATGAAATATGCTACAAGAAGTCAGAGCTCATGACCATCCATCAGTTGAGAGATGCTTCGATAAGTACATATTTCGATCCGGAAGAAGTAGATAATTTAGATGTTGGGGATGTCGTAAAAGTCAGATTTCCCGATGGTAGTTCGAAAAATGGTTTGATCAGTAACTTTTATATCAGCACTTATGCACTGCCATCTGAATTCCAGAAGAAATACGAACCCACAGAGAGAAATATAGTAGCCAAGGTCATTCCAATGAGTAAAACAGAGGAACAAAACTGGAGGCATTTCTATAAGATGAATGTGAAAGTGGAAAAGCAAAGAACGGTCCTCTCTCGCTTTACAATTTGAGGAGCTCAGGTCCGTATGAGAATATCTAGAAAGTGCGAAGCACCCATTAGAAGGTGAATCTACGAAAATGAAGGCATAATAGAATTCAAGAATGAAGATTGAACACAGAAAGACGGATTATGCTCCCGAGATTAAAAACTACGGAGAAAAAAGCATTGCTATCATTAGCAATCAATGGTCTCTTTCTTCAATTGAAAAGTACGATATAGATGCCATTGTTGTGAAAAGAAAAGAGTTCATATCTCAGATTCGCAAGAATGATGAATTATATCTCCTACCTCTTTTCATCATGGAAACTCCATGTCGTCAAGTAGATGGGACTTTTGATCCCTACCATCCCTACGCCATATTTGATAGAATTGATCAAATCAAAGAGAGCACAAGATTGTACAAGGGTCTTAAGTTGCCAGAAGAAGACAATGAAAGAACCTTGACCAAACTCTTGCGCTTTCTTTGTTCCAGATCAGAAGGCCTAGAAGTAGAAGCAAGCCGTTTGTCCTCCATTGGATATGAATTTTCTCTTCTAGAGGATTATTCTTTCGAGGCCAACCGACTGCACTTGATCAAACTGATGGATTCTTATGTCAGTCAGGGTTACTTTACTACCAATATTAGAGATAAAGTAAATCTCTGTAATGAATGCAGTGGAAGTTATCTGAATTTTGCAGAGTGTTGTAGCCAATGCGGAGACCTTGGACTCATTACAGAAAATCTTATTCATCATTTTCGCTGTGCCTATGTAGGACCGGAAAGTGACTTTAAGAAAGAAGATAGACTCATATGCCCAAAATGTGACAAACATTTAAAGCATATCGGCATTGATTATGATAAGCCTTCTGAGATTCATACCTGTGGCCGGTGCAATCATAGATCACAGGAAACAAAAATGAACGCTAAGTGTGTTGATTGTAGAACTGATAATAAGTTGAGCCAGTTGACAACGGTTGATATTTGTGATTATGAAGTCACGGAAAAGGGAAGAAATATGGCTCTTTCAATGGATAGGAAGGAGCTTAAAGAAAAAGATGAGCTTTTGGAACTGGGGATCATTACCCATAATAAGGTCTATCAATTACTAAAAGAGCACGAAAGTAAGAAGAAGGACTTTTACAATAATGACATTTATGAGATAAACGTGAGCATCTCTCCTTCTTTATTTCACAGTCTAAATGATTCCTCTATTCAGGGTTTACTGTCAGAGCTTTCCTCGATTATCAAGCCCTATTTACGAGGAAACGATATCCTCACAATAAAAGAATTGAAAATCAAAGTTCTATTGATCAATTATTATTCTAAAGAAGCCGATGAAGTCCGGGATATCCTGCATTACAATCTTAATAAAATGCTTAGCGATAATGGCTTAGGCGCTGACCTGGTGAATATTAATTTGCAATCCATCGAATAATGGGTGCAGATTGGAAATATCTCATACCAGAATACATTCACTACTGGGAGGCAGTTGGTGTTTGGAAGTTTATACGTGTGTTTTGGTATTTTGTCATATTCGAACTGACTCGATACATTGGAATTGATTTTATCATTGCTCTTTACTTTAAACTTCGCCAGAAAAGCAGAGGAAAGAAATGGAAAACGGCAAGATCAAAACTCTTTGCTGAAAACCCCCTGATCTCGATAATTATTCCCGGAAAAAATGAAGGAAAACACCTTTTTAAGTTAACCAAATCTTTGGCAGAACAGACGTATAAGCATTTCGAACTTATTATAGTGGATGATGGTAGTGACGATGATACTCCAATCATAGGTAAGAACTTGGAGCATTTGGGTCTGATCGATGTATTTCTTAGAAATGATATGAGAGGAGGAAAGGCCTCCGCGGCAAACTTAGCTCTGCGATATGCAAGTGGAAAAATAGTTGTTCACTTGGATGCGGACTGCTCCTTTGATGTTGATGCCATCGAGAATATCGTAATTCCTTTTTACATGGATGATAAGATTGGAGCAGTGGGAGGAAATGTAAAAGTGCGTAACTACAGAGACAGTTTATGCGCAAAATTGCAGGCTATAGAATATCTAAAAACAGTATCCGTAGGGAGAATCATCACCTCGACTTTGGGTATTTATAAGATCATTAGCGGAGCATTTGGAGCGTTTAGAATGGATGTTCTCGATAGGGTAGGTGCTTGGGATATTGGGCCCGGACTGGATGGAGATATTACGGTAAAGATTCGAAAGTCAGGTTTCAACACAGTGTTTTCTCCTACAGCCATATGCCTGACCAATGCCCCCTCAAAATTTAAGAAACTGACCAAACAACGCTTGAGATGGGATAAATCTATCATCCGTTTTCGAGTGAGAAAACACAAGGATATCTACTGGCCTAATCAGGGGTTCTCCTGGAGCAATTTTTTTGCACTTTTTGAGAATGTCTTTTACAATGTTGTCCTGGACATTACCTGGTGGATTTATATTATTGACATGATTCTAAATTTTCAATCTAGCCTGATATTTATCATATACATGAACCTGACACTGTATTTCTGCGTGGGATTTATTCAGATGACCAGCATCTATATTTTTTCCGAAAGAAGAAAAGAAGAACTCTACTTATGGAGATATTTACCACTTATGAGCATATATACAGGCCTATATCTAAGAATGATACGTTCTAAAGCTTATGTAGATGAGTTTTTCTTTAAGAAAAGCTATAATGATCCTTGGAATCCTGTTAAGTCCAGTAGACAGGCAAAAATAAATGGATTTTAACTACGCATTATTATTGCGCAGTTCAATTTATAAAAAATTCGATAACAATTGAAATTAACACATAACCCTAACTAGACACGAATCATTTGAAATTCATCTACTGAATCGTATTTTTGATAGTATAAATCTCAAGACATGATTCGATACTTCATTTTCGCTTTTATTTGTTCAAGTATGATGATTTTGGCTTGCCAGTCGAATCCTCCTAAAAAAGCCCCCCTTAACCCCAATGGTGACTCAGAACTTGCTTTGTTAATGAGGAAAATGTTTGAAGAGACGAAGAAAATGATGGAGGCAAAGGAAAGTGGGGAGAAGTATATTCCTGCTTTGGATGTGGCAGAAATATTAACAGCGCATCCAACGGAAGAAGGAAAAAATATGACACCGGAGTATCAGATATTTGCGAGACAGTACATGCAAGTGATGGAGAATTACCAAAGAGCAAGTCTGGAAGAAATCAATACTGCATACGATGCTGTGGTGACCAATTGTAAAAGCTGTCATCAAGCTATTTGTCCGGGACCTTTACGAAGGATTGTGCATTTGGAGTAAAAAAGAAAAACCTTAATATCCTTCTGTGACTAGAAATCAATCATTCCTCTTCTGGAACTGCAATATTCCCCATTCAAGAAGATTTTCTTTGGAGAGTTCCATCCACTCTTCGATGGAAGAGGATTGGCTGCCGGAGATTTTCATCATGCTGTTTTACACTGGATAAATGATGTCTAAAACTATCGGTTAATAGTCTTTTGAAGACAGGCTCAAAATCCACACGTGATGCCATTCTTTGGTATTTTTCTTCGGAAAAAATATCTTCAAAAGGGATGCCCACTTTTGGAAGCTCTGTTCCGTTCGAATAATCATCAGACTGCATGATATCCGTAAAAATGAATCTTCCTTCCGGCTTGAGAACCCGATACACTTCTCTGAACAATTGCATCTTTTGGTTGACGCAGAAAAATTGATCCTGAGACCAAACCGTATCATAGGTTTCTCTGGGAAAAGGAATTTTGCTCAAAGGGGCGTGAACAGATAATATCTTTTCTTGAAAATCCACCCCTTCGTTAATGGACTGGGCGATTTTCATCTGGTCCTTATTTTGATGCACACAGTCAACTTTGCATCCGTATTTGTCAACTAGGTAACGAGCTGCAGAACCGTATCGGGAGCCAAGGATAAGGATTTTGCTGGATTTCTTAATTCTTGGGATCAGACGATCCATTCTTTCTATGATGTTCAGGGCAGCTAACTCTAGATGGTCTTTTTGTTCCTTATACCAGCCAATATGAAGATGTTCAAGGCCCAAGTTTGAGTTTCCGGATTGCTTTGGTGAGAACAAATGCTGGTTTAGTATGGAAACATCACTATTTTCCGTCATAATCCGATAATTTTTATGATGTAGAAATAAAAGTTAGATAATTCCAGCGAATTATGCGAAAAATGAGGGGCCTTTTAAGAAAATATTATGTTTTTTATCTCAAGGATAGGCTCTATTTGTTCTTCTTTTTTTTCTTTTTCGGTGTTTTGCACTCCTTGCAGAAATCGCTTAATTCCAAAATTTGGTCAAGCACTTTTTGGTGCTCTTCTTCCAATAGTTCTTTGTTTTGTCCAAGTTCGGTCGTTTTCCAAACCTGAGCCACTTCTTCATTCATTTCGTTTTGAAGATCTTGGTGGATAGATTGAAAAAAGTTGGGATTCGAAAACGCTCCTTTTTCTTCGTAAAGTCTTTTTCTGAATTTTCGAGAGTACAATTCTGTAATGTCGAAATAGTACTGTCCTACCTCTACTAATTGCTGAGCAGATGTGGAATCCGTAGCTACAATTATTGCAGATTCTCTATTCCAGTATGTGGTGACATACGAATTGAAATTCTTAGTAAACATGAATTGACCATTGGTCATTTGATAACGAAAATCCATTGAAGCGCCTGAAAAAATGGAGCTAATACCAACATTTTCATCTATTTCCGTCTGACTGGATTGAAAATCCTCTAGGCTAATTGAATAATCTTCTGACCATTCGAAGCTAGACTGGCCAAAACAGATCCCTGTTGCCAAAGAGAAGAATAAAATGCTTAAACAGTGCTTTTGTAGGTTTTTAATAGCTTTCATTTACTCGATGATTTTTTCCAGTGCCTTAGACATACTCACTTTAGAGCTAATTACAGATATCAAATCTGAAATTTTCACTCGTTCTTGGCTGAGTTCATCTCGATCACGGATTGTGACTGATTCATCTTCTAACGACTCAAAATCCACTGTCACACATATAGGTGTACCAATTGCATCTTGCCTTCTATATCTTCTACCGATCGCGTCTTTTTCATCGTATTGGCAATTGAAATGCAGTGATAAAACTTTAAACAGCTCTTTGGCTTTCTGACTTAGTTCTTCTTTATTTTTTACCAAAGGCAAAACAGCACATTGGTAAGGTGCCAAAGCAGCAGGAAGTTTCAAGACAGTCCTTTCCGATTTTTTTCCATCGTTTTCTAATTCTTCGACCACAAGTGCCTGACTTAATATGGCCAGAAACATCCTATCTACACCAATTGAGGTCTCCACGACATAAGGAGTATAGTTTTCTTCCGTTTCAGGATCAAAGTATTTGATATTTCTTCCACTGAATTCTTCATGCCTGCTGAGATCGAAATCTGTTCTTGAGTGAATACCTTCAAGTTCTTTAAATCCGAAAGGAAAGTTGAATTCTATGTCTGTAGCAGCATTGGCATAATGCGCTAAATTCTCATGATCGTGCCAACGATATAATTCTGGATTAATTCCGAGTGACAGATGCCATTTCATTCTCTTCTCCTTCCAGCTTTCGTACCAATCCATCTCTGTTCCGGGACGAACAAAAAACTGCATTTCCATTTGCTCGAACTCTCGCATTCTGAAAATAAACTGGCGAGCTACGATCTCGTTTCTAAAAGCTTTTCCTATTTGAGCAATACCGAACGGTACTTTTTGTCTACTGGTTTTCTGAATATTTAGATAATTGACAAAAATTCCCTGAGCAGTCTCAGGACGTAGGTAAAGCTTGGCCTCTTCACCGGAAACAGAACCTAATTGTGTAGAAAACATCAGGTTAAACTGGCGAACATCCGTCCAATTCTTCGTTCCACTAACGGGACAAGCAATTTCTAATTCCTCAATCAGTGCTTTTAAATCATCCAATTTTGAGTTCTTCAGTGCCTCAGCCATTCGCTGTAGAATCGCATCTATATCCTCTTGATATTTTTTAACCCGTGGATGCTCCTGTCTAAACTTTGCTTCGACAAAGTCATCGCCAAAACGCTTTTTAGCCTTGGCAACTTCCTTGGCAATTTTCTTTTCAATTTTGGCAGTATAGTCTTCAATAAGTACATCTGCCCGATATCTTTTCTTAGAATCCTTATTATCAATAAGGGGATCGTTAAAAGCGTCCACATGGCCGGATGCCTTCCAGATTTTAGGATGCATAAAAATAGCACTGTCCAAGCCGACAATGTTCTCATTGAGTTGAACCATCGCTTTCCACCAATATTTCTTGATGTTATTTTTCAGCTCAACGCCTAGAGGACCATAGTCATACACGGCACTTAGGCCATCGTATAATTCACTGGAGGGGTAAACGAACCCATACTCTTTACAGTGGGAAATTACATTTTTAAAGGCATCATTTTGATTGGACATTCTTCCTCTTTATTGATAAGAACACAAAGATAAAAGACTTCTGTGTCGAATTAAATAAATGAGATGCAATATGTTTTTTTCCTCCAAACCTTATGGAGGAATTTAAATGCAAGACAAATTAATTCGGATGGCATTTCGCTCCTCTGGAGCTCTACTTTTTATAGCATTGATCGGCTAAGGGTATTTCACTCCTCTGGAGTTTCAAACCAAAAGTAATCTATTTTCAGCCATATAGTGGCGAGATAATATTAGCCCCAAATTCAGATGATATGCAACGAGCACCCTAGGAGCGTTATCCTCATAAATATCATTGAAAATTAGAATTTTTTCCAAGGCCCATAAATTACCTAACGGAAATGAACTACCAACCGAATGTTCAAAACAAAATACGATATATATGTAGCCACGTGGTGGCGGAATAATTTTAGTCCAGAATTCAGATGGGATGCAATGAGCTCCATAAGAGCGTCATCCTCATAAATATCATTGAAAATTAGAATTTTTTCCAAGGCCTATAAATTACCCAACGGAAATGAACTACCAACCGAATGTTCAAAACAAAACACGATATACATGTAGCCACGTGGTGGCGGAATAATTTTAGTCCAGAATTCAGATGGGATGCAACGAGCTCCATAGGAGCGTCATCCGTATAAATATCATTGAAAATTAGAATTTTTTCCAAGGTCTATAAAATACCCAACGGAAATGAACTACCAACCGAATGTTCAAAACAAAATACGATATACATGTAGCCACGTGGTGGCGGAATAATTTTAGTCCAGAATTCTGATGGGATGCAATGAGCTCCATAGGAGCGTCATTCTCTCAACAGTGATGGACAAAGGAACCCTTCCTTCTAAAGCTTAATTTACATCTAAGTATAAACCAAGTGCCAGAAACCAAGACTATCAATACAAAATTTAATCATAGCCTCCCAGGAGCGTTATACTAATTAAACTTCAAAATCTTTTCTACTTGTCTCTCGCCAGACTCCTGGTTTAGTGTTTCCAACCAGTACAATCCAGTAGCCCATTCTTGACATGCTATATCATGTTCAACATTTCGATTTGTATCGAATGAATCCATCAGTTGTCCCTGACTGTTAAAAATTCGAACAGAACCTTCAAACTGATTAGAATATAGCGTCAATTCGTGGCTGAAAGGAACAGGACCTACAATTACACCCTGATATTCTGTTTCCTCTTGGGATGAAATAACCCTTCTGCCGTTGATATCGAACTGATTAAAGAATCTCCAAATCTCTTCGGAAGCATTAAAGTCCCGACATGTTCCCGGTTGACTAAAAGCATTTCCTGGCCAAGTATGTGCGCCTCCAAAAATTTTGAAAAACTCCATCTCCGTATTGTTCGCGCAGTCGTCATAAACCCAATGCTCGGCGGTACAACCATCAGTCATATCTATATCAGGAACCTGGGTGATAGTAGGTACAGCGTTATTGCAAGAATTCTTGCCTGTCCAGAAACTGACTAAATCTTCTATGGGTACAAATCCAAAACCTCCCGTGGTTCCATCATAAGGAACCACGCCATCATCTGTACCATGAATTTGCATGGCTGGCACGGGTAAATCATTGGGGTCACAAAAGGCAAGGTTAGCAGTTAACATAGATCCCGTAACGGAAGCAACTGCTGCAATACGATCGCTTAGATCACAGGCTAGTGCATAACTCATGAATCCACCATTTGACATTCCAGTACTATAGACTCTGGTTAAATCCAAATTGTGCGTACCTGATATTCGATCTATTAATGCGCTGGTAAAACCAATATCATCTACGGCACCTCCCCAATTAGCATTCCAATAAGTTATTCCATTCGGATCAAGTGTCCCCATTGGGTGGACTACTAGAAAGTTGGCTGTATCTGCAATAGGTCTGAAATCTCCATAGAACATCTGTGCGGCTGCATTACTCGTGTAGCCATGAAAATTAAAAACGAGTGGGGTTCCTTCCGTAGCATCATAAATTGCAGGGACATAGAGAATATAACTTCGTTCAATTCCGTCATGCATGAAAGTATCCAGAATAGTTTGCTGGGCAGTGCTATATTGAATAGCTAGTAAAAAAATAAAGAGATAAAAATTTTTCATGAGTTAGCCTTTTGGTTAAACAATAATATAAGTATAACGACAAAGAAGGGTAGCTTGTAGTTCAAATTTCACTAAAATTATTCGCATTATAAGTTTTTGTAAGGAAAATTCAGGTTTGTTAAAAATAAAATTGCTATCCGATTGATAATTGACAAGGATAAGTAAAGCCTGTTCTTCTCTGGGCGAAACTTTTGCCAGAGGAACTTACAGCTTATAGAGGGTGTGAGAGAATTCCATTTCGACAAGGTGCTAACAAATTTAGTTTTGATCAAGGCATTTTTTTGCTGCCGTAGCCCGGTTACGTCAAAGAAAAATAACGCAGAGCAAGATTAAATTTGGCGTAGATTGGCGGAATAGGGGTTTTCACGCACCCTCTATACTACCTATTTCAACTTCTTCCTCAAATGCAGCGATTCTTGACCGCTGTCTTTTATTAGAGTACGATTATATCCCATAAACAAACCATTATGAGAAATTTCACCTTACTGATGAAGTAGTTCGTCCTAAAGCGAAAAAGTATTAACCGTTAATACGACTAGAATACCTTCTATGAAGGATGGTTCTGTAATGAATGCCAAGCAAAGCCAAGTTGATTGGTGTATTGGACAACGCATTTACTTATGATTAAATGCTGGAAATTATACCGATCTTCGAATGACTTTCTTCCTTAATCCAAGCAATTCATCTTTCCGAGAAGGAAAATTATTTCAGTATAAATTAATTAGGACAACAGACCAATTTTTATATTTTTATGAGATCGTAAACAAATGTGATAACATTTGGTTTTTAAGTTTGAATTCAAATATTAACAATGGAAATAAGAGAAATTTTAGATCGCCTGGAGCAAGGCAACGCGAGATTTGTAGGAGATGATTTGCGAAGAGAATTACAGGATCAAAGTAGAAGAGATCATTTGACCAGTGGACAGCAACCTCATACTATTGTGTTGAGCTGTGCGGATAGTCGTGTTGTTCCCGAATTGGCTTTCGATACTGGACTGGGAGAGTTATTCGTAGTAAGAGTTGCAGGTAATATTGCCAATAGTTCTAGTTTGGCAAGCATTGAGTATGCCGTAGCCCATTGCGGTTCGAGAGTAATAGTAGTGATGGGGCACCAAAGCTGTGGAGCGGTTACTGCTGCTGTTCAAGGAGGAGATCTTGGTTATAGTCTTAATCATTTGCTATCTCATATCACGCCGGCATTGGCAGCTTCTGAAGCAGGAGCGGAGGTCAATGATGTAGTTAAAATGAATGCCAGGTTGACTGCCAGAGAATTAGTAAGCCGTTCATCTATCATCGGCAAAGCAGTTGAGGATGGACAGGTAAAAATAGTACCTGCTTACTATCATTTAGATAATGGCAAGGTAACTTTCTTAGAAGATTAAAACATTGGACTTAATCTGTTTTGGATTAAGTCCTTGTCTTTTATTTCTCTTAGTTAATCAATAACCTAAACGGTACTTGAATCAAACTACAAAAGTTTGCTTATTCGGCTTTTCTTGAATTACCATGCTAACAAAACAGGGCATTTCTCTAGATGAATTGGAAGATCCTAGAAATTCAGACGTATTTCGCTTATCATTTTAAAAAACTGAAATAACTTTAATGATAAGCAGTTAAATAGATGCTGAAACGAGCTTCAAGAAACTCAAATAATGAATAATAAATCACATGGAATTAATGTAATCCTTAACACTTAGGTCTAAAAATTGATTTCCTATGCTTTATATTGATCCGTTACGCTTGTCACAAAAATTAACTTTTGTGGTTCTGTCTTTTAAAAGAAGCATAGTTTATGTCGGGAAAGGAACCTGTTCCGGGTTCGAGAAAATATTTTTTATCAAAAGCGAAGTCTACTATGGCTAAGAACTTTGACTTGAGCCAAAGTGACTTCGAAAAGCTACTCACTCAATTGAAGTCTGGAAAGGAAGATCTTCTGTTGCGGATTTATGAGAGGCAATTACCCTATTCAGTTTTGTACTTGAAGAAAAAATTTGGATTGAGCAGAGAGGAGAGTGAAGGACTTTGTCTGGATGCCTTAATTGATTTCAGGGAAAAAATGTTAGAGGGCAAAATCAAGTATGGAAACTTGAATTATTTGCTGACTCGTATGGCGAGCAATCTTTACATTGACCGAGAAAAGGAAAGGAAACGAACAAGAACGGCTATTTCGATCTTCCTAGATATTGAAACAGTATATGACTTGGAACAAGAGAAGTTTTTCGAAACCCTGGACGATTGTTTGTCAAAATTGGATAAAGATCACCGTAGCTTGATCAACAAGTTGTATTATGAGGGAAAAAAACTGAAAGAAGTAGCAGAGGAAGAAAATATAAGCTATGCGAATGCCAGGAAAAGAAAAGAACGGATCATAAAAGCGCTAAGGAAATGTTGTTTTACTGCTATAAAATATTTCAAATGAGTGATAAAGAAATTTTTGATCAGGATTCGGCATTTGACCATCTTATGAATGTGAAAAAGAGGAGAGATACTCGAATTTCTCTAGAGGAAAAGATTGCCAAAAGAAAAAGGGGCAGGAGATACATCCGTATGGGCATTGCGGCAACGATATTGTGTATCCTTGGAGTAACGGGTATTATAAATCTTCAGAGTGGATTGCCGGCGACTTGGGCTGATGAAGAGATCGGAAAACTGCCTTTTGTGATCAGTTCTGATATAAATCAAAGAGGCAAAATTGAAGAAATGACAGACCGAGAGAAAATTGATAAAATGCTCAGTAGTTCGTCTCCTGATCAAGCTTATGATCTACTAAAAGCACTTCGCGACAAGGACGCTGCCACTGAATTTGATCTTTATAATTTGTCTTTGCTTCATGTTAAGAGAGATGAGAAGCAAGAGGCCATCCAACTATTAAATAAAATTCTTGAGCGCAAAGAAAATATGATGGAAGCTAGATGGCTTTTGGGTTTAATCTACTATCAGGAAGGGAATCACGAAGCCGCCTTGTCTCATATATCCAAGGTTAATCACTATAAGACCAAAGAGAAAAAGAAATTACTCAAAGATATTCGTTGATATTAATGTCAGATCGATATCTCATAAGTATGAATTTTTAATAAATTCACTACATCCCAAAAAATCTGTCACAAAAACTCCCCCGCTCAGTTATAACACTTGAAAGGATTTTAATTAGTCAATTTATATTAAAAATTATGTTTATGGATATCAGAAAAATCAGCACCCTTCTATTATTCACTTTGATTATTATCTTGGGAGATATAGAGGCAAATGCACAAACTTTTAACCGCACTTATTCTAATGGAACCTATTTCTATACTACCAATGCTCCTGAAAGCACCCTAACGTATTACTTTTTTGATGACGGGTACTATAGTTTTAGCAATGACCCGGAACATGAGTTGCATATTAATAACATGGGAGCGAAAGCAATCGTTTATTATGCTCATCCTTATGAAGAAGAGGATCCTCCAGCGGTAGTGTTTAATCCAAGTAACAACCCCAACCCTAACCCTATACCAATCTATCATGTTTTAAGTAACGATATAGACCTTATTACAAGTTGGAATCACGTAGAAGACAAGGACAATTTTTACGTCCTTAGATTTGAAAACACTGAGTCACAAACCATAGATGGCTGTATATCCCTTCATTATAATAGTAGCGATATGAATATACCTGCTGGAGGAATTATGGAATACAATGGTTGGGTAGATGGAAAACAACTCGGCACTTCAGAATTATCTGCACTGGGTTATACAAATAAGATTACATGGAACTTTGAGAACCTGACCCCCGGAGAGCAGCGGTTTGTTTACATTCCTTCAAATTGCTCTGTGCCCGCGTTCAGCAATGTACAAGCGCTGGTAATGATGGATTCGGATAGTAACGATGGTTGCTTTACCAATTTAGGATTACATAATTATAATTCTGGAGAATACAAAATTTATAATCATAATACCATAGTGTCAAATAACCCTCATGACCCTAATTGCATCAATCCTTATACATGGACTATGGCTCCCGGTGGAGCTTGCCAACTTATTAAATATAAAATTCAATTCCAGAATGATGGAACCGATCCGGTTGAAGATGTTATTATCCATTTTTCTTTGGAGCATACACCAAAAAGAGTTCTCTTGGCAGGTTCACGACATGCTTGTTATTTGGATCGCTTGTCGGAAAAGGAAATGCGTATTACCATGAACGATATTTTTATGCCAGGAACAATGCAGAGTCCTCCTCCTAGTCATTATGGAGAGACAATGAGTGAAGTGGAAGTCCATGTTTGGTATGATTTGGATGAGACAACTGATCAATGCTATTTTTCCGTTGCATCTATCGAGTTCGATGAGCAAGCACCTGTTATTGTAGACAATGAGGTGTGTCGTAGTCTGAGTTATGGCAATGATTATTCAACGGAAACTTTAGTGGAGCACAACAGAAATTGCGCTGACGTGTTGACTGAAATACCGGAACCTCCAACTAGACAATATTATCCGCCTCAATCACCACAAATTACTGCATTAGAGGATTTAGTAAGCATTAATAAGCCTGTCATATTTCCAACAATTTCGGAAGGGTATTATGAAATTCGACTTCCAGAAGGTGAGAATGAAAAAACCATATTAAAGGTATTTGATAGTCAGGGAAGTTCTATCTTAGAACAAAAAATTGATGTCAGAGGAGCAACAAGATTCATTGATATCCGGAAATCACAAAAAGGAGTTTATTTCGTTCAAGTTCAGAACGGAACAAATCTCTCGACGCATAAAATTGTTAAAATGTAAGTACCCAAGTCTACCATTTATTATAGTACTGCAAATCCTAATTCATTTTGGGATTTGCAGTACTATTTATACTCAAAACACAGATACAGACCTATTACTTGCCAGGGCGGATTCCATTTCGAAACAAAAAAATTATGTAGAAGCTAATAGTTTTTATCGAATAGTAGCAACTCAGACCATAGATGTTCTCGATTTAGAGACCAATTATAAAGCCCTTGTGGGTATTTATAAGAACTCCATTAGATTGGGGAAGACGAATTCGGCGGTAAAAGAACTAGGAAACTATATTAATATTCTTCCTAAAGATTCATTATTCGATTTAGCTCGTATAGGGTTTTTACAAGCAAGTCTTTACAGTAAAGGAGGGCATTTTTATAAGGCAATTTTAAAGTATCAGGAACTTATTCCTGTATTTCTACGTCTCGAAAACACTACTTTTCTAAGGCCCTGTTATCGCAACCTTTCTACTGCCTATTCTAGAATAGGTGATCAGAAAAGCGCAGTGCAATACTTGGATAAAGCCATATTATTGGTTGACGATGAAAAAGGAAAGACGACCTATTGCAGTTATAACACATCAAAGGGGATTTACCTTTTTTATGATGACAAAAATTTAAAAGCTGAAGAGCAGTACCTCAAGGTTTTAGAAGAATGCCCTGATTATATTTACGCGAAACTTTATCTGTTAGAGCTTTACATACAGACCAAGAATATGACAAGGGCGGCAGAACTACTTAAAAGCCTAAATAGCGCAGGGTCAGATATCCCCGAAGTACATCTAAACCTATCTGATTATTTTTATGAAAATGGAGAAATATCAGCGTCGATTGAAAGTAGAAAAGAAGCCCTAAGTCTAATATTAAAAAATAATAATCGACGATTCTATATTAAAGAACAAGTTCGTCTTGCTCAGATATTCCAAGATGTGGGTGAATTAGACTCTGCATTCTATTATGCTAATTCGGCTTTAATGCTACTAATGCAAATGGAGGGCAAGATTCAGTTGGATACTTTAAAAAGTGAAATTATACCTTATGAAATATGGGCTGCAGAGGCATTCATGATAAGAGCAAATTATTTTAAGGAATTATATATCCAGACGGGGAAAATAGACGACCTGAAGTTGGTCATTCATTCCTATGATATGGTTTTTGAACTTTTTGACCGCCAACAGGAGATTTTCTATGCTGATCAGTCCAGGTACAGATTGGGCGCTCATGTCAGGGATTTTTACCATCAATATTTGTCCTTTTGTTTTGATCTTTATCAAGAAAACCCAGAGGAACTCATATGGAGAGAAAAGGCATTCATGACGGCGCAAGGAGCTAATTCTAACGTGTTAAGAAGTTCCTTGTCCGAAAGGGAAATGTTTGAGTTATTGGGTGTTACTCAAGCGGACATCGCTCAATATTATGAGCTGAAAGAGGGCTTACAACAAGACAAAAATAGTCCTGAAATCCTTCAATTTTTCTTAGATACTTTGCAAGCCAGATATCCTCAGCTATTTAAATTAAAGCAATCGAGAGAAATGTCCGTTAACGAGATTCGGATGAACATGACAGAAGAATCTCTTTTGTTAAAGTATTATTATTCGGAAGAGTTTTTTATGTGCTTCGCTATTACCAAGGATGCTTTCGAGATATTCCGGTTTCCGATTGATCAATCCTTGCGGAAGGCCCTTCAGCAGTTCAAGGATATCTTAAAAGGAGGAATTAATCAGTTTATTCCTGAGGATGAGCGTAACTTCATTAAGGCAGGAAAACTCATTTATGATATCCTATTAGACGAAGTGCTAAAACTCCCGAATTTTTCAGAGAAAACAGAATTAATCATTGTTCCTGACGGTCCTTTGAGAGATCTTTCTTTTGCTGCACTTCCATCTGGTGAAATGAAGAGTTGGTTAGAATCTGATCAATATCTCCTTTCTAATTATAGCATCAGTTATTTGCATTTCTGCTCTCAGGTAAAGAACAGCAAAAAAAGGCCTGGAAAGAAAAGATTTATCGGCCTTGGAATTGATTATACTGACCCATATTTCCAAAAAGAAACGAAGGAACATATTATGACCTTGCCTTATTCTAGTGAAGAGGTCGAATCTTGTTCGAATATTTATGATGGACATCAGCTTTTGAATCAGGCAGTAAAATATGGAAGCGTAAAAGAAGCATTAAATAACTACACCACAGTGCATTTGGCCATGCACCATATGGTGGACGAAGAAAATCACCTAAACTCTCATCTTCTTGTGTTTCCTGATTCTTCGGGGGGAAAAGATCAATTTAGATACAGCGATGTGCTTCAGATAAGCAATCCACCAGATAGAGTAATTCTGAGCTCTTGTCAATCCGCTTATGGAAAGGAAATCAAAAGCGAGGGCTTAATGAGCATGAGTCGGGCTTTTATACAAACCGGTGTACATTCAGTGGTCAGTTCTTATTGGAATGTCCCGGATAAGATTACAAAGGAATTAATGCAATCCTTTCATACTTTGGTGCAAGATGGTGCAAGCCCCGCCCAAGCTTTACAGCAGGTGCAACTGGATTATGTTGGCAATGAAGAAGTCAGTCCAAGTTTTCGAGCTCCTCCATTTTGGGCTGGATGGGTAGTTTATGGGGATATCCAAAGTTTTCAAGGTCCAGACGGTAAAGTTATTTTTATTTTATCCGGACTGGGTGTAATACTCCTTGGGCTAATACTATTTAAGGTTTTTAAAACAGGATTTTAATGAAATGAAGTGAATAGGACGAAAAGTCAGTTTTCATCCCATTCACATGAATTGGATCACTTGATCATTCACAGTTGTCATCATGATTAAACTCCACATTTCCCTCTGGAGCTCCATCACAATTTGTTCCCCAAACTTCTAGAATTTTGACTTCATCCGAAGAGATGAAAAATCCTGGAACAGTATATCCCCCTTTATTACAATCATCCAAATCACTGTAAATATCAAAGTCGTATTCAACTCCCAGTTGATCCAAGATATTGATGATTTGAATAGCGATACAACAATATCCTCCCTCGACAGGAACTTCTGCCGGACAAGGACATGGAGTGCAGGGGTCATTAACTTGTTCAGTGCACCAATCACTATCACAGTCCAGGTTTTCAAACTGTATATTTTGAATAGAGCCATCTGGCAGCTGAATGGTGATGGCTGCAGCACAGGAGAAGTATCCGATAAAATCCTCCCAGCAGATATAGCTTGTGCAAGATTCACATGGTTCTACAAATATTTTAGTATGCCATTGGCCCTGATCGAGATTTGGGCAAACGGGATTTCCAAAAGCATCAAGATAAGTCACGCTGATATTTTGAAAATCAGCCTCATCGATATCAAAACAATACTCAAATACACCATCAGGGTAATCAGAGTTGGTGATTACTTGATTGTCGATATATACTTGCCAATATTCGTATTCAAATTCCCCCGGAATACTTTCTTGAACTTCAAATGTAATACAACAAGGGTCAGTTTCTGATCGAGTAATTGTAAGTAGTTCTTCTTCACAAATATCTTCTCTGGAAGAAATTGCAATATCGGAAGCGTTGATATCATGAATATCTTCTTCGCTACACGAACAAAGTAAAAGTAAAACTAGATTTGCTAGAAATAATAAACTATTGAGTTTCATTCTATTTTTTTTTAAGATTAACTGAATATGGATTATATGTTTCTAAGGCCAAAGAGAAAATCCAAGGATATAACTCGAAGAGTTCAAAAGTGTGACAAGTCAATTTTGAACCAACTAAATTAGAATAAATAGAGGTCGAAGAACATATGATCATTCTCTGTCACAGATAAGCTGGGTTCAAGTTATAAGCGTAGATTTTCTAACTAATTAAATTCTATATAATGAAAATATTACGTGTAATTATGCTTCTTTTTCTCTTGCTCTTAAGTGTATGTTCTAGGGCCCAAGCACCAGATTGTAGTACCTGTGATTATATTCAAATAAATCTGAATCGTTCTAATGAAGGAGATAGCTGTTGTGAATTTTCTTTAGTCCTCAGGGAAGACAAACAATGTGTCACCGAGACAGGACATTTAGTTTTCGTCGATGGGGAACTAATTGGAGTGTTTAATCAATCTCCGATTCAATCTTGGACTATTAATGTATGTGATGATCCAGTTACAGTACAGGTCTTTGGATATAACCCAGAAACAGACCAACGAGACGATCTTTGCTTTGAAGAAACGATCAATTGTAGGTGTTGTGATACTGGATTTATTGCTTTGCAGAAAGAAAATACTTGTCAAGATGAATGCTGTGAATATACTATTCAGGCATGGAACCAATGCAAAAGTGAATTTAAGTTCTTATCAGGACCAGATTTAGGATTTGTTCTTATTCCACCAGATGATATCATAAGTGTTGAGGTTAAAGTATGCAATGGAGATGAAGCTATATTCTCTATTGGAAATGGAGGTGTTTTTGGCCCCGAAAGGCTATGCTATGTTGATACCCTATCTTGTTGCTTGAAACCAATTAACGAGTTTGATTTGACAGACATTAATGGAATTACCAAGTCTTCATTCTGTCTTGGTGAGGAGATAATTTTGGACGCTTCAAAGTCCTGCAATTATGATAAATTTTGGAGAGCCATATATGTTTACGACGATGGAACTCTTATAGGCGGTGAGGAAGAATCATGGACAACATCACCAATACCGGAAGCCTATAATATATTGGAGGATTTACCAACGGTAGATTTATGTCCAGGCTATGATTATGTTTTCAAACTTGCATTAAAAAATGAATGCACGAATTGGGTGGAAAAGACGACTGCTTTTACGATAGATTGCTGTGAAGATCAATTTGATCCATCCTTTAGCTTTGATACAGGATCGGAAGGGAGTCCGCTTTTAATAAACTACCAATCCTATGATGAATTGCCCAACTCCTGCTCTGTAACACATGAATGGTGCATATATAATTCTGATAATAGCCATGGTTCTCATTTCAAAGGAGAATTATCAGATTTATCTATTTACGATAATGGACTATATACCATTCTACATACATTGATTACGCCATGCGGTACATTTTGCTATGGAGGACAGTTCGAAATAGTCAACGACGTTGCTCAAACTTACGATGAATGCGATTTATGCGGACCAATTGATTGTCATAATGATTGTCCACCATGTGTGCCACCTGCTGGAATAACTTGTGTGTATAGAGGTGAGTTTCCTAATTTTTGGCTCGAATGGAATCCAGTACCAGGAGCCATCGGTTATGAGATTGAATTTATCCGTAACAATCCGGCATGTTGCAATAATAATAATCCAATCAAACAGGAAAATATGATTGTAGAAAACACAAGTTATTGTGTAGAGGAATTTCATTGTACCAGCTACAGAATTCGAACGATATGTGATGATAACGAATTTTCCGAATGGTCAGATATCCATTGTTTTGACCGTGATAATCCCTTTAATTGTATTGTTTCTGGTTTACAGGAAAGTTCTAATTCTCGAAGCGTGGACCGTGAAAATGCGGTGATACAATTTAAGATAAAACCCAATCCAGTATGGAATCAATTGGTACTCGAAGGAAGTTTTAAAGATAATCAGGAATACAACATTAGCATTTATTCATTATTAGGTCAAAAAAAGTTGGATTTTGACGGGCTTGATGATATGAATTTACCTATTGACGTCAGCAACCTCAATTCCGGAGTTTATATTCTTCAGATAAAAACAAGAGATAAACTGGTGGGTCGGTATAAGTTTATCAAAATCTAAGGAGATAATAATCTTTAATACATGATATCCATTCATAATTTCAAAAGCTTGTTGGTTGTATATCAGCAAGCTTTTATTTTTCTAAAACCTAACTAATAGATTATAAGATCCTCAACCTCCTCCTGCTCCCACAACTTATTCATGGTTGTGACAGCGTTTTCAGACAAATATCTATTGATGGGGAGGAGCAGCTTTTCATTCTTGTTGTTGGTGTGGTTCAGGGAGATTACCCTAAAATTTTCTCCCATTTGGTTCTGCAAATATTTGAACATGTATTCCGTTCTACCTCCAATTCCTGAATTGTAAATGGCATCAAGAGGAGAATAGATTTGATTCCTCACTTTGAGTTCACGGTTTCTTTTTTGCTGATAAGTAGAATTTCGTACTACAAGAAATTTGATTTCGATGGCTTCCTGTAAAAGGGGATTATTATCCACTTCAATGAGATCATTCAGTGTGTTTCGAAGTTCATACAACGCTGTTAATCCTAAGTTTTCAAAATACCCACCATCAGCAATGGCTACAGAGTCACCTAGAATGGCCGTGGCCGAAAAGAAGGGAAATAATTCACTTAGATTGCAAGCTTCGCCTAAGCTCAATCCCTCATTAGGACTGTGGGAATGGATGAATCCATTGATGTCGAATGCATCTACCAAATGGTTTTCCTTAAACTTGATCGGACTAACGATACCCCGAACCCCTCTTTGTACCAGGGTAGTATTGGTCAAAAGTATTGGGTGATCATTTCTGAGATCGCCGTTTTGATCATAATAAAATTCCAGATAAGGTCGATATAACAGATATTCCTTCGATCGTTTTTTTGGGTAGCTGTAGTTGCTTACATAATCGGCAAAATCATATGCCTCATTGTTGAGCGCTTGATCAATAAAATGAGCTTCTTCCTGCTGCAACCAATAGTTGCGATCCTCATCACCTACCCAATGCCGCAATGGAAAAAGCTGTTTAATAAAATCCCGAATCAAAACTGAAAAAATAGAGCTGGAGAGATAGTTCTGAGAAAATATATTTTCCGCATAATCTGCACTTATGAGATCTTTGGCCTGCTTATCTTGATCCTTGAATTCTTCCCAAAAAGCCAACAATGCACCCGCACCAACCGAACTACCCGAAACGGTGGACATGGCATAAATATGTTGTTTGAATCTGTAATCGTTCATAGCATCTATTCCCAGTATGGTTTGGGTAAACCAATATCCAGCTCTCGATCCACCGCCTTCACCAGCCACGAGATAAAGTGGGAATTTCTCTTCAGGATGATCCTCAAGCCAGGGCAGAATAGTATTGTTTTTATAGGATTCAAAATGTTCCTCTATCGTGCTTCTTTCGTACGAATTTTGCAGTTCGACCAAATCGACTTTATGATGATCAAAATTGGGATAACTGAATCCCAGGAATAGCACAATGGCGAAGGAAAAGATGAGAAGATTTTTAAAAATGATCTTACGAAAATTGTTTCGATCATACAGTGTATTGATCGAATTAAAGATGATGATATAAAAGGAAAAGGAGATGAAAAACACGAAGATCGGGTGGAAGATATTGATGTGATCAAAATAGGTAAACACCGCAATAAAAACTCCCGTAATCAGAACGATAAAATAATAATACCTCAGATAGTTTTTCTGAAGCAGTTGAAGTTCGCCTTTTAGATCTTTGTCGATTTTTTTGAACAGATGAAATAGTCCCACTCCGAGTACACCACAGGCAATACCGAAAAGATGATAACTGAGCACCACTTCTTCAAAGCCGTGAGCTTTGTTGACGTATATTCCGGTAATAAGTGCAATTATTGTGATCAGGAAAACGAAAATGGTTTGTTTAATATTCACATAATCATATATCCTTTCTCTAAATAGAATGGAGAGAAATAGCAAGAGCATTAACAAGAACAGACCCCAGTATATGTTGAAAGCACTGAGCAAGCTCAGGCTAAACTGAGTTCTGAAGATGGACATCCCCAATAGAAAACAGGGCAGTACTGCCAGGACACGGGTAAAAGAGCTTTCGTAGTGATTTTTTTTAAAGAAAACCGTCGGCCTTAGCCATATTGAAGAACAGTATATGATCAGACCGAGGAAGATCATTCCCGCTCTTAGAAAAACCAAAGCGGGACTGGACAAATCAAGTATCCCAACAGAGATATCTTTTCCCGAGTCAATATTGAGAAGAACGGCAATAACAAAAAGACATAAAATCGCCGTCCAGTTGTACAGAAGAGCCATAGGTATAGCACGGGCAATGTCCACCCTGCTGATGCTCCATGATTCAATGATACTAGCGACCTTCATTGTACTCCGTTAAGTATGTTATAGGATCGGTTTATTATTCTAACGCTGGAATTAAGGAATTAATCTCCAAGAGAAAAGGAAAAAATTATAAAATACTATGTTTTAGTTATAGGGTATTTCGATTCCATCTTGTTGTAGTATCAAGTCAAGATTAAATTGAGGTATATCTGATGTTTCTTTTTTGCTATTACTGCGTTATAAAAAACTCACTTAACTGCGGCTAGGCTTATTTTTTATGCCTTGTACTATCAAAAAATAATTCATCATCTAATCCACCATTTAACCCTTGGCTTGAAACTAGTATAAATACACTCCCAAGGGAGCACTCTTAAATAAATTTTTAATCATGAAAAGCGTATTAATTTTTGTAGCAACTTTTTTAGCAAGTATCGGTCTTACAGCTCAGGAATGGCAAACCAATTTTGAGGACGCCTTGAGTTTGGCCCAAGAAAATGACCAACTGATTCTGATGGTATTTAAAGGTTCGGATTGGTGCATTCCATGCATGAAACTGGAAAAAGAAATCCTATCCACCAGCGAATTTAGAGAACTGGCGAATGAAAAGTTCATCTTTTTAAGTGTCGATTTTCCGAGGCGAAAGAAAAATCAATTAAGTCCTGATCAGAGTGAACACAATGCCCAGTTGGCTGAGAAGTACAATCAAGAAGGGTATTTCCCAAAGCTTGTACTCATAGATGCTAATAAAGAAGTTTTAGGGTCCTTGGGATATGAAAAAATTGACCCGGAAACTTATTTCAACAAACTCGTAAAATTGATATGATGAAGAATTGCAGATTATTCAGTTTGGCCGTAATCATGATTTTTTCTTTTTCGAATGCTCTACTAGCCAATAATGTATATCAACGCACTACAAAACTGATGGGTTGTAGATTTGATATCACAGTAGTAGCTCAAAATCAGGAAGAAGGAGACCAGTACATTGATATAGCGATTGAAGAAATTTCTAGAATAGAATCGATCATTTCTTCTTGGGATCCCAGTTCGCAAACATCCGAGGTCAATAGGAATGCCGGAATTAAACCGGTCAAGGTTAACAAAGAGTTATTCGATCTGATTGAAAGAGCCAACAAAATATCAGAATGGACCGGTGGAGCTTTTGATCTGAGCTTTGCTTCAGCCGATCGCATTTGGAAATTTGACAGATCGATGACGGAAATGCCCAGCAAAGAAAAAATTATCAGTTCCGTAGAGAGAATCGATTATCGGAACATCATTCTTGATCGTAAGAACTTAACGGTTTTTCTGAAGTCAAAAGGAATGAAGATTGGGTTCGGAGCTATAGGAAAAGGCTATGCTGCGGATAAGGCCAAACAACTATTAATGGATCGCGGAGTAAGTGCCGGAATCATTAATGCTTCAGGAGATTTAAACTCTTGGGGCGTTCAACCGAACGGTAAGGAATGGATGGTGGCCATTGTCAACCCCTTAAATAAGGAGAAGGTATTTTCTTGGTTGCCTGTCAAAGATAGAGCAGTTGTCACTTCGGGTAATTACGAAAAATATGTGGAGATAGACGGAACGCGTTACGCTCATATTATTGATCCAAGAACCGGCTATCCAAGTCATGGTATTCTCAGCGTAAGTGTCTTTACGGATAACGCAGAACTGGCAGATGCTCTGGCCACAGCAGTGTTCGTGTTAGGGGAAGAAGAAGGACTGGATTTTATCAATGGGTTGAAGCGCGTGGATTGTATTATAGTAAATGACAAAGGAGAGATTTCTCATTCTAAAAATATTGAATTGCCCTAGGTGATTCGATCTAAAGCTGTTGTAGAATTATGAAAAAATTAAAATGCTTAATGTATATCGTATTGGGACTGTCATTGGGATCCTGTACGGTGGTAAAGGAATATGAAAAAGTATATATCAATGACCATGATATGGCTTTGGCGGATAAGAAGTTTGGAAAGTTCGAAACAAGTTACCAGGTCTATCGAGAAGGAGCTTCAGGAGGCAATGGCGGTAAGTCAGGAGGTGGTTGTGGTTGTAATTAATGTAAAAGAAGTGTTATGAGGTATTTAATCTTAGTATTGTTTTGTTGTAGTGTACTTGAAGTCTATAGTCAAACAGACACTTCTACAACGTACATAAAACCCGTATTGGAGAATACGGAAGTTGATATTTTAAGCAGTTATTATCAGCAAGAAGGTGACCAAGCCTCAGTTACAGGTGGTATTGGTGATGAGCACATCACTAATGTTACCCCAACAATTGTTATCAGTATGCCTATCAATGCAAACGATGTATTGACCGTTGACATGGGTATATCGGCTTATACTTCAGCTTCCTCTAGTAACCTTGACCCCTTCGATCAAACGGGTGCTTCTCAAGGCTATGGTGGTGACGATGATGATGACGACGATGATGATGAGGGTAGTGAAGGAAATGGAGGCGGTATTATTGGAAGCCCATGGGTTGCTTCTTCCGGTGCTTCAGGAGCAGATGTTTGGGGAAGTATAGCCGCAAGTTATTCCCATAGTTCCAAAGATAGGAATCGTATCAGTTCTGTTAACGCTTCTTTTGCCACTGAGTACGACTATGTTTCTATTGGGTTTGGAGCGGCATATAATATGTTGTTCAATCAGAAAAATACAGAGTTAGGAATCACTGCAAATGTATATTTGGATTCATGGCTCCCGTCCTATCCTACAGAGTTAGATAGCTATAGAGAGGCCAATGGAAACTTGAATTCTGGCTTTTTCAACGGAGTGGAAATCTTGAATGAACAGGGCAATGCCATCAACAAAAGAGGTCAAAATGCATGGGCACCGTTTAAAGGAGAACAGTTGATCGATAACAAGAAGAGAAATACATATTCTATGGGACTTTCTTTCTCACAGATCTTGAGTCCGGTTATGCAAGTATCTCTATTTGCTGATGTGATTCAGCAAAATGGATGGTTGGCCAATCCAACTCAAAGGGTGTATTTCGCCGATAAACCGAATTATTTTATCGGTAACAAAGAGAGTATCGCCAATTACACAAGTAGAGCGAATACCGATGTCTTTATGTTGGCGGACGACATTGAGCGACTTCCGGAAAGTCGAATTAAGATTCCCGTGGGGTTCAGGTTGAATTACTACATCAATGAGTTTTTGACCACCAGATTGTACTATAGATATTATATGGATGATTGGGGACTTCAATCGAATACGGTGAAACTGGAGGTGCCGGTTAAATTGGGAACGAAATTCACCATGTATCCTTCGTATCGATATTATACGCAGACGGCGGTGGACTATTATGCTCCTTTTGATCAGCATCAGTGTTCTAGTCAGTACTATACTTCAGATGCAGATCTATCGGAGTTTACAGCCAGTCAGTACGGCATGGGCTTTAGTTATACGGATGTCTTCAATCAATTCCATATACTGAAGTTCGGCTTGAAGAGCATAGATCTCAAGTACAACTACTACCAACGTGAAAACAGTGCATTCAAAGCACATTATATTGGCGTGGGATTCAAGTTTGTGGTAGATTAGAGCATGAATAAAGAATTTTGGAACAATCGATTTGCCTTTTCCGAATATGCTTACTCGGAAAAGGCAAATCCTTTTATCAAAAAATGTATTGACCAACTTCCGCCGCAGAGCCGCCTATTGTTTCCAGCGGAAGGGGAGGGTAGAAATGCAGTTTATGCTGCCAGTCAAGGACATGATGTTTTTGCTTTTGATATGAGTGTAAGAGCTTTGGAAAAAAGCAAGAGACTTGCCCAAAAGCACGAGGTACAGATCAACTATAACTTAGGAACACTGGAAGAGATGGATTACGATGAAGGATCTTTTGACGGTATTGCCTTGGGTTATTTTCACTTGCCACCTGAAATTAGAGTCGATGGGTATCGTAAAATTCAGCATTGGTTAAAGAAGGGAGGAAATCTGTTTTTCGAATTTTTTCACAAGGATCAAATACATTTAAATAGTGGTGGTCCCAGGCGCATTGATATGTTATATGATGAAGAATTGTTAAGGGAAGACTTTGATCAAATTCGTTTCGATGAGTTGCGAACGGAAAAACTTATTCTCGATGAAGGTAAGTACCATCAGGGTCCTGCAGTTGTCATTCATGGTTGGGGAAGTAAAGAGTAATAAGGGTCGAATATTGCTTCATTGCGAGATTGTCGTTATCTTGTATTGAACCGTAAAGGCATTTTTATGGTTTAATAAGTTCATATATTGAGGATAATGAATAATACTGAAATTAGTACAACTGCTGAGATGACGCTTGCCCAACACTTACCCGGGGTTCGCAAATACGTTGTCGAAGTATTACATGATAATGAAGATCGAAGTTTATACACGACCATTGGGCGTTTGTATAGAATGGAAAAAAATCTCCAAAAAATCTTACTGGAAGAGGATATTTCAAAGGAGGAGGAAGAGATGTGTTATCTGGCCCTCTATACATTGAATATTCACCAGGCCAGCAACAAGTTGAAAGAGATTGATTTTGATCTGTACGAGAAAAATATACTTGATGCGACGAAAAAACTCAATAAGAAATTTGGGTTTGGAGATGAGATCTATCCAAAGCTAAAAGAAGTAATAGTACAGATCTTACCGACACACGAGGCCGTTCTTCCTGCTGCGAAGATCGTTAGTGATGTCAATTTGATGGAATTTGCTGGTCCTAAGGGTAGAGACAACCTGAAGGTCTATTATGAGGAAATGGTATTACGAGATTATGAGTTGGCTCAGAGTAGTTGGTATGACACTTTGATTAACTTCATTAGCGATGTCTCATTTCATACCAATTATGGAAAGACACATGTCCAGCCCAATCTTGAGAAACTGGTCAAGAAACTTCGGAAGGAAAAGAAGGAAATAGAGAATCGTACTTCCCTCTTATTGAAGAAGGAGTTGAACATTAGCGAGGAGGAGATAAAAAAGCTGAGGAAGGATATCGGCAAGGTGAAGGACCGGGATGAAAGAGGTATTCAGACCTTGTTCCGAACCACGAGCAAAAACCACTACACTTTGAATGAAATGGTGGATCGAAAGGCCAGCATTATGATAACGGTCAACTCTATTATTTTATCATTGGTTATGGGTGGTATCATAGATAGTGGTGAGGGCATGGTTCCTGAGCTTTTTCCGGTAATGATATTGAGTATTGCTTGTATTCTATCTATCTTTTTTGCCATCATAGCAATCAGGCCTCTGAAGACACAAGGCGATTTTACGGAAGAGGAAATACGCAATAAACAGGGTAATCTCCTGTATTTTGGCAATTTCCACAACATGCATTTAAGGGATTTCGAGTGGGGTTTTCTCCAGATGATCAATGATAAGAACTACTTGTACGGCTCAATGATACGAGATTTCTATTATCAGGGAACGGGCTTGCAGAGGAAATACAAGTTTATCCGTATGTCTCTTTCCATATTCATCATCGGCCTAGTTCTGGCATTTGTGAACTTTCTACTGTTCCGATTTATGGATTGTATTTGGTAATAAGGAATAAACTAAAACTTACCTGTTTACTAGTTAATAAAATAAAAGGCTTAAATTGTTGGACCTTCCTTGAGGCCTCCAAGAATCATAATAAATTCTTGATTAGATCGTCATGATATCTTTCTCCTTGACTTCAAGGTGAGCCAAGATTTTATTGTAGTGCTCGTTCAAGAAGTCCTTAACTTTCTCCTCATCTCTTTTGCCCTGATCTTCAGAATATCCATCTTTTACTTCTTGTTTGATAACATCAAGGATTTCTCTACGGATGTTCCTAAGGCTGATCTTTGACTCTTCGCAAAGTGCCTTCGCTTTTTTTACTAGTTCGATCCTTCTTTCCTGTGTAAGCGGTGGAATGCTTATTCTAATTAGTTCACCATCATTTTGAGGTGTAAGGCCTAAATTGGCTTCGAAAATAGCTCTTTCTATGCCATCAATGGCCGTTTTATCATAAGGCTGTATGGTCAGAGTTTTAGAATCAGAAGCACTGACATTGGCCAACTGATTTAGAGGGGTTGTTGCCCCGTAATAATCTACAAGAATCCCGCTGAGCATAGAGGGACTAGCCTTGCCCGTTCTTAGCTTAGCAAATTCAGCAAGAAGGTGGTTGAGTGTATTTTCTGCATTTTCACGACCTTCCTCGAAGGCCATTTCAATTAATTCAGTCATGAATTCAGTATTTAATCCAAGTTATAAACGATATTATCTTCATTAATTTCAATTTCACTAAAAGAGTTCAATCGAAGGATAATATCATCTATTCGGTTATGAATATTTTCTTCTTGATTATTCAGAAGAATATAGCTTTTGAGGGTCGAGACCTGGGCGGGTCGATTGCCCGATTGGATCAGCCTATCCAGAGTCTTTCGGGCCAAGTAGTCCACATCATGTCTCTTTAATTGACCGGAGCCATCTACAGGAACTTTTTCCTGAATGAAATGCTCAGAATCCTCTCTGGAGATAGTTCCGGTCAAATTAGTGGTAATATGATTGGCCTTACCCATGTTGATAAACAAATCGGGGGTCTGATCTATCTTTGGTATATCGTTTTTTATTCTAATGCACTTCCTTCCTTCGTCATTGAGAATCTCAATGATATGATCGAGATCTTCCTCGTCACTGTAAACTGCAAATTCAATCTTATGATCCTGAATTCTGTGCTGTTGTCCCAAGCTAAAGGAAATGGAAGAAATTTTTTCGTGGTCATTCTCCCCTTTCAGATTTACCCAATGTATTCTATTGCAGTAATGCTGGATATCCCTGACGAATTCAACCGGCAAAGTGGTGTCCTCTGTATCCAGGAAAACCATGATCTCATCAGCTATTTTAAAAAAAGTCCGAATGTTGTTTTTAGCCAGGTCCGCATATCGAATAAATAGAAAACGCTGGAATGTCTGATTACTGTTTGCTTCAATCATGGTATATTAAATCCTCTATTTTGCTATGGACTATTAGCAAAAATAACAAAAAAGAGTACTTAAAGTGTTCCTTTAAATTAAAATATTTCTAATATTAGAAACTAGTCCCTTGCACCGGCATATCGGAAGATAAGATACAAGAGCATAACCAAAGCTGACAGTGCAGCAGCAACATAAGTCATTGCAGCCCATTTCAGTGCGTCTTTAGCACCATCTTGTTCCTGTCCTTGTGTTATATCACTGGATTCCAACCAAGCTAGAGCCCTATTACTCGCATCAAACTCTACCGGAAGGGTAATCAGAGAAAAAGCGGTTGTTACGGCAAAAGCAATAATTGTTATTAATAGAAGCTGAGGAAAACTCCCCAATAAAAACAAGGCTGCCATCAATAAAAACTGCTGAGCAGAGGCCGCTACCTTTACCACTGGTACGAGTGCCGATCGCATTTGAAGCATACTGTAGGCAGTGTCGTGTTGAACCGCATGTCCGCACTCATGAGCAGCCACGGCTGCCGATGCAACACTTCTCCCGTTGTAAACTGCCGGACTCAAGCTGACTGTTTTACTTGCGGGGTTATAATGATCAGATAAAAATCCCTGACCCTGGACAACCTGGACATCAGGTATATTATAGTGCTGAAGCATCTTTTCAGCCACTTCTTTACCACTCAACCCCGCTCGAATAGGAACTTGAGAATAGTGGTTAAACTTACTTTTTAATCGGTTACTTATGAATGCACCAATCATAGACAGAACACCACCTATGACCATGTACATCATATAATCTGCATTGTACATCATTCTTTTCTAAATGTTTTAATATTGACGAACGAACATCGAAAAAGTCATGAAGGAAGGATATCAATTGATGATATCAAAACCCGTATACTTTCTCAATACCTCAGGTACTATAATGCCATTTTCCGTCTGATAGTTCTCCAAAATGCCGGCAACTATTCTAGGTAAGGCTAATGCACTACCGTTTAAAGTGTGTACAAGACTGGTTTTATTTTCCTTGTCTTTGTATCGAAGATTCATTCGATTGCTCTGGAACGTTTCAAAATTGGAAACAGAACTTACTTCCAGCCACCTCTCCTGAGCCCCTGAATAGATCTCGAAATCAAATGTTAAAGCACTGGCGAAGGTAATATCACCTCCACAAAGTTTAAGGATCCTATAGGGAAGCTTCAAGGATTGAACCAATGATTCTACATAAAGCACCATTTCTTCGAGCGCATTGTAGGATTCCTCCGGCCTTCTTATTTGTACTATTTCGATCTTGTCGAATTGATGCAATCTATTCAAGCCCTTAACATGGGCTCCGTATGATCCAGCCTCTCTTCGAAAACAAGGCGTGTATCCCGTTATTTTTAAGGGCAATTCTTGCTCTTTGAGAATTTGACCTCGATACAAATTAGTGAGTGGAACTTCAGCCGTCGGTATAAGGTATAATCCATCCTTTTCCACATGATACATCTGGCCTTCCTTATCCGGAAGCTGTCCGGTTCCTCTGGCCGAATCTTCATTGACCATAAGCGGAACCTGATATTCCGTATATCCCGCCTCATGAGCCATATCTAGAAAATAAGAGATCAGGGCGCGTTGTAATCGAGCTCCCTTGCCTACGTATACGGGAAAACCCGAACCCGTGATGAAAGCTCCTTTTTCAAAATCTATGAGCCCATATTTTTTGGCCAGTTCCCAATGCGGAAGTGCCGACGTAGAAAGATCCGGTAAATCTTGATCCCAAGCTTTGTAAACCTCATTGTCCTCTTCGCCTTTTCCGGGAGGAACACTCTCGTGTACCAAATTGGGAATTGAAAGAAGTATATCGTTGAGTTTGGTTTTGGTATTTCTCAATTTCTCATCCAGGAATTTGATTTTATCCTTCAGGATCAGGTTTTTTTCTTTGAGATTTTCCGCTTCACTTCTTTTTCCCTGTTGAAAAAGCTGGCCGATTTCTTTGGATAATTGGTTGAATTGGGCCTTCACCTCATCAGATTCGGTCTGAGTTTCTTTTCTCAATCGATCTACTGATTTCAGTTCATCAATAATCTCGAGATCCTCGTCAGAATAATTTCTCTTTTTCAGACTATTAATGATTTCGTCGTGTCTTGTTTCTAAAAAGCGTAATTCCAGCATATTCCCAAAAACTAATTCTGTTTTTTAAAATGAAATAACAAAAGTAGAAGAAATAATTAGTAGTTGTTTTAATATAATTAAAAAAAGCTTATGTTTGCAATGAAATGGAGATCTGTGAGTTAAGTTCTCTGTTTTCTACCAACAATCTATGCGGTCAATCCTATAATTTTGTTCAAGTCAATTTTAGTTGTGATTTAAGCGCAGAGAGAAAATTTTAAGCTTTTCAAAGTATTACATTTCTATAGTATTTAACATAAAATGTTTTAATTAATAATGTACGATATTCTTCAATTAAATGATATGCTCGTTCCTGAGCTGAAAGACGTAGCTGAAAGATTGAATCTTAAATCTTACAAGAGATTGAATAAACAAGATTTGATCTATAAGATTCTAGATCACCAAGCATTGAATGCAGACGAAAAACCCGTCGAAGAAAAACCCGAACCCAAAAAAGCAGAAGAGCCTAGACCAAGGTCAAGAAGGTCTGATGATAAACCTAGACCACGTCGAAGAGAAAGAGAAAAGGAGTCTTCTGACAATAATAACACCCAGGAACAAGCTTCGGGAGAAGGAGATAAAAAGGAAGAGGCTCCTAAAAGACCGGAGAGAACTGAAAGAAAGGAGGGAGAGAAAGAGGCACCTAGGCGTAGAAGAATGCCGAGAGAAGAATCTAACTCCAGAGGAAAGGAAACAAAAGAGAAAGTAGAAGAGCCAAAAGATGAAAGTGGGTTTAATGTAGACCTCGATGGTGTAGTAGAAGGAGAAGGCGTACTTGAGTTGATGTCTGATGGATACGGATTTTTAAGATCTGCCGACTATAACTACATTTCTTCGCCAGATGATATTTATGTCTCCCCATCTCAGATAAAATTGTTCGGCTTAAAAACTGGAGATACTATCCAAGGGCCGATTAGACCTCCTAAAGAGGGAGAAAAATATTTCGCACTTCTCAGAGTAAGTGCAGTGAACGGGAAAGCGCCAAGTGATACTAAGGATAGAAATCCATTCGATTACTTGAGACCGATTTTCCCTACGGAAAAATTCAATCTCACTGGAGGAAATAACCATATCGGAAGCGATCATTCCTGTCGATTAATTGACCTGTTTTCTCCTATTGGAAAAGGTCAGCGTGGATTGATTGTCGCACAACCTAAAACAGGTAAAACGGTATTGTTGAAGTCTGTGGCTAACGCCATTGCAGCCAACCATCCTGAGTGCTATTTGATGGTTTTATTGGTAGATGAGAGACCGGAGGAGGTGACTGATATGCAGCGAAGCGTTAAAGCGGAAGTTATCGCATCTACTTTTGACGAACCGGCTGACAATCATGTTCGAGTCGCTGGAATAGTTTTGAAAAAAGCGAAAAGATTGGTGGAAAGCGGGCATGATGTAGTGATATTGTTGGATTCGATCACGCGTTTGGCCAGAGCATATAATACAGTGGCACCGGCTAGTGGTAAAGTACTTTCCGGTGGTGTTGAGGCCAATGCATTACACAAGCCTAAGAAGTTTTTCGGAGCGGCGAGAAATATCGAGAACGGAGGTTCTTTAACGATCTTGGCAACGGCATTGATAGATACCGGATCAAAAATGGACGGAGTAATATTCGAAGAGTTCAAGGGTACGGGTAATATGGAACTTCAATTGGATAGAGCCCTATCTAATAGAAGAATTTATCCTGCAATTGATATTATGGCGTCAGGAACTAGACGAGATGATTTGTTGCTAGATCCTGAGACATTACAGAGAATGATCATCCTTAGAAAGCATCTTGCGGATATGAAGCCAGATGAGGCAATGACCTTCTTATTAAAACATATTAGGTCGACTAGGACAAACGAGGAATTCTTGTTGTCAATGAATGGTTAAGAAAATTTGAGGTTTTCAAAGTAAAATACTATCTTTGCGTTCCCATTTTGGAATGGTAAATACGGATAAATGAAAAGAACATATCAACCTTCGAGGAGGAAAAGAGTAAATAAACACGGTTTTCGATCTAGAATGGCTACAAAAAATGGTCGAAAAATTGTTAATGCTAGAAGAGCAAAGGGAAGAAAAAAATTGACAGTTTCTAGCGAGAGCCGGTTGAAATAATTGATTTCCATGTCTTCATGGAAACTTCCGAGCTCTCATCGACTGAAAAGTCGGAAGCAAATTCAGTATTTATTCCAAGACGGCCATAGTATAAAGCAGTACCCTGTCAGGCTGGTTTTTAATATCCTCGAACAGACCTCTCAAGACGAAATTATCCCATACAAAGTTGGTTTTTCTTGTTCTAAGAAGAAATTCAAAAGAGCAGTTGATAGAAATAGACTGAAGCGTCTCATGCGAGAATCATTCAGATTACAACAGAATGAGATGTTCTTTTCAGATGGCAAAGAGTGTCACTTGATGTTCATATATATGGGCCATGAGTTATCAGAATATCAGACTATTTACAAAGCTACTTCTCAACTTGTAAAGCAATTCAATCAACTCAATTCCTAGTGTCCAGTCAAGGATTAAATGGCGGAATAGATGATGAATTGTTTTTTTGACAGAACAAGGCATAAAAAATGAGCATAGCCGTAGCTACGTGAATTTTTTATAACGCTGTTATGTCAAAAAAGAAACATCATATATGCGTCAGTTTAATCTTGACTGGACACTAAGCATTGGAATCTAAGTAATCATCCGTGAAGTGAGCTTTCCGCTTTTCCTGTTTGTTTTTTGCCGCATTATAGGCTTTGGAGCCATTTTTTGGAATGGATAAACTGGTCCACTCATTCCCCTTGAGCAATCTCCCCAGGAAGACAATTTGACCCACGTGGTAAGCGTAATGGCTGTGTTGTCTGAGAAGAGCTTCCTGAATGGTATGACCTTCTTTTCGAATGTAAACCAACCGATCATAATCCTCTTCCGTAATAGAGTCTATGGCAGAAAAAAGGCAATCCCAGCCTTCATACCAGGCCTTGGTAAGTTGACTACGGTTTTGAATTACTTGTTCGAATTCCCGATCGCGGTGGCGCCATTCCTTCTCTCCATCAGAGTTTAAAAAATCCGTCCATCTGGACTTCATATTGCCGGATAGGTGGTTGACAATGACGGCAATAGAGTTGCTGTTTTCAGCGGGAATAAAAAATAATTGCTCATCACTTAATTGATCAAAGCATTTTTCTCCCAGTAATTGATAGTATTGGAATTGCTTTCTTACAGTCTCGAGGAATTCTTTCATGGCGATTGATTTTGATAAATATAACGAATGCAAACAAGGCTTGTTAATCTCCGGGCAGAATCTTTATCGTATTAATTCTAAAAAATATAATGTAATACTACTTTCTTTCGTTTTGCCCTAGTATTCTTGTGGAGGAATTGGTAGCGCAATAACATAGAGTTGCTCAGAACATTCGACCAACTAAATTGTATTATTCAATTCATGCACGGTTTTTGTAATAAAGAATTAAAAACATACAATGGAGATTAATTTCAAATCAGATGTAGAGGCGGTAGATGCGCTGAGTCAGTCCTATCACGCATTAAAGGCAGAGATAGGGAAGATTATAGTGGGACAGGATGAAGTGGTGAAGAATGTATTGTTGTCTTTGTTTGCCAACGGTCACAGTTTGTTGATAGGTGTACCGGGATTGGCAAAGACATTGTTGATCAGTACGATCTCCGAAGTTTTAGATTTAGATTTTAAAAGAATACAGTTTACGCCGGATTTGATGCCTTCTGATATTGTCGGTTCGGAAGTATTGGACGAAGACAGAAAATTCAGATTTAATAAGGGTCCGGTATTTTCGAATATTGTACTTGCCGATGAGATCAATAGAACTCCTCCTAAAACACAGGCAGCATTGCTTGAAGCGATGCAGGAGAAAGTAGTTACCGTGGCGGGAGAGCGATATCCTCTTCCAAAACCTTTTTTCGTTCTGGCTACACAAAACCCGATTGAGCAAGAGGGAACCTATCCGCTTCCGGAAGCGCAGTTGGATAGATTTATGTTCAATATTCCTTTGACTTATCCTAGCTTGAGAGAGGAAATAGAGGTAGTGAAGAATACAACATCGGATAGGGATGTCAATCTCAATACCATTCTCAATGCGGAGCAGATTATGGCCTTTCAGAACATAGTGAGAAAAATCCCTGTCACTGATAATCTATTGGAATATGCAGTTGGCGTTGTTGCGCAAACAAGACCAGATATGGATTCAGCGGCTTCCATAGTGAAAGAATATGTGAATTGGGGTGCAGGTCCACGGGCTTCTCAGTATCTAATCTTAGGTGCAAAGACCAATGCAGCAATGAATGGCAAGTACTCTCCGGACATCGAAGATGTACGAGCGGTTGCTCCTTATGTTTTAAGACACAGAATGGTGAGAAACTATAAGGCGGAGGCAGAAGGAGTGGGAATAGAAAATATTATTGAAGAATTATTATAATTGCTACACGCCCTTTACCTTGCATACCGCATCTAATATGTAAAGTAGATATGTTGAGCAAATTTCTAAGGTGTTTTGGGGTAGTTGTACTGCTCGCATTCGTTTTTTCCTCATGTACGAAGGATCAATCGAGTGGATTGAATCGCAATTTGCCAAGTTCCTTTGGAGGAGTTAGTGATCTAAATGTTATAGCCGACTCCAGCATGTGGAATTCTGATTTAGGAGATAGCCTTAGAGCGTACTTTGAACGATATTATCCGATTTTACCTCAGAGAGAGGCTTTTTACAATGTGCGTTTTTTCACTCCTGAAGCGCTTTATGACAAACCTATAAGAAAAGAATTGTCCAATTTCCTGGTACTGATCGATCACTCTGCTGCTGATTCTAAAACATTGAAGCTGTTCCAATCGGATTTGAAAAAAATAAATTTGGATACCATGCGCCTGATCAAAGGGAGGAATAAGTGGGCAAGAGATCAGCTCCTATTGTTTCTGAATGGAAGGGATGAGGATCAGCTTATGTCGCAGCTCAGAAAATACAAAGAAATCATTGCCAGAGAGGTGGATCGCCATGAAGTACCGTTGCTCTCTAAAGAGCTGTATTCTCAAGGAAACTCCAATTTATTAGAGAAGTTAATACTGGACAGTTTTCAGGTCGAATTAAAGATTCCCGCTTATTATAGGGATGCGATCCACGAAAAAGGGTTTTTATGGTTGCGAGGTGATTCTGAAAAAATCAACAGAAACATCATGATAACAAAGATTCCCTACTCATCGGAATCTCAATTGACCAAAGCTTTCATCAAAGAACTAAGGGATACTTTAGGGGCAGAGTTCATTTCCACCACAATAGAGGGAAGCTATATGAGGATCAATGATGTGGATTTACCACTAATAACGGAATCCAAAAAAATCAATGGTCAATACGCTCTGGAAGCCCTGGGGATATGGGAAATCTATAATGATTTTCTGGGAGGACCATTTGCTTCCTACATCATCATGTATCCCGACCGAAAAAATCTCCTATTCATTGACTTCTTTGTTCACGCTCCTTCTAAGGAAAAAAGAAATCTTATGAAGGAGTTGAAGCATATATTGCACAGCCTTAGGTTTGAGGGGTAGTGATTAGTTACCAGTTATGTCTTGTCCTAAAATAGGTTTACACAAAAAGCGGTGTAAAATGGGACGAAAAGCTGGTAAAAGTAAGCGTTACGCTAGAGAGTTAAAACAGAAGGTGGTATTGGAATATTTAAGGGGAGAAGAGACCCAAAAAGAAGTACTTAACCGATATGGGATTAGAGGTAGTTCTACATTAACGAACTGGATACGTCAGTTGGGTTATGAGGATGAATATGAAAGGGGTATCTTTCCAAAAACAAAAGCTTTGTCTGAATTTAAGAAGGAAAAGAAAAGCCAATCAGCAAGGAAGAGTGCTTTAGAACAAGAGAATGAGCAATTACGCTTAAAGCTGGAGTTGTATGAGCGAATGATCAAGAAAGCGGAAGAGGTTTATCAAATCAAGATTGAAAAAAAGTTCGATTCCAAGTAATTCAACAGATGAAGACAGATAAACCAACAGTTCAGATTCAACGGTTGTGCACATTACTTGGAGTAAGTCGACAAGCTTATTATCAATATCAAAAGCGAAAAGCACAAGAAAGATTAGATGAAGCTCTCATTTTGAAATGGGTCCATGCGATACGAAAACAGCATAGATTTATGGGAGGAAGGAAGCTATTTAAGAAGATTCAAGCCGATCTTGAAATGCACAATATCAAGCTGGGAAGAGATGCGTTTTTTGACTTACTTAAAAACCATAACTTGTTGATAAAAAGAAGAAAACGAAGAGTTCGAACCACTAACTCTATCCATAATTTTAAGAAATGGCCTAATCTAATAGAAGGGATAAATCTAGAAAGAAAAAATCAGTTATGGGTTAGTGATATTACTTACCTCAAAACAGTACGAGGCTTTTTGTATATCAGTTTTATAACGGATGCATATACCCACAAGGTCATAGGATTTAATGTAAGCCACTCTCTAAAGGTCAAAGAAAGTATCGAGGCACTGAAAATGGCTTTTAATAGCTTAGAACAAGAAACTCCTTATCATCTGATACATCATTCGGATCGAGGATTTCAATATTGTAGCTATCAATATGTATCATTACTTCGATCAAAAGGTATAGCAATCAGTATGACACAAACTGGTGATCCAAGAGATAATGCAGTAGCCGAAAGAATAAACGGAATCATAAAGAATGAGTATTTAAAGGACCTAAAAATTACCTCCTTGAAACAGGCTAAAATAGAGCTAGATAAAGCAGTTAAACTTTATAACAACCAAAGACCTCATTACAGTATAGGACTCTTTACTCCTAATGAAATTGAAGCAAACAAAAATTTAAAACCAAAGAATTTATGGAAATCAGCAAAAACTCAAAATGTAAACCTATTTTAGGACTTAGAAACCTATGTCAACCTATGCTAGGATTATTATTTAATCGTGTAAACTTATTTTAGGACGAGACATCACTTATCACCGATCACTAATCACAGATCACCTTCAAACATGCGATTTTTAAATCCTGTATTAATGTATTGCTCTGTATAAAACATTGATTAGAAATGATTTCTACACGTTTGAGGCCATTTTTAATTTTTAATTATTCATTTTTAATTCTATTTCTGTTTTTATTAACTTGCGCAAAAAATTTAGATATGCTTAGAATTAGTACAATCCTTTTGATGTTTTCAGTATTCTTTTTTTATTCATGTGACGATGACTCTTCCTCAGAATCTACTGGTGGAAATGATTTGGTAGGAACATGGGAAATGGTTGAATTTACATACACGGGAACCAGTGTAAGCACTGTAATGGGACAATCTTTTACTTCTGATTTTAATGGTGAAGGAAAAGACATGAATTACACCTTTGAGTTTAAAGAAAACCCAATGGAGTATGAAGCCATGGGATCTTATACTATTGCCCTGACAGTTACTGGCTCTGGTCAGACTTTTACTTTTGATGTTCCTGTTAATGTTTCAGAGACAACAGGAAATTGGTCAGCTGATGGAATGACCCTTACCACAAGTAATGGTTTGGTTTCTTACTCGGTGGATGGATCTTCAACAACGGAAGAAAATCAGGAAAGCATGGCAGATTACACTTTGAATGGTGATAATCTAGAATTTCGGACGGATGATAGTTCAACCACAACGGATCCTAGTACTGGAACAACGACTAGACAGGAGGTGCAGGCCATCAGCAAATTTATGAGGATTAATTAGGATTATTACTTACTTTTCTTTTGATGTTCGAATTGTTTCATGTGATGTTCCATATGAACGACGTAATCTTCTGCTAGGAACCGAAAAGTATTTTCTTCTCCTGAAGGTAGAATTATTTTATAGTCGAATGTAGATTCCGGTATATTACCTAGCACTCTGATGATCTGTTGATTGAGCACCTGCCACAACTGAATTACCTCTGAACTATCCATTGCATCGTAGGCATTGATTTTGACAAGATCATCTTGATCATAAGTATGCACTATGTAGGGTTGAGGCTTATAGCTAATTTCCGTAAATCTCTCCAAGTTGTATCGTGCAGAATCTACAAGATGACCCAGGATTTCTTTTCTGGACCACTTTCCGGGAGCGTATCGATAAGACCAGTCCAAATCTTTTTCAAAACTTTTTAAAAACTGATCAATATTATTTTCGAGATGTTGAATAGTATCCATAGTATTTAGTTTAAAATATAGCTTTCACTGATTAATTTTCTTCTTCCAACAGTTCTTCTAGAACAGATTCTCCTTTGGACAAATCGCCATTGGTCCACTGCCATGATTCTTTCAATCTAATTCTTCCATCTTCCAAAATCTCAGGTATAGAAGTGCACTTTCCCGTCTTTATATCTCCTCCTGTATTTACTTGCTGATAAACCAAGGAAATGATACATTCTGGGGACACAGATCCTAAAATTTGCCCTTGCACAACTGCTCCTCCTGAATATCGGCATAACAGAATTTTACCGTATTGCTCATATCTAAAAATGAGGCTCGTGTCCAATTCTCCATTGTCCGAATTGCTCATCACTTTGAATCGTCTGTTGTGATAATTGATCATAAATTGAATTTACCTTCGAATAAAATAACTGCTTCTGCTTTTATCAAGACTTTATCTTCTCTCAATTCCAGCTCCATCGACCCTCCTCTTTTCGAACATTGATAGGAACGCAAAGTATTTTTACCCAGTTTGTTCGCCCAATACTTGGTCAAAAAAGTATGGGTGCCTCCTGTGACCGGATCCTCATTGGTTCCTCCCCAAGGCCAGAAATATCTTGAGAAAAAGTCATAATCGGGGTGATCCGACGGGGAACTGATCGATACTCCATTAATATCATTTCTGGATTTTAATAGGGCATCAAAGTCGGGACTTAGATTCTTCAGGATATTGGGATCTCCAATTTCAAGAAATAGAGAATTTGTCTCCGGACTGTACAAGCAATGTTCAATTTCCCTCAATCCCAAAGCGGATAAGAATTCCGCATTGGCTTGTCCTGGCTGTAAGTCATAGACGGGAAATAACATTCCGATTCGATCAGCTATTTTTTTTACTGGAAGATGAACCCCTTCATGAGTAATGAACAATAGGTCATCCGCAGCTCCTCTACTGTATAAAACTTTTGCAGAAGCCAAGGTTGCATGTCCGCAAAGTGGAATTTCCATTTTTGGAGAAAAATAGCGAATGCTGAATTCGTTCGGATTAGATAAACCTCGAACAAAAGCGGTTTCTGAGAAATTGAGTTCATCGGCGATGCTCAGCATCTTTTCTTCACTCAAATTTCCCGAATAGAGACAGACTCCGGCAGGATTTCCCTTAAAGGGGGTATTCGTAAAAGAGTCAACGATATAAGCTTCCATAAGCAGTTTATTTTAACAAGCGCAGGAAATCGCGGCTCCATCACTGGATTCTTCTCCTTCGGTAGCATAACCATCGATGATCCACCATTGAAGACCTCCGATAAGTTCGAGCACATTGAATCCCAATTTTGCCATGTTTAGAGCTCCTTTTGTCGAAGCATTACAACCAATTCCATCGCAGTAGCAAACATAGATATTATTTCGATCTAAATGAGCGGTAGAATCAGAGCTCATGGTTCGATGGGGGATATTAATAGCTCCTGGAATTCTCTCTTTTTCGAAAGCTTCCTGAGTTCTGGCATCCAGCGGGACGTATTTTTTCTCACTCTGAAGTAATTTAAATAAATCAGAGGGATCTATTTCGAATTGTAATTTTTCCTGATAGTACCTGATTTGATTGTTCAATGCTTTTGATTTTAATGAAACAATAAAACAAAGCTATGACAGGAGTTGGCCGAAAGCATGAAATGAAATTGAAATTGGCGGACTTATAATTGAAATTTTTTCAACGATACAGTCAGGATACTTCATTAGCTTTGTTGAGATGGATTTAAAGCATTTCAGATTGATCAAGGCCATCACTGAGGAGGGCAGTATTGCCAATTCTTCGGGCAAGTTGTATTTGACCCAATCAGCGATTAGCCACCAACTCAGAGAATTGGAGGAGGATCTTGGCTTCAAGATTTTTTTTCGAAGCAGAAATAACTGGACATTGACCGATGAGGGTCGTGCACTGTATGATCTTTCGGTCGAAGTTTTATCAAAAGTGGACTCCGGACTGGATGCTATAAAGAAAATCAAAAAAGGAGAAAAGGGCATTGTTAGAATTGCCACGGAATGTTATTCGTTTTACATGGGTTTACCGTCTTTTATTCAGAAGATGAACATCTTATACCCGGAAATAGAAGCGGATATCGTCATCGATGGAGATCATCGACCTATCGAGCATCTTTTACAAAAGAAAATAGATCTGGCCCTGGTCACAAAAGCTCCTGAGCACCCATCTCTAGGTGCTGTTTCCCTACAGCAGGATGAAGTATTTTGTTGGGTCCATCACGATCATGACTTGGCAGATAAGGCCCATATTGATGCGGAAGATTTTAAAGGCTTAAATCTAATCATCCATTCATATCCTTTAAGCAGTGTTTCTGTTTATGAGAATTTTCTAAGACCTTCTGGGGTAGAACCAGCCAAGATTATTGCCATCCCTTTTCCTGCCATTGCATTGGAAATGGTCCAGATCAATATGGGCGTATTTTGTGTTCCGAAATGGACTTTGTCTTCTCTTCATATTCCGGAGAGTATTTGCTCGAGAAAGATCGGTGCGAAAGGATTGAAGCGGACGCATTATCTGGTATTCAGAAAAGAGGACAGAAACAAAAAATACATCAAGGATTTTGTAGCCAATATGCGTGAAGAATTCGTGGCCCAAAACGGTGTTTAAAAACCGATTTCCATCAGTCTAAATCTATTGGGTTTTGGGTATTCGATGACATAAAATTTTTCGTGATCGAACTGCACTCCATTGCGGAATGCAATATTCGGATACTCTATACCATCTGGAACAAAATGTCGACGCATTACCCGGCCATTGGGTTGGACTTCGTATTTACTTATCGTATTTCTATTGGTGACTTCATCATTGACGACAATACATAGTTCACTGGTCGAATGAAGGCTTAAGAAAGAGGAATACTTGGCATCATCGTTTTGGGAATGTTGGCGCTTAAAAATAATTTGATTCCATTCCGAATTGAACTGAGGATCGAAAGATGATAACAAAGCATGTTCGAGAAAAAAGGTTTGCCTTGGCGCTAATTCGACCCCAGTCATACTGATGCTATTGGTCTGGTTCATCACTTTTTCATGTTCTCCGAGTATCAGGACACCACCATCCTGTCTCAATATAACTTCCTTGGCCTGAAGAGATGGGATGATTCTCTTAGTAAATCTCCTTTTGCCGGTCATTTCAAGAACTGTTTCTCTGTCAAATTCCTCTTCATCTACTCTCCAGTTGCCATTCTCGAAATCGATCAGGATGCGATAGGACCCAGAACTGAGATCCTCCGATTTGGTTCCATAATATCCACCGATGAATAAAACATCTTGAAGTTGATCATATTCGATGACTGCACTGGTGCTAAGACGGTCCTCCATTTTTATTTGATAAACCCTATCATCGTTTCCACCCATTTTAAATACTTGCCATTGAGAACTCGATTTTTTGATGGAATTGTTGTTTTTGTTGATGGCAAAATAGGTGTCTCCGCGATCGTCCATTGCTCCGTGAAAAGACATTTGATTGAGCGCGTAATTCTGAATTTCTATTATGGTCGTATCAATGGCCGCGAGATCCAATTTTGAAAATCTCAAGATCTTTAGTGTATTGCCGTGATCCTCTCGGAAGAAACAATAATTCGGACTATTATCTTCTGTGAATCCATAGTAATAATCGAAATTGAAACGATAGGGCTCAGAGTATATGGTACTCGTATCTACGGGTTCTAAGTTGAGATCCATTCTCTCGCATTCTATGAAGGCTTGAAGCCCATTTTTTCTTACATATAAGTGATAAATGGTGTCTTGGTAAACAAACAAATCCTGAGGTCGCTTTCTAAAGTGATATCGAATAGAAGCTTCTTTGCGAAGTCTTAGGTTGTCGTTAAAGACGAGAATCTTCTTTCTGTCTTCATGATTTAGTGTAAGGATAATATCATCACCGTATCTACCCAATAGTTCGACGCCCCGGAAATCCTCCATTTTGAAGATCTCGGAAGCTTTCGTCGGAACCTCCTGACCCTGCAAGCTGAATCCGCAGAGCGATATCAAGACACATAAAACGATGATAAATCTAAGTATCATTAACAGTAATAAAGTTTAAGGCTACAACGATATTAACTAAAAACAAGTTCATTGCCTATTGTTAAAACAATTTAACGAATAAAATGATACCTACATGCTCATTTAAGCGTTATCCAGTAGTTTAAATTGTATAACTTTGAAGAAATTCCTTACAATGAAAATTAAATATTTGTTGTTGATTATTGGATTTTTTGGATTCCTCAACTCCGATTTGAATGGACAATCCAGATATACTTTTGTCGAAGATGCATTTTTCTTTGATCCCACAGACTTGTTTGGATATCGCTTTGTTCCCTCACTGAAGGAAATTCCAAAAGTGAGAAAGGACGAATTAAGCCCGAGAGATTACAGTTTTGGTGTTACTACCAACAACTTGTATCTGAACTATGACGGGGAAAAGATGATCTATAATATCCAGAGTATTAATCCTACGGAATACGGTTTTATTCTCGCACTCTTAGATGCAAAGAATATTCGGGAGACAGGTCATCTCAAAATTATTTTAGACGGAAAAAAACGGGCGAGAGCTTTGGTTTTAAAGAGAACGACCCGAGGGAAAGAAGAGGTTTTTCATATTTCCACTTTGGATGAATATACCAAGGAAAAGGAGGAAGCATATTATTCCGATATTATTGAAGTGGCGGTCGATTATCCTGACAGTTTATGGAATAAGCAATTCGTGCCGTATTTTATAGAAAATCCATCGGAGCCTTTGAGAACTGTTCCAGTTGTCAAGGATAGTATCAGCTTTAGCTTCTATGAAGATATTGTGATAGAAGAAAAAAAGAAAAACAGATCGGATAGCTCAGCGGTGATCGATATTGAAAACTTTGATTTTAAGGCTATTTCTGAAGATAGTTTGGCGAGCTTAAAGGACTTTATCAAGGTAGATCACAAGATGTTCCTGAGGTATAATTATACGACAATGGAGGAAAATGGGGATCGAAAAATGAACGAAAGTGTTCATATCATTCGAAAAATAGATGAAAAGGAAGATTCGGAAATGACTGGTTTACAAGAGCGATTTATGCTCGAGCTTACCATGGAAAAAGGAGATCCGATTTATATCTTTCTTACCGAATACAAAACCATTAGCAGCATAGAGTATCAGGGAGCTGTATTCAGTGCCCGGTATATTCCCTAATAAAAAGAAATACTTTGTCGAGAAGGAAGAAAAAGAAGTTTGAAAATGTCGAGATCATAGACATTGGAGATAAGGCACATGGTATAGGGAGAACATCAGAAGGAGAGATTCTAATGGTGGAAAAAGTAGTTCCTGGTGATGTCGTAGATGTAGAGACGCGTCGAAAAAAGAAATCAATGTGGTGGTCTTATCCGACCAGATATGAAGCTCTATCTCCCCATCGAGTGGATGCTTTTTGTCAACATTTCGAAAATTGTGGCGGATGCCAGTGGCAACATCTCAATTATGAACAACAATTGGAATTCAAAGAAAAGAAGGTATACGATTCGATTAGGAGAATCGCCAAGGTAGAGGAATTCGAGTTTTTACCCATTCTAAGCGCTTCCGAAAACAAATACTATCGGAATAAAATGGAGTACTCTTTTTCGAATAAGCGATGGCTTACTGTTGAGGAGATCAATTCATCTGAAGTTGTAGATAATCGAGGAGGAGTGGGTTTATATAGTGCCGGTCAACACGATAAGGTCACCGATGTGATGCAGTGTCATCTGCAAAGGGAGCCCGGAAATAAAATCCGAAATTTTTTAAGGTCTTATGCGCTGGAGAATGGAATCAGTTTTTATGATACTAGAAATCACAGTGGGTTTTTAAGACAAGTATTGGTTAGGACTTCTGAGATGAATGAATGTATGGTTGTCCTGTCCGTTGGAGAGGAGAATCCGGAATTGGCAGAGACTATTCTCAGCGCTTTGCAGGAGGAAGTTCATGAAATTAGTTCCAGTTTTTACACTTACAACCTCAAAAAAAACAACTTCATGTATGATCTGGATATGATCCATTTTTCAGGGAACGATCATATCAAGGAGCGTTTGGGACATTTGGAATTTAGAATTGCACCCAAGTCTTTTTTTCAAACCAATACCAATCAGGGAAAAGTACTTTATGATACCGTAGCACGGTTTGCCGAATTGAGCGGTACGGAGAATGTCTATGATCTTTATTCCGGGACTGGAAGTATAGGTCTATATCTGGCTCATCAGTGCAAGTCGGTTGTTGGAATTGAAGAAATCGAAATGGCCGTCGAAGATGCAGCAATCAATGCGGAAACCAATCATATCAGCAATACTCGTTTTTACCACGGTTTGGTGCGTGATATTCTAAGCAAAGAGTTTCAAAGTGAACACGGAGAACCAGACGTACTGATCACCGATCCACCGAGAGTGGGAATGCATCCAAAGGTAATAGCGTTGCTATTGGAATTACGGTCGCCTAAGATTGTTTATGTTAGCTGTAATCCGGCCACTCAGGCAAGAGACATAGCTCTTTTGTCGGATGACTATGAACTAGTAAAAATTCAAGCTGTAGATATGTTTCCCCATACCAGCCATATTGAATCAGTTGCACTTCTTAAACTCAGGTCTCATGGAAATTAGTGTTGGAGATCATATGTCTAAATTGTATCGGGATCTTGAACCGCTCAAGGACCGTATTCGGGCACTGGTGGACCTGATACTACAGCAGGAGATCAGCCAATATCCCATCGTTGTATTTTACAAAGAGGGAAACCCTGAGTTGGGTGTAGCTCTACCTCAGGAAAAAGGAATTGACTGGAATATCAGACTTTCATTCTTGGAAGATTTTGTTCAAAAGGGATTGATAGAAGAGCTTAAGGTCGATGGTTTCATCAAAGTGTTTAAGCCAACAGAGACGCATGCATGCCTTTTTGTCTTAAATGATGCAGGCGCGAACTTTGTTTTTTATCCATTGGGAGAAGAGTCTTAGTTTTTACAAATGAGTTGAATATTTTATCTTTAAACGAAACTTTTCGGGATGAAGATAAAGTACCTGAAATATCTTAGTGCGTACATTGTTCCTATCATTGTAAGCTTTTCTCTAATCAAAGGAGGAATCTGGTCTTATACTGCCATCGTGGTTCTTTTTGTATTTATCCCAACGATCGAATTGTTTACTACAAGTTCACCCCGCAACATGGATGCTGTGGAAGAAGCCATAGCAGAAAACGATAGGGTTTATGATTATTTACTGTACGGATTGGTTCCTATTCAGTTTATTATTCTAGTTTATTTCCTGATAAGGGTAGGGGACGACCAGTTGTTACTTTACGAAATAATTGGAATGATAACGGCCTTTGGAATGGCTTGTGGAATATCGATCAATAATGCCCATGAACTGGGTCATCGAACAACTGGATATGAGCGATTCATGAGCAAAAGTTTGTTGATGACCTCACTCTATATGCATTTCTATATCGAGCACAATCGAGGACACCACAAGCGAGTAGCAACAGAAGAAGATCCGGCATCGAGTCGATATGGAGAGTCGGTTTATTCATTTTATGTTCGAAGTTTAGTTGGGAGTTGGTTGTCGGCTTGGAAATTAGAAGAAAAACGGCTAAAAAATATCAATAGACCAATATGGAGTCTGGATAATGAAATGTTGCGTTTCCAGATCATTCAGCTTGTTCTCCTTTTAATCATTCTCTGGTTGACGAGTTGGAAAGTTCTTTTGTGTTTTGTGTTCAGCGCTACCATCGGGTTTCTGCTATTGGAAACGGTTAATTATATCGAGCACTACGGATTGCGACGAAAAAAGAATGACATGGGATACGAAAGGACAGAGCCTATCCATTCATGGAATTCAAACCATCCCCTGGGTAGAATGATCTTATTAGAGTTGTCCAGACATTCGGATCATCATTATAGAAGTACGAGAAAGTATCAAATACTCAGGCATTTTGATGGAAGTCCTCAAATGCCTTATGGATATCCGGCTATGATGCTACTTTCTTTAGTTCCTCCATTATGGTTTAGAATCATGCACAGAAAAATAGTACAATACAAAGCTGGCGCTCATGGAAAGGCCCTGGTTTGAAGTAGTCTACCTCGGGCGCTATTAATTTTCTTAGGTTAGCTGTGTTGATTGTTCTACTTTGATCAAATGAATTGATAATATCATTGAGTATGACTTCTTTGATTCTTCGAAATACCTTCTATACCATCTTACAGCCAGGATTGGTGGCCGGGCTAATTCCCTATTTAATTATAAGGTGGGAGCGAGTTTATTTTTGGCCACATGGTATTGGCTATGGTCAGTTATTGGGCCTGGTTCTAATGCTTGTTGGACTCATTATTATGCTATGGTGTATCATAAACTTTGCCTTAAAGGGTAAGGGAACTTTATCCCCAGCAGATCCGACAAAGAAATTGGTGGTAACAGGTCTTTATAAGTTCTCCAGAAATCCAATGTATATTGGCGTACTACTCATCCTATTTGGAGAGGCCAATTTTTTTTGGTCTGCGTTCACTTGGGCTTTATGTGATTCTTATGTTAATTGCGTTTCAGAGTTATATCGTCGTTTTCGAAGAACCTCGTTTGAGGCGTGATTTTGGGAAGGAGTACATTGATTATTGCAATAGAGTGAGGAGATGGTTTTGATGATCTAAATGGTGATAGGTCAATGGAAATTAAAAAAATAGATCAGGACGATATATCAGATGTCATCAACTTATTGAAGGAGTTGTACATCGAATTGGGAGAAGAAAGAGAGTCTGTCGAATTTCTAAATGAAGCCTTGATCAATCAATTGTTATCGAATGGGAAGACAATGATCTACAAGGCGGTTAACTCCCAAAACCGAACTATAGGCATCATTAGTATTACGGAGTCTCAGTCCATCTATAGCGGAGGAGACTATGGTTCGATTGATGAAATGTACATCGAACCGGAGTACCGCAACCAACAAATTGGGCAATTGCTTGTGAATCAAGCAAAGCGCATAGCAGCTTACAGAAAATGGACAAGAATAGAGGTTACAGCTCCTACTGATAACAATGAAAGGGCTATAAATTTTTATGAGAAAAACGGCTTTGTATTCACCGGACCAAAAATGAAATTTATACTGGGTAATTAGCACCGATTTTGGGTCATATCATTGATTGTTTGGCTCTTATAAGACGTGAATAGTGATGTGCTTTCTGAAAGCGCAAAAGAAGTTTATTTTTTTCTTCAACAAGAATTCAAAATGAATTGGCAATGGTAAGTGATTTTATATCTTTGTCCGAAATATTTGCCTATGCCAAAAAACAATGCAATTCATTCTGTTCTTATCATAGGAAGTGGCCCCATAATTATTGGGCAGGCATGTGAGTTCGATTATAGCGGAAGTCAGGCAGCAAGATCCCTAAGAGAAGAAGGAATAGAAGTTTCACTAATTAATTCTAACCCGGCAACCATCATGACAGATCCCGTCATGGCTGATCATATTTATCTGAAGCCACTTACTGTGGAAAGCCTCAGGGAGATCCTGCAAGAGCAGAAAATCGATGCGGTATTGGCAACGATGGGTGGTCAGACGGCCTTGAACTTGGCTATCGAAGCAGGGAAGCAAGGTTTGTGGGAGGAGTTCAATGTGCAGCTTATTGGTGTGGATCTGGAAGCTATTGATCTAGCGGAGAATAGAGAGTTGTTCAAGCAACATGTGAAATCAATAGGTCTTGATGTAGCCGAGTCCTTCATTGCGAATTCTTTTCTTGAAGGTAAAGAAGCTGCTCAAAAGATCGGATTTCCATTGGTGATTCGACCTTCATATACGCTGGGTGGAACAGGAGGAGGATTTGTTATGGATCCCGAAGAATATGACGTTGCCTTGAAAAGAGGATTGAATGCGTCTCCAACCCATGAGGTATTGATCGAAAAGGCAGTTTTGGGATGGAAAGAGTTCGAGTTGGAATTGTTGCGCGATGCCAATGACAACGTGGTGATCATATGTGTTGTTGAGAACTTGGACCCTATGGGTATCCACACAGGGGATAGCATTACCATAGCACCGGCAATGACGCTTCCGGATACGGTTTACCAGAAGATGAGGGATCAGGCGATTAAGCTGATGAGATCGATGGGGAATTTTGCAGGAGGATGTAATATTCAGTTTTCAGTAGATCCTCAATCGGAGAGGATCATTGTGATAGAAATTAACCCTAGGGTTTCTCGCTCATCCGCCTTAGCCAGTAAAGCAACCGGATATCCTATTGCAAAAGTGGCAGCCAAATTGGCTCTGGGCTACGAGCTAGGAGAACTAAAGAATGAAATTACCAAGACTACTTCGGCATATTTTGAACCCACTTTGGATTATGTAATTGTCAAGATGCCGCGATGGAATTTTGCAAAATTCAAAGGTTCGGAACATGTATTGGGACTTCAGATGAAGTCTGTTGGAGAGGTAATGGCGATAGGAAGGAGTTTTAATGAAGCACTTCAAAAAGCCTGTCAATCTCAGGAGAATAACAGAATGGGATTGGGAGCAGACTTTAAAGAATGGATACGAACGGAGGACATCATTAGAAGAATAGAGTCTGCCGGTGATGATAGAATATACAGAGTAAAGGATGCCTTACGTCTTGGTGTTCCTGTTAAGACCATCAATAAACTCAGTAAAATAGATCCGTGGTTTATCCGTCAGATCAAGAAATTGGTCAAGATGGAGAAAAGCCTTATGTCTTTCAACGTACCGGAAGATTTATCTTATGAGTTCTTGATGTCTTTAAAAAGAGAAGGGTATTCTGACGGTCAAATAGCCTGGTTGATGAGGGTTAAGGAAGAAGAAGTACGGGCAAGAAGAAAGCACTTAAAGATAGAAAGGGTTTATAAAGTGGTGGATACCTGTGCGGCTGAGTTCGAAGCAAAAACACCGTACTTCTACTCCACTTTCGATGATGAGAACGAGAGCGAGGTCAGCGATAGGAAAAAGATCATGGTGATTGGTTCTGGTCCGAATCGCATCGGTCAGGGAATAGAATTCGATTATTGTTGTGTTCACGGAATACTGGCCATTAAAGAGGCAGGATATGAGGCCATCATGGTCAATTGTAACCCTGAGACAGTAAGTACTGACTTCGATATTGCCGATAAACTTTATTTCGAACCCATTTTCTGGGAGCATATCGAAGATATCATAGATCATGAAAAACCGGAGGGAGTAATAGTTCAGTTGGGAGGTCAAACTGCCTTAAAACTGGCGGAGAAGATTGCTAAGAAAGGAGTAAAGATCGTAGGCACTAGTTTTGATTCTTTGGATCTTGCAGAAAACAGAGGAGCTTTCTCAGATCTATTGAAGGAGTTGAATATACCATACCCGCAATACGGTGTGGCCAATGATGTAGAGGAAGCTCTGGAAATAGCCAATCGAGTGAACTATCCTGTACTTGTGCGGCCCAGTTATGTACTTGGAGGACAAAGGATGCGGATTGTGATCAACGATGAAGAGCTAGAGGAAACAGTATTGGATATCTTGAAGCACTTACCTGATAATGTGGTATTAATCGATCACTTCCTCGATCGTGCAAAAGAAGCTGAAGTGGATGCAATTTACGACGGTGACGAGTTACATATCATGGGCATCATGGAGCACATTGAGCCTGCCGGTATACACTCTGGAGATAGTTCTGCAGTCTTACCTACTTATAGTTTAAGTGAAGAGGTTGTCAAGAAAATGGCAGAGTATAGCGAGACCATTTCAGAGGCTATAGGAGTACGAGGTTTGGTGAATATTCAGTTCGCTATTAAGGATGAGCAAGTATATGTTATCGAGGCCAATCCTAGAGCTTCGAGAACTACACCATTCATAGCAAAGGCTTACCAGATTCCTTATATACAGGCGGCAACACATGTGATGCTGGGAACAAAAAAGATCAAAGACTTCGATTTTAAAAAGAAATTAGAGGGATTCGCGATTAAAGTTCCTATCTTTTCATTCGATAAGTTTCCAAATGTGGATAAAGAACTGGGACCTGAGATGAAATCTACCGGAGAGGCTATTCGTTTTATCAAAGATCTCAAGGATCCGTTCTTTAAAGAATTGGACAATCAGCGATCCATGTATTTGACAAGATAGAGGCATTGAAAAATAAAGATGAAATAGTAAGGAATTGGCTTCCCAGATATACGGGAATGGAACTGGATGAATTTGGTAACTATATTTTATTGACCAACTTCAAGAACTATGTTCACATGTTTGCAGAAAAGACCGGGGCAGAAATCAAAGGAACCGGGAAGGCCATGCAAGCAGCAACTGCAGATGATATAACTATTATCAATTTTGGAATGGGCAGCCCCAATGCGGCCACCATCATCGATATGTTATCTGCGATTGATCCTAAAGCCTGTCTTTTCCTAGGGAAATGCGGAGGTTTAAGAACAGACAAGAACAAGGTGGGAGATTTGATCCTTCCCATCGCCGGAATTCGAGGAGAGGGAACTTCTGATGATTATTTCGTCCCGGAGGTCCCAGCATTGCCCGCCTTCGCTTTACAGAAAGCCATATCTACTACCATCAGAGATTTTGATCGCGACTACTGGACGGGAACAGTTTATACCACCAATAGAAGGGTTTGGGAGCATGACATAGATTTCAAGGATTATTTAAGATCCTTGCGCGCCTTGGCGATTGATATGGAAACGGCCACAATTTTTACAACGGCGTTCTACAATCATATACCAGCCGGAGCACTGTTGCTGGTTTCTGACTTGCCAATGATTCCTGAAGGTGTTAAGACAGAGGAAAGTGATAAGAGTGTCACAAGTACCTATGTCGGACTACATCTGGATATTGGAATTGAGTCTTTGAGACAACTGATTAATAATGGATTGACTGTTAAGCACCTTAAGTTTTAAGCTTATTTCTAGAAGCTGATGAATATTCTATACAAGATTCTACTTTCTCCTTTTTCTCTGCTCTACGGAGTAGTAGTGGGCTTAAGAAGGATGTTGTACAAGAAAGGTGTTCTAAGAGCTGTCTCGTTTGATATACCGGTTATTTGTGTGGGGAATTTAAGTGTTGGAGGTACAGGTAAATCTCCTCATGTGGAGTATATATTGAGGTATCTCAAGGAGTACATGCCGGTGGGAACATTGAGTAGAGGATATAAGAGGAGAACTGAGGGAACTCGATTTGTAAGTAGTAGGAATCAGGTGGAAGATGTTGGTGATGAGGCTTTACAAATTAAGATCAAGTATCCGGATACCGTAGTGGCAGTATCAGAAAAAAGGGTCTTGGCGATACCAGAGATGCTCTCTAAATATCCTTCTTTAAAGTGTATTATCCTTGATGATGCTTATCAACACTTGTCGGTAAAACCTGGCCTGAATATTTTGCTTACAACCCATGATCAACCATTTTATAAAGATTTCTTGTTACCATCTGGTCGTCTGAGAGAGTGGAGAGACGGATACGAAAGAGCGGATATCATTGTAGTCACTAAATGCCCGGATTCCTTACAAGAAGAGAAAAGAACGAAAATAATTCAGTCCATTCGACCTCTGGAGGGTCAAAAGGTCTTTTTCAGTTATTATCAATATGGTAAGCCGTATTTTCTGTTCGGCCCCAAGTATCAATTGGAATGGATTCAAGATATGGATACCATCCTTATTTGTGGTATTGCCAACCCTAAATATCTGGAGGATTATCTCATAGAACATGTTGGCAGATTGCACACCATGTCTTATCCGGATCATCACTATTTTGAGGAGAGAGAAATCAATGATCTGATCACCAGATTCAATAGTCTGACAACGAAGCGAAAGGCGGTTATTACTACGGAAAAAGATGCGGTTCGACTTTTCAGGTTTAGGGAACTTTTTATCCAAAATAATATACCACTCTTTGTGATTCCTATCAGAGTTAGATTTCATTTCGATCAAGAGGATGAGTTCAGGGCAATACTTCGCGAATTTCTCTTGAATTTCACAGTTTAAAACAACTGAATTGAAGAAGGTATATCGTTTTTTGATCTATGAGCTTTTCAGGATATACTTCTATCTGACCTTAAGGATTTTCTTCCGGACGAATCATTTTCAGCAAGATCATAAGATAAAAGGCGGTGTTCCTACCATCGTGGTGAGCAACCATCCTAATACCCTGATAGACCCGATACTTTGTGGTTTATTATACAAAGGGCAATTGAACTTTTTAGCTAACACCGGTCTATTCCAAAATGCGATAGCCCGATGGTTCTTTCTATTGCATTTTTGCATTCCCATTCAGCGATCTCAGGATCCAGACATGCCGGGATTTCCTCTTGAGCGGAGTTTTGATCTTTGTCTAAAAGCGCTTAAAAATAATAGGACCGTATATATTGCTCCGGAGGGCACGAGCTTGAGAGGGTATGGGGTCCGGAAGATAAAATACGGAACGGAAAAGATCATCAAGGATTTTATTCAAGAAAACGATCGGCCAATTCAATTGGTCGTCGATGCGTTCAACTATCAGGCTCCGGGAGATTTTCGTTCTTTCCTAAGTTGGAACACTGTGTTTGTAGAGCAGATTAGCGATGCGAATGAATCAGGGCATATCACTGGGAAAATAGAAAAGTCCCTTAAGGACAATGTAATCGATATTCCCGATATGAGCATGGAAGAGGGAGGTAGGATTGGAGATGTTCTGTTTCCTGATTTCGAGAATGCCGATAAGTGGAAGGAAAAGCTATTGGCTTTGGGAAGGTGGATTAGAAATGCTGCTAATAATGATGTCCTAAAGGGATTTAATGAATTCATTCAAGAGCATTCTATTAAACCTGGAGCTGGAGCAGAGGACGGATTAGTATTGAGGTGGAAAATTTTTCTAGTCTTTTTAGCTCCCGTGTTTGTTATTTGTTTTTTAGCAGGCTTTCTACCGCGTATGTTCGGAAGTATGGTCCTGAAAACCATCAATACTGATAAAGAGTACGATTCAACCATCAAAGTGACGGTCTATCCGCTATTATTCCTTTTGTATTCCCTTGTAATTGCCGCATTACTTTTTTCGAATGTTTGGCTTTTCATACCCTTTTTAACGGCCTTGGCCCTGTTGGAGGTTTTTAGAAAAAGCTATGTATTGAAATGGCAAAGATTCCAAAGCCATAGATCTTTCGAAAGGAAATCCGAATCTGTTAAAACGGATTTTCACAAGCTTAGAAAACAAATCTTAGGATCTTTAGGTCATGATCATTGAACTTCTAACAATTAGTTTGTGCCTGTGCTGGTTAATTCAGCTTGCGCTTTGGGTTGTTTTTGGTAGAGTGATTCGAAGAAAGCAGGCCGCAAGGCAAGACATGAAGGAAGGAATACCTATATCGGTGATCATCTGTGCCCGGAATGAAGCCGAGAATATCAAAAAAAACCTTCCCTTGATCCTATCACAAGACTATCCGGAATTTGAATTGATTGTGGTCAACGATGATTCAAGTGATCACACTGAGGAGGTATTAAAAAAGCTGAATAAGATCTATTCAAACTTAATCGTAATCAATGCTGAAAAGCCTGAGCATCTCAAGGGGAAAAGATTTGCCTTAAAACAGGGGATAAGAAGGAGTAAATATGAACATATTTTGCTCACCGATGCGGATTGTGCCCCATCGTCTGATCAATGGATTCGAAAAATGTCATCTAGGATAGGCGTGCAAATAGAGGTAGTTTTAGGTTTAGGTCCGTACTATATTCGACCCTCATGGGTTAATACCTTCTCAAGGTATGAGAATCTGTATACTGCGATGCTTTACTCCTCTTCCGCTCGCTTGGGCATCCCCTTTATGGGAGTGGGAAGAAATATATTGTACCGCAAATCAGAAATACACACTCCTATACTGGATGAAGAAAAAATCTCTGGCGATGATGACCTGATGGTCAATCAAATAAGTCATGCCCTAAATACTGAAGTGGTCATGGACGAAAATGCCCTGTGTTTTTCTGAAGCGCCCACTAATTGGAGCTCATTCTGGAAACAGAAGCGAAGACATGTTACCGCTTCCATTGAGTACAGGTTTGTGCATGTGCTCTGGTTGAACTTGATCAATGGTACACAGGCTCTTTTCCATCTTTTTAGCTTGATCTTAATATTCTATATCCCCATCGCAGTATTATTACTGGCTCTCTCCAGATGGTTACTGATGATCATAGCATTTCGACCTTTATTTAAACTCTCAGGATCTGGTAAGATGGCATTAAGTATACCGGTATTGGATTACACTCTTTCTCTGTATTTCTTATTGTTGGCTCCTTCTCTAATTTGGAAGAAGAGAGAATGGTGATGGTTTCTTTAGTGTCTATCTTTTTAAAGTAAAATTCTTAGACTACAGTAATATTTTCTCTGCAGCATGTAGCGTTTCATATTCCTTCATTGTATAAGCTTAATAGAAGTCATGACTCGCATTTATTTAATTTGACAAAAGAAAAAATAATAAAATGAAAAATATAATATATCTAATTCTGGGTTGCTCTGTATTGACACTTGTGCAATGTAAAGATGATGAGATATTTCAGGAGGTCGAGACTTCCACTGTTCAAGGGGCGAAAATATCGGGCACTGTAATGTATGATACTGATGGGGATGGCATTGGGGATGAACCAGCCGAGAATGTTAGGGTCTTTTATGGAGATCTTGATTCTATGTTTATTTCCCAATGTTGTGATACAATGAATATAAATAGCGACATCATTTGGACTGATACCGATGCAGATGGCAATTACCAGTTTTGTGATCTTCCCCCTGCCAATGATAAAAGACTTTTTACCGGTTCTCCTGGGATGGATTCCACACCGGATGGGGATGAAAATACAGGCACATCATATCTGATTGGAGTTTCTCTTGAGGAAGATGAACACGATAGCGATAATAACTTTGTTGAAGTTCGCCATAGTACTTTGATTTCGGGTTATGTCTTGGAAGATCTAGATGATGATTTGATGGGAGATACACCTTATCAGAATGCAAAAATTGATTTGGTCCAAGTAGGTAGTCTACCATATAGCTCGTTTAGTGATGCTTTGGTACTGGCGACTGTATTCTCTGATGAGAATGGATATTTCGAAATACCCAACCAGCATCCGAGCGATTATTACCTTAGAATCAAAGAAGACGGATTTAATTGCGAGAAAACCTTCGACAGTTCACCTGATGATACTAAGGATGTTGAAAGATTGAATATTGTATACTTACCAGTCAATTTGACTACCAGCGAAATGGATACAGATAACAACTTCATTGTAAACACCTCCAATGATGCTTGTGAACAAGATAATATTATGGTTAGGGCTATTAATATAAGCCAGGAGTGCAATGTTCCAGTATGGAGAATGGGAGTTTATGATGGTTCGACAAGAATAAATCCCAGTTTCGACGATATGGAATTTTATTCATTCCTCTGGAGAAGAAGTGATAACCACACGTTTGTGAATTTGACTTCTGCTCCGGTTTCAGCATCAGATACGCTTATGTTATCGCTTATGCTTCCCAATGGGTGTCAATATGAATTCGAATATATACCTGGATGCTAATCCATATTAATGGATAAGGACATAAAAAAACTGATTAAAGCCTGTCAACAAAACGATTACAAGGCACAAAAGGAATTGTATTATCAATTTGTTGACAGGCTTTATTTTGTTGTAAGGCGGTATGTGAAGGATGAGGATCGAATCAGATCTGTTTTGCAGGATACTTTTCTAAGGGTATTTAATAAAATACACACTTATGATGAGAGCAAAGCACAATTTTATACCTGGATACACACTATCGCGGTAAGGTTGAGCATCAACGAGGCCAAAAAAACGGTTAGGGAATTTAGAACCGAAGAGTTACTAGACCTATCCAAACCAGGACAACCCAGAATTGAATCTGATTTGCACTTCCAAGATTTGAACAAAGTGTTGTATGAGATAAAAAACAGCTATCGAATGGTCTTTAATCTCTATGAGATAGAAGGTTATAGTCATAGGGAAATAGCCTCTTTACTAGGGATCACAGAAAGTTCATCACGAACCTATCTTACAAGGGCTAAGTTGCAATTGAGAAGTAAAATAAATTCTCTGAATCGTTAATCATTTGGCATGGAAAAAAGAAACTTCAAAATAGAATACAATGCACCTATCGATAAAGATGCTCTATGGGAAGACATTGCTTCTCATCCTGATTTTCCAGGCCAGAACAGGAAAAGAAGGTCTATTTATTTGCTTTCCATTCTGTTAGCTCTTTCTTTAAGTACAGCACTGTTCTTTCATTCATTTGAAAGAGATACGCTTGTTGTTGAGAACAATGAATCAGGTCTATCAACTCAAATAGATGAATCTCAGCAATTCACCAAACCTGAAGATAGTGAATCATCTGATATAGTTATTCCTAATAAATATGATCGTTCTGAGAGATCTTTGGAGTACTCAGCTCAGAAAGAAGACTTGCTCCCTGTCTCCGAGGAAGAACTCGTAAGTTCAATAAGTAATCCTTCCACAGTTAATGGTCCTAAAGTCACCGAGCTTAAGGCCCTACAAAATGAAGATTCTTACAAAGTAGAACCAAAGATCATCAATGAAAATATGGCTGTTCCCAGAACCTTGGAAAAAAGAATAAGCGGTGTTCATTTCTGGGAATCTAATATTTATCCTATTGAGAAATTAGAGAAGCCCAGCCTTGAAAATTCCGGTAGTATTTGGCCTTTTGAACCTTTGATTCGAGTTAAAAGTGAACTAGACGTGAATATGCCCGATTTGCCGAATGAATTACAGAATAATGTGGCAAAAAATGAAGAAAAGGATTGGTCATTGGGTTTTTTCCTTGGGCTTGGCTATGCTATGCATGATATAGAGATCGAGAATGACTCATTTAGCGGATCACAGGTTTTGAAAAGTTACGAGAATAGTTCCAGAGTCTATTCCGGCGGTTTGCGTCTGGAAAAAAGAATATTGGAATCCAAATGGTCAGTGGCTATGGAATTGGATTATTCTCTGTTTTATCTCAACCTGAATCACATGGATTCTAGCTCAGGATTTAGGACGATTAGTCAAAGTTCTTCACCATACTTCGAGAAATACGATTCTACAAGCCACTATCTGTTCTATCATCATCACCATACTATCAACGGGGCACTTTCGGTAGCTAGGAATTGGAATCTTTCGGCTCGATCCGGATTACAGGTATACGCGGGTATTGGGTTTAATATATGGTATGATGTTTCCGGTAATCTGCTTGTAGACGATCAATTGTCTCCTATTCCGAATCAGATGTATAAAAGCCGTTTAAGTCCAAATCTGAATCTAGGAACAACTTATTATCATTCTTTAAATGATCGATTCCGTCTGGGATTGGGTGTTGATTTGAGAACTTCACAAACACTGAATTCTGATCATTTTGATTTTAGCCATCAAGTAATGCAATACCGGTTAAAAGCATTGGTAGAATATAGTTTTGGTGGATGATTCCAAAGAAATATCTAAGGCATATGTTTTATACTTTTTTGTGAATTACGAAACGATCCTGTTACTATTAATAATCATAGCACTACTAATGATGTGGAGCTAGACCTATCTTCTTTGTTAAGTGGGATTTATTACATCGGACAAATGGAAAATGCCAAATGGTACAAAAGATATGATCGTGCCCATCATGTCTTTACTTTCTTATAGCATCCAATTCCCTATCTTTGACAGCACTACATCACAATAGAGCTTTTAAATGATTGATCGGGCATCAATAGATATATTTTTCAAAGAGTATTTTCCAAATTTAGATGATATTCAACTGGAGAAACTGTACCAACTGGGTCAGTTGTATATAGAGTGGAACAGTAAAGTCAATCTAATCAGTAGGAAGGACATTGAGAATGTTTATCGGCATCATATTCTGCACAGCTGTGCCATTGCGCGCTTGATTGATTTTGCTCCTGGAACCAAAATACTTGACCTGGGAACGGGCGGTGGGCTCCCGGGAATTCCATTGGCCATTCTTTTTCCAGAAGTGAAGTTTCATCTGGTGGATGGACGATCAAAAAAGATCATGGTGGTGAAGGACATTGTGGATCGCCTACAACTTTCTAATGCCAGAGCTCAAGCTATTCGGGCCGAAGAGATCAAAAACGAGAAATACGATTTCATCGTTTCTAGGGCCGTGGCGCCATTGGAGAAACTATATCTTTGGTCACATCGATTAATTCGAAATAAAGAAATGAATGGCTTGCCCAACGGACTTTTGTGTCTTAAAGGGGGAGATATAGAAGAAGAAATCAGTGTTGTAGAGAATAATAATTACGTCGAAGTTTTTCCCATATCGGATTTCTTTTCTCTGGACTATTATCAAACAAAACAAATCGTCTATGTTCAAGCTTAGATACTGTATTGCTTTCCTGTTTTTGCTGTTTTTTCAGCGGGGATATGGTCAGGAAGAATTTCCTTACAACGGGGTAATCCATGAGGAATACAATAAGTACTTGTTGCACAATGCCATTATTCATACCGACGCAGAAAACTCATTGGAAGGTGCTGATTTACTTATTGAGGATGGTAAAATTATCGGTGTTGGTAAGAATTTGGAGCAGTCCGATGATGCCATTGTAGTTGATTTATTGGGGACTCATCATATCTATGCGGGATTCATAGATCTTTTTTCGGACTACGGAATGCCAGAGATCAAGAAGAGTAATGGCAGTAAAAAGCCACAATTTTTAAGTGATAAACCGGGAGCGTATTCTTGGAACGAGGCCATTAAGTCAGAATTTAGATCCTCTGAACACTTTACTTTAGAGGAGAAGAAACGAGAAAAACTTCTGGCATGTGGAATAATGACCACCCTCAGTCTTCGAAAAGACGGACTCTCCAGAGGATCAGCAAGTTTGGTTCAGCTAACCGAAAAGGATCACAAGGCACTGTTAGAAAAGGACTGTGCCCATGCGATGTCCTTTAAAAAAGGTAGTTCATCTCAGGACTACCCCGGGTCTTTGATGGGCGCTATTGCCCTCTTAAGACAGACGCATTATGATGCCAAGTGGAATGAAAGATCCGAAGGTCAAAATATCAGTTTGGAACGATGGTCAGAATTATCTGGTAAACCATTGATTTTTGAAACGGGAAATAAATGGGAAGCACTGAATGCCATAGATATTGCAGAGACGTTGTCGGCCGAAGTATTCTTACTAGGGAATAACGATGAATATCAAAGGATAGAAGAATTAAAGGCTAAATCCGCGAAGTTCATTTTGCCAGTGAATTTTCCTCGACCTTCCAAAATAGAAACAAGTTTTGATTTGATGCACAGCCAATACAGGGATATGAAGCATTGGGAACTTGCGCCATACAACGCCAGAATGCTCTATGAGAGTAAAATACCTTTTTGTTTTACCGCGGACGAGTCAAAAGATGCGGCGGCGTTCAGAAAAAATTTGAGAAAACTGTATAAGAATGGACTTCCTAAAGAAGAGATATTGAGGGCTTTGACGACAAGACCTGCTCAATGGATGGGTGTGGAAGATCAATTAGCTAGTCTGGAAAAAGGAAAAAGAGCCAATTTCTTTATCACGGATGGAGATTTTTTAGAATCGAATGCATCGATAAAAGTTCATTTCATTGACGGTAAACCGAATAAACATCAGCTGAATTTTTCCAATCCATTAGAAGGCAAATACGAATTCGTCATCGGCGAAGAGACCAAGGAGTTGATTTTGAAAAAGAAGCAAAAGAGTTGGGTTTGGAAATCAGAATCAGACAGCAATTGGGTAGTTCCAATCAAGACCGGAACGACACAATGGGTTTTTGATTTACCCTGGCCAGATTCTGCTAATATGATAGAGTGTTTAGGTAATTGGAAGGCAGATGTTCGATCCCTGTCCGGTATGGCCTATGGTAAAAATGATTTACTCGCTGCTTGGGATGCCCAGTTAAAATCTCAGGATGAGCAAATGAATAAAAAGAAAACAGAAAAACTTGGAAGTGAATTCGATCCTTTTGGCCAGATCATCTATCCGTTTCAAGCTTATGGTAGAAAGGAAAGGATGCCGGAAGCTTCCAATTTGCTGATAAAAAATGCCACGGTCTGGACGAATGAAGAAGAAGGGATAATTCAAGCTGATGTTTGGATTAAGGATGGAAAGATTAAGAATGTTGGGTCGAACTTGGATGTTGGAGAAGCAGAGGTGATGGACGCAAGCGGCAAGCATCTGACTTCCGGTATCATTGACGAGCATAGTCATATCGCGATACGACGGGGAGTGAATGAGGGAACACAGAGCTCATCGGCAGAAGTTAGCATAGCTGATGTAATCTATCCGGACGACATTAATATTTACAGACATTTGGGTGGCGGGGTT